>NZ_JBMLTK010000027.1:0-14826 GCF_049240005.1 Flavobacterium sp. | reverse complement strand
CAAAATTGCTACAAACCGTATATTTGCCGCTCAATTCTTAAAGCCGTTATTTAATCTGCTGCAAAACGGCAAAAGCAGCATTCTAAAACATGAAAGTATTCAAATTTGGCGGTGCTTCTGTGAAAGACGCCGCATCGGTAAGAAACGTTGTGAGCGTTTTGCAACAAGTAGGTGCAACAGACACTTTAATTGTAGTTTCGGCGATGGGCAAAACAACGAATGCCCTAGAGGTAGTTGTCAAAAATTACATTTCTCAGTCTGGCGAACTCGAAAGCGTACTCAACGACGTCAAGAAATACCATTTTGATATTCTAAACGATTTATTTCCCGATAGCAATCACGCAGCGCATCAAAAAGTTAACGCGCTTTTCAATGATTTGTCTGATTTCTTAAAATCCAATAAATCTTCAAATTATAACTACGTTTACGATCAGATTGTGAGTTATGGAGAATTAATTTCTTCGGCAATTTTATCTTTTTTCCTTGCTGAATCTGAAATTAGAAATACGTGGCTCGATGTGCGCGAATTAATTGCAACCGACAACAATTACCGCGATGCAACAGTAGATTGGGACACCACTCAACGCCAAATTGCCGTCAAAATAAGTCAGTACGGAACCTACGTTACGCAAGGATTCTTGGGCGCCGACGACAATAACTTCACAACCACCTTAGGTCGCGAAGGCTCCGATTATACCGCGGCCATCTTTGCTTATTGTTTGAACGTACAATCGGTTACCATTTGGAAAGACGTTCCTGGAGTTCTAAACGCCGATCCGCGATATTTTGAAAACGCCCAAATGCTGCAACAAATTTCGTATCGCGAAGCAATCGAATTGGCGTTTTACGGCGCCACAGTAATTCACCCTAAAACGCTCCAACCGCTTCAACGCAAAGAAATCCCGTTGCATGTAAAGTCGTTTGTAAATCCGTTATTGCCCGGAACTACTGTAGCAAAAGGAAAAGACCTAATTCCGAGCATGCCGTGCTTCATCGTCAAGAAAAACCAGTATTTAATTTCGTTGTCTTCCTTAGATTTTTCTTTCATCATGGAAGATCACATTGCTGGCGTGTTTGCACTTCTTCATAAGTACAAAATGAAGGTCAGTTTAATTCAAAACTCTGCGATTTCATTCTCATTGTGTTTGGAAGATAAATTCGACAACTTTCAAAAACTTCGCACCGAGCTTTCTAAGCAATTTAAAGTGTATTACAATGAAAACGTATCGCTTTACACCATTCGTCACTTTACCGAAGAAGCTGCCGCAGAAGTAACTGCAGGAAAAACCGTGATGATTAAGCAAGCCAGTCGCGAGACTATTCAAATCGTAACGAAAGAATAGCCATTCAAGCGTCTTTTTGGAAAATCGGTATTCTACAACGTAAAAATGCGAATCACTAAAAATGAATTCGTTCTTTTGACGTTTGTAATCAATGGTTTCGCTCATCGGTGTAGAAAATGCGCTTTCAATTCGGCGTTTTCAAAACTAAATCCAAGCGGATAATCGACTATTCATGAAGAAGGAATGGCTTGTAGTAGTGTTGCTCTTTTGTTGCTGGATGTCTTCGGCACAAAACCAATATTCGCTGCGACGCGAAAGCACTTTTTTTGTGGAGTCGGATAGTCTTCAAATCGATAGTACAAGTATTCGAAAAATCGATTTTGAAATTTTCGACGAAAATAATAGACCCTTGCCGGAACAAGCTTTTCGAGTCGATTTTACTCGAGCGCGTCTTTACATACTCGATTCGTCCCTGAAAAACACTCAGCTTTTGGTGAGGTACAGTAAATATCCCGATTTTCTTACGAAATCGTATGTGCGTTACGCGCCAGAAAAAGTGTTAGGAAACGTGGCAACGACTGCAAACTCCGAACCACTTCGCAATACGCGAACACCGTTTGAAGGGCTGTCTACAAACGGAAGCATCACACGCGGCGTTACGGTGGGAAACAATCAGAATTCGGTGGTAAATTCGAATCTCGATTTACAGATTTCGGGAAAGCTATCCGATAAAGTTTCGTTGCGGGCAAGCATCCAAGACAGTAATATTCCTTTACAAGACAATGGCTATAGCCAACGACTCGACGAATTCGATCAAATATTTATTGAACTCGCAGGTAGTAAATGGAACATTCGAGCGGGCGATTTATTTCTAGAAAACCGTTCGTCGCGATTCTTAAATTTCAGTAAAAAAGTACAAGGCGTTCGCGCTGGATTTCGGTTTGGCGATGAATCGGCTACCACCGACGTGTTTGCATCGGCGGCTTTGGTTCGAGGCGCTTACGCGAGAAGTACTTTTACCGGGACTGAAGGCAATCAAGGCCCATACAAACTTACGGGTCCGAATGGCGAACCGTTTATACTCGTAGTTAGCGGTTCGGAACGCGTTTTTGTGAACGGAATTCAGTTAGAACGCGGCGAGAACAATCAATATGTCATTGATTATAACGCTGGCGAAATTACGTTTACATCGTTGTTTCAGATCACATCCGAAATGAGGATAAACGTTGAATATCAGTATGCCGAACGAAACTTCACAAGGTTGGTAACCTATGCCGGTGCAAACCACAGCTCGGAAAAATGGAATGTAAGTGGCGCAATTTATTCAGAAAACGACGTAAAGAACCAACCCTTACAACAAAATTTATCTCCCGAGCAAGCGGCTGTTTTAGGTAATGCGGGCGACGACGATCGGTTGATGGTAGCGCCTTCTGAAAACCAAGAACCTTTCGATGAAAATAAAATTCAATATCGAAAGGAAATTGTGAATGACGCTACTATTTTCGTGTATTCTACCAATCCAAACGACACGCTGTTTAGCGTTCGTTTTACCGATGTTGGCGCAGGAAATGGGAATTATCAGCTGCAGTCGACTACCGGAACCGGAAAAATATATGTGTATGTGGCGCCGATTAACGGAGTAAAACAAGGCAGTTTTGAGCCGGTGATAAAATTGATTGCGCCTCAAAAGTTGCAATTAGTTCAGGTGTCGGGCGGGTATCGAAACGGCGAAAACACTACGATTCAAGCCGAATTTGCGGGTAGTTTGAACGATAAAAATCTCTACAGTTCTTTAGACGATGCCGACAATACCGGTGTAGCATTTCAAATAGATGGCGCTCAGCTGTTATTCAAACGAAAGTTTAAAACGCAAGTTTTTGCAAGCGCACAATACATCGGCGAACGTTTCCGGACGGTGGAACGAGCCGTGAGTATCGAGTTTAACCGCGATTGGAACGTAAGTACGCAGCTCGGCGATCAGAAATTGGTGTCGGCCGGTTTTACTACTAATCTAAACCAAAAAGGCAGCGCTATGTATAAAATCGAAACACTACAGTTTGGCAGTTCGTATTCGGGATTTCGCCAACTTTTCGACGCTCAAGCCAATCTCAGCAACTGGCAGTTTTCGCAAAAGTTTAGCTTTTTAAAAACAACAGCAAATTTCGCTAATTCGAGTTTTCTTCGAAATCTGAGTCGCATTTCGTATCGTCCAACTAAAAAAGCTTGGATTCATGCCACGCATGCGGCAGAAGACAACAGCGAACGGTTGAAAGCTACCAACCAATTGAGTAATTTGAGTCAGCGCTTTAACGAATTTGGCGGTCGGGTAGGAGTGGGCGACAGCCTAAAAGTATTTGTGGAAGGCGGCGTTTTGTTGCGTTTAAACGATTCGCTGGTAAATCAACGTGTGAGTCGCGTCAACCAATCGCTCACATATTTAGTGCGTTCGCGTGTTTTTCAATCCGAACAGCAGGATTTGATGTTGTTTGCGAGTTTCCGAAAACTTACGTTCGAAGATAAAACGCAGGCGGCCATTCCGTCTTTAAACAGCCGAATAGCCTATAACGGTCGGTTTTTAAATCGTCTTTTAGTGTTGGGAACTACCTACGAAAATAGCTCGGGAACTGTAGCTCAACAAGAATTCTCTTACATCGAAGTCGAGCCCGGACAAGGTTTATATACCTGGAACGATTACAACAATAACGGTGTTAAGGAACTGGAAGAATTCGAAATTGCACCGTTTCCCGATCAGGCCATATACCTGCGGGTTTTTCTTCCCAATCAGATTTTCGTTCCTTCGCATGTTAACCGGCTTAGCCAAAATCTCACCCTAAATTTTGCAGCTTGGAAAGGCTCGGGAGGCTTTTCGAAGTTTCTTAAAAAAATAAGCAATCAAGCCTCGTTTATCACAGAGCGAAAAATCCGCCGATCGGGTTCTGATTTCGATTTAAACCCTTTTGGTAGTTCGGGTTCTGATGTACTTGGGCAGACACTTACTTTCAGAAACAGCTTGTTCTACAATCGCGGCAAGCAAAACCATAGCGTCACGTTTAACGCAACATCAAGTTCTAATATTGCACTCATTAGCAGCGGTTTACAAGAAAATAAGTTGCGGGGCACGCAGTTATTGTATGCGCATTTGATTCAAAAAACTTGGTTATTTAGTTTTCAAGTTGATCAGAATAAACAAAAAAGTACCGCTCAAAATTATTTGAATCGCAGTTTCGAGATCACGGGATACGAGTTTGAGCCTAAAGTATCGTATTTGTTTTCGACCAACGTAAATTTCGATATTTCTGCTGCTTACGGTGAAAAGGAAAACACCTTGGGCGCGGAGGCTTTTTTAGTTCAGCGAAAGCTAACTTTGGCATTTAATTGGAATACAGGAACAAAGTTAACGGCAAACGGCGAGTTTAACTTAATTGGCAACAATTACCTCGGTGAGGCTAATACTGCCGCGGCTTTTCAAATGCTCGAAGCTTTGCAGCCGGGCCAGAATACAACTTGGCGCTTGTCGGTTCAAAAAAGTCTAACGGGCTTTTTAGATCTAACGCTTAATTACCAAGGTCGAAAAAGTGAATTGTCTTCTGCAATTCATACGGGAACAGTTCAACTGCGAGCACATTTTTAGGTGTTTTAAATCCAAAAGTCAGCAATTTTCGTAAATAAAAAGCAGAGATTTAATATTTGTAAAGATACAACCAAAGCTAATTTTTCTATTTTTGTGCACAATGAAAAGTACGCGACGATTTTACGGATTTTTGTTATTCGCACTACTTTGTAGCAGCGCTGCTGTAGCTGCCCCTCCTGGTGGTGGTCCGCCTCCTCCTGCTGGCCCGCCTATTCCGGTAGGTTTCCCCTTTCATTTAAGTACACAAGCGCTATTTGGCATACTTGTTTTATGCTATTCTTTCTACCTGATTTTCAAGTACAATAAAAGATCACTTAATAGAACTTAGGGCGCGCCGGCAAAATCATTTGCTGGAAATCCCGTGTAATTTTGCCGTCCCGTTTTCCGCTGTAGTCCTCGCTCGCCTGGCGAAAGGCCATTGCTCTCGCTGTGGGCTGCCGCTGCAACCGGTCGCGCGGCAATCGTTACCGAATAAAAGGGCATAAAACCTGAGTTCAATTAAAAATCTTTGTCAGATCGCTTGAAATCAAAAAAATATGAAATCAATAGCAAGGGAAAGGAACAACTCTCATGCTAAACAGATAAACGGCTGTCTACTTCGTTAGATTTTTTTGCGTTACTATAGTATCCCAATAAAAATCCGCCTTGTATTCAACCATTTATCTGTTTTCTGACCGCAATTTTTAAATCGAACTCAGGTATAAAAAAAGCTGCGTTTGATGCGCAGCTTTTTTTGAAAGTTTCGAATGCTTACAAATCAAATTTAATTCCTTGTGCTAAAGGCAAACTTGTCGAGTAGTTTATCGTGTTGGTTTGTCTTCGCATATACACTTTCCAAGCATCCGAGCCGCTTTCTCTTCCACCACCAGTTTCCTTTTCTCCACCGAAAGCTCCGCCAATTTCCGCGCCAGAAGTTCCAATATTTACGTTAGCTATACCACAGTCGGAACCTGATGCCGATAAAAACTGTTCGGCTTCACGCAAATGAGTGGTCATAATTGCCGAAGACAATCCTTGAGCTACTCCGTTCTGAATTTCAATGGCATCTTCAACACTTCCCGAATATTTCAATAAGTACAAAATCGGCGCAAAAGTTTCGTGCTGAACGATTTCAAAACTATTGTCGGCTTCTGCAATAGCGGGTTTAACATAACATCCACTTTCATAACCTTCTCCAGTTAAAACGCCACCAGGAACAATAATTTTTCCGCCTTGTGCTACCACAGCTTCTAAAGCGTGTTGGTACGTTTTTACCGCGTCGGTGTCGATAAGTGGTCCAACATGGTTGTTTTGGTCAAGCGGATTTCCAATGCGAAGCTGTCCGTAGGCAGCAACAATAGCATCTCTAACCTGTTCGTAAATGCTTTCATGGATAATTAGTCGGCGTGTCGATGTACAACGTTGTCCGGCCGTTCCTACGGCTCCAAACACGGCTCCAATCACAGTCATTTTTATATCGGCATTTGGCGTCACAATAATTGCGTTGTTTCCACCTAATTCGAGTAACGATCGGCCCAAACGTTCGGCAACAGTTGCGGCAACGATTTTCCCCATACGTGTTGATCCGGTAGCCGAAACCAAAGGAACGCGTTTGTCTTTTGACAGCAATTCGCCAATTGTATAATCACCTGATATTAAACAAGATATTCCTTCAGGCATATTGTTTTCGGCTAAAACTTCAGCGATGATATTCTGGCAAGCTACGCCGCACAGGGGTGTTTTTTCACTCGGTTTCCACACGCAAACATCGCCACACACCCACGCAAGTGCCGTGTTCCAAGACCAAACCGCAACCGGAAAGTTAAATGCAGAAATTATTCCAACAATTCCAAGCGGATGATACTGTTCGTACATACGGTGCGCCGGACGCTCCGAATGCATCGTCAATCCGTGAAGTTGTCGAGACAAACCAACTGCAAAATCACAGATATCGATCATCTCTTGTACTTCACCTAGTCCTTCTTGCAACGATTTCCCCATTTCGTAAGAAACCAATTTTCCTAAATCGTCTTTCTTTTGTCTCAGTTTCTCTCCAAACTGGCGTACCAACTCACCGCGTTGAGGTGCTGGCATCAATCGAAATGACTTGAAAGCTTCCGCAGCAGTCGAAACTGCTTTTTCGTAATCGGCGGCAGTCGATGCACGTACGCTTCCAATGAGTTTTCCATCTACAGGTGAGTAGGAGTGGATTAATTCGCCTGAGCTGAAGTTCTGACTTCCAGTAGAAGTTCCTTCATTTTCAGCTAGTAAGCCAAGATTTTTAAGTGCATTTTCAATTCCGAAATTTTGAGAAGTATTGTTCATTTTTAATGGATATTCTTTATGATTTTGAATAGGTTTTTAGTTTTAGTTCGGTGCCGTCGAATTCTGCGTAAGTAAAAAACTGAATCCAATCGCCAAGATTTACGTAGGTAGCCTGGTTTCCTAAATCGAAGGTCATAGGTAGATGACGGTGGCCAAAAATTAAGTAATCGTAATGTTTTTCTTGCAGTTTTCTTTTGCAGTATTGAATGAGCCATTCGTTATCCGGACCGTGAAAGGTGGCGTCTTCTACTCCGGAAATCAATTTATTTTTCACAGACAAATATTGCGCAATTCGCACACCAACGTCGGGGTGCAGCCAGCGGAAACACCAGTTAAAAAAAGGATTCGTGAAAACTTTCTTCATTCGTTTGTAACCCTTGTCTCCAGGTCCTTTTCCATCCCCATGGCCAATTAAGAATTCTTTGTTTCCGAAGGTGAAAGGGGTTGAATCGCGATAAATTGGGATTTGCAATTCGGTTTCGAAATAATCGCGCATCCACAAATCGTGATTTCCAACAAAAAATAAGATTTCAATACCTGCGTCTTTCAACTCTGCGATTTTTCCCAAAACGCGTATGAAACCTTTAGGAACCACGGTTTTATAGTCAAACCAAAAGTCGAATAAGTCGCCTACAAGAAACAGATGCGACGCGTCGTGTTTGATGGAATCGAGCCAATCGACAAAAAGCCGCTCTCGATTTAGGCTCAAGCTCCGAGTTGGTGCGCCAAAATGCTGATCGGAGGCAAAGTAAACTTTTGTTCTTGGGTTAGTCATACGTAAAATCGAGTACAAAGATACGTATTATCACAGTCGATTTGATTACTGATCTAAAGGAAGGAAACTATGTTAAAAACTGGCATTGTGTTACAATTGTTTCTTAGGAGAATGATTTTGTTAAATATTTAAAGAAATGTTACGGTGCCTCAATAATTGCTAAATTTGAACTTTAACCTTGTGTTAACAAAAAGCTCACTCTTTTCCAAAAAAAACGTTTATGAAAAAAATTACTTTGCTGCTTTTTTTGCTGGTTTTTTCAAAGCTGGCGGCGCAAACAGAGGGTTTTGAGTCAGGTATTCCAGCCGATTGGGCGGTTATTAACGGTACTAATGGTATCGGGCCGAATTTCCAATGGACGGCTACGCCTACGCCATTTCCATCTACAGTAACCCCTTGCGCCGGATCTAATTCGGCGTTTATTAATTTTGAACAAATCGGAGTTAATAACACGGAGGAAGATTGGTTAATTACAAATCAGAGGTTAGTTCCCGCCAACGGTCAACTTCGGTTTCTAGTTCGGCAGTTAGCGTCCGGTGATCAGGGTACGCTTTTTCAGGTGCGCGTTTCGATCAACCCCACTCAGACCAATCAATCGGCCTTTACCATCGTTCAGTCATTTACTGAATCCGATTTGCAGGATTTAAACGGCGATATTACTGTTTGTGCTGAAAAAGTTGTCGATTTGCCTGCCTCTTTAATTGGTCAGCAAGTATATATTGCTTTTGTAAGAGTTTTCACGCAGCCAACGGGCGCGCGGGGTGGAGATCGCTTTTTGCTCGATAATGTTCGTTTAACCGAGCGCTGTCTCACACCAAACGGTTTAGATGTGGCGTCTGTTCAATCAACCACGGTTCAATTAACATGGAATAATCCGGGCTTGGCTTCGAACTTTGAGATTGAAATTGTGCCAGCAGCCTCAGATCCAACGGGTTCGGGTTTTACGGTTACAGCTCCTAATACGAACCCCACTTCATATACTACAACTCCAGCAAATATTGTTTTGCAGGCAGGTACAAATTATAAATACTACGTTCGCGCCATTTGCGGTACAACAGAAACCGTAACAAGTGATTGGGCCGGACCATTTCCTTTCACCACCTTACCTACGGGTTCGGTGTGTTCGGATCCGTTGCAGGTTCTAACTCTTCCTTATCAATCAACAGGTAACACCCTTAATTTCGGAGACGAATTCGATACAGCCCAAGGAACTTTGTGTGGAGCTACCCCAGCAAATACGAATTACTTAGCAGGTAACGAGGTTTTCTATAGTTATACACCAACCGCAGATGGGATTATCAACATTTCGATGACTCCAAGCGGAACTCCAGCAACAAATTCGGGTCTGTTTGTTTATGCAGGTTGTAGTAATGTAGGTGTTAGCTGTATTGCGGGTGTTGCAAATGCGCAAGCAACTGTGAGAACCCTCACAGTAAATGTAACAGCTGGAACTACTTACATTATCGTAATTAGTTCAAGCAACACGAATCCTTCAATTGGATACAATTTAATTATACAGAATCAATCCTGTACTCCTCCGCCAGCTACTTTAGGCGCTTCAGAAATTGGACTTACCAATGCTACGCTTACTTGGGATAATCCTAGCAACTTTTCATCTTGGGAGGTAGTAGTTCAAGCCCCTGGGGCTGGAGTTCCTTCAGGTTCTGGAACGGAAGTAACAGCTTTACCTTATCTGGTAGAAAATTTAACCGCAGCTACAATTTATGAATATTGGGTACGTGCCGAGTGTATTCCTGGATCGGATCTGTTTACCACTTGGGCAGGTCCATTTGTATTCAATACCTTAGTTTGCGAAGCCACAAGCACATGTAATTATACATTCCGGTTAAGAGATTCAGGCAATAACGGTTGGAATAATGGCCGAATGCAAGTACGCCAAAATGGTATTGTTGTTGCAACTTTAGGAAGTACAATAACAAATGGTGGGCCAGTTGATGTATCGGTGCCACTTTGTAACAACATTGGTTTTGATCTTTTTTGGTCGGTAGCCGGAACATCCCCAAACCAATGTATTGTAGAAGTTATAAATTCTTTTGGACAAACCATCTTTACTAAGCCAGCTAATTCAGGAACTCCGCTCACTGTTTTGTACACTGATGTTGTCAATTGTACTACACCTCGTTGTGATTTAGCGCCTACATCAGTTGCAGTTCCCACGCCCACTTTACTTACAAACTCAGCTGTAGTAACTTGGGTAGCACCAGCCACAATTTCGTGGGATGTATACGTAGTTCCTCAGGGAAATCCAGCTCCTACGGCAAGTACAGTGCCTACTTTTAATGACATTACCGTTGCCGATTTGACGAACTTATCATTTAACATGACAGGATTGATTCCAGATACTGCTTACACCGTGTACATTCGAGTGAACTGTTCACCTACAGATTCTCCTTGGAGTACTGGTGTAAACTTCACAACGCTTCCAACTTGTCCTAAGCCTACTGCATTATCTGTGACAGGAATCGGACTAACTGCAGCAACCTTCAACTGGACAAACGGTACGCCAACAGATACAGCGTGGGAAATTTATCTAGTACCTAGCTTTTCGTTAACTCCCCCTGCGCAATTACCAGCAGTGAATCCTCCAACAGACGCGGGACAGTTGTTGATTCCAGTATCGTCAGGTTCACCATTTACTGTTTCAGATGGAACCTTACAACAAGCTAGGATCTATTATTACTATGTACGCACAGTTTGTCCAGGAAACGATAAAAGTACTTGGGCTGGGCCAATAGTTTTCAACACGATAACTTGCTTGCCTGAAGATAAATGCACCTATCGTTTTGTACTCACCGATGCGGGAGGTAACGGTTGGAATGGTGCTCGTATGCAAGTTCGCCAAAATGGCATTATTGTCGCTACCATTGGAAGTACAATTACTTCGGGAGGACCAACAAATGTAAATGTCCAGATTTGTGATGATATTCCATTTGATTTGTTTTGGAGTGTAGAAGGAACAGCACCTGCGGAAGTTGGGGTTCAAATTCAAAGTCCTTTTACCGACATTTTATTCACAAAAGCTCCGGGAGAAGGAACACCATCAACAGTAATCTACTCTTCTATGGGCGACTGTACGCCTCCAACCTGTCCCAAGCCAACTCCTTTAGCGGTAGATGTTACAACGATAACCTCAACCTCTGCACAACTAGCTTGGACAGAGAATGCATTACCGCCACCAGGAGCTACACAATGGGAAGTATATGTTGTTCCAGCAGAAGGAGCTATTCCTCCTGTAAATGGTTCGCCAGTAACAGGTGTAGCACCTTACTATTTAACAAATTCAAATCCATTTACCGTTGAAGGTTTACAACCTGCAACCACTTACGTGTTTTATGTTCGTTCTATTTGTTCTAGTACTGACGTGAGTACCTGGACAATTTTAGCACCTAGAACTTTCACAACAAAACCACTTAATGACGATTGTGCTGGAGCAATCACGGTTCCTGTAAATCCGACTAGAATTTGTGCACAAAGCTTAAACGGTTCAACACTTGGTGCTACAAGAACATTACCTAACACCCAGCCCGTATGTCAAGGAAATACAGATGATGATGTCTGGTTTACCTTTACTGCTACTAACCCAGTCCACATTATAACATTTAGTAATATTAATGGTCCATCAAACGATATCAATCATGCATTGTATTCGGGTTCAGATTGTACAGCGTTAACACAACTGTATTGCAGTGCCCCAGAGGTGAGTGTTGCTACTAACTTAGTTCCTAACCAAGTGTACAAGATTAGGGTTTGGACCGTGGGAGGTAATGCAGCACAGTTCGCAAACTTCACCGTGTGTATTACTACTCCAGATCCGGTAACAAACGATGAATGCGCAGTTGCAACACCAGTTACGCCGAATAACGGCTTGGAATGTGATATCGTAGTTAGTAGTGCTATAACTGGAGCCACACCTTCTTCAAATGCTTCTACATGTCCTGGGACTGAGGATGACGATGTTTGGTTTAGTTTCGTTGCCAACAGTACAACTCAAATAATTACTCTTTCAAATATTTTAGGTACCTCTGATAATCTAAATCATGCGGTGTATTCGGGAACTGATTGTAACGCATTGACCCTTTTGTTTTGTAGCGATCCAAATGAAAGTATTGAAGATAATTACATCGACGGAAATACCTATTGGATTAGAGTATGGTCTTCTGTAGGCACACCACAAGACATTACGTTTGACTTATGTATTGGAAGAATTCTACCTCCAATTACAACGAACCTAGATATTTATACCAAACAACAACTAATCGAAGACATATTGTTGGACACTTCTTGTGCCAATGTGACAAATATTACTTGGTCAACGGGATTAGATTTTGCTGCAGACTTGCCAAATGGAATAGGTTACTTTAATAAAGGACTTTCAGAGTTTCCATTCCAGGACGGTATTATCTTAACAACAGGAAACGCAGCTTCGGCGCCAGGTCCAAATGATGTTATTTTAAGTGATGGCGGTTTTGGATGGCCTGGAGACGACGATTTAGAAGCCATCATTTTAGAAGCGACAGGTCTAGCAATGAATTCGCAAAATGCAACTAAGCTTGAGTTTGACTTTGTGCCGCTTCAGGATCAAATTAGCTTCCGCTTTATTTTTGCGAGTGAAGAATACGGAACATTTCAATGTATATTTTCAGACGCATTCGCCTTCCTTTTAACAAACACTCTTACCAATGAAACTGAGAATTTAGCGATTATTCCTAATACTACAACACCGGTTTCCGTAGTTACTATTAGAGATGAATTGTATAACCAAGGTTGTGATTCTGTGAATCCTGAGTTTTTCCAAAGTTTTTACGGAGATTTAGGAGTAAATCCAATCGGAGCACCTATTAACTTTAACGGTGTTACGGTTCCCATGACAGCAGTTGCAAACGTTACACCAGGCGTGACCTACCATATCAAATTAGTAATTGCAGACAGAGGCGATTCGGCCTTTGATAGCGCCGTATTTCTTGAAGGAGGCAGTTTCGATATAGGAAATGTAGAGTTAGGAAGCGACTTTCTAGAATCCGCTGGTAACGCCATTTGTCCGGGAGATTTTGTAACAATTGATTCTGAACTTGACCCAACAATTTACACTTTTGAGTGGACAAGAAATGGTGAGATTATTGCAAATCAAAACGGACCGTCTATTGTTGTTACACAACCAGGAACTTATCAAATTAGTGCATCATACACCAATACGACATGTGTCGCAACAGATCAAATTATTGTTGAGTTTTTCCAAGATGCAGTTGCAGGAACTCCGCTAAATCTGGTAGATTGTGATTCTACGGGATCATCAACTTTCGATTTAACACAAAATGCAGATGCAATTTTAGCACCATTTGCTGCCGGATCACACGCACTCACTTATTTTACGACTTTTGAGGACGCCGATCAAAACATAGTTGCTAACCAAATCACTAATCCTGAAGCATTTTTAGGTAATGATCAACAAACTATTTATGTTCGCGTTTCTAAGACGGGAACAAGTTGTTATCAAGTAGTAGAATTTGATTTGATTGTCCAAGATTTAACGCCAGTTTTTAGTTTTGAAGGGGTTAAAGACTTGTGTCCAGAAGAACAAACAACGATTACAGTGGTTCCAACAAACGGATCTTTTGACACCAATTTGGTAGCGTTTTCTTGGACATTTAATGGTAATCTTATAGCAACCACACCTTCTATCACTATCGACGGAACGCAGTTAGGAAACTACGAAGTTGTTGTAAATAATCAAGGTTGTACAAACAGTCAAACGTTTACAGTTGGGGCAGCAACGCCTACTTGGGATATAGCTGTTTCGGGAACAACTGAACTGTGTCCTGATGAAATAGGTTCCATTAGTGCAGTGGTAACTAATAATACTAACGGGGGTCCTGTTATTTACACTTTCACAGATCCAGCTGGTGTGACAACAACTTCTGCAAATAGCAACTACACTGTATCAGAACCAGGAACCTACTCAGTTGCTGTTTCAATATTTGGATGCGCCAGCGCAGCAGTTAATTACGTGATATCACCATCGTCGGTAGTTTGGGATGTACAAGTTACGGGTCCAACTGAGCTTTGTCCTGATGAGAATGCTATAATAACAGCGACAGTTTCCAACAACACCAGCGGAAGTCCGGTTACATACATTTTCACTAATCCTGCAGGAGTTTCAACTACAACAAATACCAATACTTTTCTTGCAACAGAGCCAGGTACATATCAAGTTGAAGTGTCAATCTTGGGTTGTTTAAGCTCACCAGTAAGTTATACGATTGCCCCATCTTCACAAGTTTGGGATGTAGCTTTTGGAAGCAGTTCCTATGTGATATGTAATAATCAATCAGTTACGATTGATTTTACAGCATTAAATTTCGATATTAACAATCCTGATGCTTCGTATACATGGACTCGTCCTGACGGCACACAAGTTACGGGATCAACCATAGCGGCAAATCAAATAGGAACTTACAGTTTAACGGTAGAAATTTTAGGTTGTACTAGCACTGAAAGTGTGAGTGTAGGTGAAGATTCGATAAATTTAAATATTGCCTTTGAAACAGGTTGTGTAAACAATCAATATCGTATCACTGCGGTACCTCTCAATAATTCTTTCGACCCAGATACCGTAACTTACACTTGGACGGGCACTGCTCCATTCCAAATAGTATCTCCCGACAGTCCAGAATCAATTATTGTAGGTGGAGCAGGAGAGTTTACTGTAACAGTCACAGCTTCAAGTGGTTGTTCAGATTTTGAAACTGCCACAATTAGTAACATCGGTTGTATTATCCAACGTGGTATTTCACCGAACAACGATGGTGCTAACG
>NZ_JBMLTK010000026.1:0-4123 GCF_049240005.1 Flavobacterium sp. | reverse complement strand
ATCGGGACTAACTTCCCCAAAAACCGATACGTTAAACGGCAAACGTCACTACGTACTTCCACTAAACGTCTAGCCCCGATGGCAGTGGAAAGCCCGTACGAGTGGCAACGTGTGCGCACGCTGTTTTGGTGGCGACCACCGGAAGCCGCAAAAAACCGCAGTGCAAACCGTTGCCGAGCGGCGGACTTGCAACGAACAGCGGGAAAAGCTACAAAAATCAACAACAAGCACCAATCAGGCCATCTCACACTTTTAACCTATTTATGACCCCGCTAGGTAGCAGCTTTTGTAACCGAAATTAATAAATCAAATTCATCTTGTTTGCTTCCGCGCATTGGCTATCTTTGCACGTTAAATTTTAAAAAATTATGATTCACATTACACTTCCCGACGGCTCGGTTAGAGATTACGAGTCCGGAGTTAGCGCGCTTGATGTGGCGAAAAGCATCAGCGAAGGTTTGGCACGCAACGTTATTTCAGCATCTTTTGATGGAACGACGATTGAAACGACCACGCCGCTAACCACCGATGGGAAGCTGGTACTTTATACTTGGAACGATGCCGAAGGAAAAAAAGCTTTTTGGCATTCGACCTCGCACGTGATGGCGCAAGCAATACTCGAATTTTATCCAGATGCTAAATTAACTATAGGTCCGGCGATTGAAAACGGATTTTACTATGATGTCGATTTTGGCGAATCGCGTATTACCGATGCCGACTTTAAAAAAGTTGAGGATCGCGTACTGGAAATTGCTCGCGAAAAGCACGAATTCAAAATGCGTTCGGCAACTAAAGCCGATGCGTTGGCCTTTTATAAAGCAGAGAACAATCCGTATAAAGTAGAATTGATCGAGAATTTGGAAGACGGAACCATTACGTTTTGCGATCACAGCTCGTTTACCGATTTGTGTCGCGGTGGTCATATTCCAAATACAGGCTTGATCAAAGCGATGAAAATCATGAGCGTGGCAGGTGCCTATTGGCGCGGCGACGAGAAAAACAAGCAATTAACGCGTGTTTACGGGATATCGTTTCCAAAACAAAAAGATCTAACCGATTATTTAGAGCTGTTGGAAGAAGCGAAACGTCGCGACCACCGAAAGCTTGGTAAGGAATTGGATTTGTTTACGTTTTCGCCGCGTGTTGGACAAGGTTTGCCTTTGTGGTTGCCTAAAGGTGCTGCTTTACGCGAACGTTTAGAGCAGTTTTTAAAGAAAGCACAAAAGAAAGCAGGTTACGAGCAAGTAGTTTCGCCACATATTGGGCAAAAAGAACTGTATGTAACTTCCGGACATTACGCGAAATACGGTGCCGATAGTTTTCAGCCCATTCATACACCAGCTGAAGGCGAGGAGTTTTTATTGAAGCCAATGAATTGTCCGCACCACTGCGAAATGTACAACGTAAAACCTTGGTCGTACAAAGATTTACCGAAACGTTACGCCGAATTTGGAACGGTATACCGCTACGAACAAAGCGGTGAATTGCACGGTTTAACTCGTGTACGTGGATTTACCCAAGACGATGCACATATTTTTTGTACGCCAGACCAACTCGATGCCGAGTTCAAAAACGTAATTGATTTGGTATTATACGTTTTCGGATCTCTTGGATTTGAGAATTTTACAGCACAAATTTCGTTGCGCGATCCGGAAAAACCAGAAAAATATATTGGTAGTAACGAAAACTGGGAGAAGGCAGAAGCGGCCATCATCAAAGCAACAGCCGATAAGCAGCTGAATACCGTTGTGGCATACGGCGAGGCGGCTTTCTATGGTCCGAAGCTCGATTTCATGGTAAAAGATGCGCTGGGCAGACACTGGCAATTAGGTACCATTCAAGTAGATTACAACTTGCCAGAGCGTTTCGATCTAACGTACAAAGGAGCAGATAACGAGTTGCATCGCCCGGTAATGATTCACCGTGCGCCGTTTGGATCTATGGAGCGTTTCATCGCAATCTTGCTAGAGCATACGGCTGGAAACTTGCCGTTGTGGTTAATTCCAGAGCAGGCTATCATCTTGTGTCTTAGCGAGAAATATGAAAATTATGCGAAAAAAGTTTTACAGTTGCTCGAAAATCACGAAATTCGCGCCCTAATTGACAATCGCAATGAAACGATTGGCAAGAAGATTCGCGAAGCCGAGTTACAAAAATTTCCGTTCATGCTTATCGTTGGCGAGGAAGAAGCACAGACAAATACCGTATCGGTACGCAGTAGAGTGCAGCAATCTCGCGAAAATATTAAGATGAGTATAGATGAGTTTGCAGCAGTTGTACAAGAGGAAGTCGCAAAAACATTAAAGACATTCAACGTTTAATTTAAAATATTTAAGTCATAGCAATTAGAAACAACAGAGGGTATCAACCCAGGGTCGAAAAGAAAGATGCACACCGCATCAATAACAACATCCGTGGAATTCAGGAAGTTCGTCTAGTAGGCGAAAACATCGAAACGGGTGTTTACAAATTATCCGACGCGCTTCGCATGGCCGACGAGCAAGAGCTTGATTTGGTAGAGATTTCACCCAACGCCGTTCCGCCGGTTTGTAAAATAATGGACTATAAAAAGTTCATCTACGAACAGAAGAAACGCGAAAAAGCTTTGAAGGCAAAGTCGACTCAAGTAGTGGTTAAAGAAATTCGTTTCGGACCACAAACCGACGAGCACGATTATGAATTTAAGCGCAAGAATGCTGAAAAATTCCTGAAAGAAGGTGCAAAGCTGAAAGCATTTGTATTTTTTAAAGGAAGATCGATTATCTACAAGGATCAAGGACAAATTTTGCTACTTCGTTTAGCGCAAGATTTGGAAGAATACGGAAAGGTGGAAGCCATGCCGGTTCTTGAAGGTAAAAGAATGATTTTATTTATTGCTCCTAAGAAAAAGAAGCAATAACACAATAATAGTAAGTCAATTTAATCCTTAGGAAATTATGCCTAAAATGAAAACCAAATCCTCGGCTAAGAAACGATTCAAAGTTACTGGCTCAGGTAAAATCAAAAGGAAACACGCTTTCAAAAGCCACATCCTGACTAAAAAGTCGAAGAAACGTAAGTTAGCGCTTACGCATTCAGCTTTAGTTCACACTAGTGATCTTCGAAGCGTGAAGGAGCAATTGAGAATTGTTTAATTCTAGAATTGCGAGGTTAAATTATTTTTAAACCATGGAGTATGGCCATTAAGTCTCGAAAGTCGAGCGCCTGCTACAAAAAAACATTAAATTATGCCAAGATCAGTAAATTCGGTTGCTAAAAGAGCACGAAGAAAAAAAATGATGAAGCAGGCCAAAGGTTTCTTTGGTCGCAGAAAGAACGTTTGGACAGTTGCTAAGAATGCTGTCGAGAAAGCGATGTTGTATTCGTACAGAGATCGTAAACAAAAGAAGAGAAATTTCCGTTCTCTATGGATCATGCGTATCAACGCGGGTGCACGATTGGAGGGAATGAGCTATTCGCAATTTATCGGAAAGGTAAAAGCAGCCGGAATCGAACTTAACCGTAAAGTTCTAGCTGATTTAGCGATGAATCATCCTGAAGCTTTCAAAGCTATTCTGAACAAAGTAAAATAAACGTTTAATATATTGACTTACCGGAAAAGACTTGCAATTGCAGGTCTTTTTTCGTTTCAAGTGTTTTGAAATCGAAGCACGCATTGTTCAACATTCATATTTCTGTCTCAAACGATTGTTAATTTTGGAATTACTAATTGTATTTATCAATCTAGAATGTAACTTAGTGTAGATGCGAAGCGAGTAGGCGCTTGGCTTAAAGTGGTATCAGATTCATATTTATAATTTGCCAAGAACCCGCGTAATACTTAGTGTTTTGTTGCTATTAAAGTATTTATCTTAATCAAATTTTAAAAAGGATATGAGTTTAGAAGGTATTTTGATTGTCTTGTTCTCAGGAATTGTAGGAGGTACTATTGGCCGATTTTTAGCGCTAAAATACTTTTACAAGAAGAAGGACTAGAGTAAATGATTTTAAAAAATCGGGAGGCAGTTTTGTTTTCCGATTTTTCATTTTAGGGCAGCCCCTCGCCAGTTTAGTGGAAATAATGGAGATGCTTCGGGCCGGGCCTTTCACTTCAAGCGCGTTTGTTTCAAACCGTTCGGCATCG
>NZ_JBMLTK010000025.1:101799-119748 GCF_049240005.1 Flavobacterium sp. | reverse complement strand
TTTGCACCTGCCGCTTTGCGGGTTTTTCGCTGCTATCCGGGCTGCGGGGAGACGTTACCGAAAGACAATAGAAATAGAACGGGAAAATGGTGCCTAGATTTCGGCAATTTTAAAAAAATCTAAACATAGGAAAGTAATTTTATATAGTCATAATAGAGATCTGAGTATTGTTTGTCGTTTCGGAATGAATCGTCAACAAATCGTTGTCCTTGAAACCAATGCATCTCTTCCTCTGTAATTTTCCTATCTCTGATGACATTTAATTCAAGTAGACATGCCGCAATCTCTATTGCGGAAAGGTCATGTCTTGTCACATTATCTATAGGACTTCTTTCTCTTTTGTATTCATTAATTCTTCTCCTAATTTTATCCGTTAAAAAAATTATGTCAGTAACTTTAGTCATAGCGTTTATTGTTTGGTTTGTATTTTTTCAAACTTAGCGTCCTTTAATTTAGGACTAAATATTTGCTCACCCCCACCTTCTAATATTTGTAGTTTGTCTCTCCAATATGTTGCTTTTTCCTTATGAGTGGAAATAAGTGCTTTTGTATCTTCCCTTACTGTTACCTTAAATATTTCTATATAGTCGGTAGAACTAATCCCCCACGCTCTACGAAGTCTCCCGACTTCAAAATAATCATCTGAAACTTAAAAAGCGCAATACGTACGCATCTGTATTTGTACCATCGTGCAAGTGCATAAACAAAGGTGAATTTTTAGCTATGCTTCAAAGTTGGGATAAATTGTGAAGCGAGAGGTTTTTGTTTAAACCAACTCAACCGCAAACCGATCCGCGATACTCGAAAACGGAATTACAAACGAACAACGTTCGGCATCGCCACCCACAACAATTCCGATAGGCGTGCCACTCGGAGTGAAAACCAGCGAACCCGAATCGCCCTTTTTTGAAAACGGTTCTGTACTTATGCCGTGAACCAACAACATGCCGTCGAGATCCTTGTAATCGGGTTCGTCAGTAGTGCCGTAGTTCAGCGTAATGGGTTTGTCGACTTCCGCAAGCCGACCGTAAATTTTCTTGTAACCGCGCGTTCGACTAATGATACAAACCTCTTGGTAATTCGCGAAGTTTTCAGCATCCAAGTAAACTGGCTGTGCACTTATTTTTAAATGGTTCGGAAATAGCGACTCAAACTGAATCTTTTCCGAAATCTGTACCAAAGCAATATCCATAGTATCCGATTTCTCGGCCTCCAATATTGTTCCCACTATCGTCGAATCGGTCGTGATAACTTTGTCAAATCCATCGGCAGTCGAAAACGAGTTCCAGCTTTGCGACGGATGTTTAACGCTGTGGTAACACGTGATAAACACAAATGCATCGCCTTTTTTGCAAAAACAGCCCGCACTTCCAAACTCGGAAGCAGGCAGATCGGCGTTTTTTACGCCCGCCGACGGACTAAAAATGCTGTGTAATTCGGCTCCCGATTTCTCAGTACGAACTCGGTACGCAATGCCTTCCAAATCCTGATGAGCAAACTTGAGTTTTTCGGGCAGATCGTGCAGCGATGCGTGTAAATACAGCGTTATCAGTCGGCGCTGATGATCGGTCTCACTGTACGACACTTCGTTTTTACTTTTTACAAAAGCGTTAATCTCTTTGTTAATGAGCTTAATTTTAGACGGTTCGCCCACAAATTCCGTAGATGCTACTGGTTTTGAAGCAACAACGGTTTCGGTGCGCGGCCCAAGATCGGCTTCGCTGTCTGAGGCGATTTCCTTTTTGTAATTGTTTAGCTGGTTGAGGCGCAAGTTGCCGATGTTCGCAATAAAAGTGGCGAAGGCATCGTCGTGCGTCGGATATTTGAGATACTTCCCCGAAAGGGAAAAATAATGTTGCCCTTCGATAAGCAGGAGTTCGGCGGTATGCTTGTAGCTGATCCACTTTTCTCGGAATTTATACGACTGCCTCAAGGCATTGCCAATAGCCAAAAGCACACTACAAATCGTTGCTATACCCAAATATTTGTCGTTTTCCTTATCCGGGCCGGTTGAAAAGTTAATAAGTACTGGAACTAAGGCGCTGAGTATGATTACGATTACATTCGACCAGTCGTTGGCGCGTAAATTCCGGTTGGCTAGTGTTTCCATTAACCGAACGCTAACAATAAAATCGGTTTGAATTTGTTTGCGCCTAATCTCGCTTATCGGTAAGGTTGAAAGTGCTTCTTCATAGCCGGTAATACGCTGATTGAGTAATTGGTCGAGATTCCGATTCATAATGGGGAAGTGTAAAGCTGCAACGACAAATACAAACAGTAAAGACTTGTCGATTTACCTGTATTCGAATCAAAAATTGAGGTAAGAAATCAATCAAAATAATAGCGCAAAACTTTTGTAATTCAGGTTTCATGCACCGAAATAAACAGCTCATTTTGAGTAATCTGACCGTAGTTATTTTCGAATTCAGGCGATTAGCAAATTGATATAACAATACTACTCAATTTCTCAGAGAAATACTACGCCCAAAATCAGCAAATTAGCTTAGTTATAGAAAAATAACTTCCGTTATACGGTTTAACGCCAAGTTTTCTACCCCACCACGTGTCGCTGCGCATCTAAACTCTCGTCGTGCTGCGATAAATCCAGACCAATTTTCTCGGATTGTTCGCTTACACGAAGCGGAATTATAGCGCGTATTTTTGGTTAAATGCTTATGTCAATTGTTGTTCAAATATAATTTCATCGTCCAATCAGTATTGTGTCTCCGAAAACAAATTCTAAGAGGAAAAATACAAGCTTTTTATAAGTCGCAAGTTTCAAAAAAATAAAAATTTATTCATACAATTTTGTTGAAGATACGTAGTTTTATACTTAAAAAGCGTTAGCTTTTCTCATGAAAAAATATTTGATTTTCCTGATCGCCGGGACCGTATTGACAGGCTGCGTTAATTCTAGTAAACCAGAGAAAGTGATCCACGCTTTTTATCAATGGAAAGCAGAAGGCGATTTTGACCATCCTGAATTCGCTGTTTTAGATACTTTCAACGTAAAAAAAGTGTACTACCGTTTTTTTGATGTAGAACACAGCCCAACCATGGGAAACATTCCAACTTCAAAAACCAACAGACGTTATGGCTATAGGTACTATCAAGAGAATGATTTAGAATATGAGTTGGTCCCGACAGTTTTTATTAGAAACGAAGTGTTTCTTCAGAGCAGTAAAGCAGATATTGATATACTCGTTTCTAATGTTAATCACTTAATCAAGAAATATTGCGCAGAGGGATTTAGCGACTTTAAAACACCAACAGAAATACAAATCGACTGCGATTGGACAATCCGATCAAAAGCCAACTATTTTTACTTTCTCGAAGAATTCAAAAAAGCTTCCCAAAAGAATTTGAGTTGTACCCTGCGTCTATATCCATACAAATACCGAACAAAAATGGGTATTCCGCCTGTTGATAAAGTAGTTTTAATGTGTTACAACTTATTGCCACCACTTGAAAACCCAAAGCGCAATTCGATTTTGGAACCAGATGAATTACGTGCTTATTTAACAGTCGACGAACCATATCCAATTCATCTAGATGTTGCCTTGCCTGTTTTTCAATGGGCATTTCATTATCGGTACGATACTTTTAAAGGATTTACCACCACAACAAAGGAGAGCTTAATCAGTTTCGCCGAAAGAAAAAGTGAATTATGGTGGGAAGTTAAAAAAGACACGAGCATAAACGAAGTGTATTATCGTACAGGTGATCGAATTAAATTTGAAACGGTTTCTTATACTGATTTAAAGAAAAGCGTTGCACTTCTCAAAAAGAATGTAAAATTTCCAAAAGAAACGACTGTAATCTTGTTTGACCTTGACACAACCCTATTCCATGAGTACTCAAAACAATCGATTGATAAGCTTCTTCATTCTTTTACTGAGTAGTTTAACATGCAACATCACGTGGGCCTGTTACTTCTATCCAGGCTCCTCTGATGTCGAGATTAGCTTTTTCAGCCCAACTGCATTTTCTGATAAAGAATTTAAATACAGCAATTTTCAGAACTTCAATTTCTATGATGCCCAAGCTTTTTCGGACAACATTCTCATGTGGAGTACCTACTGTAAGCACAAAGTAGATTATGCGTCGATCAGAGAAGTATTGGAATCGGATGAGGTAATCAGTTTCAAAACAACTACAAAAAACGCTTTTATCAAATATCTGCACAAAGTGGGCGATGCTGCGGCCTTAAGTTATTTACAATTTGCCAAAGAAGTTGAACTTTGTAGCCCCGGTTTTGAAGATGTGTGGGAAAACAATCCAGAAGTTACGATTTATAATAGACAGCGATTATTAAAGTTGGCGCAAAATCGGGTAACAACGACCAATAACGTCACCCTCAAAAAGCGGTATTACTTTCAAATTTTCAGGCTACTACAGTATTTGGGTGAAAATGAAAAAATCATCTCGTTGTACGATGAGGTTTATTCCAAAACTTACAAAACAGGCGATTTATTATCTAATTGGATTTTTTACTACCGGCTTTCAGTTGAACCCGATCAGATAAAGCAGAATTTTCTAGTTTCTAGGTTGTTCGGATTGCCTACAGATAATAGATTCCAGTTTTTAAATTTTTTCCAAAAAGATATCGCTATGGAAAAAATTCTAAGGTTGGCCAAAACACCACAGGAACGAGCTAATGTCATAGCGCTATACACGTCAATAAATCAAGAGTTTAACTTGGATTCAATTAAGCAGATTTACCGAATCTGTCCGTCAAGTTTATCACTAGAGTTTCTACTCATCCGTGAAATCAATAAACTTGAAGATTGGATTTTAGTGCCAACTTATACCTTGTTTATGCCAACTTCTCGCGATGATTATTGGGAAAACAGTACAAATTCTCGAATTCTAGACAGAGTTAAAGTTGATTGTAAGCGTGCAAAAGAACTGCTGAACTTTGTTTGCGCTGTAGATCTAAATAAAGTAAACAATCCTTCACTTTGGCAGTTAACCAAGGCTTACTTAGAATTTTTAACTAAAGAAAACCATAAATCGCTCGAAACCTTGAAGAAAATTCCACTTTCAAAAGTGAATGGCGACTTCAAATCCTTGCATCTTAAAATATACACGCTAGCTACAGTTGCGAATTTGAAAGGAAAGAAAATAGAACTTCCCTCAGATATTCAACAAATAATTATGGATTATGAAACCGACAAGAACTTTCTCTTTGCCATCGCTAAAGAAATTGAATTTTTAGGAGATAATGTTACCGCGGCCTTGATTTTAAGCAATATTACCAGCTCAGAGTTCGGCGGAGTCTTTTGGAAATCAATTTCCGGAAAGAGAACCTTGGCGGATGATTATTACAGCAGCTGGTACGAATATGTCGATGCAGAACTTTCGGCAGAAGAATGTGGTGCAATAGCAAAAGAACTATTTACTCCAAAAAAAACAAAATTTCAAAAGTGGATGTTTAAAGAGGTGAAGAATCAAAAAAATAGAGTATTTGACTTGCTTGGTATCAAGTTCATGAGAATAGACGACATCGCAAATGCACAAAAAGCATTTCAGAACGTTGATAACGAACATTATACCAATGGGCCAATGTTCAACAAACATCCATTTCTTGATGGTTATTTAGGGAAAATTAGAGAAAATGCAAATCAAATTACCTCATACAACAAGTCAAAAGCTTTGAAAGAGCTACTCCGTCTTAAAAAATCTGTGGCAGAAACAAAAAATCCAAATCGAGCAAAAGAGTACTTCTTAATCGCTAATTTTTATTTTAACACGTCGTACTACGGAAACTCATGGATGTTTAACCGCATTTACCGTTCTGCAAATAGTGACGAAAACTATTTAGATGAAAACAATTATTACGGCTGTGAACGCGCAATATTTTATTTCGAAAAAGCTTTGCAACACGCGCGAAACAAGAACTTTGCCGCTTTGTGCGAACTCAGAATTGCGACCTGTAAATTAAATAAAGCAACATATTTATTCAATAAACAGCAATCGCAAAGATTTGGACCATATTATAGTGATACACCCGAAGTTAACTCTGCTGTTTTTTTCGATAGATTAAAAAAGAGATATCCCAGTCAATATTTCGAACTTACTAGTAGCTGTGAAATTGCTGCAAGGTATTTCAAAGCGGGATAATCAAAAAAACCTCGAGATGTGTAAACTGTTGTTATTTCAGTAAGCTACCCCACCACGTGTCGCTGCGCATCCAAACTCTCGTCGTGCTGCGATAAATCCAGACCAATTTTCTCGGATTGTTCGCTTACACGAAGCGGAATGATTGCGTTTGTAATGCGGTACAAAGCCAACGAACCTAGAAACGTAAATGCCGCAACCAAGCCCAAAGCCGCCATGTGGTGCGCAAAAACGACCCAGCCGCCGTGCAACAAACTAGCCGATTCGCCTTGCGCAAATACTGCAGTAAGTATCATGCCCATAATGCCGCCTACGCCGTGGCACGCAAACACATCTAAAGTGTCGTCTATGCGTTTCATCACCGGCCAATACAAAATCGAGTTCGATACAATTGCCGTGATAAATCCAAAAAACATACTTTCAGGAATGCTCACAAATCCAGCGGCAGGCGTAATAGCCACCAAACCAACCACGGCACCAATACAAGCCCCCAAAGCCGAGACTTTTCTGCCAAACAACCGATCGTAAAAAACCCAAGTCATCATCGCCGCGGCCGATGCCGTTATCGTAGTCCCAAACGCCATAACTGCCGTTCCGTTTGCAGCCAAGGCCGAACCCGCATTAAAGCCAAACCAACCAAACCACAGCATGCCCGTTCCTAAAATTACAAACGGAATATTTGTTGGTATATGTAAACTGTCTTTGCGTTTTCCCAAAACCAAAACACCCGCAAGTGCAGCAAATCCGGCGCTCATGTGTACAACCGTTCCGCCGGCAAAATCTTTTACGCCAAAAAAGCTGCCCAATAAGCCCGTCGGATACCAAACCATGTGGCATAAAGGCGCGTAAATCAGCAAAGTAAACAAGCAAATAAAGAGCAAATACGAGATAAAACGCACGCGCTCAGCAAACGAACCAGTGATAATAGCAGGTGTAATTACCGCAAATTTCATCTGAAAGAGCGCAAAAAGCATAAACGGAATCGTCGAAGCCATTTTGCTGTGCGGCAAGATACTCACGTGATCAAAGAAGGCGTAGGTAAACGGATTTCCAACAACGCTGTAAAATTTCCCCGAAATCTCAAAGCCTAAAGGTTCGCCAAATGCCAACGAAAAAGCGCAAATCACCCAAAGTAAACTCACTACACCTAAGCAAACAAAGCTCTGCAGCATCGTACTAATGATGTTCTTTTTACCAACCATTCCGCCATAAAAAAACGACAAACCGGGCGTCATCAATAAAACCAAACACGAAGCGGTAAGTAACCACGCTACATCTGCAAACGACACGGCTTCTTCTGTTAAAAAGTTGTTGCGAATAGCCGATGGATCCGATTTCCAAAACAATCCTACCAAACTAAATAAACTGATTAGCGAAAACGAAACAATCCATCTTTTTTCAATTTTTCTCATCACAACCCTATTTTTATACGGGTCAAATCTAAAAAAGTTATTTTATAATTCAAACAAACCCTATTTTTAAGAGGGATTGATTTTTAAAGCTATTTTTTGAAGCTATTCCCGCTTTCCCTCCAAGTCCGCTTTTTCGCCGCCGTTTTTTAATGGCTTTCCTGTCGGCTTCCGTTGGTCGCCGCCGCAAAGCCTTAAAAAATCGCCACTCAAAATGCGGGCTTTCCGTCCAATCGGGGCTAAGAACGAACCGTTCAGCGATTTTCTACTTATAAAAGTTTGTGCGTTTGCGAAAAATTTTACTTTTACCCGTTGGTACACTAAAAACGGATTTTGAAAGTTAATATCCCAAAGAAAAGTTACGTGAAGGCATATACTAGAGGTTTGTCGGTTTTAGCCTTAACTGTTTTTATCGTTGCTTGTTCAACGCGAAAAGACAAGTTTATAAATCGGCAATTCCAGGCACTCAATACCAAATATAA
Source organism: Flavobacterium sp. (assembly GCF_049240005.1). Lineage (GTDB taxonomy): Bacteria > Bacteroidota > Bacteroidia > Flavobacteriales > Flavobacteriaceae > Flavobacterium. The sequence continues at coordinate 111,737 of NZ_JBMLTK010000025.1, read as the reverse complement.
CGCGCTTTACAACGGCGAACTGGCTTTAGATAAAGGTCTCGAAGAAGTCAAACAAAAATACCAAGACAATTACTGGGATATTCTTCCGATCGAACGCATGCAAGGCGATGTGGCCGCCGGCGAGTCCGATAAAGCCAAACCAAAAAACACCAACTTCGAACGCGCAGAGCTTAAAGCCACCAAGGCCATTCAAAAACGCTCCATGAATATCGAAGGCAAAGAGCGTAACCCGCAAATCGATGAAGCGCACCTCATGCTCGGACAAGCGCGCTACTACGACCAACGCTACATTCCGGCTCTCGAAGCGTTTAACTATATCTTGTACAAATATCCAGAAAGCGACAAAATTTATATCGCAAAAATCTGGCGCGAGCGCACCAATATGCGACTCGGAAACGACGCACTCGCCGTTAAAAATCTAAAACAGCTCTTATCCGAAATCAAATTTAAAGATCAAGTATATGCCGACGCTAATGCCACGATCGCACAAGCTTTCGTTAACCTAAATCAAATTGATAGCGCAACCGTGCGTTTGGCAAAAGCCATCGAGTTTTCTAAAAACAACGAAGAAAAAGCGCGCTACCACTTTATTTTAGGTCAGTTGTACGAACGTCAAGGCAAACCCGAATTGGCGGCAAACGAGTTCAGAACGGTAATCGAAATGAACCGGAAGTCGCCTCGTGTGTACATCATTCAAGCCGAAGCAAAACTCGCCCAACAATTCGATTATAAGTCGGGCGATACAGTTGCATTCATCAAACACATGGATGCCTTGATAAAAGATCGCGAAAACCGACCCTTTCTCGATGTTTTGTACCACCAAAAAGCGCTTTTCTACACCAAGCGAAAAAAATTCAAACCCGCAATTGAGAATTATAACAAGTCACTGCAAATTGAATCAACCGACGATTATCTCGTGGCCAGCAACTACCGTAATCTGGCAGGGATATACTTCGACTCCGCGAAATATCAAACCGCAGGTCAGTACTACGACAGTACCCTAACCAAACTAAAGCCCAGAACACGCGAGTACAAAGCCATCGAGAAAAAACGCAATAATCTAGACGATGTTATTAAATACGAAGGTATTGCGCAACGAAACGACAGTATTTTAAATGTTGCTGCACTTTCGCCTTCCGACAGAAAAGAATTCTACGAAGCATACATCGAAAAATTAAAAAAATCCGACGCTGAGAAAGCGAAAAAAGAAAAAGAAGCTGCCGAGAAAGCTGCACGCTTAGCCGCACGAGACGGAGATAACTCAGACGATACCGCTTCAGAAGTTCGCGCAGAATTACGCCGCAACGACGCTCCGGGTCAAAATCTTAAAGACGTATCCGACAACAAAGGTGCGTCGTCTGAAAAACGACCCCGATCAACCGCAGGTGCAAGTGCAGGCGGCAAAGACGGATTCTATTTCTACAACACCGTAAATGTTTCCCAAGGGAAAATCGATTTTAAAAAGATTTGGGGAAACAGAACTTTGCGAGACAACTGGCGTTTAACTTCGCTCACGCAAAACAAATCGGAAATCGAAAAAGTTGATAAAAAGTCGGATTCGATTAGCGAAAAAGCCCAAGTCAAAGAAGTTGAAAAACCACAATACACCGCCGATTTTTATCTAAAAGGCGTTCCTACTTCTAAAACGGTGCTCGACAGTTTGGCCAAAGAACGCAATTTTGCCTACTTTCAATTAGGAGCTATTTACAAAGATAAGTTCAAAGAATATCAGCTTTCGGCAGATAAATACGAGAGTTTACTCAAGCAAAATCCGGAAGAACGCTACATTTTACCGGCGCTTTACAATCTGTACAAAGATTATATGGAAATTAATCCATCCAAAGCGCAAGCCATTAAAGACCGCATTATTGCTAGTTATCCGAACAGCAGATATGCGCAAATTCTTCAAAATCCGGAATCAGCTACAGGAAACGAAGCCATGACGGGCGAGGAAGTGTATAACGAACTTTACCAACAGCTCAGCAACGGCGATTACATCCGTTTAGCGCCAAAGATCGATGCAGCTATTTCGCAGTTTACAGGTGAGGAAATCATTCCGAAGCTCGAGTTGTTAAAGGCAACTAATGCCGGAAAACTCAACGGAGTTACAGCGTACAAAGCGGGCTTGAATTTCGTAGCACTAAATTTTCCAACAACAGGCGAAGGTAAAGAAGCCGAAGAATTATTGCGTGCCGACATTCCGATTTTGGAAGATATGGAGTACGATGATTTCAAGCCAACAACCTATAAAATTTTATACAAAGTCGACGATCCCGAGGCCGAGTCGGTTAAAGCAGTTCGAACGATTTTAGAAACATTTGTAAAAGAACGAACCACAGACGCATTAAAGCTATCGGTTGATATTTACACACCAACCTCGTATTTTCTGGTCCTTCACAATTTTGAAAATGAAACAGCAGCAAAAGATGTTGCAACGATTTTAAAAGAGTACAAAGACTATCAGATTAAGTTACCAGCCACGGTAATGTCGTCGGAAAACTACAAAGTAACGCAAGTTAAAAAGAACTTCGAAACGTATCATTTGCCTAGACAACCTCGCGTGAAAAAGCCCGTGGTTATCAAACCTAAGCCCGAAGAGAAAAAAGCAGCGGCTGCTGCGGCAAAACCCAAGCAAGCCAAGCCGCAAACTAATTCGAGACAAAATCCGGGTATGCCGCCTGGCTTAGGTAACGCACCCAACCAAAAGCAAAGCGACAAAGGTTCTCGCAGTCTGAGTCCAACCCCCGACATGGGTAACGATCCCGCGGGTGGTGAAGGAGCTCCAAAAACCGAAAAGACAAGAAAGCCTTGATGCCCAAAAAGCCACAAAACGAACCAAATAAATGGTTGTTGCTTTCAACCATGGGAATCGAGATGTTTGTGTGGATTTTTGCGGGTCATAAGTTAGGCGAGTATGTAAACAAGCAATATCCGAAGAGTCCGGCCGACTATCACGTAATCTTCTTATTAGTGGGAATAGCACTCGCATTTTATTCGGTATTCAGAAAATTGAAAGATTTAAACAGCTGATGAAGGCACTTCTCTTTAAATCACTGGCAATTGCTATTCTTTTAACGGCGGCTACTTGGAGCGTACTGCTCGAGTACCACAGCGTAGCTTTCGCAGAAGTGGAAATCGTTATTTGGCAGTATTTGGCTTTTTTTGTCTTAGCCGCGGCAATTTGTATGAGTATCGTTTTCTTGGTATCTCAGAATAACTTTGATCAAACAGGCATGAGTTTTCTGGCAGTAACCACAGTAAAAATGATTCCTGCTTTTGTGGTAATTAAATTCGCGCGGGAGCAGATTAACGAAACCCTTGCTATTCAAATGGGTTACAGCGGTTTTCTTTTATTTTTGGCAATTGAGGTTTATTTTACTTACCGATTATTGAACAATAAACAAAAAAAAGACTGAAAGCTTACTTTATCAGCACAAAAAATAATTTTTAAAGCGTTTGTCGTTCTAATAAATAATGTACCTTTGCGCCAAATTTGAGAACCCTTAAAATTTGTTCCAAAACGTATGGTTATTTTTAAAAAACCAATCCTATCAGTTTTATTAGCAATAGCTTGCAGCTTTACTGCTGTGGCTACCTCTGTTAACGACACTATTAAAACAAGTGAAGCCAATCACAGCGAGGCGCCAGAAGCACATGCTGCAAAAGGCGAACATCATGAAACCGGCGATATCAAATCAGAAATCAAAGCCCACATCAATCACCACGTTCTAGATTCACATGACTTCACATTGTTTTCAGACGATGAAGCTGGAACGCATTTCGGTTTTCCTTTGCCGGTGATATTGTGGGATAATGGGGTTCATTTCTTTTCTTCTGCAAAATTTGATCACGGACATGCTGTTGCTGAATCGAACGGAAATTACTACGCGATAGGTCATCACGACGGAAAGATTTATAAAACTGACGCGAAAGGCACTTTGAACGAAGATGCTGCGGGGCATATCACGAATGAACGGCCTTTAGATTTTTCAATCACAAAAAGTGTATTGTCGATAATAGTTGTAGCGTTGATTATGTTCTTGCTGTTTCGTTCTTTAGCGAAATCTTACGCAAGAAACGGCGGCGTTGCAGCAGGTGCAGGAAGAATTTTTGAGCCGCTAGTATTATACGTTCGCGATGAGATTGCTATTCCAAATATTGGTCATAAACACCACAGGAAGTATATGGGCTATTTGTTAACCATATTTTTCTTCATTCTCTTCTTGAATTTATTTGGATTAACTCCTCTGGGAATTAACGTAACGGGTAACATTACCATCACTTTTTCCTTAGCTATTTTAACTTTCTTAATTACCAATCTTACTGCTAATAAGTATTACTGGGGTCACATCTTTTGGATGCCAGGCGTACCTTACCCAATGCGCATCATCCTTGCGCCAATCGAATTGTTAGGTGTGGTAATTAAGCCGTTTTCTTTAATGATCCGACTCTATGCAAACATTTTTGCGGGTCACATCGTATTAATGTCGATCATTGGATTAATGTTTATTTTCAAAAGTTGGATTGGAAGTTCGCTTTCATTGGCTCTAGCTTTTGTATTGTCTATTCTTGAAATTTTGGTTGCCTTTCTACAAGCATATATCTTCACTATGTTGTCTGCCCTTTATTTCGGAGCAGCTGTTGAAGAACATCATCACGAAGAAGGTCATCACTAATAAATTGAACGTTTAATTTTAATATACATTTTATGCAAATTCCAACTATTGTAGGAGCAGGTTTGATCGTAATCGGTGCTGGTTTGGGTATCGGTAAAATTGGTGGGTCAGCTATGGATGCTATCGCTCGTCAGCCTGAAGCTTCAGGTAAAATTCAAACAGCTATGCTTATCGCAGCAGCTCTTATTGAAGGTATTGGTTTCGCTGCACTTTTCGCGGCTTAATTAAACAATCTAACCTTTGTTAGAACGGTTGGTTCTAACAAAGGTTTAAATTAGAATTAATCACCCAACATGGAAAAATTAATAAATCAGTTTGAATTAGGCTTGTTCTTTTGGCAAGTGATCATTTTCGTAGGATTAATTTTACTTCTAAGAAAATTCGCTTGGAAACCCATTCTCGATGCGGTAAATGAGCGTGAAGAAGGTATTAAAAATGCATTGCAATCGGCAGAAAATGCTCGTAAAGAAATGCAGTTGCTGCAAGCCGATAACGAGCGTATCTTGCAAGAAGCACGCATCGAGCGCGACGCTCTTTTGAAAGAAGCTCGTGAAATGCGCGAAAAAATGATCGCTGATTCAAAACAAGACGCTCAAGCAGAAGGAGCTCGCATGATCGAACAAGCGAAAGCTGCTATTGCTGCTGAGAAAAATGCCGCTATGGCCGAGCTTAAAAATCAAGTTTCAGCTTTGTCTATCGAAATTGCTGAGAAATTGGTAAAACAAGAACTTACCGATAAAGCAGCACAAACAAAGCTTATCGAGAAATTACTAACTGAAGTAAAAGCTAACTAATAATGTCTGTATCAAGAGCAGGTTTGAGATACGCTAAAGCAATTTTAGATATTGCATTAGATAAAAACGAAGCCGACGCAGTTGCTGTCGATATGCAATCTATTGCAGATACCTTGCACGCAAACGCTGAGCTTTCGAATTTCTTAACCAATCCCGTGCTTCCAGGTGCAAATAAGTTAAGTGCGCTCGAAGCAATCTTTTCGAATACGAGCGGTACCACGAAGAACGTTTTCCGATTACTCCTCGAAAACAAGCGTTTCGCAATTTTGGGAGATATCGCAACAGCTTATTTACAGCTTAACGATCAAAGAAATGGTATCGAAACAGCAGTGGTAACTACAGCGCAACCGCTCGATGCAGCCCTAGAGACAGCTGTTTTAAATAGTGTGAAAGCACTTACTTCGGCAAAAGTAACCCTAAAAAATATTGTAGATCCTTCCATTATCGGAGGTTTCATCTTACGCATAGGCGACAAGCAGTTCAACGCTTCTGTTGCACAACGCATTCAAAATTTAAAAAGAGAACTTAGCAACTAATTATTCAATAATAAGTTATGGCAGAAATTAATGCTGCTGAAATATCAGCAATTCTTAGAAAACAAGTTGAAGGCTTCGAATCAGGTGCTACTTTGGAAGAAGTAGGGTCTGTACTTGAAGTAGGAGACGGTATTGCCCGTGTGTACGGGTTGTCTAATGCGCAATATGGCGAATTAGTACAGTTCGAAAACGGTCTCGAGGCCATCGTACTTAACCTGGAAGAAGATAATGTTGGGGTGGTACTTTTGGGTCCTTCAACGGGTATTAAAGAAGGTTCTACTGTTAAGAGAACTCAAAGAATTGCTTCGCTTCGCGTAGGTGAAGAAATGGTTGGACGTGTGGTTAATACACTCGGACAGCCAATCGATGGTAAAGGACCAATCGGTGGAGATTTGTACGAAATGCCACTTGAGCGTAAAGCACCAGGTGTAATTTTCCGTCAGCCGGTTACCGAGCCGTTACAAACAGGTATCAAAGCTGTTGATGCGATGATTCCAGTAGGTCGTGGTCAGCGTGAGTTGGTTATTGGCGACCGTCAGACAGGTAAGTCGACAGTTTGTATCGATACCATCTTGAATCAAAAAGAATTCTACGATGCAGGACAACCTGTATTTTGTATCTACGTTGCTGTAGGTCAGAAAGCTTCGACCGTTGCAGGTATTGCAAAAACCTTAGAAGAAAAGGGTGCAATGGCTTACACGATTATCGTCGCGGCTAATGCTTCTGATCCAGCGCCAATGCAAGTGTATGCACCTTTTGCGGGTGCTGCTATTGGTGAGTACTTCCGCGACACAGGTCGTCCGGCATTAATTGTGTACGACGATTTGTCTAAACAAGCGGTTGCATATCGTGAGGTATCTCTTTTGCTAAGACGTCCACCAGGACGAGAGGCGTATCCAGGAGACGTTTTCTACTTGCACTCACGTTTGTTAGAGCGTGCAGCGAAAGTAATTGCCGACGATTCGATTGCAAAAAACATGAACGATTTGCCAGAATCACTTAAGCCAATCGTGAAAGGCGGTGGTTCGTTAACGGCTTTACCAATTATTGAAACGCAAGCGGGCGACGTTTCGGCGTACATCCCAACCAACGTAATTTCGATTACCGACGGTCAGATTTTCTTGGAGTCAGATTTATTTAACTCGGGTGTTCGTCCGGCTATCAACGTAGGTATTTCGGTATCACGTGTAGGTGGTAACGCTCAGATTAAATCGATGAAGAAAGTATCTGGTACGTTAAAGCTGGATCAAGCGCAGTTCCGTGAATTGGAAGCTTTCGCGAAATTCGGTTCCGATTTGGATGCAGTAACTTTAAACGTAATCGAAAAAGGACGCAGAAACGTTGAGATCTTGAAGCAAGGTTTGAACAGTCCGTTTACAGTAGAAGATCAGGTTGCTATTATCTACGCAGGTTCTAAAAACTTGTTGAGAAATGTTCCTGTGAACAAAGTAAAAGAGTTTGAAAAAGATTATTTAGACTATTTGAATAACAAGCACCGCGCTACATTAGATGCTTTGAAAGCGGGTAAATTAGACGACAGCATTACCGATGTATTGGAAGCTGCCGCTAAAGAAATTGCTGCGAAGTATAACTAAGAAAACCGGTAAAACGAACAATTCTAAATGGCAAATCTTAAAGAAATACGCAACAGGATAACCTCGGTTTCATCGACGATGCAAATTACGTCGGCGATGAAGATGGTTTCTGCGGCAAAGCTTAAGAAAGCGCAAGATGCTATTACGGCTATGCGTCCGTATGCTGAAAAGCTAACGGAGTTGTTGCAAAACCTTTCGGCAAGTATCGAAGATGGTGATAATGGTGTGTACACAACACAGCGCGATGTAAAACGCGTGTTGGTAGTTGCCATTACGTCGAACAGAGGTTTGTGCGGCGCCTTTAATACAAACGTTATTAAAGAAGTAAAAAATCGCATAGATTTTTACAGCGGTAAGCAAGTTGCTGTTTTTGCGATTGGCAAGAAAGGAAACGACGTGTTGTCGAAAACCAGTTCGGTTGTTGCAAATAAGAGTCAGGTTTTTGACCAACTCACTTTCGACAATGTAGCACAGATTGCCGAAGAAATTATGGCTGTTTATGCTGCGGGCGATTACGATCGCGTGGAGTTGGTGTACAACCAATTTAAGAATGCAGCTACGCAAATTGTGCGCACGGAGCAGTTTTTGCCACTCATTTCTTCTGGTGCAAAACAGAACAATTCTGTTGATTATTTGTTCGAACCAGAGAAAGAGAGCATCATCGAAACCTTGATTCCGAAAAGCTTAAAGACACAATTGTACAAAGCAGTTCGCGATTCGTTTGCTGCAGAGCACGGCGCACGTATGACAGCTATGCACAAAGCAACCGATAATGCTACTGAACTTCGAAACCAGTTGAAGTTAACGTACAATAAGGCACGTCAGGCTGCGATTACTAACGAGATCTTAGAAATTGTTGGTGGTGCAGAGGCCTTGAAAGGATAAAATTAAATTTATCAAGATTTATAAAAGCTGCATTGTAATGATGCAGCTTTTTTTTTGGATTTTTAGAACGATTTTCCGCGTGAGTGACCGCAGTGACATCCTTTTGTTAGTGCCTTTAGGCCGAACAAAAGATACAGCGAAGGGCACGACCCGAGGTTGCACTTACGTCTTTTAGCACACACAAAAACCGAGGGGCACGCCCAAAACCTTAACAATATTCTAGCGAAATCTCAAAAAGCCTCAACATTTTACAATGATTTAACAAAACACCGATTGATTGTTAAGAAATCATTAATTAGTGATGATATGGTGAAATCTGAAAATTTTGTAAAACTTTTTGCGAATCGTGAAAATAATGGTTCTGAAAATTATGAGGATTTGAAATTATTTGTACTTTGGCATTATAAACTAACAAAAATGAACCAAATGAAAGTGTACTTTTTAGTGCTGTCTTTGTTCTTTTCGGTGGGTCTTGCTGTTGCGCAAAACACCGTTACAGGAAAAGTGACAGATGCAAACGGCTTTCCTCTGCCTGGAGCTACGATTTCGGTAGTGAATAACGACGCGAGCGCAGTAACCGATGAAAGCGGTAATTTCTCATTAACGACATCGAAGAAACCGCCTTTTCAAATTACGGTAAGTATGGTAGGATTTACTTCACAAACGGTTGATGTTACTGGTAATAAGGTAGCGGTGCAATTGTTGGAAGAAGAAACGCTGCTGAATGAAGTAGTAGTTTCGGCCTCGAGAACACCGGAGCGAATTTTGGAATCGCCTGTAACGGTTGAGCGAATCGGTTTAAAAGAGATTAAAAATACGAGTTCGCCAACTTTTTATGAAGGTTTGGAGAATTTGAAAGAAGTTCACTTTAACACGAGTAGTTTGAACTTTAAGTCGATTAACACACGTGGATTTGCTACTGTAGCAAACAACCGTTTTATGCAGTTGGTTGACGGTATGGATAATTCATCGCCTGCGCTAAACTTTGTGTTAGGAAACCTGATTGGTTTGTCTGAATTAGACGTTGCAAGCGTGGAATTACTTCCTGGAGCATCGTCGGCACTTTACGGAGCTAACGCATTTAACGGTATCTTGTTTATGAATAGTAAGAGTCCGTTTAAGCACCAAGGAATTAGTACCTATGCAAAATACGGTGTAACTGCACAGGATGTTGCCGGAGTGAATGATTACTGGGACTTTGGAATTAGAGCGGCTCGCGCATTCACGAAACACTTTGCGGCAAAAGCAAACTTTACGTACACACGAGCTACAGAATGGATCGCCGATGACCGTCGTAGTGTAACTGCTGGTGGAATTGGCCACGAAATTAATCCAAATTACGATGGTTTGAATACGTACGGAGATGAGGTTACTACCTTCATCAGAAACGTAGGTCAGGTTTCTCGAACAGGTTATGCAGAAAGAGATTTAAGTGATAACACACTGGAGAAT
>NZ_JBMLTK010000025.1:15340-101699 GCF_049240005.1 Flavobacterium sp. | reverse complement strand
GGTTTCTCGAACAGGTTATGCAGAAAGAGATTTAAGTGATAACACACTGGAGAATGTAAAAGCAGATTTTTCGCTACATTTTAAGCCCTTCGATAATGATATTGAAATTATTGCAACACACAAACTGGGTCTTGGTAACACGATTTATCAAGGAGCGAACCGCTACAGATTAGAGAATTTTTACATGCAGCAAACAAAATTGGAAGTTACTGGTAAGAACTTCTTTGTTCGTGGCTACATGACTACTGAAGATGCAGGTGATTCTTACGATATGCGTTTTGCTGCATGGAATATTAACCGCTTAGCTAAAGATAATACAGCTTGGTTTACAGACTACGCTACAGCATTTTTACAATCGCAAATTGCTCTGGGCTTTAATGCGGAGCAAGCAGCAGGTTTTGCACGAGGATTTGCAGACAATAACATTAACGGAACGCCACTACCATTAACACCAAGTGGAAATCCGCGATTTCAACCAGGTTCGGCTGCCTTTCAAAACGCTTTAGAAACCGTGAAGCAAGATGCCGATTTCACTACTGGTGCGAAATTTAAAGACAACTCAAGGATTTATCATTCCGATGCAAATTACAACTTTAGAGATATTATCAAATTTGCAGAAATCCAAGTAGGGGGTTCATTCAGAAGATATTCCTTGAATTCAGACGGAACCATCTTTACAGACTACGACGGTCCAATTGAATACGATGAGTACGGTGCCTACATGCAAGTTCAGAAGAAATTCTTAGAAGATCGATTGAAGTTCACGGGATCTATTCGTTATGATAAATCTGAATTATTTGAAGGTCAGTATTCTCCAAGAGTTTCATTTGTTTATTCAGCTGGAGAGAAAAAGAATCACAACTTCCGAACTTCATTCCAAACCGGTTTCCGAAATCCAACAACTCAGGATTTGTTCATTGGTTTAAATTTAGGTCCGTTCGCATTGATTGGTTCGGCTGCTGAGAATTTGGATCGATATGTTGAAACGCTTCCCGTGAGCCAAAATGCTCAAAACACGCTTGGGCAGCCAAGTACTGTTACACTTTCTGGAGGCAACGCTTATACTAATGCGTATACCGTTCAATCTGTACAGGCATTTGCAGCGTCACAAAACCCAGCAGACTTACGTGTAGCAAATATTAGCTTAGTGAAACCAGAGCAAGTAAAAGCATTTGAAGTCGGATACAAATCAGCTTTAGATAACGGTTTATCAGTTGATATCAATGCATACTACAACTTGTATAACGATTTCTTGAGTACCTCACGTGTAATCACGCCTTACTATGGTATTGCTGGCGAGAATTCTGCAGACCCACAAGTGCAGTTGTCTTATGCTGCTTTAGCGAACGGCGACCGTCGTGTTTATCAAGTTTACTCTAACTCTGCAACCGACATTTCATCGTTTGGCTTTGGTCTAGGAGTGTCTAAGAAAATCTACAAAGATTTTGAATTCGGATTGAATTACAACCATGCACAGTTCGAGTTCGATCAAGCAAAAGATCCGTCTTTTATTGCTGGATTTAACACGCCAAGACACCGTGCTAAAGCGAATATCGGAAACGACAAATTGTTTAAAAACTTTGGATTCAATGTTAATGCAAGATGGTCGGATGAGTATTTGTGGCAGTCGTCTTTTGCCGATGGTGTTATTCCTTCGATGACAGTTTTCGATGCACAAGTGTCTTACAAGATTCCAGCTATTAAATCAGTATTAAAATTAACAGCGTCGAATATTGGCGGTGGCGATTATTTACAAGTAGTTGGAGCAGGTCGTATCGGTCAGACGTATTTAGCTTCTTTAACCATTAATCCTTAAAATCGAAAAATCATGATAAAAAATATTAAATGGATGTTTTTTGCTTCATTGATTGCTGTATCGTGCACGCAAGATGAAGTAAATTACGATGAAGTTGAGCCAGAAGTAATCGTAAGTGCGGGCGATGCAGATTTCAGTAAATACGTCGCTTTAGGTAACTCTTTAACCGCAGGATTCTCCGATGGAGCTTTATTCATTGCGGGTCAGAATAATGCCTATCCAAAACTAATGGCAGATCAGTTCGCACAAGCTGGTGGAGGTTCATTTACCATTCCTCTAATGAATGACAATTTTGGAGGACTACTTTTGGGCGGAACTCCTATTCAAGGTGTTCGATTGATTTTCAACGGTTCTGCACCGGTTCCGCTTCCTGGGGCGGCACCAACTACAGAGATTATTACACCGCTTACCGGTCCGTTCAACAACTTAGGAGTACCGGGCGCTAAGAGTTTCCACTTATTGGCAAACGGCTACGGCAATGTTGCAGGAGTAGCAGCTGGCTTGGCAAATCCTTATTTTGTACGCTTTGCTTCAAGTCCTTCTACATCAATTGTTGCGGATGCTGTGGCACAAAATCCAACGTTTTTTTCGTTGTGGATTGGAAATAACGACGTTTTATCTTATGCTACTTCAGGTGGTACGGGTACCAATCAGCTCGGAAACTTAAATCCAGCGACCTATGGTGGTAACGACATCACAGATCCTACTGTTTTCGCAACTGTGTATTCAAATCTAGTTAATGCGTTAACAGCAAATGGTGCAAAAGGAGTTGTTGCCAATATTCCGTACGTCAATTCAGTTCCGTTTTTTACAACTGTGCCAACAAACCCAATTGCTGCAAATTTAATTCCCGCGGCTAGTTCAACACAGTTAAATCAATTGTTTGGCGCAATAAATCAAATTACTACTGCAACAGGACAGCCGAACCGTTTTGTTACTTTAGTTTCAGATGACGGCAATCCAGCGACAGTAGAGCCAAATAATCCATTACTAATTATAGATGAAAGCTTACCAAGCTTGTCTGCCGAAATTACTGCTGTTCTTACTCCTGTTTTAGGTACACAAACTGCGGCATTCTTAGGCGGATTGTACGGTCGTGCACGCCACGCTCGTAACACAGCGGGAAATAGCGATTTTATTTTGTTAACCACACGTTCGGTTATTGGAACCAACCAAGCGGGTGTTCCTGCGCCTTTCAACGTAAATGGTATTTCGTATCCTTTGCAAGACAGCAGAGTATTAACTGCCGACGAAGTAGCTCAGGTTAAAACGGCTACCGATGCTTATAATGCTTCTATTAAAGCTATTGCTGATGAAAAATCTTTAGCTTTTGTCGATGCAAATGCACTGTTAACACAATTGTCGACCACTGGAATTCGTTTTGGTAATTTCCATATGACATCGAGCTTTGTACAAGGTGGTGCGTTCGGTCTAGATGGTATTCACTTGACCGCACGCGGTAACGCTTATATTGCTAACAAGTTTATGGAAGCAATTTCTGCGCAGTACAATTCAGTATTTAAGATGTATAAGCCTGAACAGTTCCCATTGAGCTATCCGGCTATATTGCCATAAAAAGTTTATACTTTTAAACAACCGCCGACCAACATCGGCGGTTTTTTTGTGCGTATTTCTGACATTTCAAATCATTCTTTAATAAATCGCCAAAAACCAACAGTTTTTTTATTCAACTATTGTTGATTATGTATTTTAAAAAATTATCTTTGCACTCGAAAATTTAGGGCAATTGTGCCTTCTTTTTTCGAACATAACAGACTAAAAATTAATACTTAAGTATGTCTAAAGTAATAGGTAAAGTTGCCCAGATTATCGGACCGGTTGTCGACGTTGCGTTCAGCGGGAAAGATGTTGAGTTGCCAAAAATCTACGACTCACTCGAAATCACTAAAAAAGATGGTACCGTTTTGGTGTTAGAAGTTCAATCGCACATTGGTGAAAATACCGTTAGAACCATTTCGATGGATTCTACCGACGGTTTGAGCCGCGGCTACGAAGTGGTAGGTACAGGCGCGCCAATCCAAATGCCAATCGGACAAGACATCTACGGACGTTTGTTCAACGTGATCGGAGATGCAATCGACGGTCTTGGAAACTTGCCAAAAGAAGGTGCTAACGGAATGCCAATTCACAGAGCAGCACCAAAATTCGAAGATCTATCCACTTCATCTGAAGTGCTTTTCACCGGTATTAAAGTTATCGACCTTATCGAACCTTATGCAAAAGGTGGAAAAATCGGTTTGTTCGGTGGTGCAGGTGTTGGTAAAACAGTATTGATTCAAGAATTGATCAACAACATCGCAAAAGGACACGGTGGTTTATCTGTGTTTGCTGGTGTAGGTGAGCGTACACGTGAAGGAAACGACTTACTACGCGAGATGCTTGAGTCTGGAATTATCAAATACGGCGAAGAATTCATGCACTCTATGGAAAATGGAGGTTGGGATTTGAGCAAAGTAGATAAAGTAGGCATGCGTGAATCAAAAGCAACATTCGTGTTCGGTCAGATGAACGAGCCACCTGGAGCTCGTGCACGTGTTGCCCTATCTGGATTATCAATCGCTGAGTATTTCCGCGATGGCGCTGGAACAGATCAAGGTAAAGACGTTCTTTTCTTCGTTGATAACATCTTCCGTTTTACACAAGCAGGTTCTGAGGTATCGGCACTTCTTGGACGTATGCCATCAGCGGTAGGTTACCAACCAACGTTAGCCACTGAAATGGGTGCTATGCAAGAGCGTATCACGTCTACAAATAAAGGTTCTATTACATCGGTACAAGCGGTTTACGTTCCTGCGGATGACTTAACCGACCCGGCACCGGCAACCACCTTTGCACACTTAGATGCAACTACAGTATTGTCTCGTAAAATTGCCGAGTTAGGTATTTATCCAGCGGTAGATCCACTAGATTCTACTTCACGTATCCTTACTCCACATATCCTTGGCGATGAGCACTACAACTGTGCACAACGCGTAAAAGAGATTCTTCAGAAGTACAAGCAATTGCAAGACATTATCGCGATTCTTGGTATGGAAGAACTTTCAGAAGAAGATAAATTGGCAGTTTCGAGAGCGCGTCGTGTACAACGTTTCTTGTCACAACCGTTCCACGTAGCTGAGCAGTTTACCGGTATTCCTGGAGTTTTGGTTGACATCAAAGATACTATCAAAGGATTTAACATGATTATCGATGGCGAGCTCGATCACCTTCCAGAAGCTGCTTTCAACTTGAAAGGAACTATCGAAGACGTAATTGAAGCGGGTCAAAAAATGCTTGCAGAAGCTTAATCTATAGATTCATGCATATAGAAATCGTATCTCCTGAAGCTACATTATTCACCGGCGAAGCAAATTCAGTTACGCTTCCAGGTGTCGATGGTTCGTTTCAGATTTTGAATAACCACGCGCCAATTGTAGCCGTGTTGCAAAGCGGGCAGGTAAAAATCGCCGCGCCTAGTTTTGCACTTTCAAAAGAAGCAGAATCAAAATTCACGAAGTTAGACGCGCAAACACTTGGTTTGCAAATCAACAGCGGAACAATCGAAATGAACAACAACAAGGTTATTATCTTAGTCGACTAAAACCTTAACGTTCGTCAAATACCAAAGCCGTGAGAAATCGCGGCTTTTTTTGTGCCTTGTAACCCAAATTCTGTTAGCTTTACATGTAACACATTCAAATATGTCGTTTTAACCAGAATTGCTCGTTTCAAAACAAACGTATGCGAGGTAAGATTATGTATTTGCGCGTGCTGCTGTAATTATTAAACTTTAGTCCGTATGAAGAAAGTCCTGCTCCTCATCACACTTCTGGCCACTTTATTTGCATCCGCACAATCTGCCGGAGATAAAAAGTTTACGGTTTCCGCAAACTATTCGTTCACGAACGATATTAAACCTTTTTTGCAACCTATAAGCGTAACGGCGAGTTATAACGTTTTGGATTTTAATGGTATCGATTTATCGACAGGGCTACGGGCGTTTTACGTTAGGTCTGATGCAAAGCCTAATTATTCTGACAAGTTTGCACTCAACCCTCATTTTATAGCCTCGAAGAGCTTGCTAGACGATAAAATGGCTGTTTATGGCAGTGTTGGCTATTACTACGATACCTTCAACTTCGAAACCACACCGTTATTTAACATCGATCCGATGATCAAAAGAAAGTTAAGCACTCATGGCGCAACAGCCTCGTTAGGTGGGCGTTATTTTGTGCTACCCAACCTCTTTTTTGATGCTAACGCCACATTTATTTTTGCCAACACTAAATCTGAAAACAACGTTAAGTTAGATGCCAATAACACCTTACTTCAACTAGGTATAGGAGTTGCATTTTAACACGAAAATTGCCGTTAGGTACAGTGTTTAGGCTGCCTTATCGCGCTTTACACTGCAACTCCGCGGCGGCACAAATGGTTTTACACGCAGCGCAGCGGCTTCTTGGGTCGCCTCTGCTTTGCTGCAAAACTACATTTGTTCCACCTTGCGGGGTTTTCGTTTCAATCGCGGGCAGGAAAAGTCGTCCTGAAAATTCAGTGATTCGAAAGCTAAAAAGTAAACGTTTATCGAAATTGTTTTTTCTTTGCTAGAAATTTATTTTATGACACAAAATCGTTTAGCATCGGCACTTGCATTAATGGGTAGCTTCATTTTATTTTTGAGCCAAACTCCTATCGCAATTGAGATTCGTGCGATTATCACCGTAATTTTGGCTGTCGTTGTAACAGTATTGTTTTATTTTTATAAAATTAGAGCCAACAATCAAAGCACAACTATTAGCAAGGCCAGATTAAATGTGTTATACTTATTCGTAGGAATTAGTTTTTTAATTGGACTTTACAGTCTTCTAATTTTATAATCGTTTACTCAAACTCGTTTAATCCGTACAAGATTTCTTTCATTTTGCTGCCGTTTATCTCTACAGGTTTGTAGGCTACATTAAACTTGTTAATCGCTACATCAATATCGGCGCGCATTTTCTGAAACTCCGACGGCAATTTGGTTTCGCAACGTTGGGCATTTTCGTAACTGTTCAAAATTATCCGAAACTTCTCGTAAAATTTGCCGCCCTGATCAATAAAAACATTGTACTGATTGATGAATTGCAACAGTCGATCAACCGGAAATTCGATGTTTACTTGCATTTTGTATTGTGCACTTCCTTGAGCAGTTTTCATCTTAGCCAGGTACTCCTCCATTTTTTGGGTTAGCGCGTCCCAGTCGTCGTTGGCGCGACATTTTTCGAGTGTTTCGCTGTAGTTTACGGGTTTGGTGTAGTCTTTAAAAAGCACTTCAATTTCTTGTTTAATACGCGAATTCGACGTAGTTAAATAGGCCGTTTCGAAATAAATCGTGTTTAAATCGTTTTGCATGCGCAACGTAAAATCGAGTATGCATTCGATGTTGGTAAGTTCCTTTTCTTTTTCTTCTTTGTTGAGGTTCGAACTAATCATATTCGTAAAGGTATTTACCAGAGAAACCACCGGATTAGTTGCTAAAACTGTGCTCAAATCGACATTGTTTTTCTTGTCGCGCTTCGAGCTGATGTAATCGCGTAGTTTTTGATACTCGGCGTACTGCGTTGGATTCGATATTTTATGAATCTCGCCCAAGGTTCTCACTGAAGCGAAATGATGGTCGAGACTCAGCACTTTCTCGTACAACAAACGTATGATTTGAACGCCTTTCAAATAGCGTATTTTGGAAATATCGAATTGCAGTTCGGCGATGACGCGTTTTTTTTTAATGCGCAGCAACTCGTTTGCTTTTAAATAGTGCACGATATTTTGGTTATTGGTTTCCACAACGAGCTGTCTCGAAATATAATCGATTTCTAAATTTATGCTTTTGAGTTCTAAGGCACTTTGATGTAAGCGCTGTTCCAATGCCAGATTGAGTTCGGCAACGGCTGTTTGAAGCTCGTTTGCGGCTCCAGGAAGCACGTAAAATAGCGTGGCGGCAAACAGCAACGGCTTCATGGCGCGGTGGTTCTAACGGGTTTAAAATCGATGGTAATCTTGAAGCTACTAGATTGCATCGGATAGTTACCTGCGGGTACTAGCAAATCTCTGCTGCCTCGATTTTTATCGAATAGGATTGCAGGAACGGTTATTTTTTCTTCTTGAACAAACAGATTTACATCTTTTGTAAACAAGTTGTTTTGCCTGTAAATGCTTTGTTTCTCCATATCGGGAAGGGTTTCTAGGTCAATTACGAGTCGAATGGTACCGTTTTCGAGTTCGTACAGTACAGCGTTTTTTGTAGCAATTGTAGCTGCCGAAAAGCTGCAAATACCGCGACCGCCGAAACAACCGCCGTTTTCACTGGCGTAACGACCAAAACTTACGTTTACGGGAACTCCGGAATCTTGTGCAGAGCTATGATGGAAATGAATTGAGAAAAAGAGCAAGAGAATCCTTGCAAGAGCAGGTGTTTTCATGGCGTGTAAAATTAAATTGGCTTATATTCGGGTAAAGTTAATGGCTTTTTTGCAGTTGCGATTACGGAAAAACCGTAATTTTTGCACTAATTTTCGGTAACGATTGCCCGCGTTAGGGGGCGGCAGCGGTAGCCCACAGCTGTGGAGCAATAGCGGAGCAGCGAGGACTAAAGCAGAGCACCCGGCGCCGCAGTTACTTTTTTTATTGTATCAACGAAACGCCGGCGGCGCAACGCCCAACTAAAAAAATGATTGAAATAGAACGAAAATTTCGAGTTACCCACTTAGATTGTTTGCAATTTGCGCAGCGTTCGTATCGTATTTCGCAGGGTTATTTAAGTACCGATCCGGCGCGTACTGTGCGCGTTCGAACCAAAGACAGCAGCGGTTTTCTGACCATTAAAGGCAGTTCGTCGAGCGATGGATCGAGTAGGTACGAGTGGGAAAAGGAAATTCCGGTAGACGATGCGCTGGAGCTTTTAAAACTTTGCCTTCCGGAGCCAATTTATAAGGTTCGGCATTTAATTCCGGCGGGAAAACACACGTACGAGATAGATGTATTTGAAGGAGCGAATGCTGGTTTGGTGATTGCAGAAATTGAGTTGGAACGTGCCGATGAGCCTTTTGATCGTCCCGATTGGTTGGGTGAAGAAGTTACCGGCGATGCACGATTTTACAATGCTTTTATTGCTGAAAACCCGTTTAATACTTGGTAAATTCTACTCAGTTTTTTAGTTGAGAATGTAAATGTCGGCTTTAAGAATGCCGATAGACGTTGATTCGGCAATTTCCAGGAACGCGCTTTTAGACAAATCGAGTTCGCGACTTTTTTTAGCGGGCCCGCGGTCGGTAATTGTTACCACAACCGATTTTCCGTTTTTGGTATTTACTACTTTAAGTTTGGTTCCGAACGCGAGTGTGCGGTGCGCCGCTGTTTTTTCTTTTTGGCGAAATGTGCTGCCGGAAGCGGTTCGTTTTCCTTCGAAAGAATCGGCATAAAAACTAATTTCTGCCTGTGATTTAAGTAGGTTTTGTTTGCTTTTGGAAGCTCCACAACCAAAAAGCAGCAAAGCAAGACTGCAAATTAGAAGCCATTGCGCCCTGCGCATTATTCGATTATTTCTTCGATGGTTACTTTAAGCGATCCGCCGTAACGTGAGGAAGCAATATCCATGAATGCGCGTTTGGATAGGTCGATGTCGCGTCCGCGGGTGAAAGGTCCGCGGTCGTTAACCACCACGACAACTGATTTTTTGTTGACCTCGTTAGTAACGCGCAGTTTAGTTCCGAAAGGTAATTTTCGGTGTGCCGCAGTGTATTTGTTGTTGTCGAATCGTTTTCCACTAGCGGTTCGTCGGCCGTTAAACTTATCGGCGTAGTACGAAGCGTGTGCGTTTTTCTTGAACAACTTGTATTTCACTTTTTTCGAAAGTGAATCTGCTTTCTTAACCGTGTCTTGTTGTACGCGAGTTTGCGTCACGACTTTTTTAGGCTTAGGAGCAGGTTTGTCGAAGCTAGCCACAGCAAATAATGTAGCAGCCGTGGTGAGCAATAGGTATACTAGTTTTAATTTCATAAAATACAGGTTAGTGCAGGCAGGGTTTTAAAACCAAAGTTGCCAAGGGATTCTTGTTAAAATCAGCACTAAACCTAATCCGTAGAAAAGCAAGAAATTTTTGAAGATAGCTCCACTGTCAGTCATCTTTTTGTGTCTCGACCAGCCTATGGTAATCAAAACGATAGCGATAATATTTGTTAGCGGATGTTCTAGTGCTGTTAATCGTAAGCTGGCGTCTTGCATTTGGCTAAGTGCTGCTTTTCCGATTGGCGAAACAAACCAAAGTACTAATCCTAAAAGCAATTGCACATGTGAAGCAATTAAAGCAAAGAGTGCTAATTTGCGGTCTTTGTCTGAAAAAGCTTTAGCGTTTGCGGTACTCATTACTGCGTTTAAAACGGTGAAGAATAATACAATTAGGACGATATAAGCCCAGCCAGAATGTGCGTGTTGCAAGAAATTATACATAGTTGTTTCGATGTTTGTAAGGGTAAATATATAGAAAATGTCGCTTAAAACCTAAGTTTACCTTTTGTCGAGGTAGTATGAAACCAGCGAAGCCGTCGATCCGTCGTGTTTTTTAGCTGTTTTTCCGTCGAATTCATCTAGTATTGAATTAGCGAGTTGTTTTCCTAATTCAACGCCCCATTGGTCGTAACTAAAGATGTTCCAAATAACTCCTTGAACAAAAATTTTGTGTTCGTACATGGCTATCAAAGCGCCGAGCGCATGTGGCGTAAGCTGGTCGATTAGAATGGTATTGGTAGGGCGGTTGCCTGAAAATACTTTGAAAGGTTTCAAGAACGCCGCCTTTTCTGGATTCATTTGTGCTTGATCGAATTCGTCTTGAACTGTTTCAGCTGTTTTCCCATTTAATAGTGCTTCGGTTTGTGCGAAGAAATTCGACATGAGTTTATCGTGGTGGTCTTGCAATCCGTGACAGGATTTAACGAAGCCGATAAAGTCTGTTGGAATGAGTTTCGTTCCTTGATGCAGCAATTGGAAGAAAGCGTGTTGCGAGTTGGTGCCGGGCTCGCCCCAAATTATGGTACCGGTTTGGTAGTCGATTGGGTTTCCGGAACGATCAACGCTTTTTCCGTTACTTTCCATGATTCCTTGCTGTAAATATGGCGCTAATTTTTGCAGGTATTGGGTGTAGGGAATTAGCGCTTCGGATTCGGCGCCGTAAAAGTTGTTGTACCAAACGGTTAACAAGGCTAGTACAACGGGAATGTTTTCATGGAAATCGCTGTCGCGGAAATGTTTGTCCATTTCGCCCGCACCAGTTAGCAACTCTTCGAAATTATCGAAACCAACGGCAAGTGCAATGGTAAGTCCGACGGCGCTCCATAACGAGAATCGGCCACCAACCCAGTCCCACATTGGGAAGATGTTTTCTGAGGAAATTCCGAATGCCGTTACTTTTTCGATGTTGGTGGAAACCGCCACAAAATGTTTGGCGATATCCGCGGATGTGCCGTGGTTTAAAAACCAATTTTGTGCTGTGGTTGCATTTGCGAGCGTTTCCTGCGTGGTAAATGTTTTTGAAACTATTACAAAAAGTGTGGTTTCTGGATTTAGTTTTTTGAGCACTTCCTGCACATGATCTCCGTCGACGTTAGAGATAAAATGCGTGTTTAGGTGGTTTTTGTAGTACACGAGTGCATCAACAACCATTGCCGGCCCGAGGTCGGAACCTCCAATACCGATATTAACTACGTCTGTAAAGGTTTTTCCGGTGTATCCGCGCGCTTCGCCAGAAATAATCGATTGGCAAAAACGAGCCATTTGATTTTTTACTTGTTGGATCTCGGGAATGATGTCAACCCCATTTAAAAGAACAGGTTTTTGGTCGATGCTTCGCAAAGCAGTGTGTAATACAGCTCTACTTTCGGTTTCATTGATGGCCTCTCCATTGAAATACGATTTAATTGCATCGGAAAGTTTGCACGATTTAGCTAAGTCGAGTAGCAAAGTCATGGTTTCGAGCGTGATTCGATTTTTAGAATAATCAACTAAAAATTCTTTCCACTGAATGCGAAACTTGGCAGCGCGATCGGCGTCGGATTCAAATAATCCTTTGATATTGTGCGTATTTCCTTCGTTGAAATGATTCTGAAGGTTCGACCAAGCTTGCGTAGTTAATGGATTAACTTTATGAAGTGCCATTTTAAAAAATTTTGTCGCAAATTTAGAATATTAACATCTATAAAAGATTTTAAATTCGCAGCTTTAACGAGTGATTTATGAAATTTAAACAACTGTTTATCGTTTTGGTGCTGTTGTTGTTCGTAACGAACAGCTTCGGACAGAAAATTGGGTTTATCCAGCGCGCCCAACACCGTATTTCGGCAGATTTAACGCCGTTGAAAAAAGCGTGGGAGTTGGCATTAACAAACCAAAATCGAGTTGCAGAATTGGTTCATTTTGAAATCGAATCTGGTTTAGACCCAACTGTAAACAAAACATTTTACGTGCTCACAGCGCTGAGCAAAGACCGTAAAATAAAAGTGTATGCCCCGCTTAAAAATGTCGGTGGAAATTTATCAATCGCGGGTAAAGACATGCCGTTATCTACAGTAGTTTTTATTGAAACCGAACAAACTTCGAAAGTTAAAATCGACAACAATACTTGGCAATGCGAGCGTGTCGATCAGGCAACTTGTTCTCCAACGGTTCTTATCGAGTAGCGATTTTTACTTTTGCAACGCTGTCGAGTTCGCGTTTTAGTGGTTCGATGGTTTTTAGGAAACGTTCGCGGTATTTTTTGTCCATTGGTTCTGCATTGGGTAGTCGTAAACGCAGCGGATCTACTTGAACGTTATTGACCCAAAAGCGGTAACACACGTGTGGTCCGGTGGCCAAACCTGTACTTCCCACTTTTCCGATAACCTGGCCTTGAGAAACCGATTGGCCGCGACGAACTAATATCTTCGACATGTGCAGATACTGCGTACTGTACGTTCGGTTGTGGCGTACTTTTACAAAATTACCGTTACCGGCAGTATAACCCGTTTTTTCTACAACTCCAGCTGCTGTCGACATAATCGGAGTTCCATGAGGCGCAGCGTAATCGGTGCCTTTATGTGCTTTCCAGGTTAATTGAACGGGGTGAAACCTACTTTTCGCGAATCGGCTTGTTATGTTAATGAACTTTAACGGCGCTTTTAAGAACATGTTTTTGAGCGGTTTTCCTTCTTCGTCGTAGTATTCCACTTTCGTGGAAAGGGAATCGCGCTTAAACGGAAAGGCATAAATTAATTTTCCTTTGTATTCGAAAAACGCAGCGTCGAGTGAAGCCACACCGTCGTAGATCGAATCGTTGATGTAGCGTTCTTTGAAGGTTATCGCAAAACGGTCGCCTTTTTGAAGTTTAAAGAAGTCGATTGACCAGGCATATACTTGTGAGATTTCGGTTGCCAGTGCGGGATTCACCTTTTCTTTGGCAAGCATTTCAGACAGAGAACCGTTTAATTCTGCGGCAATTGTCCGGCGTTTGATGGTAACTGGACGTTTTTTTCGTTCGGCGTAAACCGAATCACCGAAGTGGACTACGAAATATTCAGATGGGTCGGGTTCGTAAATCAAAGCTCGTACTTTTTTAGTACTGTCTTTTGTGCGGAGAATGGTGTATGTTTTTCCGAAACGGATTTTCCGAATATCGAAGGAGTCTTTAATTTTTTCGACGATTTCGTGGATTTTCAACGTGCCAATATTTTCTTTTTCGAGAATAGAGCCAAAGTTATCTCCCGGCTTTAAGGTGTCGCGGGTGATGTTGTAATCGTTGAGTTTAAACCCGTAATCGAAAATGGGTTTTTCAGGTTTGGGTGCTGCTTTTTTGGCAACTACCTCGTCTTTACAAGACACCAATAGTGCCGCGAAAAGTGCGGATAACCATATTAAGAATTTGAATTTCATGCGCCAACTCCCCAGTTTTCTAATTCTTCTGCCGACCACAATTCGGGGAAGAAAATACGACGTTGATGTTTTGGGTGCATGTATTTTTTCCAATCGCTACCGCCTGTGGCTTCGGTTCGTCCTTGCCCGCTGTCGATGTATTTCATTGCGGTTCGCAAGTGCCCCATAGTCCATTTGATGTTTACGGTTGAGTCGTAATGGCGCATAGCTGCTATCAGGTCCGGATTTTTGCGATCTTCCTCAGGCAGAAGTGTGAAACGTTTCCAGATGTTTCGTTGGTTGTAGTATTCCATTTTTTCAAGAAATAGCGATTTATACTTTTTCTCAAATTCTTGAATTAAATACGACTTTTTATTTGTGGAATAATCTTTACCAGCGGCTTGCCAATACAAATGTTCGAGTGCGTGTTCGTAGGGTGTGTTTCGGTTTATGGAAACGCGAAAACGGTCGTCGATTAGATTGATCAAGTCGGTAGATCCGAATTCAATAATGCGGTATTGTGCACTTTGGAAACCACTTGCTGGTGCGAGCGTGTTTCTGAATTTCATGTATTGGCTCACTTCCATGCCATCGCCCATGATGGTAAATGATGTGGTAAGCATATCGAAATAGCGGCTGATTCGCATCAGACGTTCGGTAAAAAATGAAGTGGTAAGCGATTCTGCGGCAGCAAGCTGATCTATTTCCCAGAGAATCATTTTGAATAGTAATTCGTTAACTTGATGGTACATGATAAAAACCATCTCGTCGGGTAGCGAAGTGCGTTGGGTTTGTAGGGAAAGTAAGGCGTCGGTCTGAATGTAGTCCCAGTAGGTTAAAGGCTTTGAGTAAAGTAAACCTTCGAGATGCATTTCGGGTTTTAAACCGAGCGCTTCAAAGCGTTCTTCTATGCTTTTGTGCAGTGGGTCGGTATCGGTTTGGTTCATTAAGATTTAACTTTAACTTTAAAAGGATGTTTAAGTCCTCTAAAACCTTCCAAGTCTGCTTTTAAAGAACCAACAGCCAAGCTTGCCTTGATTCGTACAGGAATTTTGTTGGCATCGTCTGAGATCCAAACGGTTAAACTCTCTTGCTCTTTAAATACGCGACCGGCTTGAACGAACGGTCTGAAGATCATGGTTGGAATCGTGCCAAATTTAGTCTTAATATCTTCCCGACCCATAAATTTCAGCTTAAATTTCGTGGTTTCGTCGTCGAAAAACATATCGATAGCAATGTATTCGCCAACTTTTAAACTGTTTATCGACGGATGATTGCGCAAATAATAAAAAGTTGATAATATGTCTTGCGCATTTTCAGGGACGGCAAAAGTTTTCTCAGTTTTTTTTCGGTAATCTTTGACAACGACTTTATCGGTACTGCGGTTAAAGAACCCTTCTTGGTCTTTTTTGTAACCCCCTTCGTCTATTTTTCTTACGAATTGATACGGATTACCAGTAACTTTATCGATGTACGTTTCGTAGTTGTCTTGAACTTTGAAGAATAGTTTAGACAAGCCTGTGGTATATCCTTTGCCAACTGCGTGATATACTTTCTTGTTATTTATTACTGCATCTTTTACTTCTAAAGTTGCATAACCAGCAGTTACGATTCCGTAGTGGACATGGAATTTAAAGTATTCCCCGGTTTCAAATGCGCCATCGGGTTGGGCCGTAAAACTCGTTAGAACGAACAACAGCAGTAAAGCGATCACTTTTTTCATGATGATTTTTTAAGTTTCGAAACAAAACTTTACAAAAGTTATTCCAAACTTAAGAAAACAAAAAAACCCAGCCAAAAAGACTGAGTTTTAATGCTATTAACCAACCAAAACTATAAATTATGAAATTTATATAAAACTCCGGGAACCACCCCATCGTTTTCAGGTACAAAGATACGGTGCGCGTTCCTTTAACCAAAACATTTTGAGGGTTTAACAAATAATTGACAATAAATCAATCTAAAAACCCTGTTTTTTTAAGAATTTGTTAAAGTTATAGCGTTCCTCTTTTAGCTTGTTCACGTTCAATTGATTCGAACAACGCTTTAAAATTTCCGGCACCAAATCCTCTTGCGCCCATTCTTTGAATGATTTCAAAAAATAGTGTCGGACGGTCTTGAACTGGTTTTGTGAATATTTGCAGAAGATATCCTTCTTCGTCGGCATCGATCATGATGGCCAAGTTTTCCAAGGTGTTGATGTCTTCTTTCATCACATTCATGTGTTCGCCTAAACGTTCTGGGATGGCTTCGTAGTAAGCTTTTGGCGGTGGCGATAAGAATTCAACGCCGCGTTTTCTCAATTCGCTTACCGTGGAAATGATGTCGTCGGTAGCGATGGCAATGTGTTGTACACCCGGACCGCCGTAAAAGTCTAGATATTCTTCAATTTGCGAACGTTTTTTGCCTTCGGCAGGTTCGTTGATTGGGAATTTGATGCGTCCGTTGCCGTTCGACATTACTTTACTCATCAAAGCACTGTATTCGGTATTGATTTGCTTGTCGTCGAATGAAAGGAAATTTACGAATCCCATGACGTCTTCGTACCATTTAACCCAAGTGTTCATTTCCCCCCAGCCCACGTTTCCAACCATGTGATCGATGTATTTTAGGCCGGTAGACTCTGGTTTGTAATCGGATTCCCAGGTTTGATAACCGGGCAAGAAAATACCTTTGTAGTTCTTGCGCTCCACGAAAATGTGAACGGTTTCGCCGTAGGTATAAATTCCGGAGCGAATTACAGTTCCGAATTCGTCTTCTTCAACGGTGGGTTCCATGAAGGGTTTTGCACCTCGTTTTGTTGTTTCGATGTACGCTGAAGTGGCATCATCCACCCAAAGTGCCACGACCTTCACACCGTCGCCGTGCTTACGTAGGTGATCGTTTATGGGCGAATCGGCGGTGAGTGGCGTTGTTAACACCAATCTTATTTTGTCTTGTTTAAGCACGTACGACGCACGGTCTTTGACGCCGGTTTCTAAGCCCGCATACGCCAACGATTGGTATCCGAAAGCAGTTTTGTAGTAGTGCGCAGCTTGTTTTGCATTTCCTACATAAAGTTCCACGTAATCGGTACCAAGAAGAGGTAAAAAGTCTTGTGCGCCTTCAAATATTTTTTCGAGTCCGTATTCTACGGATTTAATTTCTTTACTCATGTTTATTCGGTTTTGGTGCCCTAGCCCGGATTGCAGCGGCTATCCTTTTTGGGCTTAGGCGAAATTTTTAATTATAGCGGGCTGTTGCCCAAAAAGATAATAGCGGAAAGCCGGATTAGCTCCTAATCAACCCAACTTTTATAATACTTTCCGTCGTCTATTCCCATAGCTTCTTCGGTAACCATTAATGGCCTGAAAGTATCAACCATTACGGCTAATTCGGCGGTTTCGGTTTGTCCGATGCTGCGTTCCATAGCGCCTGGTGCGGGTCCGTGCGGAATTCCTTTCGGGTGCAAGGTAATGTGTCCTTGTTCGATGTTATTTCGGCTCATAAAGTCGCCATCCACGTAATACAAAACTTCATCCGAGTCGATGTTACTGTGGTTGTAAGGTGCGGGAATGGCTTGCGGATGGTAATCGTACAAACGCGGACAAAACGAGCAAACCACAAAAGTTGCCGTTTCGAAAGTTTGGTGTACGGGTGGCGGTTGGTGTACGCGGCCGGTAATTGGTTCGAAGTTGTGAATGCTAAAGGCGTACGGAAAATTGTAGCCGTCCCAGCCAACTACATCGAAGGGATGTGTGGCGTAAACCAATTCGTGCATCATGCCTTCTTTTTTGATTTTCACGATGAAATCGCCTTTTTGATCGTACGATTCAAGCTCGGTTGGGAGTTTGAAGTCGCGTTCGCAGAACGGGCTGTGCTCAAGGTGTTGTCCCGACTGGTTTTTATAGCGTTTTGGTGTGTAGAAAGGCGTATACGATTCGACATAGAACAAGCGATTGTCGGTGGTGTCGAATTGTATTTGGTAAATCATGCCTCTCGGAATGATGAGGTAATCGCCGTATTCAAAAGGGATATTTCCCATCATGGTGCGTAAAGTGCCTTTTCCTTTGTGGATGAAAATCATTTCATCGGCGTCGGCATTTTTGTAGAAGTATGAGGTAAGTGATTCTTGCGGAGCGGCAAGTCCGATGATGCAATCTCTGTTGAGAAGCATGGCTTTTCGGCTCTCGAGGAAATCGACGGTTGGTTTAAGGTCGAAACCTTTAAGCAAGAGCGATTTGATGTTTTTTTCGATGGCAATTTTAGGTTGCACATCGTATGATTTCAGGATTTCCTTTACTTGCGTTGGTCTGTGAATGTGATAGAGTAGGGAGGAATGTCCGTGAAATCCTTCGGTTCCGAACAATTGTTCGTAGTAGTAGCCGCCGTTGGGTTTCTCGAAAGTTACGTGGCGTTTTTGTGGAAAAGTTCCGAGTTTGTGATAAATAGGCATAGTGATGAAATTTTAATTCTGTAAATAATTTTCGAACAGAAGAAAAACATCATTCCGGATTTCGCTTAATCAGGAATTTGAGTAAAATCGGTAAACAAAGCCATTGATTCATCAATACAAATATCTAAAAAAAATCCGGGCTAAATACGACCCGGATTCTTAAGTTTTTATTCAATTTGGTTGAGGTTTGATTTTCGTTTGCCGTAAGCGAAGTAAACCAAGATTCCGACTGTCCCCCAAATGATGAAGGCGATCCAGGTTTCTGGACGCACGAAGTACATTAGAAATAAGTTGAAGGCAACACCTAATGTACCAACTACATAAACGAACGGAGTTTTATAAGGGCGTTCTAATTCTGGTTTTTTAACGCGTAAAATCATCACGGCAACGCAAACCATGGCAAAAGCAAGAAGAGTTCCCATAGAGCACATTTCGCTTACTTTATTAATTGGTGTTAGTGCTGCTGTTACAGATATGATTAAACCAACTAAAATGGTTGATTTGTGTGGTGTTTTGAAAATCGGGTGAAGCGTTTTGAAGAAGTTTGGCAACAGGCCATCTTTAGCCATTCCTAAGAAAATACGGGTCTGACCGAGCATCATTACCAACATTACGCTTGTTAATCCGGCAGTTGCAGCGAGGGTAATGATAAATACCGCCCAAGTGATGCCGTTTTCGCTAAATGCAGAAGCTACTGGTGCCGCTTTATCGAGTTGGTCGTATTTCACCATTCCTGTTAAAACTAGAGAAACTAGTATGTACAATACGGTGCAAATAAGTAAGGATGCAACTATGGCGAACGGAACGTCTTTTTTTGGATTGATAGCTTCTCCAGCTTGTGTAGATACGGCGTCGAATCCGATGTATGCGAAGAAAACGATAGTTGCGGCTGTAAGTACGCCACCAAATCCGAAGCTTACTTTTTCGACACCATCGATTAATGTTGTAGTTTCAGTTGGAATGAAAGGATCCCAATTCGCTGGTTCTATGTAGAAAGCACCACAAATGATTACGAAAAGAACAACCGCAACTTTTATTATCACGATAATGTTGTTGGTTTTAGCAGCTTCTTTGATGCCTTTTACCAAGATATACGTCACAACCCATGTAATTAAGAATGCAGGTAAATTAAATGCGAAACTAGGTTCGGCAATAAGATTATTCGGATTTTCTGCGTTGTGTTCGGCGACTTTAGCTACGGCCGTTGCATAATCGTTGCATAACCAAATTGGAAAATCGATACTAAACAAATGCAGTAGTTTTACAAAGTAACCACTCCACGCCACCGCTACTGTGGTAGCACCCATCATATATTCTAGAATAAGGTTCCATCCAATAAACCAAGCGAAGATTTCCCCTACAGTACCGTAAGCGTAGGCATAAGCACTTCCTTCTACAGGTAAAACCGATGCAAATTCGGCGTAACACAAAGAAGCGAATAAACAACCAATTCCTGCAATAACAAATGAAAGGGCAAGTGCTGGTCCGGCGTAATCGTGGGCAGCAATTCCGGTCAGGGTGAAAATACCACCTCCGATAATTGCGCCTATTCCCAACGAGGTAAGTCCCCATTTTGTTAGCACGCGCTTGAGGTCGTTTTTCTTCATATCGGCTTCAAAGGCCGAAACTGGTTTAACTCTCCAAATTGACATAAAAATTGTTTTGTGACGTATTAATAGATGCCAAATATATCTTTTTTACGGATATGTCGAACAATTCATCTTGTTGCGCTGAGTAAAATGCCTCAGTACAAATCAAAATACAAATCCGATGCTGAACCAAGTAAAACCATTGCCGGTTTCCGGCGACCAAGAATACTTGATTTCGGCGGGTCCGATTATGGTTTCGAGACCGTAACCTATTGCATAACCTGAAAGTCGGGGTCTTGATATCCAATCAGAAGTTTGAAACAATCGATTTCCTAAATTCATAAAATTAGCAGCAAGGTTAATGTGGTGTTTGCGGTAAAATTCATAATCGAATGTGCCAGTAGCTCTTATGTAACTATCGGCACTCAGGTTCAAAAAATTGTAACCATAAAAAGGTTTAATGTTGAGAATTTCAGTAAAACCGTAGCCGCCAAAGGTGAAATTAAAAAAATCAATGGTACGTTCGCCGATGGCAAAACCAGCGTCGGATTCGAGCTTTAAGGTTGTTCTCGGAAAGAACTTTGTTGCGAAAGCCACATGACCTTTAGCTATAGAAAATGGTTCAAATTCTTGGGTGTAATTCGTAGAGTAAAATAAGTGTTGCAGATCGGCATTAAACATCCAACCCGATTTTGGAAAGTATCGGTTGTCGAAACTGTCAAATTTCAGATAGCCAAAAACACTGTAATAGTTACTTCGTTCAAAAAGCGGCGTTGTATCTTCTAGTGTTTCCGATTTTATAAGAATGTTTTGATGTTCGATCCCGCCTCCTATCAGCATTCGTTCTAAAAGTAAGGTTTGGACATACAACTGGTTTACCCAATTTTCAACATCGAGATTGAGCGATGAAACTCCCAGCAAATCTAAAATTCTCCCCTCGTTGAAGTCGGTTTTTGCATTTCGATTAAACGAATTAAATCTGCTTTTAAATCCGTAACTCCAGTAAAATCCGTTGTCGATGTAATAATCTAAATTATATCGCAATTGGTCGCCTAGCATAAAATCCGCTGAAAAAACATCGTTTTTTAAAATTGTCTTTTTGTGGGTTACGTTTAGAAGTACAGCACTTTTGAACAAGCCGTCGTAATGCGCCCCGATTTTAAAAAAAGTTCTATTTGGATTTTCAATCAACTGTAATATCAAATCGTCTCCCCGACCGTTGTCCTCAAATTCGTACGAAATACCGCTGTAGTTCTGTGTTGCATTTAAGTTGTTAATTCCCGTACGCAACTGCTCAAACGTTATTTCCGTTTGAGGTTTAATTTTCAACTTTCCAAGCACGTAGGCTCGAGTATAATTCTTTAGTTTACCAATTTGTATTCGATTTATCTTAACCGAATCTCCAGCAAATTTTAATCGATGTTTGTGTGCAGAAACCGAATCTCCGTAAGCCTTAAGCTTTTCGTAAACCGTAAAAGCTGCTTCTTCTCCAGCTCGAATTATTGCCGCTCCGTCATCGAATGATATCACCGAATAATTAGAAACGTCGGGTTTTATGTAGATATCGGTATTTTCAGCTTTTTCTTTCATGCGTTCCAACATTCCCATGTTCGAAATTTGCACCAAAATTCGTGTTGCATCGCGCAACGCATTGCGGTCTTTTAATCCGTCTTGAACGTCAACACCAATAATAATATCAGCTCCCATATCTCGAACTTCTTGAATGGGATAGTTATTCACCACACCTCCGTCAATCAACAAGCGCCCGTTGCGTTCCACAGGAGCAAACAAACTCGGAAACGAGCTACTAGCAAGCATTGCCTGCGGTAAGGAACCGTCTTTCATAATTACTTGCTTACCAGTTTCTATATCGGTTGCAATACAAATAAACGGAATCGGCAAGTCAGAGAATTTTTTGATGTGCCTAACGTTTGCCGTTAAGCGCGACAGTAAATTATAGTTGTACATGCCTTTTGATAAGGCAGTAGGAATCCCGATCTTAAATTTATTGAAAGGTAAAGTAAGCGCATACATTTCGTCGTTTCGTCGTTCAAAATAGGTTTTCGAACGTCGCGGAATGTAATCTTGTAACAATTCATCAAAATTCGTCGACCTAAAAATCGAATCAATTTGCGTCGCGTTGTAACCCGATGCATACAAGCCACCAATAACCGCACCCATGCTTGTTCCGCCAATGTAATCTACTTTTACGCCGGCCTCTTCCAAAACCTTTAATACGCCAATGTGTGCAAAGCCCTTAGCGCCACCGCCACTTAAAACCAGACCAATTTTTTTTCGCGGAACCGGTTGTTCTTGCGCTGTCGCAGAAGCAAGTGAAAGCAAACATAGCAAGAGGAGAATTTTTTTCATGTTGATTTTTGTTCGTTTGTTTGATAATGATTGATGATTTTTTTTGCTTTCGAAGCACCAACTACCTCGGCAATATCAGCTTCCGAAGCTTCTTTTAAACGCTTAACCGACTTAAACTTCTTGATTAGAGAAGTCATCGTTTTTTCGCCGATACCCGGAATTTCTTCGATTGCCGAAACCAATGCCGTTTTACTGCGCTTGTCTCTATGGAACGTAATTCCAAAACGGTGGGCTTCGTTGCGTAAATGCTGGATGATTTTTAGAGTTTCCGACTTTTTGTCGAGATACAGCGGTATCGGATCGTTCGGATAAAACAATTCTTCCAAACGTTTCGCAATTCCAATTATAGCCACTTGGCCGCGTATGCCCAAAGCGTCGAAACTCTTTAAAGCCGCTCCCAATTGTCCTTTTCCACCGTCAATAATTACCAAATTAGGCAAGGGTTCGTTTTCTTCGAGCAGGCGTTTGTAGCGGCGATAAACCACTTCTTCCATCGATGCAAAATCGTTCGGACCTTCAACGGTTTTTACATTAAAATGGCGGTAGTCTTTCTTGCTTGGTTTCCCGTCTTTAAAAACTACACAAGCCGAAACCGGATTCGTTCCTTGAATGTTTGAGTTATCGAAACACTCGATATGACGCGGCTCTACTGGCAAACGCAAGTCTTTTTGCATCTGTGCCATAATCCGATTTGTATGTCGGTCGGGATCCACAATTTGCAACTGTTTCAATTGTTCAATGCGGTAATATTTGGCATTCCGTTCCGATAATTCCAGCAGTTGTTTTTTATCGCCCAATTGCGGAACCGTTACGCGGATACGCTCGCCTAAATCAATGGAAAATGGCACAATCACTTCGCGAAACTGCAAGGAAAAACGCTCTTGAAT
Source organism: Flavobacterium sp. (assembly GCF_049240005.1). Lineage (GTDB taxonomy): Bacteria > Bacteroidota > Bacteroidia > Flavobacteriales > Flavobacteriaceae > Flavobacterium. The sequence continues at coordinate 78,689 of NZ_JBMLTK010000025.1, read as the reverse complement.
TTCCACAATGGCCAATTCCAAAAGTTCAGCATCCGTTTCGGCGAGTTTCTTCTTGATTTCAAGCGTATGCGAACGAATAATCGCACCGTGCATGATTTGCAAATAGTTGATATACGCCGCACTTTCGTCGGAAACAATCGAAAAAACATCCACATTCGTGATTTTCGGATTGGCAACAGTCGAGTACGCCTGGTACTTTTCCAAAGCTTCGATTTTCACTTTCATTCGTTGCGCCAATTCAAACTCCAAGTCCTGGGCGTATTGCTGCATTTGCGTTTTAAATTCGCGTAAGCTGTGCTTGAAATTCCCTTTCAACAATTGCCGAATAGCTTCTACTTGCTTTTCGTAGTGTTCGCGGGTTTCGTTTCCTTCACACGGACCTTTGCAATTGCCAATATGATATTCCAAACAAACCTTGAATTTATGCGATTCGATGTTCTTTTCCGACAAATCGTAATTGCATGTACGCAGCGGATACAATTCTTTAATCATATCCAGTAAAGTGTGCACAATTTTAAAATTGGTGTACGGGCCGTAGTATTCCGAACCGTCTTTAATCATGCGCCGTGTGGGAAAAATACGCGGAAACGGTTCTTTTTTGATGCAAATCCACGGATACGACTTGTCGTCGCGAAGCATTACATTATATCGCGGCTGGTGTTTTTTGATGAGGTTGTTTTCCAATAACAACGCATCGTTTTCGGTTTCAACTACAATGTGTTTAATGGTAGCAATTTTGCGCACCAATACGTTTGTTCGTGCATTGTCGTGCACTTTATTAAAGTACGACGAAACCCGCTTTTTCAGGTTCTTTGCTTTGCCAACGTACAGTATTTTCCCTTCTTTATCGTAGTATTGATAGACACCAGGATTATCGGGTAAAGTTTGTATTTGAAGTTGAACAGACGGCTCAGACATTTTCTAAAAGATCTAGTGTAAAGTTACAGCGAACCTTCTAATTTTGGTAATGAGTTTGAAAAATATGCTACTTTTAACAACGCATATGTCAAAAAACCAGAAAAAACTAACGCTTTTAGGCGAGGAAATACTGCCCGGACAGTCGAAAACACTGTATCTCGAGCTGGCGCGCCTGCCCACGGCAACCAAACTTAAAATACCTGTTATTGTTTGTAGAAGCAAGAAACCAGGTCCAACCGTCTTGTTTTCGGCTGGAATTCACGGCGATGAAATCAACGGTGTTGAAATTGTACGGCAGCTTATTGTACGAAAGCTAAATAAGCCCGATGCCGGAACCATCATCTGTATTCCGGTAATCAATATTTTCGGCTTTGTCAATCAATCGCGCGAGTTTCCCGACGGTCGCGATCTCAACCGCGTATTTCCGGGAAGTAAAAAAGGTTCGATGGCTGGGCGTTTTGCCTATTACATTCTCAAAGAAATTTTGCCGGTCGTCGATTTTGCAGTCGATTTCCACGCAGGTGGCGCCAAGCGATTTAATGCCGCACAAATTCGAATCGTTCCCGGCGATGCGCAACTGCTCGAATTGGCACAAGTGTTCGCCGCTCCGTTTATATTGTATTCTAAAAACATATCCGGTTCGTTTCGAACTGCTGCCGAGAAGGCAAAAGTTCCGATGCTGCTGTTCGAAGGCGGCATGTCTTTAGATATCAATCCGCAAATTGTGCACTGCGGCGTTAACGGCGTTATTCGTTTGCTGAATTTTTGGCAAATGCGAAAAGATAAAGACGTACCCATTGCGTCTGAAGCAACGATTTTGGAACGCTCGGGCTGGGTGCGCGCAAAAGCATCGGGTTTTTGTCACGACCGCGGATTTTTAGGAAAGTTCGTGCAAAAAGGTACCGGCTTGTGCGAAATAACCGATCCGTTTGGCAAATTCGTGCAAGCCATCAAAGCGCCGCATCACGGCTACGTCATCAATGCCAACTTAGGTTCGATTGTTTACGAAGGCGATGCGCTGTACCATCTGTCTATCGAGAAGTTGGCTGCGGTCGAATCACAATTCTATAAAAATGACGGACAAGAATAGTCTTCGCGCGCTGTATAAGAAAAAGCGCTTGGCACTGACTCCGGCTGAGCTTACAAAAGCGAATAGTCGGATTTTCGAACAGTTTCAAAAAATCGACTTTTCGGAGTGCAATCTCATTCATCTGTACACGCCCATAGCTAAATGGAACGAGCCGGATACGGTTTTGTTGCGCGATTTTTTATATGCCATCGGCAAACGTTGTGCAACTGGAATTGTGGTCGAAAACACTACCGAAATGCAGCAAGTCGAGATTTTTCCCGATACCCAATTTCGCAAAAACAATTGGGATATTCCAGAACCTGTTGCGGCCAAAATAATCGCCGTTTCCGAAATCGATTTGGTAGTTGTGCCGTTGCTTTGTTGCGATAAGGAAGGCAATCGTGTGGGTTATGGCAAAGGCTTTTACGATGTTTTTCTTCGCCAATGCAAACCAAATGTTCAAGCAATCGGACTTTCATTTTTCGAACCGTTGCAGCAAGTCATTTCCGCCGAAGCGCACGATGTTAAACTCAGCGGAATATTAAGTCCGAATCAGTTTTATCGATTTTGATTTTTTGGGTGCGCCTTGCCCGTCCGAGCCAGATCCCAAGCGGGCAAGTCGCGCTTTTCATTCCAATAAACCTTGCTCAAGCGGCTTTTGGTAAGGTATAAAACGGGCTTCTTAGGCCGCCGTTTTACACCAACCGCCAGCGCTTTCCCTGCGGTTTATTTCCATTGCAATCGCTCGCACGGAAAAACGTCTTTGGAAGTACGTTTCAAAAAACCCAATCGGCGCATCTTTTGCATTCGATATTCAAAGCACATTGCTTCCTACCTAAGTGCTTGCCAGCTTGTAAAACTTAGGCTATCTTTGCACTTCTTTTTTACATCAGATGAATAAACTACTTATTGTTGGAACCGTAGCGTTCGACGCTATAGAAACGCCTTTCGGAAAAACCGACAAAATACTCGGCGGAGCAGCAACCTACATCGCACTTTCTGCCGCAAATTTTAAAGTCGATTCAGCGGTGGTTTCCGTAGTTGGAAACGATTTCCCAGACGAATATCTGCAATTACTTCGCGATAGAAACGTAAATATCGACGGTATCGAAATTGTTCCAAACGGAAAAACGTTCTTTTGGGCAGGTAAATACCACAACGATTTAAACTCGCGCGATACACTCGTAACCGAGCTCAATGTATTAGCAGATTTTAACCCAATTGTTCCAGAAAATTACAAGGATTCAGCTGTGGTAATGCTCGGAAACTTGCATCCTTTAGTGCAAACATCGGTGCTTAACCAACTAACAGCTAAACCCAAATTAGTAGTTCTCGACACCATGAATTTCTGGATGGATTGTGCGCTTCCGGAACTGCTCGACGTCATCAAACGCGTGGATGTAATTACAATAAACGACGAAGAAGCACGTCAGCTTTCTGGCGAATATTCGCTGGTTAAAGCGGCTGCTAAAATCCACGAAATGGGACCAAAATATGTGGTAATCAAAAAAGGAGAACACGGCGCCTTACTCTTCCACGGAAGTGAAATTTTCTTCGCACCGGCATTACCGCTCGAAGAAGTTTTCGATCCAACTGGCGCAGGCGATACGTTCGCAGGAGGTTTCTCAGGATTTATTGCACAATCGGGCGATATTACCTTCGAAAACCTCAAACAAGCTATTATTCACGGCTCAAACTTAGCCTCGTTTTGCGTCGAGAAATTTGGAACCCAGCGTATGGAAAACTTACAAACGCATGAAGTGAAAGAAAGATTGCAACGTTTTAAAGAATTAACTCAGTTTGAAATGGCAAACATCTAAATAAAACTACGCCCCGAATTTTCGGGGTTTTTTGTTTTCAAAAAACACATATATGAAAAAAATCAGCTCATTACTAGCAATCATTAGTTCATCGTTACTTTTCGCTCAAGCACCAACCTGGAATTGGGTGAAACAATCTACGGGTGCTATTAATGAAGCTTTTGCATGTGTAACAACCGATGCTAACGGAAATGTTTTTGCCGGCGGTAGCATCATCTCAGAAACCGCCGATTTCGGTCTAGGCCCAGTAACAACAAACGGATCTGCAGATTATTCAATCATCAAATACGATACAGCTGGAACACCTTTATGGATGAGAAACGGCGGAGGAGTAGGCAATGAAGTCGTCTTTTCTTTAACGACCGATGCCGAAAACAACATTTATGCTTTGGTACGATACGAATCGCCAACTGTAACTTTCGGGAATTTCACATTAAATTGTACATTAGGCTCAATTGGGGGATCAAATCCGCCACTTCCCTCTGACGTTGCTTTGGTAAAGTACGACACGAATGGAACAGTCTTGTGGGTAAAGAAAATAGGAGGCGCAGAGCGGGAAAGTTCCTCAGCCATTTCTATTGATAGCTCTGGAAATGTTTATGTATCAGCGTTTTCAGAATCTAATAACACAACTGTAGGTAGTTCATCTATAGTTGTTGGTTCGAATAGTTTCGTTGGTGCTTTTTTAGCAAAATTTGATGCTTCCGGTAATGTATTGTGGATCAAGCGATTTGGAAACGACAATATCTACGATGGTTGTCGTTTGAGCGGCCTCGTTTTTGATGATTTAGGAAACTTTTATTTAACAGGAGGTTTTTCTTCGGATACTTTTACCTTAGGATCAACGACCTACACGAACACAGCTCAAGGAGGATATGACTCTTTCATTGCAAAACTTGATCCTGCGGGGAATATCCTAGAACAAAAGCTATTGCAAGGAACCGTCGATGATTCATTCGGTGGTGTAGTTAAAGTCCAAAACGAGTTATTCGTCCCTTTTGACATTAGATTATATCAAATTTCCAATTCTGCTACTTATTCGTTTGATGGAGTAGATTATTCCACAACGACTTCGACGGGCGGTTTATTTAAACTGGACTTAAACTTACAATTTCTCGGATTAGTTCCGAATATTAATTTTCCAGGTACAGTTTTTACCGACGGAGCTACACTTTACTTAGCCGGTAATTTTTTTGAACCCACAAGAACATTCGGAGACTTCACCTTAACCAATACAAACAGCAGCACAACGGTACCGACCGGCGATATTTTTATAGCAAATATGGATACTTCAGGTCAGTTTCTTTGGGCAAAATCGGCAGGCGGAACGGGCTCCGACGATCCCTTAGGTTTTGCTATTGATACAAATGCCAACATATACGCCGCAGGTTATTTCAATTCCTCTCCCTGTACTTTCGACAGCTTCACGATAAACAATACTTCTGAAGATAACTATCTCGATGCCTTTGTAGCGAAGTTAAACTCAGCTATCCTTTCAAATACAGATTTAAATAACGAAAAGGTAGCGCTGTATCCGAATCCAACACAAAATGAAGTTCATATCGAAAGCGCTAACCTATTAAAAAAGGTAATCATTTCTGATGTAAATGGACGAATTCTCGACACACAATTTGAAAAAACAGTAAACCTAACTAATCTAAATACGGGAATTTATTTTTTAACTATTGAAACCGAATCAGGAATTAGTTCTCATAAAATAATCAAACAGTAATTTGGCGGGTAATTCTTAAAGAAGTTCCGCTTTAGCAACACAACAACTACAATGAGCGACACTTTAAAACACGAATGCGGTATTGCACTTCTCCGACTCAAGAAGCCGCTTTCGTTTTACAAAGAAAAATACGGCAGTGCTTTTTACGGCATCCAAAAAATGTATCTGCTAATGGAAAAGCAACACAACCGCGGTCAAGACGGCGCCGGTTTTGCTTCCATAAAATTCGACATGAAACCTGGTGAACGCTACATATCGCGCGTTCGTTCCAACGCTTCGCAACCTATTCAAGACGTTTTCTCGCAAATCAATACGCGCATCAATGCCGAAATGAGTTTGCATCCGGAACGCACCGACGACGTTCGCTGGCAGAAGAACAACTTGCCCTACATCGGCGAGCTTTTCCTTGGTCACGTTCGTTACGGAACCTTCGGTAAAAACAGTATCGAAAGCGTACACCCATTCCTTCGACAAAACAACTGGATGCACCGAAATCTCATCGTTGCCGGAAACTTTAACATGACTAACGTAACTGAACTATTTGAATCCTTAGTCGAACTGGGGCAACATCCAAAAGAACTAGCCGACACGGTTACGGTCATGGAAAAAATCGGTCACTTTCTCGACGATGCCGTCACCGATTTATACCAAGAATGTAAGCAAAACGGCTTGTCTAAACGCGAAGCATCACCTGTGATTGCCGAAAAACTCGACATTACCCGAATTTTAAAACGCGCATCCAAAGGTTGGGACGGCGGCTACGCCATGGCAGGTTTGTTTGGTCACGGCGATGCGTTTGTATTCCGCGATCCAGCCGGAATTCGCCCAGCTTACTTCTATGAAGACGATGAAATTGTAGTCGTTGCCTCAGAACGTCCGGTTATTCAAACGGTTTTCAACGTTTCGTTCGATTCGGTTCAGGAATTAGCGCCTGGACATGCACTAATCATCAAAAAATCAGGACAAACATCGGTTTCCGAAATCATTACGCCGGTAGTCAAAAAAGCCTGTTCGTTTGAGCGTATCTATTTTTCCCGTGGCAGCGACGCCGAAATCTACAGCGAACGCAAAGAACTCGGTAAATTGCTGTTTCCAAAAGTGTTAGAAGCTATTGAAAACGATACCGAGAACGCCGTTTTCTCGTACATTCCGAACACCGCCGAAGTTTCTTTTTTTGGAATGGTCGAAGCCGCGCACGAATATCTAAACCAACATAAAAACGACGAAATTTTACAACGTCGCAAAACACTAACAAAAGAGCAATTACACGAAATTCTGTCGCGAAAAATTCGAACGGAAAAGATTGCCATTAAAGACGCAAAACTGCGCACATTTATTACTGAAGACAGCAGTCGCGAAGATCTGGTGGCGCACGTGTACGACGTAACTTATGGCGTGGTAAAACCGACAGATCATTTGGTGATTATCGACGACAGCATTGTTCGTGGTACCACGCTAAAGCAATCTATTCTTAAAATGCTGGATCGTTTAAATCCGAAGACGATTGTCGTGGTTTCATCGGCGCCACAAATTCGCTTTCCCGATTGCTACGGAATTGATATGGCAAAACTCGAAGGTTTGATTGCCTTTACCGCGGCAGTTGCGTTGTTGAAAGAACGCGGTTTGACACATATTATCGATGAGGTTTACGCGCGTTGCAAGGAACAAGAAAACCGAAAAGACGATCAGATTATCAACGCTGTGAATGCCATTTACGAACCGTTTACCGACGAAGAAATTTCGGCAAAAATCGCCGAGTTACTCACTCCGGCCGATATCCAAGCGAAAGTGCATATCATTTTCCAAAGTGTTCCGAATTTGCATCAGGCATGTCCGAAAAACTTGGGCGATTGGTATTTCACTGGCGATTATCCAACTCCGGGCGGAAATCGGGTGGTTAATCGGGCTTTTATGAATTATTACGAAGGTAAAGACGCACGCGCCTATTAAACAATTTGTTAAAAACAGCATTTTAACGACTATCTCAGCATTTTATCTAAAATTGTTGGTAAGGCAGCGGCGCGCTAATACTTTTACATCTCCATAAAGTTAGTAGGTTAAATTTATGGTAGATTTGGGGCAAAAAGGGTGAAGCGCAAGTTTCACCTTTTTTATTTTAAGGGATTTTTTACTTATTTGGGCAATCCGCTGCGGCAAACGTTTAGTGGAAATTCATCTGCCGCACCGTCACGCCTTTCACTGCAACAAAACGCTCGAAAAAAACACAAACACTGGTCGCCAAAAAGCTTCTAGGGTCGCTTTTTTTCTTCCGTGTTTCTAAGTTTTTTCGAGCGTTTTGGTTTCCGTTGTAGTCGTTATTGCGGGCAAAGTACGCAAATACGTGTCTTTAAAACATATCGACAACAGCAAATTTATCGCGTATTTCTAGAAACAAATCGGTTAAACCTGCAGCGTCGTCGGTGGTAACTAAACGTTGGCGGTATTCTTTAAACCCGTGAATCCCTTTAAAATAGTTGGTATAGTGGCGACGCGTTTCAACAATTCCCAAACGCTCGCCTTTCCATTCCATGGCCCATTTCAGATGGTTTTCGGCAGCTTCAACACGATCCGAAAAGCTAGGCTCTGCGCGGCGTTCGCCGGTTTTCATGTAATGTTTTATTTCGTTGAAAATCCACGGATAGCCAATCGCCGCACGGCCAATCATAACGCCATCAACGCCGTAGCGGTTCTTGTATTCCACGGCTTTCTCGGGCGAATCAATATCTCCGTTTCCAAAAATCGGAATCGTAATTCTCGGATTGTTTTTTACGCGAGCAATATGCGACCAGTCGGCTTCACCCTTGTACATCTGTGCTCGTGTTCGGGCATGAATCGAAAGCGCTTGAATACCCACGTCTTGCAAACGCTCGGCAACTTCATCAATGTTAATGCTGTTTTCATCCCAACCCAAACGGGTTTTAACCGTTACGGGCAAATGCGTTCCTTTGATAACGGCTTTGGTTAAACGCACCATTAAATCAACGTCTTTTAAAACACCGGCGCCGGCTCCTTTGCAAACCACTTTCTTTACCGGACAGCCAAAATTTATGTCAATTAAATCCGGATTTACCGCGCTAACAATTTCCGACGACATACCCATGGCCTCTTCGTCGCCGCCAAAAATTTGGATGCCAACCGGACGCTCGTAATCAAAAATATCGAGTTTTTGCCTGCTTTTAATTGCATTTCGAATGAGTCCTTCGCTGGAAATAAATTCCGAATACATCAAATCGGCACCGTGCGCCTTGCAAAGTCTGCGAAACGGCGGATCACTTACATCCTCCATCGGAGCAAGCAAAAGCGGAAAGTCGGGAAGTTGGATATTTCCAATCGTAACCATTGCGGGTATTTTTGGCAAAGTTACTAAACAAAGCCGAGTTGGTAGTAATTTGGTGAAGCGCGCACAATTTGTGTGGTTTTGTTTGTCTCGAATTCCTTTATGAACGATTTCCTTTTAGATTAAAACCTCATTTTTATACCATAAATAGTATAAAAACAAATTGAATGCCTATAATTATACTATAAAAGGTATAAAAATAATGATTGAGAGAAAAATTATACCTTTTGTGGTATTTTTAAATGATAAAATTATATTTTTGTAGTTGAAGAGGTATAAAAATGAAGGAAAATCTTACGCCTTTAAGTAAGCACATTAAGCTGAAGCGAAAGCAAAACAGGTTGACACAGCCCGAACTAGCGTTAAAAGCCGGAGTAGGCTTGCGTTTTGTGCGCGATTTAGAACAAGGAAAAACAACCTTACGAATAGATAAAGTGAACGACGTGTTGCGATTGTTCGGCGAAACCTTGGGTCCGGTTGCACTTGATCGCGATTTATTGTTGAAACAAGATGAATAGAAAGGCAAACATCTTTGTAAAAGGAGTTTATTGTGGCTACTTGCTTGAAAACGAGCGCGGCTACACCTTTACTTACGATGCTTCTTACTTGACATATCCGGCAGCGACGCCAGTAAGCGTGACTTTACCCTTGCAAAAAGAACCATACAACAGCAAAACCTTATTCGCATTTTTTGACGGATTGATACCCGAAGGTTGGTTGCTTGATTTGGCAGAAAGAAACTGGAAAATAAATTATCGCGATCGGATGGGATTGCTTTTAGCGTGTTGTAAAGACAGCATTGGCGCAGTTAGCGTTTTAGAACATGAAGAACTATAAAAAGAAATATTTAGCGCGAAGTTCGGCAGCAGTAAATCTGGTGCAAGAACCGCCTGTTTTTTATGGAACGCGCTGTTTGCATTGTTACGAACCGCTACACGAAGGCAACGCAACAGTACATCAAGCGTGCAATAAACGCTTTTACGGACAGTTAAAAACACCCGAATTGCACTATGGTTTAGCCGATTTGCAAGAACTTGCCACACAAGTAATCCAAAGTCAGATGGCCGTTACCGGAGTTCAAGCCAAAGTATCGTTGAGTTTGTATCGAAAAGCTTCGAAAAATCTGACTAAAAAGTTAACTATCGTTGGTTTGTACGGTGATTATATACTAAAGCCACCTTCCGAGTTTTACCCGCAATTGCCCGAGTTGGAAAGCGTAAGCATGCACATGGCTCAGGCCTGCGGTTTGCAAGTGGTTCCGCACAGCTTGTTGTACTTGCAAGATGGCACGTTGTGTTACATCACGAAACGCGTTGATCGAACCCGAAACGAAAAGTTGCATATGGAAGACATGTGTCAGCTTAGCGAACGGCTCACCGAAGACAAGTACAAAGGAAGTCATGAACAAGTAGCAAAGTTGATCTTGAAGTATTCGAGTTCGCCGTTGTTGGATGTGGGTAATTTCTTTGAGCTCGTTTTGTTTAGTTTTTTTACGGGAAACGCCGATATGCACTTGAAAAACTTTTCGCTATTGGAAAAGCCGGGGCAAGGTTATGCGCTATCGCCAGCCTACGATTTGGTTCCAACGGCATTGGTGAATCCGGGAGATACCGAAGAATTGGCACTAACTTTAAATGCGAAAAAGCGAAAACTAGCTTACAAAGATTTTAGTGCAGCGTTTGAGAATTGCGGACTGAGTAAACGATACCTAGACAATACCTTAGACTTGTTTGTGTACGCAAAACCCGAAATGCTCGACGTGTTGGAAAAGAGTTTTGTATCAGCCGAATACCAGCAGCGCTATCGGGTGCTGATCGATAATAGATACAAGCAACTGGGTTTGGTTTAAAGATAGATTTGCAAACGGTGAAAAAACCCGAAAAATTTGCCGAAATATCACAATAAGTTGTGAATAGTTCAAGCAAAAAGCCCGTAATTAATGAATATATTTGCACGATTTTCGGTAACGATTTTTCGCGTTAAGGATTACCTTGCGGTCAATTCGGCTGTAGCCTCGGGTGAAGCGGCAGCCCCCGATGAAAGAGGGGCTACAGCGGAAAGCCTGACGGCGCGGACGCACAAACATCTTCCGACGCACTATTTTCGCGCCGGAACGCCCAAAAAAGAAAGAAAAAGCAAATGAAGAACATCAGAAATTTTTGCATTATCGCGCATATCGATCACGGTAAAAGTACTTTAGCCGACCGGCTGCTTAGTGCTACGCAAACAGTTTCGGCACGAGAAGAGAAAGCGCAGTTGTTAGACAATATGGATTTGGAGCGCGAGCGTGGGATTACCATTAAGAGTCACGCGATTCAAATGGAATATACCTACAAGGGCGAGAAATACATCTTAAATTTAATTGATACACCGGGACACGTAGATTTTTCCTACGAAGTATCGCGTTCGATTGCCGCTTGCGAAGGCGCTTTACTTATTGTAGATGCCGCGCAAAGCATTCAGGCACAAACCATTTCGAACTTGTATCTGGCGCTGGAAAACGACTTGGAAATTATTCCGGTTTTGAATAAAATCGATTTACCGAGTGCGAATCCAGAAGAAGTTAGCGATGATATTGTTGACTTGCTAGGTTGTAAGCACGACGAAATTATTCCTGCCTCCGGAAAAACCGGTTTGGGCGTAGAACAAATTTTAGCAGCCATCATCGAGCGCATTCCGCCGCCGAAAGGAGCTGAAGATGAGCCGTTACAGGCATTGATTTTCGATTCGCACTACAATCCGTTTCGCGGTATTGAAGTTATCTTCCGTGTGAATAACGGCGTAATTAAAAAAGGCCAGAAAATCAAATTCATGGCCACGGGCAAGGAATATTTTGCCGATGAGGTTGGAACGCTTAAACTCAACCAAGTTCCGAAACAGCAAATTGGCGCCGGCGATGTGGGCTATTTGATTTCGGGAATTAAGGAAGCGAAAGAAGTAAAAGTAGGTGATACAATTACGGATGCTTTGAACCCAACTCAGGAAATGATTACCGGTTTTGAAGACGTAAAGCCGATGGTTTTTGCAGGAATTTATCCGGTAGAAACCGAAGATTACGAAGATTTGCGCGCCAGTATGGAAAAGTTGCAACTTAATGATGCTTCGCTGGTATTTCAGGCGGAGAGTTCGGCTGCACTTGGCTTCGGATTCCGTTGCGGGTTTTTGGGTATGTTGCACATGGAAATCATCCAAGAACGTTTGGAGCGCGAGTTTAACCAAACGGTTATCACCACAGTACCTAACGTAAGTTATTACGCATACACCAAGAAAGATCCGGATGCGGCATTTATCGTAAATAATCCGAGTGATTTGCCCGAGCCGTCGCGCTTGGATCGAGTTGAAGAGCCATACATTAAAGCAACGGTGATTACCAAAAGCGATTTCGTGGGCCAGGTAATGAGTTTGTGTATTGAAAAACGCGGACAAATTACCAACCAAACCTATTTGACTCCGGAACGAGTTGAATTAAATTTCGATATGCCCTTAGCGGAGATTGTTTTCGATTTTTACGATCGTTTAAAGACCGTTTCAAAAGGGTACGCTTCGTTTGATTACCATCCGATTGGTATGCGACAGTCGCGTTTAGTACGATTAGACGTATTGCTAAACGGACAAAATGTCGATGCACTTTCGGCCTTAATTCACGAAGACAATGCGTACAACATTGGTAAAAAAATGTGTGAGAAGTTGCGCGAATTGATTCCACGTCAGCAGTTTGATATTCCGATTCAGGCGGCTATTGGGGCGAAGATTATTGCACGCGAAACCATTAAAGCACTGAGAAAGGACGTAACGGCAAAATGTTACGGCGGTGATATTTCGCGTAAACGTAAACTTTTAGAGAAGCAAAAAGCAGGTAAAAAGCGCATGAGACAAGTAGGTAATGTAGAGATTCCACAATCGGCGTTTATGGCAGTTTTGAAACTGAACGATTAAATTTTAACTGTGCTAGAATATAAAAACCGCCTCAATGTTGAGGCGGTTTTTTAGTTTCTGAGATTTTATTCTACAAACCTTTTCGGTTGTCGGTTGAATTTACATCGATGAGTTTGTTGGACGGATCGATACCCACCTCTGTTGGTTTTTCATTGACGATAATCGACACGGTATTTGAAATTTTATCGACCTTTACTTTTTTCAAGTATAACGCCTTTTCTTTCTGTGTTTTATCCTTTCCGAAAATTCCGAGTTCGATGTAATCAGCGAGAGGTGCCGAAGTTACTTTCTTGCCTCTAACTGTACCTGTAATACTCTTGCCGGCTTTGTTGGTAAAACGCTCTTTACCGTTCCCATCGGCATATTGCTTAGTTACCGAGAAGTTAATAGTAACGCGGTATTTGCCATTTTTCAAGTCTTCAACTTTTGCGTTTTCCAAACTGTTCGAATACGTTGTAATTTCTCGGAACATATCGTTGATTAGATATTTCAACGAATCGGGTGTAATGGAATCGATTTCTTCTACAAACTCAACGGCTGTGGTGTAGGGCGCTTCTTGATACGCTTTCTTTTGTATGAAGCTTTTAAGTGCGGCATTAAATTTTGCTTCGCCGATGTAATCGCTTAAAGCATAAAGGACTAACGAGCCTTTGTTGTAATGAATGTATTGTTGGTTTTCATTGAACATGAGCGGTTGTTCCTTTTTAGATTCAAACGCGCGTCCTTGCAAATAGCTGTCAAGGGCTTCTTTTAGGAATTTACGCATTTGTCCTTTACCGTATTGGTGTTCGAGAACTTTTAGCGAACTGTATTCTGAAAGCGATTCAGAAAGCACCGTTGCACCTTGCACATTGGCACCAATTACCTGATGTGCCCACCATTGGTGCGCAACCTCGTGAGCCGTGATGGCAAACGGATAATCTACCGCATTTTCGTCGGTATCATCTACATCGGCAACAAAGCCTAGGCCTTCGGAAAACGGAATGGTGTTCGCAAACGATTGTGCAAAGCCGCCCGAAGTTTCAGGAAATTCGATGATACGTACTTGTTTGTGTTGATAAGGAGAAAAATTCGCGGAGTAATAATCGAGCGCCTTTTTAATCCCTTTTACCATGCGATCTAGATTGTACGTATGGTCTTTGTGATAGTAAATTTCGATGTTTACGTTCTTCCATTTGTCGCGAAGCACTTCGTATCTGCCGGAATTAAACGCATAGAAGTTTAGCATTTTTTGATCCATTTTGTAATGGAAGTAGTTGCGTCCTTTTTCTTTCCATTGCTTTTGAAGGTAACCGGGTGCAATGGCAATTTGGTCGCCGGCGGTACCTATCGTTGCTTGGAATCGAATCCAGTCGCTATCCGATGAAATGTAGGTATTTTGCCGTGCTTTCATATCGTAGGGTGAAGGCATGCGGTCTTTCGGCGGCAAGTTGTATTTTTTACGCAGATCGTTGTCAGTGATTTCGCCACCGTCGTTGTAGCCAAAACTTGGGAACATACCGTTGTTGATGAACGTTCCGTTGTACAAAATCGGAGAGTCGGAATTAAAAATGGTATTCGGCTTGTTTTTCATCGTAAATTCAAACAGCAGTGAATCGCCTGGAGCTAGTGCTTTTTCCAGTTTCAGAATATCGAAATTCAGTACGGTATCGATAGAAATTTTCTGCCATTTTTCCGCGGAAGTGTACGTGGTTCCCTTTTGATAGTTAATTATAAGTGTATCGATAGGCTGACCCGATTTATTTTTCAGGTAATATTTCCCTTTCGCAACGAAATCGCGAGTTTCTGGATAAATTTCCAAGTTTACATTCACTTCAACGATGCGGGGTTGTTGGGTGTTTTCGTATTTCTTGTACTTTTTTTCCCATAATACTGCTTCTTTTTCGAATTCGAGGGCTGTTTTTCGCTTCTCTCGGATGTTGTTTTCATAGTATATTTTACCTCCTAGGCCAACAAATCCGAAAAGGAATAACGAACAAGCAACGGCAATCGGTTTGGTAAACGTTCGTTTAAAGTTTTGCAGACGCTCTTTTGCATTTGAAGATATACCGCGGCGGTACAAACCAAATCCGATAAGCAGCAAAACGCTGCCGAGCAGTAGCCAGTAAACTTTATATAAAAAGTAGGGAGGTAAGGTGGCTCCGTAGCCATCGAGATTGGAGTATGCGTAGCCAGGATCTTCGTTGAAGAGGAAAATGATTTGTTCGACACCCATACTCGGCAGAAAAGTAAGTACGATCGAAGTTGCGAGTAAGATAAAGAACCCGATCAAGTAGTTTCGAACCCAACTTTGAACAAATAGCGCTAAACAAGCCCAGATGATTTGGTTTATCCAAACAATGCCATACAAGTGAAAGAAGTACTTATCTAGTTCGAAATCGGTGAAGCCGTTTATGGCTTGATAGCCAACACCTGCAATAATTACAGCAAATAATACAGCGGCTTGCATCAGAATTAAGGCCAAGAATTTTGGAGCAACCAAGGCAAAGTTCGACGTTGGAGTACTGTCAACCAATAAATTCATGCGGGAAAGGGCACCTCGGTGAATCAACAAGCCAGCGAATAAAAACGTTAATGCGTTGATAAATAAATTAACAACGTTTGCGCCCGACAATAAAGTTGAGGTTAATGGCAACGTTTTGGTACCGAAAATAACGCCTAGAGTAAAGAACACCAAGAATAGAAACAAAACGGCTACGCAGAAGATCACGATAAACAACCAGTTTTTTAAGATGTAACGCAGCTCGAATCCGGTAAAGTGCAGGATGTTGTTCAATGTGGTTTTTGCTGAAAAATCGAGCGTAACTTCGGGTAAGTTTACGCGTAAAATCGCACTAAAATTCTCTTTGGTGAAACGCTCACTCTTTTTAGATTTGAAAAGCGTAATGCCGTTTTGGGAGAACGAAAAAGCGCGGTAAATTATGCCAAGAATAACCAAACTTATTCCCAACCAAAGCAAACGATTGTAGAGGATGTATCCTTCGAAAGGAAGTGCAAGGTTGTTTCTTTCATAGACGGTCCAATACTGTGTGTAATACGAAAGTGCTTCGTAACCAAACGGATCCAGATAAGCGGCAATAGCTCGGTTTTCGGCTTCGCTGGCATAGGATTGTACCACACTCTGACCAATAATTAAAATAAGTACCGTTAGAAATCCGACCGAAGCATTGCGTGTAATGGTTACAACAACAAATACGATAACTCCGTAAAAAAACATGTTGGGAAGCACAAAATACAAGTAAGCTTGCCAATACGCATCGAAGCGTTGCGGCCCGAGTAAATCGGCGTTGGCAAAAGGAAGAACCGTAGCTAAGTAAGCTCCTAAACCAATAAATAATGTAATGATTACGCAGATAGTAAAGCCCGATAAGAACTTTCCGAAGAAATATGCCGGTTTTTCAAACGGGTAGCTGTACATAACGGGATGTACGTTGTAGCGGTAATCGCGGTAAATAACGGTGCCGATAATTCCCGGCAGTAAAAAGTAAATAAACGTTGACAGTCCGTTTATAGCACTATTGATTGCCAAAGGGGAATTAGCAAATTGGTTGCTGGTAGTAGTGTTGCTAAGCGCATCGAAATACCCTAACGAATCGGCCATTAAGAAAAAGGCGAACAGAAAGAATATGGCGCTGTACACATAAACTTCAAAGCTGCGAAAGAAGCGTTTGAGTTCGAACGTATAAATAGTTTTAAACATCATGCTTTGTCGTTTTTAAGAGCAGTGAAATACACGTCTTCGAGTTGTGCTTTCGCGTTTTCAAATCCGTTGCTTGGATTTTCGTCGGCGTAGATTCGAATGAAAAATTCGTTGTCTTCGTTAAAGCTAGACGACAAAACCTGGTACTGTTTATCGTATTCTTCGAATTTTGCACGTTCAATTTTCTTATTCCAAATTTTGCCTTGTAGGTCGGTCGTTGCTTGTTTTGGTGTTTTGTGCTGTAGTATGCGCCCGCCGTTAAGAATAGCCATGTCGGTACAGAGTTCCTTTACATCGTCGACGATATGCGTTGAAAAAATTACAGTATTGTTGGTTCCGATTTCGCGAAGTACGTTTAAGAAGCGGTTGCGTTCGGCAGGATCGAGGCCTGCTGTTGGCTCGTCGACGATAATCAGGCGCGGCTTATTAAGCAACAATTGCGCAATTCCGAAACGTTGTTTCATACCGCCCGAATAACCGCTAACACTTTTGTTGCGCACTTCATACAAATTGGTAACGCGCAGTACTTCGGTTACAATATCTTCTCGTTCTTTTGCTTGGGAAACGCCTTTGAGGCGCGCAAAATAGTCGAGTAAATTTTTAGCAGAGATGTTTGGATACACGCCAAATTCTTGTGGTAAATAACCCAGAACGCGGCGCAAGCTCATTTTGTCTTGCAAAACATTAATGTCGCCAAAACTGATTTCGCCTTCATCGGGATGTTGCAGCGTAGCAATTGTTCGCATAAGCGATGATTTTCCGGCACCATTTGGGCCGAGCAAGCCAAACATGCCCGTTCCGATGGTAAGATCAAGATGGTCGAGTGCTTTCACCCCATTGGGATATGTTTTTGTGAGGTTTTTGATGGTTAATGTCATGTTTTGTGATTTTTTGAATTGGACGAACTTTGCGTCGAGTTGTTACGTTCCCAACTGTTTAAAGTTGTGCTTAATAATACTAGTTGGTCTAAATTTAGAATTCTTTTTTGGTTTTCACCAACGTTATTTTGTTTTGGGCGTTCCGGCGGCTAAAATCGCAACGCTTCGCAAATGCAAAATCCGTACGGCCGCCGTCAGGCTGTTCGTTCCCCCGATAGCTATCGGTTTTTTTTTGTGGCTTAAATGCCACCACAAAAAAGGCTTTCCGCTTCCATCCTTAACGCGAAAAATTAGTGCCAACGAACGTGCTTGGAATACGATTGTTGCCGAAGTTAGCAGATTTGAAAGCGGCTACTCGTATCCGAATTTTTTAAAACACAAATTTGTCCCAGCTACCAACGCTCGTTTGCACTTTTTTCTGTGCACATTTTTGCACAAGGGGTTGCAGCGGAAAGCCGTGCCGAGCCAAAAGCTGTGCAGCCTGCTGCGGTGCGGCGACCAACGGAAGCCGTGCCGCAGTTTGGCGAAACGGTTTTGGAACGGTGCGCCTTGCAGCGAAAAACCCGACCAGCCGCGTTATTGTATTTCCACGAAATTGTTGCGGCGGGATGTGCCCAAAAAACAGAAATCGGCACTTGCAAAAGGCGAATAGCGCTGTTGGTTTGTGTACCTTTGCTGAAAATTTTAGCGCATGTTAGAAGATAAGAATCAGCCGCGAACACCGTTGGCGCAGCTGGGCGAATTTGGATTGATAACACGTATTTCGGAAGGATTTCCGTTAAAAAATGGCAGTTCGAAATTGGGTATTGGCGACGATGCCGCGGTGTTACAACGTTCGGAAGAAAACACGCTGATAACGAAAGAGTTGTTGATTGAAGGTGTGCATTTTGACCTAAGTTTTATGCCGTTAAAACACTTGGGCTACAAAACGGTGGTGGTAGGAATATCGGATTTATGCGCCATGAACGTAAAGCCCGAACAAATTTTGATTTCGATAGCGGTAAGCAACCGCTTTACTTTAGAGGCCATTGATGAGTTTTACAGCGGAGTTCAGTTGGCTTGTGCGCGTTTTGGCGTTGATTTAGTGGGAGGCGATACTTCGAGTTCGGTTACGGGTTTAATTATTTCGGTAACGGCTGTGGCGCAGGCAAAAGAGTCGGAAGTAGTTTTGCGAAGTACAGCAAAAGAAACGGATTTACTGGTAGTTACGGGCGATATTGGTGCGGCATATATGGGCTTGCAAGTTTTGGAACGCGAAAAGCAAGTTTTTTTAGCAAACCCGAACAACCAGCCCGATTTAACACCGTACACGTATTTAATTGAGCGACAGTTAAAACCGGAAGCGCGCACCGATATTAAAACTTTGTTGGAGCAGTTAGAGGTAAAGCCTACGGCTATGATAGATATTTCCGACGGTTTGGTTTCGGAAGCCTTGCATTTGTGTCGGGCGGCCGATTTAGGTTGTCGAATTTATGAGGAGAAATTGCCTTTAGATCCGCAGTTGATTTCGTGCTGCGAGGAGTTTAATATAGATTCGACCACTGTTGCTTTAAACGGAGGTGAGGATTACGAATTGTTGTTTACGATTTCGTTGACCGACTTTGATAAAATAAAAGGCAACCCGAATTTGACGGTAATTGGTCATACAACACCGGCGGGTTCAGGCAAGCAGTTAATGACACGTGCTGGAACTACGGTAGCGTTGACTGCTCGTGGGTTTACGGGTTCGTAGTATCGTTATCTTGAATAATTTTCATGACGCTCTCGCTGTAGTAGTTGTTGTTTTGCAGAATTTGTTCGAAAGCGTTGAGCAATTCTTCGAAGGTGAGGTCGTTTTTAATGATGAGACCGGCGGGATTCACCTGATCGATTACTTCTTGAAAGCGCACTTTTTCGGTGTGCATGGTTAGCAAAACGACTTTGCATGCAGGCATTTTTTCTTTGAGGATATTGGCGAGGTCGAGTCCGGAATATACGTGATGTTCGGGGCTTGGTGGTATGCTGATATCGAGAAAAGCGACGTCGAAATTGCTGTTGTTTTTGATGGCGAGGTAGGCTTCTCGGGCATCGGCGGCTTCGGTGTGGGCCACGGAATATTCGTCTGGGCGAAAACGATCGACGGTATTTTTATACGCACTGAGTATAAAAGGGTGATCGTCAACCATAAAAAGACGAATATGTTTTTTCATTTGTAGGTTTGTTTTAGGCGTATGAAGTTAAGGGAAATTTAAATAAAAAGGTAGTCCCTTTGTTTTTTTCTGAATAAATTTCCATTGAGGCTTTACTTTGTTTTACGCGAAGGTCGATGTTTTTGAGTCCGATACCTTTTTTTTCTTTGTTGGCGTTAAACCCGATTCCGTTATCAATTACTTTTAGGTGCAGTTGGTTTTCGAGTTGAGTGATATTGAAATAGGCTTCTGTTGCTTGTGCGTGTTTGTTGATGTTTTGCAAGCATTCTTGTACGATGCGGTAGAGGTTGATTTTAGTCAGGTTATCGATTTCTTGCCATTTGATGTTATCGGTAATATCGAGCGTAATGCTTGCGCTTGCGATAAGTTTTTGTTTTTCGAAGTAATCGTTTAGTACGAGAACGAAGTTATTGACGACGGCCGCTTTTTCTTGGCTTAGGTCGTGCGAGATTTCGCGGATTTCTTGTTCGATTTTCTTGAGTTCTTCGATGAATTGTACGCGTTCTTCTGCTGCTTTTTCGGTATTTTTTTCGTTTAGTAGTCCGAGATTGAGTCGGGTTCCGAAGAGTTTTCCGAGTACGCCGTCGTGGAGTTCCCGGGCGATGTTTCGTTTTTCAGTTTGTCGGACGGCTTCCATTTTGCTTTGTTGGGAGAGCATGAGTTCGTAAATTTCTTCGTTGGCTTTTTGTTGTTGTTGAATGAGAATAAGTTCTCGGTTTTTAGCCATTTGTATCCGAATGATGAACACGAAAGCTCCAATGGTTAAGAGTGCCAGAGTAATGTAAATAATGGATTTTCGTTGTTCGATCAGGCTGTTTTTTTCTACGATAAGTTCGTCGGTTTCGTATGCGATACGGGCAAGTTTGTTTCGAATTCGGCGCTCGGCAACCTGAAGGGAGTCGTTTATTCTAATATATTCTTCTGCGTGTTTTGATGCGTTGGCACGATCGACTTTGATGAGTTGTTTGAGGGCTTTAACTTTAAATTGAGGTGATTTGATTGAATTAGCAAGTCTTATTGCATCGGAAGCGAACTTTTTCGCAAGCAACTGATTTTTTTTAACATCGTAGACATCACTTAGAGCTAGTGAAGCAGATAACATTCCTAATTTGTCATCAGTTGATTGGTGTTCGTTAAGATTTTTAAGTAATAATTTTTCACTATTGATATAGTCTCCAAGTTCGCTATCAGTGTTCGCTAAGTTGAATATTACAGACAAATAAAGTTCTCTTGCATCATTTTCAAGATTGGGAAATGCCAGAATTTTTAAAAATAAATTCTTGGCTTCTGCATTTCTTTTGTTTTTTTGGAGAACAAATCCGATATTATTTAACGATGTAAACTTAAGAAAAGGCGATACTTCAGATAATTGTTTTTCCGCGATATTTAGCGCTGAATTATGTGAAGATAACGATATCTCGGTTTCTCCTAAGTTATGATTGATGATGCCAAGTAAGTTATAAGCGTTGTATTTTAGTTCCGAATTATTACTCCCACGAAGAAACTTAAGAGCATTAATAGTTGCTTTTTCGGCGCCAACATAGTCACTTTCATTTAAATGTAGAACAGCTCTGTTTAACAACAATGTACTTGTATTTTCAGCATCTTTCAGATTTCTGTATATTTGTTCACTTTTAAAATAGCAGCTGTAGGCTTTATCTGTTATTAGGTATTTGGAATAGTAATCTCCTATAAAAAGATAAGATTTAGCTAAATTTAAGCTATCATTTAATTCAATACTTTTCTTTAATGCTCTTTCAGAGGATTTACGAAAGTCCTCCATCAAGTTTGCATTATAAAATCTCGAAGCAACCTTAAATTCAAGTTTTAAGGATAAACTATCAGTTGGTAAATGTCTGATTATTGAGTCAGCATTTAACAAGTACTTTTTGTGTATTTTTGATGTGTCAGGGATTTGGTCTGCTTCTTCAATTAGTCTAAGAGCTTTATTTGCTTCAATGCTTGTTACATCCGATTTCTCACAGGAGTAAATTGTTAATAAAAAAATGACACTTAGCTGTATAAAAAATTTTGACATAAAAAAACCGCTTACTAGCGGTTTAAAGATATGCAAATTGGTATATTTTATTCTAATTTTCTTTTCCCAGTTGGGTTTGTAACTTCGCCACCTCCAGTTTTAGTCTTCAACTCTGCCAAAATTTGTCCGTTATTTTTTGGCTCGCTTACATTTGCCTTGCCGTTATATGATACTAAACCTACTAATGCAACTACTGCTACTACTACTAAGATGGCTAACTTTTTCATGATGTCTTTAATTGGGGTTATTTTTGTAATTTTGTTTGCTTTATTATGTACCAAAAGTACATCTGCATTAGAATTACAAAAACTTTTACAACCTTTAGGTTGTAAGTAGGAAAACAAATTTTCTAATCGACAGCTTTTGATTGGTCAATTTAAAATTTTAACATTTTCAGCCCGATTTTTAACGATTTTCGCCCTTTTTATTGCGTTTTACAAGGACAAAATGATCTCAACAAGTCTGTCGAGATTGTTTTTATAGGATTTTGATACAGGTAGTTGTAGTTTACTTCCTTTTAAATAGCAAATGTTGTTTGCTATGTGAATCCGGGTGATGTACTGTGCGTTTACTATATAGCTGTTATGAATTCGGACAAATTGAGGAGGTAAGGTTCTTTCGAAGTGTTTTAGAGTTTTAAAAGCAGCAATCTTCTCGCCGCTTGTAAGATATAAATCGGTCG
Organism: Flavobacterium sp.; assembly: GCF_049240005.1. Classification (GTDB taxonomy): domain Bacteria; phylum Bacteroidota; class Bacteroidia; order Flavobacteriales; family Flavobacteriaceae; genus Flavobacterium. The sequence goes on along the minus strand of NZ_JBMLTK010000025.1, from coordinate 56,390 downwards.
AGTTGTTATCAGCTTTAGCGTATAATAAGTCAGCTATTTTGATAAATCGGTAATCGCCATACGATTTCAGAAAGAGGGTATTCGAAGTAAATTCTACCTTTAACTGTAGTTTCGAAATGAATTTCAATAGCTCGGTAGTGTCTACGGGCTTTAATAGATAATCGACAACTCCCTCTTTAATTGCTTGATAGGCAAATTCTTGAGTTTCACTGAGCACAACAATTTTCGGAATCGGGATTTGGTTGCGTCGTAGTTCTGCTGTCAGAAACCACTCCGTCTGATTGCTATCCAAAGCGGCGGGCAACCCCAAGAATATAATGTCTGGCTTATTTTCTAAAAGTGTAGGAATCGCTTTTTCTGCCTCAACAAAAGAGCCAAGAAATAGGAAGTCGGCCTGCTCATCAAGGATATCGTGTATCCGAATAGCAGTTTTAACATCACGCTCTATGATTACATAGCTTATCCGCATTAGGCAGTTCTTCCCGTTTCTAAGGGATAAAGGTCAGAAATTTTTGAACTTTGGTATATTTTTTTAGAGCTTATTTCAAGTGCACTCAGGTAGTTTCCAAAACCAGCTCCAGTGTCTATATTCCAAACATTGGCAAAGTTGGTTGGTTTATTAGCGCCAATTTGAGTAACCGGAGTATGGCCGATGTAAATTTCATCGTACAATTTAAGTCGTTTTGGATACCTTTTTGAGTCGATTTCTAAGTTACAATCAACACTGAGAGCAAGCTCCCATAATGTGCGATCCCATGAAAAGGGGCGCGAATCTATTTCGTACTGTACTCCTTTTAAATTAGTAAAGCCGGCGTGAACAAATAATTTATTATTTACAAGGTAGTAAGGCTTCAATCGCTCCAAGAAATCGCGGTGTCTCAGTTTAGTGCTTGTATTTGTATTTTGGTAAGCTTGTACTGTACTCAATCCGCCGTGTTGCAACCAGAGCGGATTTTCAGCACCTTTATTGAGCCAGTTTAATAGGAGTTCGTCGTGGTTTCCTCTAAGAAAAATACAGGCTTGCTCGCGTTCAAGTTGAATCAAATAGTCGAGTACGGCAGGCGAATCGCTATATCCATCAACATAGTCTCCCAAAAAAATCAAAGTATCTTGTTCCTGAAGATTTAGCTCTTGTAGCAGTTCTTCAAGCGCTCTTAACGCGCCATGAATATCGCCTATGACAAATGTTTGCAATGATTTTTGATGATTTTTGTAAAAATATGAAGATTTACGGAAAAACCGTAATCGAGAAATTCGGCAGTTGCGTAATTTCGAGCTGAGATGAGAAGATTATACCATTATATAGCCGTTTTAGTAATTGTTACAGTAATTGCAGCTTCATGGGTTTACTTTTTTACTGAAGACAAAGATCAAGCTTTGTCTATAGAGGATTGCCAACCTAGAAGCTACGACAATTTTTTAGACGGTTTAATAGACTGTGATCCTAAAGATAAAATTAGAGCCTTGCAGCTGAGTAAAGAATTAAAGAAACTGAACTACAGCGATACTTGTAATTTAAGGCGACACAAGAAAATATCGAATTATTTTCGTAATCAAAATGACATGCGATCGTTTAACATTATTTTGAACGATGTAAAAGATGCAGTGTTAAGATCAAAAGACGAAACTTTTCTAGGTAAATGGTATTCAGATAAATGTGAATATTTTTTAATGATAGGAAGAGCTGACATTGCCTACAAATATCTTGAAAAAGCTAAGCAATATAGAAGATTTTTAGTAAAGACCTCTTATGAATATGATATTTTAAATCAAGAAATTTCGATATTAGAGTATTTTTCTCAGAATGTACTAGCGGAGAAAAAGACAATTGATCTCTTAAAAAAATCTATAAACGAGGGAGATCCTATGGTAGCGCAACTGAGTTTGCGATTAGCTAATATTTACAGTAGCATGTCCAGATATGAATTATCGGAAGAATACTATAAAAATGCAATTAAGGCTGCAGGGGATAGAACAGATTATTCGAAAGATCTATTGATCTTAACAGCTAAAAACAACTATGCAATAAGTCACTATGCGCAAGGTAGATTTACTGAAGCTTATAATCTTCTAAAAGATGTAAAGAAGGACTATATTGATTTAAGTTTAGCTGATTCGGAAATCCAATTTAAAATGATTTTAGCGAACTACTTTTTAGCCAAATCACACGTTTCACCGAACGCAAAAGACTTAAAGTCACTAGACTCTATTTGTGTTATTTCAGAAAGAATTAGAGATTACCATACCTTAATACGGGCAAAATTTGTGTATGCTATGTACTTACATAACATAAAAGGAAATACTATAAAAGTCAAAAATTTGTTTTGTAGCACGATTGAATTGTCAGGAAAATACTCATCTGCAGGATTAGAATTAGAATATCTTCAAAAATTCCTAAAATTATTTCCAAACGAAGACCTCAAGTATTATCAAAGAGTTTTATCCTTAAAAGATAGTATTTATTTAAAGCAACAAAATTCCTTTGATAAGTTTGCGCGGCTCGAGTATGAAGTAGATCGATATCAGAAAGAAGCAGAGGAGGCAAATTTATTGTCAAGGCGTATTTTGATTTATAGCGGTCTTTTTACAGTTTTTTTAATTGTATTATTTTTTAGAAATCAAATTTTATTTTTTGTAAAGTACAGGGTTTTAAAATTACCCCTCCCCAAATTCGACCCACGAAAAAACCGACCCAAAGGAACTCACGTGCACATTGGTGTACATTCAGGAGTGACTATTGAACGAAGCAGAATCGCGCGGGAACTCCATGATAATGTTTTAGGAAAAATGACGGGTCTCAAACTTGCGTTACTGAAATTTAGTCCCTCAGTTCCCGAAGATAAACGAGCCAAATATGTCAAGAAAGTGAAAAGTCTCGATGTACTCAACTCCGAAATTAGAAGATCTACCTCCGATCAATTCCGAGAATTATCGGAAGCGTATGGAGAGATATCCAAAGTGTTGCACCGATTTATTGAAGAATTTTCAGAAGATGTTGATTTCAACATCAAACTGCACATCGACGATGAGGTTAATCTCGACGCACTTAACCCATTAGTTAAAGTGCATACCTACAGAATCGTGCAAGAACTGCTCACCAATACCTTAAAATACGCTGAGTCCTCCTGCGTGCGACTCTCACTAGAAGCGACCGAAGACCAAAAATTTGTTTTTTCTTATGGCGACGACGGCAAAGGCTTCGATTTTCCAAAAATTCCAAAACCCAATAAAGGCTTATCAAATGTCCTTGTACGGGGTAACGAAATTTCTGCTACATTTGAGATCAATACCGGAATGGGTAAAGGTTTTCATTTGAGAATGGTGGTACCTGATGCATTTATTAACCAAAACCAAACAACAATCAACCATGAACATCAAGATTTTATTTATTGACGATCATCCTCTGCAAGTTGAAGGATGTAAAGTTGCTTTGCAATCCAATCCGTATGGTTACGAAGTGACTTTTGATGCTGCCTACGATTTGACATCAGCTTACAAAATTGTAAATGATGAAAAACGAATTTCCGACTATGATATCGTTTTTGTAGATAAACGAATGCCCGCCGCACCTAATCTGGGTCTTGAAGACGGAACCGACCTCATCGAAATCATCCAGAAAAAAGCTATTTCAACAAAAATAGCTGTGTTAACGACGCATACCGAATATCTGATCTTGTTTCAACTAACAAAAAAATACGATCTCAACGGTTTGTTAGTTAAAAGCGACGTAAACTCAACAACGCTCGCCTTAGCCGTTCACGAAATGATGCAAGACAAGCAGTTCTTTACACGTACAGCAATCGAATGCATGAAGGATATGGCTGAGAGAGAACACGTGCTCGACTTTTACAACCGAAGAATTATCTTTTATCTAAGCCAAGGTATACGTACTAAAAACTTAGCCGAACTCATGAACGTGTCTCAATCGACTATCGAAAAGCGCAAAGCGCAAATTCGCGATTACCTCTGCATTAAAAAAGGTGGCGACCCGGAATTAGTTGCTGAGTCAAGACGACTAGGTTTGGTATAAATGAAAATCCCCGTTAGCACTTACTAACGGGGATTTTTTATAAAAACTTGAATAGAAAATCAAACTTTAGCTGCCGCACATTTCGCAATCATCTGGTTCGGCATTTCTAGCACGTTCAATCATTGCTTTAAATTCATCGGCTGCAATACTTTCGGCTGCACCTCCTGAAGCTATTTCTGCCGTAACAGCAATTGGTTCTGCTTTTTTGTCGTTGTTAAGCGTAAATTTAATAGCATCTACAGCCGCCTTGGTACGTAAATAATACATTCCCGTTTTCAAGCCCGATTGCCAAGCGTAAAAATGCATAGACGTTAATTTAGCATACGTAGCATCTTGCATAAATAAATTCAAGGATTGCGACTGATCGATAAAATATCCGCGGTGTCTCGACATATCAATTATGTCTTTCATAGACATTTCCCAAACCGTCTTATAGAGATCTTTTAAGTCTTGAGGGATACGATCGATGTGCTGCACTGAACCGTTGTGACGCATAATCTCTTGCTTTAATTCTTCGTTCCAAAGACCGCGTTTTACTAAATCTTCCAACAAGTGCTTGTTAACTACAATAAACTCGCCAGACAACACGCGACGTGTATATATATTCGACGTGTAAGGTTCAAAAGCTTCGTTATTTCCAAGAATTTGCGAAGTGGACGCCGTTGGCATTGGTGCAACTAACAAGGAGTTGCGCACGCCATGTTCAATAACTTCCTTACGCAGCGATTCCCAATCCCAGCGACCCGATAAGTCGGTATCTTTAAGACCCCACAGATTGTACTGAAATTCACCTTGAGAAATCGGAGAACCCGCAAACGTTTCGTACGAACCTTCTTCTTTCGCCAATTCCATAGAAGCTGTTACTGCGGCAAAATAGAGCGTTTCGAAAATTTCTTGGTTGAGTTTCTTCGCCTCGTCGCTGGTAAACGGCAAACGCAATAAAATAAAAGCGTCGGCCAAACCTTGCACTCCTAGACCAACAGGTCGGTGGCGCATGTTTGAATTTTCTGCTTCCGGAACCGGGTAGTAATTTCTATCAATTACTTTGTTGAGGTTTCGCGTTACGCGCTTCGTTACTTTATAGAGCAATTCGTGATTAAAAGTACCGTTCTCAACAAACATCGGCAAGGAAATCGAAGCTAAATTACACACCGCAATTTCGTCTTCTGCAGTGTATTCCATGATTTCCGTGCACAAATTCGATGAACGAATGGTGCCAAGATTTTTCTGGTTCGACTTTCTATTGGCCGCGTCCTTGTACAACATGTAAGGTGTGCCCGTTTCTATCTGCGACTCGAGGATTTTCTCCCACAATTCACGGGCTTTTATTGTTTTGCGGCCTTTGCCTTCCGCTTCGTATTTGGTGTACAAGGCGTCAAACTCTTCGCCGTATATGTCGTATAATCCTGGGCATTCGTTCGGACACATTAACGTCCATGTGCTGTCTTCTTGCACGCGTTTCATAAACAAGTCGGGCGTCCACATCGCAAAAAATAAGTCGCGCGCACGCATTTCTTCTTTACCTGTATTTTTCTTTAAGTCTAAGAAATCGAACACATCCGCATGCCAAGGCTCTAAATAAATTGCAAAACTACCTTTGCGTTTCCCTCCGCCTTGATCTACGTAGCGCGCTGTGTCATTGAAAACACGTAACATCGGAACAATTCCATTTGAGGTACCGTTTGTGCCTCGAATGTAAGACCCCGTTGCGCGAACATTGTGAATAGATAAACCAATTCCTCCTGCCGATTGAGAAATCTTAGCAGTTTGTTTCAGCGTATCGTAAATGCCATCAATACTGTCGTCTTTCATTGTTAACAGAAAGCAAGACGACATTTGAGGTTTTGGTGTTCCTGCGTTGAATAAAGTAGGCGTTGCGTGTGTGAAGAATTTCTTCGACATCAAATCGTAAGTTTCAATCACCGATTGTAAGTCGTCGAGATGAATTCCAACAGCAACACGCATGAGCATGTGCTGCGGGCGTTCAACGATTTTTCCATTGATTTTTAGCAAGTACGAACGCTCAAGAGTTTTAAAACCAAAGTAGTCGTAGTTAAAATCGCGGGTATAAATTACGTGGGAATTCAGAAATTCTGCATTTTCCATGATCACACGGTGTACATCATCAGCAATCAGCGGCGACGGTTTTCCCGTGCGCGGATTTACGTAATGATACATTTCGTTCATGGTTTCTGAGAACGATTTTTTAGTGTTGGAATGAAGGTTTGATATCGCTACACGAGCTGCAAGTTGTGCGTAATCCGGATGTGATACCGTCATTGATGCGGCAGTTTCTGCAGCTAAATTATCGAGTTCCGATGTGCTTACGCCATCGTACAAACCTTCGATAACGCGCATGGCAACTTTAACAGGATCAACTAATTCGTTTAAACCGTAACAAAGTTTTTTAATTCTTTCGGTGATTTTATCGAACATCACCGGTTCACGATGACCGTCTCGCTTTATTACATACATAGGATAACAGTTTTTCAGGCCGGTTTTTGCCGACCTAGGTTTGTATTGGTTTGAGCTATTGAGTGGTTGCTTTTAGGCAACAGTTTTTAAAAATCGGCGTCGAATGAAATTTTTTGCGTTTCGGTTTCTTTCGACATAACCCCGGCTTTTTGATACTCGGCCACTTTCTTTTCGAAGAAATTGGTTTTTCCTTGTAGGGAAATCATATCCATAAAGTCGAACGGATTTGAAGTGTTGTAAACACGTTCGCACCCTAAATCTACGAGCAAACGGTCGGCAACAAATTCCAAATATTGCGTCATCAATCCTGCATTCATGCCAATTAAGCTAACCGGCAACGATTCAGTAACAAATTCTCTTTCGATATCTAATGCTTCAACAATTATTTCCTTGATTCGAGATTTAGAAACCTTGTTAATTAAGTGATGATTGTGAAGGTGAACCGCAAAATTACAGTGAACACCTTCGTCGCGAGAAATCAATTCGTTTGAAAAAGTAAGCCCCGGCATGAGTCCGCGTTTTTTGAGCCAGTAAATAGAACAGAACGCGCCAGAAAAGAAAATACCTTCCACGGCAGCAAATGCAATTAGGCGCTCCGCAAAAGAGTCTGATTTAATCCAGCGCAAAGCCCACTGCGCTTTTTTGCGAATAGCGGGAAATACCTCGATGGCATTGAAAAGCTGGTTTTTCTCGTACTCATCTTTAACATAGGTATCAATCAATAACGAATACGTTTCGCTGTGAATGTTCTCCATCATGATCTGAAATCCGTAGAAAAATTTCGCCTCAGGATATTGAACTTCATTCACAAAATTCTCAGCTAAATTTTCATTCACAATACCGTCGGAAGCAGCAAAAAAAGCGAGAATGTGCTTAATAAAGTACTTCTCATCTTCGTTCAGTTTATTGTTCCAATCGTTGAGGTCTTGAGACAAATCAATTTCTTCGGCAGTCCAAAAGCTTGCCTCCATTTTCTTGTACCAGTCCCAAATATCGTGGTGTTTGATTGGAAAAATAACAAATCGATTCTTGTTTTCTTGCAAAATAGGCTCCATATCTTTTAGCTTTCTATACCTTTTTCGGGCAAAATTTTGAGTTGAATGATTCAAAAGTTGAGTTACAAAGATTGTCATTTACAGCGTCTGAAAAAAGCCAAACTTATCCACAAACAGCTGTAGTTTTTAACAAGAGGCTTTCGCAGAAAGGGAGGAATTGGCAAAAATTAACGATCTGTTTGTTAGGTGGTTGCGTTTTAAAAATCTGACTTCAACCCGTTGCATTCAGAAAATCCAGACTCTTTTTTCAATAGCAAAGCAAAAGCTGATTACTTATTTTTTCAAGTATTCTTCGGCAATTTTTTCCAGCTCCAAATACCAGTTTTCGCCAAATCTGCGAATCAAGGCTTCTTTTACAAATTTGTATACCGGAACTTTTAATTCAGCACCCAGTTCGCAAGCCGGATCGCAAATTTCCCATTCGTCGTAGTTTACGGCCGAGAATTCAGAAAAATCTTTAACACGAATAGGGTAGAGGTGACAAGAAACGGGTTTTTTCCACGAAATTAAACCTTGATTGTAAGCTTGTTCGATGCCACAAAGCGCCGTTTCCCCATCGAAAATCACGTAAGCGCAGTCTTTTTCATCGATAAGTGGAGTCTCCAAAGTTCCGTCGGTTCCCAGAGTTGATGTCCCCAACGATTCAATTGCCGCAATTCCTTCCGGACGCAAAAGATTTTTGACTTTTGGATAGACGTTTTTCAAAATTTCAACTTCTTCTTCCAATAACGGCGCACCTGCATCGCCATCAACACAGCAAGCGCCTTTGCATGCCGATAAGTTGCAAACAAAATCTTTTTCAAAAATGCGTTCGCTAACAATTGTTTTTCCGAGTTGGAACATCAGATTTTTATTTCACTGCAACTTTTCTCAGTATTTGTTGCCCGTTCTTCGTTTGCAAAAGTAGTACATACCTAGTGCTTAACAAGCTTACGGCAAAAAATCTGTTTGGTTTGAATTTCTTTTCTAAGATGTCGGAATCATTCTTTCGAAGAAACTTATTGCGAATTTCTAGAAATGAATAAATCGCAGTATTTGTCTCTTTTGTTTCCTTTCGATTTTGTTTTTTACACACATAAGCACTTTTTTCTGTCTATTTTTTAACAAATGCTTAATTTTTAACAGTTGTATACGTCGTAACTTTGCACAAAAAATAGGGCTATGTTGGATATTAGAGAGATTTTAACGGTCGGAATGGTACTTTTCGCCGTCATTGATGTGGTGGGTACAGTACCCGTTATTGTCGACTTACGGGCTAAACACGGGCATATCGAGTCCGAAAAAGCGTCGATTGTGGCATGCTTGATTATGATTACCTTTTTATTTGTCGGAGAAGAGTTGCTCAATTTCATAGGAATTGACGTGAATTCCTTTGCAGTAGCCGGTTCTTTTGTGCTGTTTTTCTTGGCTTTGGAAATGATTTTAGGAATCCGTATTTACCGCGACGAAGAGTCGTCATCGGCATCCATTGTTCCGATTGCGTTCCCGCTGATTGCTGGCGCTGGAACCATGACAACCTTACTTTCATTGCGCGCGCAATACGCAACACTTAATATTATCGTTGCCATTTTACTTAATATCGTTGTTGTTTATATCGTTCTGAAATCCAGTAGCAAAATCGAGCGCTTACTCGGAAAAAATGGTTTAGGCGTGGTTCGTAAAACTTTTGGCGTGGTGTTACTTGCAATTGCTGTTAAATTATTCGCCGCTAATGTTAAAGGATTATTTCTGTAACAAATGGATTTGGTATTTTCGCCCTCTGAAATTGATTAATGATGAAAGTTTTTATCAACGTTTTGATTGTAATAGCTGTAGCCTTAATTGCAGTTAATATTTCATTACTTGACTTGAAAAATCCCTTTTCGGGAGACAGCGCTATCGGAATTATTGGTATAGCTGCTTCCATATGCGCGGTCTTAATTTTGGTGATTTTTAGAATGTCTAAAAACATCGAAGAGAGATCAAAAGAATAGAAATGATTTACGACGTAGCAATTATTGGCGGTGGAGTAGCTGGTGTTTCCTGTGCACTCGTACTCGGTTCAGCTCTTGAAAAACCCTTTGCACAAGATAAAAAAGTGGCCATTTTTACGCACCAAAAGGCCTCGTCTTTGCAAAATGGCTTGTACAACAACGCCTACGGAATTCCGCCGGGAACAACTGGGCAAGAATTGATGCGCTCCTCGCTCGAACACCTTTCAACGCAATATCCAAAAGTGACGCAAATTGCCGATCAAAAGATATTGGCACTTTCTAAGTCTGCCGATGGGTATTTTATAATCCAATCTGCCGATGAAATTTTTGAAGCTCGCCAACTGGTGGTTGCTGTTGGTTCGGCCTCCGCTTTTGTTATTGCGGGTTTGGAAGATTACATCATACCGCACCCGAAAGCCAAAGCCGAAAAGCGAAGAATTGCCCTTAAAAATCAAGATCATTGGGTCGCAGACGGGCTGTATGTAGCCGGAACTTTAGCCGGTCACCGCAGTCAGCTAAGCATTGCTGCCGGTAGTGGTGCCTCAGTAGCAACCGATATTGCTAGTATCTGGAACGACAATCAGCCTACGCAAATACACGACAGCGTTCCTCAGAGTATTTAATTTTTAGTTTAATTAGGTAACGCGCCGGAACAAGCTATGTTTTCAAACAAATGTTGAGGCTTTTTTATAGAAGCTAGAGACGAGAAGCTAGTTCCGATAGCTATCGGAATCGTGACGTTCACTAATTAACGTATCGTTTTAGGGGAAACTAGTTCCGATAGCTATCGGAATAGAAGCTAGAGGCTAGATTGCATGACGTTCACCACTTAACGTATCATTTTGCCGCCCGAACCACATATCGTCGGAGCCTGAGCTTGTCGAAGGCTGAGCGAAAAGATTTTTTTGGTATCAAGATTTGAGTATTACAACTTCTTGATTTTCAACATTTTACGTATCATGTTTCCATCCGAACCCACGTGTCGTTGGTACCTGAGCGGGTCGAAGACCGATTCTTTGTTTCTATACTTTTTCTTTTCCGATTCTTTCCATTTTTTTGCTTTTTCCCTTGCGTAGCTTTCCCGCGCGAACGGGTGCAGCGGTTTCCTTTTGGGCGTTACGATTTTTCCACCACAGTTTTGCCCAAAAGATATAGCGGAACACGTGACGGCGGTAAATAAATTGGGCGTAGCGACGAATTGTTTCGCCGGCGCGCCCAAATAAAAAGAAGTATGTTTTTACTTCTTGCTAAACTTCACTGTCGATTCTTGGCCGCTAGTTAAAGTAAGCTGTGCCACATAATAACCTGCCGACCAGCCCGATACGGAAACCAACTGATTTTTTTGATAACTACCGTCGAAAAGGAGCTTTCCATTCAAGTCGAATACTTTTAACTGTGCCGGAAAAGCTTGGTCGTTGGCATCGATTTGCAGAAAATCGGAGGTCGGATTTGGAAGTACTTTAACATCGATAGCTTTATTTTCTTCGATGCTCAAAGCGCTGTCGATTACTCTAAAAATGGCTCCGCCGCCTGCTACGTAGAGGTTTTTATTGAGGTCTTCGCCAAAAGTAGTGTAGTAGTTTTCGTTACCTGTTGTTCGCCAAGTAAGCGTTCCGTTTGCGTCGATGGTACCAATGCGCCCCGAACAATAGTCGGTGAAAAAATACAAACCTACAAAACTCGGATACTGCGTACCGCGATACACGTAGCCGCCCGTAATTGAGCATTCGTTGGTGTTGTTTGTAGATGGATATACAGCCTCGGGAAAGGTGAGTGCACTTTGCGCAACGCAGCCACTGGTGTTATAGGCACTGTTTCCTTCGTAGCACCGCCAGCCGTAATTGAGACCGCCAACTGAGTACAACTCTTTATTGATTTCTTCGATGTTTTGCTGCCCAACGTCGGCAATCCATAAGTTACCGGTTTCGTAATCAAAGCAAAATTTCCAAGGGTTTCGCAAACCTGTAGCATAAATTTCGTCGCTGCCAGCAACACCTACAAACGGATTGTCGGCCGGAATGGTGTAGGGAAGTGTGTCTACATTTATGCGCAGCATTTTACCTAGTAGCGAGTTGATGTTTTGGGCGTAATTACTCGGATCGCCGCCGCTACCGCCATCGCCCATGCCAATGTACAACATACCGTCTGGACCAAATTTTAAGGTACCTCCGTTGTGATTACTAAATGGTTGGTCGATAGTGAGTACGATCTCGGCAGAGTTTGACAATGCTTGGTTTGGGTTATTCGGATTTACGGTGTAGCGCGCAATAACGGTATCGCCCGAAGTGTTGGTGTAGTTGAGGAAGAAGTAGCCGTTAGTTGCATAATTTGGATGGAAAGCAATACCGAGTAAACCACGTTCTCCACCGGTTGAGATTAATGAAGATATGTTAAGAAAGTTACCCGAAATAGCTGTTCCGTTGCTGTTTAATACTCGGATAATACCATTTTGTTGTACGACGAATAAACGGTCATCGCCGCAGTTGGCAATATCAACAATCGAGTTTAAGCCCGTTGCGAACTGCTGTACGCTCACGGTTTGGGCTTGAATTGTTGTTGCAAATACAAGTAAAAGAAGGTAAAGTTTTCGCATAGAATTGTTCTTTTTAGCGCGTAAAGGTACAATTGAATGCCTCAATTTCAGAAAGTTTGATAGAATTTTAAGAAATTTTGCTTGCAAATCTTTAATTAATCGAGCAGTAATTGTCGGGCGATTTTTTGAGAAACGGATTTCTGACTGCCGTTTACGTCGAGCACCATCGATTCGTCGAAGGCTTCTTTTTCGAGAACTTGAATGCGACTTCCGAGTGTGAGTTGTTGTTTGTCGAGGTATTGAAGAAATGCCGCAGAGGAATCTTTAACGCCTACTAAATGTCCGCCATCGCCTTCGGGTAGATCTGCTAAGACGCGTTGTTTGGTAAGCGTCATTTTTCCGGTTCGATCGGGTATGGCATCGCCGTGTGGATCGACAATCGGATTTCCGAGAAAATCGTCTAGTTTATTGATGAGTTCTTCGGATTGGATGTGTTCGAGCTGTTCGGCAATTTCGTGTACTTCGTCCCAGGCAAAGGCTAATTTATCGACTAAGAAAACTTCCCATAAACGGTGTTTTCTTACAATCATTCGTGCAGCATGAACTCCTGTTTCGCTTAAAGTTACGCCCTGATATTTTTTGTAAGCCACAAGTCCTTTTTCCGACAGCTTTTTAATCATATCTGTTGCCGACGATGCTTTGGTTTGCATTTTGTCGGCGATTGCATTTGTGGAAATCACCTGTAAATCGGCACTGAGGTGATAGATGACTTTCAAATAGTTTTCTTCGGATAGCGTCATACATTAAGCGTTTACAATAAACAACGGAATTTTTAAACGATGTCGGAGCTTGTCTATTGTGGTTCCGAAAAGTAAATCTTTAAAGCCCGCATGTCCGTGCGTTCCCATAACAAGTAAGTCGAATTCGTGCTTGGCTACAAGTTCCGATAGCGCTAGATGAGGTTTTCCGTAACCTAAAAGCACATCGACGGTAATGTCTTTTTGAGCGAGTAATTTTTTGTAGTCGTCGAGTAGTTTTTTGTCGGCAGCCGATTCATGGTCGGCAGTTTCCGAGCCGTACATCAACGCACCCACCGTTTCAACAACGTGAATTAAGGTGAAATGGGCGTTAGTTCCGGCTATTTTTAAGGCGTGATTAATTGCAGCTTCATCGGATTTACTGAAATCGACAGCAATAGCCACTTTGTTTCGTGCCGCAATAGCAGCCGATTCAAACGTCAAATCCTGTAAGTGGGGAAGGTGTTTGTTTGTGGTTCGCGGACTTCGATACACCAACGGACGAATAGCGATGTACAGCAGCAACAATAGAAATCCGGCTGCAAGCGGTACCACGGTAAGGTAGAGCCATGTCGGGTCGGTTGCACCTTGAATCCAAAGAGATATTTCTTCGAAAACTAGTTTTACGTTTAGCGAAACAATGATGATGGCGATAACCCAAGCGGCTATTCGCGTAGGTTTTGAAATCACAAATTCTTGCATTTTGGTGCGATCGCTCACGAAATGGATGAGCGGAATGATCGCGAATCCGAGCTGTAAACTCAAAACTACTTGGCTGAATATGAGCATTTTTCCCGTAACGTCTTCGCCAAAAACACTGATAACAATGAGCGCTGGAACGATGGCAATAAGTCTGGTGATGATTCTTCGCACCCACGGCTGAATTCGTAAGTTGAGATATCCTTCCATAATGATTTGCCCCGCAAGCGTTCCGGTTATCGTTGAACTTTGTCCGGCGGCAATTAAAGCAACGGCAAAAAGTATGGGAGCCCATTCGGTGCCTAGCAACGGTTCGAGAAAGTGATAAGCATCTTGAATTTCAGCTACTTCGAAATATCCATTTTTGTAGAAGGTGGTTGCCGCTAAGATTAGAATTGCCGCGTTTACAAAAAATGCGAGATTGAGCGCAATCGCCGAATCGATAAAATTGTATTTCAACGCACGTTTGATGCCTTCTGAACTGCGATCGAATTTTCGAGTTTGCACCAAAGACGAGTGTAGGTATAAATTATGAGGCATAACCGTTGCACCGATGATTCCAATGGCAATATACAAGGCAGTTTCGTTCGGAATTCCTGGAATCAATCCGCGAATTACTTGGCTAACGTCGGGTGCGGCAAAAATCATTTCGAATAAAAACGACAAGCCAATGATTCCCACCAAAGCAATAATGAAAGCTTCCATTTTTCGGATTCCTTTATGAATCAGGAAAAGCAGCAAAAACGTGTCGAGAACAGTAATAATCACGCCTTCGAATAAAGGGATACCAAATAGCAAATTTAAGCCGATAGCCATCCCTAAAACTTCTGCTAAATCGCAGGCTGCAATAGCTACTTCGGCTAGAAAATACAAAACGTAGTTTACAGGTTTCGAATAGGTTTCGCGAGAAGCTTGGGCCAAATCGCGTCGGGTTACAATGCCCAAACGAGCGCTTAAACTTTGTAGCAACAAGGCCATGATGTTGCTCATCAGTAAAACCCACAGCAGCGAGTACCCAAATTGGCTGCCCCCAGCAATGTCGGTGGCCCAATTACCCGGATCCATATATCCAACACTAATCAGATACGCCGGACCGAAAAAAGCTAAAATACGCCGGTAAAAATTTCCGGTGGTTCGGGTTTGAACCGACTCGTGAACTTCCTCTAAAGATTTCGACATAAACTGCACTATTCTAAACAAATATATAAATAATTTGACAAATGGAAATCTATTTTTAGATTTGTCTAAAAATATTTTTATGAAAAATAAAATCGCGTTGCTGTTTTTGTTTGTAACCGGAGTTGTTTTTGGACAACAGTACCGTGGCGCGGTTTATATGGATTCGGTTTTGCAAGGTGGAGTTGAAATTTACGCCGATTCTGTATTTGTTGCAATGTCCGACGCTAACGGTAATTTTGATTTCAGCTCTTCAGCAACGGTATTTCAATTTACGTACAAGTCTTTACGAGAAACGATTTTTTTGGATCCAACCATTTTCAATGAAGTGCAACTAACTTCGGCTCAAGCGGAGAATTTGAATGAAGTTGTGGTTACCGGAACTTTGTCGCCCGTAAGCAGAATGAAGAGTCCGGTTCCGGTTGAGGTTTATCGAGGCGCTTTTTTGAAACAAACACCGAATGCCAATTTATTTGAAGGTTTGCAACAAGTAAACGGCATTCGACCGCAAGTTAACTGTGCAGTTTGCAATACGGGCGATATCAGAATAAACGGATTACCCGGTCCGTACACACAAATTCTCATCGATGGAATGCCCATTGTGAGTGCGTTGGGAACGGTTTACGGTTTGATGGGTATTCCTGCTGCGATGATTGATCGTATTGAAGTAGTACGCGGTCCGGCGGCAGCCTTATACGGAAGTGAATCGATGGGAGGTTTAATTAACGTAATTACGAAAGATCCGCAAAATTCGCCGCGGTTTAGTTTTGATAATTTCTCGACAACTTACGGCGAACACAATCTCGATTTGGGTTATCGTATTAAGGCCGGAAAAAGGGGTTCTGTATTATTTGGCGCAAACGCATTTTACTACAACGAGCCCGTGGATAAGAACATCGACAATTTTACCGATTTGAGTTTACAGCAGCGCATTAGTTTGTTTTCTAAAGCACAGTTTTCTTTTTCCGATCGCAGTAAGCTCGAGTTTGCTGGCAGGTATTTGTATGAAGATCGGTGGGGCGGTGATATGCGTTGGAATGAATCGTTTCGCGGAGGCGATGTGATTTATGGGGAGTCGATTTACACGTCGCGTCTTGAACTTTTTGGAGGGTATAAATCGGATTTTCTAAACGGTAGTGACCTCCGATTTTCGTACACTTCACACCATCAGAATTCGGTTTATGGTTCGGTTTTTTACCTCGCCGATCAGCAAATTGCGTTTACACAACTTACCAAAGAATTTGTTGTAAAAAAGCATTCCTTGCTATTTGGAGCTGCCTATCGTTATCAGCGATACAACGACAACACTACAGTTACCCCAACTGCCGACATTATGCACATTCCGTCGGTTTTTGTGCAAGATTTAATTCAGTTTGACGATAAGAATTCGCTTTTGCTTGGCGCGAGAACCGATTACAACAGCGCTCATGGTTTGATCTTCACACCGCGAGTTGCGTACAAATTTGAACTGCCTGCAAATCAGATTGTGCGTTTGAATGCAGGAAAAGGTTTTCGTGTAGTCAATTTGTTTTCAGAAGATCACGCAGCATTAACGGGTGCTCGGGAAGTACTTATTTTGGAAGATTTAAAACCAGAATCGTCGTGGAATGCGACGCTCAATTACAGCAAGAAATTTTACCTCAGTTCCGGACATTTGCTTTCCGCAGAAGCCAACACCTGGTACACCTATTTCACTAACGCGATCATTGCCGATTACGACACCAATCCCAATCAGGTTATCTACAAAAACTTAAACGGCTTTTCGCGAACAGCAGGTATTAATCTGACTTTCGATGCGATATTTCCGAATAAAACACGCGTGAATCTTGGAACTACTTTTATGGATGTTAAGAATCGGCAAGACGGTGTCACTCGAACGCCTGTGCTTACCGAATCGTGGTCGGGTGTAGCAACGATTAGCTTTCCGGTAACATCAAAACTAAACCTAGACTATACAGCAACGCTTGTTGGCCCGATGCGTTTGCCGTTACTTGGCCCACTCGATCCGCGGCCTGAATATTCGCCGGTTTACTCGCTACAGAACATTCAATTGGCGTTTACCTTCGCGAAGCACTTTACCGTGATTGGCGGCGTAAAAAACATGTTCGATTTCCGACCGGATAAGCACACACCTTTTTTGATTGCTCGTGCCAATGATCCGTTCGATACGAACGTACAAACCGATCCGCAAGGAAATATTTTGCCAACACCCGATAATCCGTACGCGCTTTCGTTCGATCCTTCTTACATTTATGCTCAAAATCAAGGCCGTCGGTTTTTTGTCGGTATGCGCTATATTCTCGATTGATGGAAACAGTTAGTTATTACGATTATATCTTTATCGGCGGCGGTTTATCGACTTTACTCACCGTCGAGGAAATGCTCAAGTCTAAACGGTTTGATCAGCAACGAATCTTAATACTTGAAGCCGTTTCCAAAAATTCGAACGATCGGACCTGGAGTTTCTGGGAAAGTGGAAAAGGCAAGTTTGACAAAATTGCGGCTCAGTATTGGGATCATGCCATTTTCGCAGCCGCAGATTTTAAAACTACCGTAGCGCTGCATCCGTATAAATACAAAACGGTTGAGTCGGCAGCTTTTTACACTTCGCTAAAGCAGAAGTTCGAGAAATCGGGAATAGTAACTTATAAACTCGAACGATACGAAAACCATAACGAGTCGGCAAATGGGGTAGTTGTGCGAACGGAAACCTCAGTTTACAATTGCAAAAAGTTGTTTGTTTCGGTTTTTCACAATAAGGAAACAGCGCACCAAACCAAATACCCGATGCTTTGGCAGCATTTTATTGGCTGGAAGATTCGAACAAAAGAGCCGTTAATCGATCCGAACGCGCTCACGTTTATGGATTTCGATTTACCGCAAGACGGAAATACACGATTTATGTACGTCTTGCCTTTTTCGAACACCGAAGCACTTTTTGAATTTACGTACTTCTCTCCGGAAATTGTTGCCGATCATGTTTACACCGATGCGATAAAAGCGTATTTGAATCAGCGACGTATCTTTGATTATGAGGTTTACGAAAAGGAGCAGGGAGCCATTCCGATGAGTTGTTATCCGTTTTGGAATAAAAATTCAAAACACGTGGCCTACATTGGATCCGCGGGTGGTTGGACCAAAGCGAGTACTGGATTTACTTTTAGCTCGTCTCGAAAGAAGGCGAAATCGCTTGTAGAAAACTTACACAATAACTTCGATTTGCGAAAGCTCCGCTATTTTAACCGATTTTGGTTTTATGATTTGCTTTTTGTGGATGTTCTTTACCGCAATAACGAATTGGGAAGCGCGGTGTTTGCATCGCTTTTTAAAAAGTTGCCTGCGGCTCTGATTTTGAAATTTTTGGATGAAGAAACGCGTTTTACAGAAGAATTGCGCATTTTTTGGGCATGTCCGAAGCTTCCCTTTGTTGCCGCTTTGTTGCGCCGAATGGTCGGACTATCGCCAAGGCCGCTGTAACCATAAGAAAAGTTTATGATTGTAGAGTTTTTAATCCGCTTGTTTAGCGGTAAATTTGCAGTCTAAAAACAAGTACTATGTATCCTGAAGAAATGGTTTTACCTATGCGAAAAGAGCTGGCCGACGCTGGTTTTCGCGAATTATATACCGCAGATGAAGTAAATAGCGCTCTTGCTGCTCCGGGAACTACTTTGGTAGTAGTTAATTCGGTTTGTGGTTGCGCGGCTCGTAATGCACGTCCGGGTGCAAAGCACAGCCTTGGTGCTGCTAAAAAGCCAGACCAGTTGGTTACTGTTTTCGCTGGTGTTGATCGTGAGGCAGTGGATGCAGCACGCCAGCACATGTTTCCGTTCCCACCTTCGTCGCCAAGCATCGCTTTGTTTAAAGACGGAGAGTTGGTTCACATGTTAGAACGTCATCATATTGAAGGCAGACCGGCAGAGATGATTGCCGAGAACTTGCAAGACGCGTATACGCAATTTTGCTAAGAACAACTACGATTTGAGAAACCCCAAGGAGCCAATGCTGGCTTGTTGGGGTTTTTTGGTTTGTAGATTTCAAAACGTTCGGGGCGTAATTTTAGGCTTTGAAAACGGTCGTTTCCCCAAGCACTTAGGCCGGTAACGATGTTCCGCGTTAAGGATGGCAACGAAAATCCTGTTTTGCGCTGCCGCTTACGGCGCAAAACAGATTGTAGTGTACAGCCTGACGGCGGCCGTACGAATATTGCGTTTGCAAAGCGTTACGAATTTAGCCGCCGGAACGCCCAAAAAAATTACATATTATACAACCAACTCGCCGGATTGGCGTACGTCGCGTTTTGCGAGATCATGAACTTTAGCGTTGTTTTGCCCGTATCGCCGTTGGTGCGAATTTTCCCGATGCTTTGCTTGGTGCTTACTTTGTCGCCTTTGCTTACACTAACGCTGCTGAGGTTTTGGTATACCGTAAAGAAATCTCCATGTTGAATCATCACCGCTTTGTTCACGGGTGAGATTACAATCACGCTATATACTGTTCCACCGAATACAGCTCGTGCATTTGCGCCCGAATCGGTTGTGATTTCAACGCCGCTGCAGTGTACGGTTAACCCTTTATAGATTGGGTGTGGCTGATCGCCGTAACGTAAAGTTACCGTTCCGCGCTCTACAGGCCAAGGAAGTTTCCCTTTGTTGGCTTTAAAGTTATCGGATACGAGTTTTGCTTCGGGCGTAAGTACAATTTTTGTAGCTGTTTCCGTTTTGCGTGTCTCGGCTGCGGTAACTTTTGTTGGGTTCGCTTTTTTGTTTGCAGCAGCAGCTTTTTTGTTTGCTTCAGCAATTGCGGCTTTGATTAAATTGTCGATTTTACGATCAATTGCACGCGATTCCTGCTGCTTTTTCTTGATTTCGGCAATGATTTTCTTTTTGTCTTTTTTAATGGAATTCACCAAACGCTCTTGTTCGAGGCGTTCTTTTTCCAAATTTTCGCGTTCTTTTTGCTGTTCGGCGAGAAGTTCTTGTTTTTGTTTTTTCTGATCGTCGAGAACGGTATTGAACTGCTGCAGTTTAGCAGTTTTTTCTTTTATTTCTTCGGCTTGCATTTTTCGGTACGAAGCGTACTGTTTCATGTACTGCGCGCGTTTGTAGGCTTGAAGAAAATTTTCGGACGAAAGTAAAAACATGGCGCGACTCTGTTCGGAGCGGCTCTTATACGATTTGCGAATCATTTCGGCGTAATCGGCTTTAAGATCGTCAAGATCGCGGTTTAGTTTATTGATTGCCAACTGATTGAGGTACATATCGTTCTTTAAAATCTTGGCTTGCTTTTCGGTGGTATTTATGAGTTTTTCGCGCAGTTTTATTTTTTCGGTTTGTTGTGCTATAAGTGTAGCAACCGACTTTTGCTTTTTGTTTTGCGAATTCAACAACTCTTCTTGTTCTTGAATTTCGCGTTGCAATTGTTCTTTACGACGTTGCAGCTCTTCTTGTGTAGGCTGTGCGAATGCCTGAAAAGAGAGCAGTAGTAAAAGAAAGGTACACCACTTAAGTCCCATAAGATACGTTGTTATTCGAGTATAATACGTTCGTAACCGCTTGGCACTTCATAAGGAAATGACACGTTTTCGTTGATTTTTACGTCTTTATATTCGATTTCAATTTTAGAAAATTTGTCCGCTTCTTTAGCCAAAATTTTAAGCGATAGCGGAAAAGGTATGTTGTTGTAATTTCCGTAACCGTTGTAATCAACCGTTACGCTTTGATTTTTTTCGATCCGCAAGATTTGTGTTTTCTTCAGAAAGAAGTTTCCTGCTTCAAACGCGTAGGCGCTGGCCTGCGGTTTTGTAGCAACGGTACGCAGTTCGTAATTCGAACCCGATACAACTGCTATAAAATCGCTTGCAGTTAAGTTGTCTAGTGGTTTTCCGAGTAATAAATTTTGAACTTTCTCGTAGTTGAGCGGTGTTCCAGCCAAACGACTCAAAGTCGTATAATCGCCGTCAAAATATTTATCACCTGTTTTTTGATAGTACTGTACGCGGTCGGGCGTGATGAGTGCTTTTGCCAAAGTATATCCGAGCACTTTTATGCTCACGAGTATTTTTTCGTCTTTTTTGATTCGGATGTCGGCGCCCGCATTGACTCCCGTATCTTCCGATTCGTAGCCAACACCTGCGCGAATAACTGCGGTTTTAAAATCGATTTTATTGGCTTGAATGCCTTTTATTATCGTTTCTACATCGAGTGCGTCGCCAGCCTTTGCTTCGGCAATTTTAGCTGTCGATTTGCACGAAACGATGGTTAATACGAGCAAGAAGCAGGCGATTTTCTTCATTTTACTTCAGTTTTTCCGCTTTTTTGAGGTATTTGTCTTTGTTTTTCAGATCGCCTAAAGATTGATATACGTCTGCCAGCAATTTGTAAAAAGCTGCTTCAAAGGTAGGGTTATCCAATACAAAATCTACGCCGCTTTCTAATTCGGAAACGGCTTCTTTCAATTTTCCGGTTTTGAATAGTGCAAGACCTTTGTAATAAAAAGGTTCGGGTTGGTTCGGAAATAAATCTGCGTAATCTTGTGCTTGTTTTAGTAATGCGTCGTATTGTTGATTCTGCGAAAGCGATTGGAAAAGGAGTCGCGCTGCTTCAAAATCGTCGGGTTTGATCGAAATGCCTTTCTGAAGATACTTTGCTGCTTTGGCGTAATCTTTTTTATTGAAGAAGTACTTACCCACTTCGGTTGCCACTACTATGTTTTTGTCTTCGGGCAGCAAGGCAATTGCTTCTTCAAAAACCTGCTCAAATTGTTGGTTTTTAGTAATGAAAATTAGAAACTCATTAATCATCCGATGCTTTATTTTTGCATCTACACGCGAGCTTTTCAGTGCTTGTTTTAAAGCCGCACCCGCTTTTGTACCGTCGTTGTTGGTGATGTGTAGTTTGAATAAGCTCACCTGTGCCCAATCGGAAGTTGGAATTTCCTTTTCCAACATTTTGGCAACTTCTAAGGCTTTCTCTTCTTGATTGCTGTTGCTGTAAATGGTTATCAACTCTACGTAATTCGATTCTTCTTTAGGATTTTTCTTGATCTTACTCAATAAATCGTCTTTTTCAGCGCCTTGATATTTGGCATCCGATAGTATTTGAGCTTTATACAAGCGTCGTTTATCCGACTCGCCAACCGTTTCGTTAAGCTGATTGATCAGTGCTAAAGCTTTGTCGTACTGGAAAGTATTCATATAAAGCGAGACCAGATCTTCTTGGTATGAAGCTTCGAACGGAACTAGCTGCTGCACTAAAACAATGGCTTGTTGCCAATCTTGTTTGGCATAGCACACTTCGTACATTCCATCGAGGTACCATCTGTTTTTTGGATCTATGTCGTGGGCTTTTTGAAAACTGCTGTACGCATCGGCGTATTTTTTTAACTTCAGATAGCTTTTCCCCAATTCGTTGTAAACGGCCGGATTTTCCTTCTGGATTTCAGCACACTTTTCAAGAGCCGTAATGGCCTTGTCGTAATTTTCGATACTTTTTTGTTTGAGTGCTTCGAAATACGAATTCTGAAAATCGTCGGTAGTGGCGGCAATCTGTTCGGGTTCAACCTGAGCAAACGCTGAATTTGCGGCCAACAAACCGCAAAGGAGATGAAACGCTATGTTACGAAGTTTATGCATTATTCTAAAACGCTGTAATCGCCGATACTGATTTTAGTGAAATTGCCGTCGAATTTCGCATGATTACCAATCATTGCGTCGTCTAAATTGGCGTTAGAAATGGTAGATTGCGTTTGAATCAGACTATTCTTAACGTTT
The DNA here is from genome assembly GCF_049240005.1 of Flavobacterium sp. GTDB lineage: Bacteria > Bacteroidota > Bacteroidia > Flavobacteriales > Flavobacteriaceae > Flavobacterium. Next base: position 33,884 of record NZ_JBMLTK010000025.1, on the reverse strand, counting down.
GAATCGGTAATCTTAGTGTGTGCGCCAACGGAAACGTTTGGTCCGACGGTGCTGTTTTCGATTACAACATGATCGCCAATAAAGCAGGGAGGAATGATGGTGGCATTTGTTACGACAGCCGAACTGCTTACCAAATCTTTTCCTTCGTCGTGTAAAAATTGCAGCATACGGCTGTTGGTTTCTACCGTTACGGCTTTGTTTCCGCAATCCATCCATTCGTCGACCGTTCCCGGCACAAAACGCATCCCTTTTTGCTTCATGTTTTCCAAAGCATCTGTGAGCTGATATTCGCCGCCTTTAACCACATTGTTGTCGAGTAAAAACTGCAGTTCTTCACGCAGCGTTTCGCCCGATTTAAAATAATAAATGCCGATAATCGCCAAATCCGAAACAAAGTCTTTTGGCTTTTCAACGAAATCTATAATTTCATTTTGCTCATTGAGTTGCACAACACCAAAAGCCGATGGGTCGTCGACCTTCTTCACCCAAATAACGCTGTCGGCAGTTTGGTCGAGCGTAAAATCGGCGCGGAACAAAGTATCTGCGTAAGCAACTACAAGAGGTCCAGACATCGATTCTTTCGCACACAAAATGGCGTGCGCAGTTCCCAAGGCTTCATTTTGGTAGTAAATGCTTCCGCTAGCGCCTAATTTTTCGGCTATAGCCACAAGCTCCGTTTCCACAGCTTTTCCAAAATCTTTATGAATAATGAAGGCAATTTCGCTAATAGGTTGGTTAATCACTGCGGCTATGTCCTCCACCAAGCGGTGCACTATGGGCTTACCTGCAATTGGGATTAGAGGTTTCGGTACAGTTAGCGTATGCGGACGTAGTCGGGATCCGCGTCCAGCCATCGGAACAATGATTTTCATATTTTGATTTTAATTTTTTCCAGTACTTCCAAATCCACCAGCACCACGTGCGGTTGCTGTTAGTTCATTTACTTCTTCAAAAACAGCTTGTTCGTATCGGGCAAAAACCAATTGCGCAATGCGATCGCCCGGCGAAATTACCGCTGTTTCTGCTCCTAAATTTATTAAAATTACGCCAACTTCACCACGATAATCGGCGTCGATGGTTCCCGGCGCATTTAAAACGGTTATTCCTTGCTTTAGTGCCAAACCACTACGCGGACGCACCTGCGCCTCGGTTCCGGCAGGCAACTCCAAAAACAAGCCCGTTTTTACTAAGGTGCGTTGTAAAGGTTGCAAAGTAATGGGCTCGGAAATAGCTGCACGAAGGTCGATTCCGGCAGCTAAATCGCTCTCATAAGCAGGTAATGGGAAAGCAGATGTATTGATGATTTTTACGGCAAGCATACAAGTATTTTTGATGCCGCAAGATAATTAATTTAATTACCAAGCAAATGTATTGCTTTGTTTAGATTATACTTCGAAGCACACTGTTACTAATAATATAAAATGATATAGTTTCGCAAGTGTATGGTATCGCATTTTTATTATCTACATAAAATTATCTTTTAAACACTTGTTATTTATTTCTGAATTTTTATTTTCTGAAGATAGCCGATAATAACTTTGTTTATAATTTAAAAATTTTATAAAATGAAAAAACAAATTTTACCTTTTGTGTTTTTGCTTTTAGTAGGTTGCTCTAGCGATAGCGAGAAAAGCAATTTAGAAAGCTTGGTTCATGAATTTGAAGTTTCACTTATCGAAAACAGGGACAGTATCACTTACAATCGTCCAGCGCCGACAGATGTAGAATCTCTAATTAATAAGAATAATCCTTATGACTCTGAAGGTGTGTTAATTTGGGAAATTAATAAAAGAATTGATACACAGGTGGAATCAATTTTATCTAATCCCGAATCAAACTTTACAACAGATCTTGAACCTTTTATTAATACAGAACTAAAAACCCTTAAAGTAGTTGATTCATTATCAAACGATGAAACAATACTTCTTAAAAGTTTCGAACGTAACTTTATTCCCTCCTTTGAGTACATAACGGCGTATGAGAATTTTGCGAAAGAAAATTTTGAAAACCTCGAAGAGGTAAAGAATTTCTTAATAATTTGCAGTAGAATTAAAATTGGTTTATTTACATTCGACACCTTGCAAAATAGAACTAGAAGCTTTTCCGCTTGGGAGAATTGCCTAGTACAATGCATTAGAACTAAATACAAAAAGCAAAATGCTATTGAGTGGATTCAGTTCGCATTAAATCCAGGAGCTGATGTGTTATGGAAGGCAGCGGCGTGTGGTTGGGACTGTAGAAAATTTGATTATTACGGTTTATAAAAATCAAGGAATATGAGCTTCATAATTAGAAAAAGTCTGAACTTAAAGTACTACTTTTTACCACTAGCATTGTTTCTTTTTTTCATAGCTCAAATACTAATTCAATCGAAGTTCTTAGCTCTTTTTATTTTTCTACTCTTTTTGGCAGTAGCATTTTATTTTGTACCCTATTCTTTAGTTAAAAGCAGTAGCAGCACAATAAAAGGTTACTACCTTATCTCTAGATTAATTTTTGCGATTTCAAGTGCCTATTTTGCATTAGTTGTATACACACAAATGGAAATATTGAAGTCACTGGGGCATATTTTAGTTATTTCCAGTATTTTGTTTTCATACTATTTGTGGTTAAAGAAAAATGATCAAGAATCGAACCTGTTTAAGGTTCATTTTTTAGTTGCTACGGTCTTAATAGGTGTAATTGAATTTCAATATTAGTCTACGTATCAACGCTGAATATGATTATAGCTGTCTAAATTTTCTTTATTTAGGCAGCTTTTTTTAATTACCTGGTAGTTTAAGATTAACCAATAAAGTTTCAGAAAAATGTCAACTTAAAAAATATCGTTTTAAGCCCTTTTTTTCAAAAACACCTTCCGCTCGCTCCATACCACCACAGCCGTAAAGCTCACAAATGCCAAAATGGCAACGATTATATTTCCGCGAAAGCGATAAAAACTCACAAAACTTAAACCTATGGCTAATCCTAAATACAATCCAATTTTTCGATAATCGTATGGAATCGGATAGTACTTCTGGCCTAAAGCATACGACACCAACATCATACTGCCGTACGCGCCCAAAGTTGCAATTGCCGAGCCTGTGTAGCTGTATAGCGGAATTAACCAAAAGTTAAGCGCGAGCGTCACAGCAGCGCCAATTAGCGAAATGTATGCGGCAAAGATGGTTTTGTCGGTAAGCTTATACCAAATCGATAGGTTGGTGTATATACCCAAACAAAAGTTAGCGAGTACAATTAGTGGAACAATCTTCATGGCTTCCCAATACTTCGCGTTTGGAATCATGAACAGTTTCAAAACGTCGGCAAAAACAATCACGCCAACTAAGATTATGGCTCCTGCTGCCACGAAAAAGCGGGTAATTTCGGCGTAAGTTTGTGGGGCATTTTCATTTTGCGCATGGTTAAAGAAAAACGGTTCAATACCTAAAGTATAAGCCGTCCGAAACAGCACCATAAACAGCCCTAATTTGTAACAGGCCGAATAAACACCAACTTCATGATCGGCAACCGATTCAGGAAGCAGCTTACTGAGCAAAATCTTGTCGAACTGGTCGTTAATCGCAAACGCAATTCCCGAAATTAAAATCGGCCAACTATACTGCAGCATCTTTTTCCATAGCTGGGTATCAAATTGGTATTTCGTTTTCCAATAGTCGGATGATAGCACTACAAACGTAGCTGCGCTCGCAATTAAATTCGACACAAAAATGTAAAATACTTCGCTGTTTGGCATGTACAAACCAGCAAAGAAATTATGGTGCGCCAGTGCTGGTAACAGCAATAAAAAGAACAGATTAAGCAGTAAATTTAGAACAACGTTTCCGATTTTCACTACGGCAAAAAAGCCCGGACGTTGCGAAGCGCGTAAACTGCTAAAAGGAACTAAAACCAAAGCATCGAATACCATTATGGCAATCGCTAAGTACACTTGCGTCAGCGAAACTTCCATAAAACTCGATAAAAACGATGCTTGTATCGCGGCGAATACACCAAATAAGGTTGTCGAGAAAAGTATTGAGTAAAGCGCCGTCGATTTTACACGTTCCACATCGGGTTCGCGATTAACAAAACGGAAAAAGGCAGTTTCAAAACCGTACGAGAGTACTACATTGAAGAAAATCATGTACGCAAATAGCTTGGTCACTACACCGTAATCGGCTTCATCGAGCAAATCGGTGTACAGCGGCACCAAAAAAAAGCTGAGCATACGCGGCACAACGGTCGCCAGACCATAAACTGCCGTTTGCTTAAATAGTTTGCGATATAAACTCACTTTTTTTTGTTTTTGGGCAAATGCCGCTCCGTTCCTACGCGCCACCGCGCTTTCGGCTTTACTCCTCACGTACTGCGTTTCACTTCGTACGTTGCGGGGTACCGCCTCTATCGCTTTTGCGGCAATCGTTACCACACAAGCAAACCAGAACGTATCTACGCTTATTCTACCGTAACCGACTTCGCTAAATTTCGAGGCTGATCAACGTTACAACCGCGCAATACCGCAATATGGTACGACAACAACTGCAACGGAATGGTAGTAATTAGCGGAGATAAAGCATCTGAGGTATCCGGAACTTCAATCACGTAATCGGCTAACTCGCGAACTTGAACATCGCCTTTGGTAACAATTGCGATGATTTTTCCGCTGCGCGATTTAATTTCTTGAATATTCGAAACCACTTTATCGTAATGTCCTTGTTTGGGCGCAATTACAATTACAGGCATGTGCTCGTCGATCAAAGCAATCGGACCGTGTTTCATTTCTGCAGCCGGATATCCTTCTGCGTGTATGTAACTGATTTCTTTTAACTTCAATGCTCCTTCTAGCGCTACCGGGAAGTTGTATCCGCGTCCTAAGTACAAACAATTCGACGACTTTTGGAAAACTTTTCCAATAGCTTCGGCGGCATCGTTGGTTAATAGGGCATCTTGTACTTTTTCCGGAATAAGCTCTAACTCTTGTAAATAGCGGTGGTAATCAGAGTTTGATAAGGTTCCTTTTGCTTTCGCTAAACGTAGAGCAATCATGGTAAGAACCGTAATTTGGGTGGTAAATGCTTTTGTCGAAGCCACTCCAATTTCCGGTCCGGCATGCGTATAAGCGCCGGCGTGTGTTTCTCTCGAAATAGACGAACCAACCACATTACAAACACCGAATACAAATGCGCCACGTTCTTTAGCCAACTTTATGGCTGCTAAAGTATCGGCAGTTTCGCCCGATTGCGAAATCGCAATAAGCACATCATTTTTATTGATTATCGGATTTCGATATCTGAACTCCGAAGCGTATTCAACCTCGACAGGAATTCGTGCAAACTCTTCAATGACATATTCGGCAACCAAACCGGCGTGCCAGCTGGTTCCGCAAGCAACAATTAAAATACGCTCGGCGTTGAGAAAACGCTCTAAGTTATCTTCAATTCCTGCCATTTTAATCAACCCTTGATTAGCCAACAAACGTCCGCGGTACGTATCTTTAATAACCGATGGTTGCTCATAGATCTCTTTCAACATAAAGTGATCGTAACCGCCTTTTTCAATCTGCTCCAAATTCATTTGAAGTTCTTGTACGTAAGGGTCTACCAACGCATCATCTTTAATTTTACGAATGCGCAAAGGTTTGTGTAAACGCACAATCGCCATTTCTTCATCTTCCAGATAAATGGCATTTGAGGTATATTCTATAAAGGGAGAAGCATCGGAAGCGATAAAAAATTCGTCGGTTCCAATACCAATAGCCAAAGGTGATCCCAAACGCGCTGCGATGATTTCATCCGGCTTTTTAGTGTCGAAAACGCAAATGGCATATGCTCCAACAACTTGGTTTAGTGCTATTTGCACCGCTTTTCCAAGCTTGCACTTTTCGTTTTTCTGTACCTCTTCAATTAAATTAACCAATACTTCTGTATCGGTATCTGAAGAAAAAGTATATCCGCGTTTAATCAACTCCTTTTTTAACGGCTCGTAATTTTCGATAATTCCGTTGTGGATGATTGCAAGTTCGCCACTGTTTGATAAATGTGGGTGTGAGTTCACATCGTTTGGTACACCGTGCGTTGCCCAACGTGTATGCCCCATTCCTATGGTTCCTGTTTGCGACATTGATTTGGATTTTTCTTCCAAATCGCTCACTTTACCTTTTGTTTTGCTCACCTTTAAATCAAAGCCGTCGAAGAGCATTACCCCGGCACTATCGTATCCGCGGTATTCTAGTCTTTTAAGTCCTTTAATTACAACAGGAAATGCTTCTCTTTGTCCGATATAACCTACAATTCCACACATAATTTATTCTTTTGGTTTGGTGTAATAGATTTCAAGTTTTAATCGTCGCGATGCGTCTACAGCTGTGCTGGATCCATACAAAACCGTTCCGAACGGATTTAAAACGGATGCGACAGGTATCTTTGAAAACAAATTGTTGTTTGCTTGTCCTGGTTTCACTTGGGCAAAACGAATGTCGTTAATAGCTTCGGTTACTACAAGTCCGAGACGAACATTTTTACTTTCACGATTCTTCAATAAATTAGAGATGTGTTTCGTAATTCGAATTTTGTAGCGAAGTCCTTTGCCGTTTATCTCTTCAAGGAACCCCCCAAAAGTTGGTTTGTTGAATTTAGGGAAGCCGCTTGGGCCTGGATCTACAGTTTTGTAATCTCCAATTACCGTTTGATTGGTCAAATCATACAAGAAAACACGTCGCGGCTCTATGCTTTCTGACATTAGTTCTTGATCGACATAGAACGTTAAATTAGCTTCGTTAATTAACCAATTATTGTTTTCTACTTCATTTCGAAGCGCCTCCAATTCAGCTGAATCTCCTTCGTTTTCGTTGGTCCTTCCAAACAAATCTATAACTGCAACAGAGCCTTCTCCTCCTTTAACGTACAAACGTTCGTCGCCCGCTGTATTATTCACGTTAGCAGGATTGATTGCTGCCGCATAGTTTGCACTGTATGTCTGCTCAAAGAGATTTAACCTATTTCCAGTGAGGTTCAAAACCAGTTCTTTCTGAACGCGGGTTATCGTTGTATTTCCATCTACTGTAGTCGACTTATCTTCGGTGTAATATAAGGTAATATTTCCAGCAGTAAAATTTAGATTCCCTAAACAATTTCCAGATTGCTGTTCTACTTGGAAATATATTCCACGGAAGTAATTTTTAAAGGCAAGATTTCCTTCTAAAGAGGCAACAGGAGCGTCGATAATTTTCTTTTTAAAGAAGTTTTTGTTTAACGAAACTCTCAAACGCGGTGTTTTACGGTTTACAATATCTTCGCCCTCATCGTTTGGTTTCGTTAAGACAACTTCTGCGGGATTAAAGAAAAACTGGTCGTTTTCTTGCGTGTTAGTCGAATTATTTAGCCTCGGACCATTAAAAACCGCAGTTCCGTCTTCTAGAGCACCTTTTTTGTAGCTTTCGAAAGTCTGTTTTTGATCGTTATAAAGCCTTATACGATCTTGTAAATTCGAATCTGGAGATGGGTCTAAATCAGGAATAAAATACCCCGATTCATATATGTTTAGTTTTAAGCGCCCGTTTTGTGAAGTAGTAACACTATCTAATTCATAGGTGGAAGCACCATCAACAGTGTTTATTCGTCTGCTGAAATACGGAATTTCCATAAACACGCTATCTATAACCACATTTGTTGAGAATTCCGGAGAAACAGTAGCTAATTCAACTTGCGAGACAAAATGCGCTGTTGTACTACCAAATACCGGATTGTTGTAATATCCCAACGAATTAACATTGATGTCTGTCGTTATGCTGGCTAAGTTGTTTGACTGGACTGCTCCTGTAGCTTGATTGTATGCTACTACGGAAAGCTGACCATCGTATCGCGTGAAATCAAAATGATTGTCGCCAATTACATCACTTTCCAAATCTATAAAGTCTTTGTCGCAGGCGTAAAGGCTCAATAGTGCGATTATACCGATTAATATCCCGCTGACGTTTCTTAAATTCATAAAAAATTTTTCTTTAGAGAACTTGATTTTTGTAGAAGTTCGTATACTCTTCTGCAAATTTTTCTTTTCCTGTGAAAGGTAGAAAGGGTTTTTGAGCAGCGTGTATATATTTTGTTAATTCGTCTGAAAGATTTTCTGAACCTATAACCACCGCGTCAGAATGATCGATCGCTGCCAACATAATATTAGTATATGACGGTGATTTTAATACATTGATAGCTTCTTCGGGAATCTGATCGAATTGCATTTTTGCAGATAGGTCGGCAGCTAAAGTACCGTCAAAAGACTGGCTGTAAATTGAAGTAACCACCTTAGTATCTGCAAACAAAGCATCATTTTTATAATAGTGCTTCATGTACACAGGTAGTAGCGACGCCAACCAGCCGTGGACATGAATAATGTCTGGAACCCAGTTGAGCTTTTTCACAGTTTCGATTACACCTTTGGCAAAGAAAATAGCGCGCTCATCGTTGTCTGGGAATAAATTCCCTTCCTCGTCAGCAAACGTCGCCTTTCTCTTAAAATACTCGTCGTTATCAATAAAATATACTTGAATACGTTCCTTGGGTATCGATGCTACTTTTATGATCAATGGCATGTCTAAATCATTGACAACCAAATTCATTCCCGACAATCGGATAACTTCGTGCAATTGATGCCTACGCTCGTTAATATTTCCATACCTCGGCATGAAAATTCTAATCTGCCCACCTAGGTCGTTGATCATTTTCGGAAGGTCATATGAAGTCGAAGACACCTCATTTTCTGCCAAATAAGGCACTACTTCTGACGACACAAATAAGATTCGTTTATCTTCCATAAAGGTCAAACTTCTGCTATTTAGAATAAAAAACACGCAAAAGTACAAATAACCAATGAGATATTGCCTAAAATCTTAAGTTTGCACCCAATTTCAGAAACAGCTGCATGCAGGTTTTTACCACAAAATCGGACTTACAACCCGTACTTGAGAAGCTTCGTGAGACTCAAAAATCAATTGGTTTTGTGCCTACAATGGGTGCTTTGCACGACGGACACCTTTCTTTGGTACAGCAAAGTATAGAGCAAACTGATTTTACCGTGGTGAGCATCTTTGTTAATCCTACGCAATTCAATAATGCTGCCGACCTAACCAACTACCCACGTACGCTCGACCGCGATCTGCAAAAGCTCTCAAGCTTAAATGCCAGTAACATTCTCGTTTACGCACCCGAGACCAACGATGTTTACGGCTCGGCCATCACTTCAGTTGATTTCGAATTCGGTGGTTTAGAACACCAAATGGAAGGAAAATTTAGACCCGGTCACTTTAATGGCGTTGGAACTATCGTTAAATTTCTATTCGAATTAATTCAACCACAAATTGCTTTTTTTGGAGAGAAAGATTTTCAACAAGCTCTTATCGTATCGAAATTGGCTGAAATGCTCGAAACAGGACCAACGATAGAAATTGTACCCATTTTTCGAGAAGCAAACGGATTAGCCATGAGCAGCCGAAACGAGCGACTAACTGTCGAACAGCGCGAAAAAGCTGGTCTGATTTTTGAAAGCCTATCTCAGGCAAAAGTTCTCTTTAAAACCGAGTCGTTTGATCGAATTAAAGAAACCGTACAAAGCATATTTTCTAATCATCCGCTTTTTCAACTCGAGTATTTTGAAATCGCCGATGCCCAAACTCTCGAACCAGCAGCAGTTCTTGAGCCAAACAGAAAGTACCGCGCTTTTATTGCGGTCTTTGCCGATGATGTCCGACTTATTGATACCATTTCCTTAAATTAATTACCTTTGCACCATGCAAATTCAAGTTGTAAAAAGTAAAATTCATCGCGTTTCAGTTACCGGTGCCGATTTGAACTACATTGGTAGTATAACCATAGACGAGGCGTTGATGGACGCCGCAAACATCATTGAGGGCGAGAAAGTTTCCATTGTAAACATCAATAATGGTGAACGTTTGGAAACTTATGCTATAAAAGGCATTCGAAATAGTGGCGAAATCACGCTGAATGGCCCGGCAGCTCGAAAGGTTCAAAAAGGAGATATTATCATTATTATTTCCTACGGAATCTTAACCATCGAAGAGGCAAAAGCATTTAAGCCAGCGCTTGTTTTCCCTGACGAAACAAACAATTCACTTCGTTGATATTTTGAAAATTCCGATTAAAAAATTCCTGTCAATTACGCTTCCAATAGCGCTTGGACTCTTTTTAATCATCTACAAATACAATGAGTTTTCGGCAGCCCAAATAGCCGAAATGAAAGGGTATTTTCAACAAGCCGACTACCTGTATATTTATCTTTCGCTGTTCATCGCCTTGTTTGGCTATATTTCAAGAGCTTACAGATGGAAATACCCATTACAACATTTAGGTTATAATCCCCGTTTTTCGAATAAGTTGTTCGCGGTTTGTATCGCTTACATGGTGAATTTAAGTGTTCCGCGAAGTGGTGAAATTTCACGGGCAGTAGTTCTTAAAAAGTACGAAAACATTCCGTTTGATCAAGGATTTGGAACTATAGTCGCAGAACGAATTGTCGACCTTTTCATCTTTGCAGGCTTCTTTTTTGTTGCCCTCATTTTTCAAATAAATGTAGTAAGCGATTTCCTTACCAAACACATTCCGGTTGATCAATTATTGATTTTAGCGGTAGTTGGAATAGTACTCGCAGCAATTTTTATGTTGGTATGGATGTACTCTAAACTCGGAATCATTTTAAAAGCCAAGGAAAAACTGGCTGGATTAACTGCCGGAATGAAAAGCATTTACACCATGCCTCATAAATGGGCGTTTTTAGCGCATTCTATTTTTATATGGTTTACGTATTTGGCCATGTTTTACGTCACAATTTTTGCGCTACCCGAAACGGCAAATATTAGTTTTGGGGCAGTAGTAACGGCTTTTGTTGTCGGTAGTATCGCTATCGGATTCACTAACAGTGGCTTCGGCGCCTATCCCATTCTTATTGCAGAAATTCTGCTTTTATATCAGGTTCCCGAAACTGCGGGATTAGCTTTTGGTTGGATTGTGTGGATTTCTCAAACCATTTTAATGATTGCTTTAGGTGGGATATCATTTTTGCTACTGCCTTTATTTAATCGACGTTAACGAACCTTTCATCTGATTATTCACTAGTAGAATTGCTTTATTTTCAACGTGCATTCCTTTTTTAGTATTTTAGTCGGATTATTGTGAACTTTAGGTAAATAGTGCGCGTATGAGGTCACTTGTTTTTTTTATAGCTCTTTTTTGCTGCCTTTCGGCGACAGCACAGCGTCCGCGTGACACCATTTTTTCAGCTAAACTAAATGCTGATCGAACGTTTACAGTATCGTTACCGCTTTCATACGGTCAGACAAAAGATAAAAAGTATCCCTTATTATTGCTGCTCGACGGCGAATACCTATTTGATATATTCGACGGAAATTTTGCGTTCGGGAATTATTGGGATGATCTTCCCGAAGTAATTATTGTTGGAATAGATCAGAATAAAGAGAATCAGCGTGAAGCTGACTGTATGATGAATCAAGAAGGTTTACCCGAAGAAACGGGTGCCGCATTTTTTGAATTTATAGGTGCCGAGCTCCTTCCTGCGCTCGAAAAGCAATACCGCCTCTCGCCATTTAGAATCATCGCAGGGCACAATATTACTGCTGGTTTTATGAACCTTTTCCTCTATAAAGAAGATCCGTTGTTTAGCGGATACATTTCTATGGGAGCCGAGTTTGGCGAACAAATGATGGAGCGAATTCCGGTTATGCTAAAAACAGCTAAAAAACCGATTTTTTACTACCACTCAAGTGCCGATGGTGACCTGAAGCACAACCTAAAAGGTATTCAAACACTCGATGGCAACATAAAAACTATTCTAAATTCTAATATCAATTACCGATACGACGAATTTAAAGGCGCATCGCATTACAGTTTGGTTGCCTATTCTGTGCCAAATGCCATTTATCACATCTTTTCAAGTTATCAACCTATTAGCAAAACCGAGTTCGATGAAAAACTCGTAAAGCTCGAAAGCGGCTATGTAGATTATCTCGTCAAAAAATACGAAACCATAAATAAAGCATATGGCGCTAAAATGGCCATTCGAATTACCGATTTCAAAGCTGTTGAAGCTGCAATTTTAAAGAATAAAGCTTACGCAGAATTTGAAAAACTGGCCGCCTTGTCACGAAAAGCTTACCCAAAATCGATGTTAAGCGCGTATCATATGGGTATGTTTTATGAAAAAACAGGCGATTTTAAAAAAGCACTTAAAGCCTACCAAGCTGGTTTTTCCCTCGATGCAATTGGTGACTTGACCAAAGATTTTATTGTTGAAAAGGTTGAGGAAATGAAGCAAGGGGCAAGTGCTAAAAAAGCTGCCGCTGCTGAACCAGAACCAACACCAACCGAAACCACTGAACCAGCAAAAGAAGAGCAACCTGCAACCGAAAAACCCTAATGGCAAAGACAAAAACAGCTTTTTTTTGTCAGAATTGTGGTGCGCAATATGTAAAATGGCAAGGACAGTGCACCGCTTGTAAGTCGTGGAATACTTTGGTCGAAGAACGCATAGCCACGCCCGAAGCACCTGCTTGGAAACCCGCGGCAGACAAGAAAGTAACCGTTGATAAACCGGTACTCGTTTCCGAAGTTATTGCGCAAGATGTATATCGATTAAATACCGGCGATCAAGAGCTTAATCGGGTTCTAGGCGGAGGCTTAGTACCCGGATCATTAACTCTGTTAGGCGGTGAACCCGGAATTGGGAAAAGTACCTTACTACTACAAATAGCCTTGCGTTTACCTTACAAAACGCTTTACGTTTCGGGCGAAGAAAGTAAACAACAAATAAAAATGCGCGCCGAACGTATTGGTACGGATTATCAAAATTGTTACCTGCTTTCGCAAACGCAAACGCAGGAAATCTTTGAGCAAATCAAAGTACTGCAACCCGATATCGTTATCATCGACTCGATTCAAACGCTACAAACCGAAGTACTCGATTCGGCGCCAGGAAGTGTCGGACAAATTCGAGAAACTACCGCAGAACTGATTCGATTTGCCAAAGAATCGAACACACCAGTACTTTTAATCGGACATATCACTAAAGACGGAACCATAGCTGGGCCAAAAATCTTGGAACACATGGTTGATACGGTTTTGCAATTCGAAGGCGACAGGCATCATATTTACCGAATTCTACGCGCCTTGAAAAATCGTTTTGGCTCGACCGCAGAGCTGGGCATTTACGAAATGATTGGCAGTGGCATGCGCGAAGTTACCAACCCAAGCGAACTTTTACTTTCGCACCGCGACGACGCACTGTCTGGAACTGCTGTTGCATGCGCTTTAGAAGGTATGCGCCCAATAATGATCGAGGTACAAAGTTTAGTAAGTACCGCGGTTTACGGAACGCCACAACGCAGCACAACAGGCTATAACGCTAAACGGTTGAACATGATTTTAGCGGTATTGGAAAAACGATCTGGCTTTAAACTTGGCGCAAAAGATGTGTTCTTAAACATAACCGGCGGTTTAACGCTTGAAGATCCAGCGATCGACCTGGCAGTAGTTGCCGCTGTTTTATCGTCTAACGACGACATTCCGCTACCAAAAAACGTTTGTTTTGCAGGCGAAGTTGGTCTTTCTGGAGAAATCAGACCGGTGAGTAGGTTGGAACAACGTGTTCAAGAAGCTTCCAAACTTGGATTTAGTACAATATTTGTATCTTCACACAGCAAGATCAGCGCAACACACGCCGGAACAGAAATTGTTCGGGTCGGAAAAATTGAAGACCTGGCAACGGCATTATTTGGCTGATAGCGTTATTGTTATGAAAATCTCGAAAAAATTTATATACCGATCGCTGTTGGTATTTTTAGCCGTATGTCTCATTATAGTGGGCTGTATTTTCGCGTTCCGACAGCAAATTCTCGATAAAGTTATTGCGAAAGCCAAGCAAAAATGCCAGACAGAATACCAAGCCGAGCTTCATTTAAAAGCGGCGACATTCACGGGCTTGACAACCGTTGAAGTTTCCGAATTTTCGATTGTTCCGATGGGAAAAGACACCTTAATTTCGGTAGATCGTGTGGAGGCAAAAGCCGCGCTATTTCCCTTATTCTTAGGAAATTTACAACTCGACTTTTTGCATTTAAAGAAAGGAAAGCTGCAACTAATTACTACGGCAACGGGCAGCAATTTCGAAACGTTTTTAAAAAGCAAAAACGAGGTTTCCAGCGTTGAAAGTAGCTCGGACTCCGATGTGAATTATGCGCGTAAGCTCGACAAACTCAGTACGGTTTTTTTAAATCTCATTCCTACGCAATTAAACCTCTCGAATTTTCAAGTAATTGTAAACGATAAAGGAAAACAAGCCTTAATTAATGTTCGCACTCTTGCGATCGACGATGAAGAATTGCAGTCGGAAATTGCCGTAAAAACCAATACGTTCGAGCAAATCTGGACGATTAGTGGCGAAGCTGATCCGCGCGACCGAAAAGCCGACCTAGTTTTTACAACTTCCGATCCTGCCGGCGTGAAACTTCCGTATTTCGATGAGCGATTTCAGTTGCAGTCGTCGTTTAAAAGTGCACGACTACAAATCGAAGACATCGACACGGAAGAGGGTAACTTTTACATTCAAGGCTATTCGGAATTGGTGGGTTTACGGGTAAATCAGCCAAAAATTGCAGTCGATACGGTGTACATTCCGAAATTAAACAGTTCGTACAAATTTGTGGTAGGACCTAAGTTTGTAGCGATCGACAGCAGTACAACAGCCAAGATAAACAACATTAGTTTTAAACCGTATGTAAAATTAGATTTTGAAACGGATACCATTTTCGACATGAAAGTTTCGATTCCGAAAATGCAGGCACAAGCGTTCTTGAATTCGCTGCCTGTAGCGCTGTTTCCGAATACGGTGGGCATGAAAGCCAGTGGGAATTTCGCGTATAAACTCAATTTCCACTTCAATAAAAACAATTTAAAAGACGTGGTTTTTGAGAGCAATCTCGACCGCGAGAACCTAAAAATCATCAGTTACGGCAAAGCGGATATTCCGAAGATTAACGGCGTTTTTGCTTACAGTGCTATAGAAAACGGGAAGCGCCAGCGCGAGATTATTGTTGGTCCGGAAAATCCGAATTTTACGACTTTAGCTGAAATTGCGCCGGAGTTGAAAAGCGCGGTCCTAACCTCCGAAGATCCTTCGTTTTTCTCGCACAAAGGATTTGTTACTGAGGCCTTTAAACAATCGATTGTAAAGAACTTTAAGACCAAGAAGTTTTCTCGAGGCGGGAGCACCATAAGTATGCAATTAGTTAAAAATGTGTTTCTTACACGTCAGAAAACGCTTGCGCGGAAGTTGGAAGAGATTTTGCTGGTGTATATTTTAGAGAACAACCGCATTGTTTCGAAAAGCAGAATGCTGGAAGTGTATTTTAATATTATTGAATGGGGGCCGAATGTGTACGGAATTGGCGAAGCGAGTAGGTTTTACTTTCAGAAATCGCCTGCGAATTTGACGGTCGATGAATGCATCTTTTTGGCGGGAATTATTCCGAGTCCGAAGAAGTTTAATTGGCAATTTAATAGCCAAGGCGAATTGAAACCGTACGTTCGAAAACAGCACGAGTTTATTAAATCGCTGATGATACGTCGGGGGTTGTATCGCAGTGCCGACAGTTTAGGCGGTTACGGTGGTATTCGAATTAGCGGACCGGCGTCGGGTTATATAAAAATTGCCAAAGAAGTTGATTCGACGGCAGTTGATAGTTTAGAAATAGAAGAATTTGAATTTTAAGTCAGTTTATTTGCAGCGATACGTCTAGCACGCTGCTGCGTTAGGTGGTGCAGCGAAAAGCCCGTAAAAAACCAAAACCAAGCAAATAAAAAAAGCCGCAGCGACCTAAGAAGCTGCGGCTTTTTTTTGGATAGCTGTTTTAGGTTTGAAACGTTAACTGAAACGTTTGCTGTTTAAAACAACTTGATTTGCTGGTTTTGGTTTTGCGGACTTGCAGCGAAAACACCGACCGCCGCCTATTCCTCTCGTCTAGTGGCGAATGTTCGCTGCGGCGGGAACGCCCAAAAAATCAAAAACAATTAAAACTCGTTTAGCGCCTTACTGATTTCGTCGAGTTTTGGCGTTAAAATAATTTCTATACGGCGGTTTTTCGACTTACCCTCAGCGGTTTCGTTGCTGGCAACAGGCGCATACTCGCCGCGTCCGGCAGCTGTAAGGTTTTGCTTGTTGATGTTCTTGTTTTCGCCGAGAATATTCACGATAGCCGTTGCGCGCTTGGTAGATAAATCCCAGTTGTTTTCGATTTGTCCGACAGCGCCGGCAAATTTATCGGTATCGGTATGACCTTCGATAAGCACGCTGATATCCGGATTGGCGGCCAAAACTTTGCCAAGTTCGACAACTGCCTTTTTACCTTCGGCGTTTACGGTCCAGCTTCCGGTTTGGAAAAGCAGTTTGTTTTCCATGGAAACGTACACTTTTCCGTCGCGTTGCTCCACGGTTAAACCCTTGCCTTCGAAGGCGTTTAAAGCTTTTGAAAGCGATTCGCGCAGGCGTTTCATGTTGTTTTCTTTAGCCGAGATCAGTTGTTCGAGTTCGGCCACGCGCGCCGAGCGTTCTTCGAAATCGGCTTTCAGTTTATTTAGTCGTTCTTGTTCGGCAGCTAGTGCTTTTTCTTTGGCTTCTAACTTAGCCAACAGAGCTCGGTTTTGCTCGAGATTCGACTTCAAAACCTCGTCGCTATTTTTTTCGAGAGCTGAATAGGAAGCTTGTAAGTTTTTGAGATTGGCGTTGGCCGCGCTTAAATCGGCCGCAAGTTTGTCGCGTTCGGCTTTCAATTTCTCCAATTCGGTTTGTTTTGAAGCTAAATCCTGATCGGCTTTATTTTTAGCTTCGGTAAGTTTTTCAAGATCGTCTTGAGTTTTGCGTTGTTCTTTTTTGAGTTCGGCGTACTTGTTTTCGAGGTCGGTGTACACTTTTTTCGACACGCAGCTCGAGCAGAGTGCAAGAATTAGAAATCCGGTTAAAATGGGTCTTTTCATAAATCGTGTTTGTGAAATAGTAGAATCGCTTTCGCGGAAATTAATTTAAGATTCGTAAAGATACGGGACAGTGGTCGCTGTGCACGGCGTCGGGATGAATTTGTGCTCCGAGCAGTTTGTTTTCGAGATTCTCGGTTGCGAGTAAATAATCGATACGCCAACCTTTGTTATTTACCCGGGCGTTGGCGCGGTAGCTCCACCACGAGTAGTTATGGGGTTCTTTCACGAAATGCCGGAAGGTATCGATGAAGCCTGTTTTGAGAAAGCCGTCGAGCCAGGCACGTTCTTCGGGCAAGAATCCAGAAACCGTTGCATTTCGAATGGGATCGTGAATATCGATTGCTTGATGGCAAATGTTGTAATCGCCGCCGATAATTAAGTTCGGGATTTCGATTCGCAAATTGCTAATGTAGTTTTGAAACAATCGCATGTATTCGAACTTATGATCGAGACGATCGGTGTTGGTTCCCGAAGGTAAATACAGGCTCATCACAGAAAAGCCGTTAAAATCGGCACGGATATTTCGCCCTTCATCGTCCATGTGTGCAATTCCAGTTCCTTTAACGACTTGTAAAGGTTCGTGTTTGCTGATAATTCCTACGCCGCTGTAGCCTTTTTTTTGAGCGGGAAAGAAATAGCAGTATTTATAGCCAATTTGTTGGAAGGCTTCTATGGGAATTTGGTCTTCGGTGGCTTTTATTTCTTGGAAACACACAATATCGGCTTCAGACTGCTGTAACCAATCGAGCAAACCTTTGGTTATTGCGGCGCGGATGCCGTTTACATTGTAGGAAACTATTTTCATTTTATCGGGTTAACGTTTCAAATGTATTAAATTCGAATGAGTCGGCACGATACTCT
This sequence comes from Flavobacterium sp., assembly GCF_049240005.1. Taxonomy (GTDB): domain Bacteria; phylum Bacteroidota; class Bacteroidia; order Flavobacteriales; family Flavobacteriaceae; genus Flavobacterium. Next base: position 15,993 of record NZ_JBMLTK010000025.1, on the reverse strand, counting down.
GAAATGGGTTCTTGTTAAACTTCTCAAAAAAAAGGGCTTTATAAGATATGGTGTAATTACAGAGCTTGATCGTGAGTTTGTTGGCAGAATATGCGTTCGAAGTAGCTTATAAAAGTGCCAGCCTAATCATTATTTTCTATATTTGTTCGGAACAAATGAAACTATAATGGGGCTGGTTACTGCCAAAGAAGTTGCAAAAGCTATAAAGACGGATAAGTACGGTTTTTTAGGTACTTTTTCGGGCTGGTTGCTTATGAAAACACTGCAAATCAGCAGACTTAATGCTATTTACGACCGCAACAAGCATTTAAAAGACGTTGCTTTTTTAAATGCCATTTTAGATCAGTTAGAGATAAAATTCGACATTCCTGACGAAGATTTGAAGCGCATACCTAAAGAAGGAGCGTATGTTACGATTAGTAATCATCCGCTTGGAGGTGTCGACGGCATTTTGTTGTTGAAGCTTATGCTGGAACGCGAGCCGAATTTTAAGATCATTGCCAACTTTTTATTGCACCGCATTGAGCCGTTAAAGCCGTTTATAATGCCGGTGAATCCGTTTGAGAATCATAAAGACGCGAAGTCGAGTGTAGTTGGTTTGAAGGAAACGCTTCGTCATTTAAGCGATGGCAAACCTTTGGGCATGTTCCCAG
>NZ_JBMLTK010000025.1:0-15240 GCF_049240005.1 Flavobacterium sp. | reverse complement strand
TTGAAGGAAACGCTTCGTCATTTAAGCGATGGCAAACCTTTGGGCATGTTCCCAGCTGGAGAAGTATCGACGTACAGAGACGGTAAGTTAATGGTAGATAAAGCCTGGGAAGAAGGTGCAATTAAGGTAATCCGAAAGGCACAAGTTCCGGTAGTTCCAATTTATTTCCATGCGAAGAACAGCCGGTTTTTCTATATGTTATCCAAGTTAGGTGATACATTGCGAACGGCGAAACTACCTTCTGAATTGTTTTCGCAGAAAGATCGTGTGATTAAGGTTCGTATTGGAAAGCCCATTTCGGTTGCTGAGCAAAATGAGTACAAATCGTTAGAAGAATACTCCGAATTTTTACGTAAGAAGACGTATATGTTGGCAAATCCGTTTGAAAAAGAAAACAGCGGAATTGCGCCAGCACAATTAAAGATAGCGCCAAAACCCAAGCAAATTACAAATGCGGCTAGCAGTGAGAAAATGGCTGCTGAAGTAGAAATGCTGCGGCAAACCAACTGCCGTTATCTGCAAAGCAAGAATTACGAAGTTTTTTTCACGAAAGCTGACAAGATTCCGAATTTGTTACATGAAATTGGGCGTTTGCGCGAGATTACGTTTCGTGAAGTTGGTGAAGGGACAAATCAATCAACGGATTTAGATAAGTACGATACGTATTATTACCACATGTTTTTGTGGGATGCCGATACACAGCAAATTGCTGGCGCATATCGCATGGGTTTGGGTTCGGAGATTTTTCCCAAGTACGGATTTGAAGGTTTTTATTTGCACGAACTGTTCCGGTTTGAATCTGAATTAAACGAAATGCTCGGAAAGTCGATAGAGATGGGACGTGCGTTTATTGTTAAAGAGTACCAGCAGAAACCGATGCCATTGTTTTTGCTTTGGAAAGGAATTATACATACCACCTTGCATTATCCGGAGCACAATTATTTGATTGGTGGTGTGAGCATCAGCAATCAGTTTTCGAGTTTTTCGAAGTCGTTAATGATCGAGTTCATGAAATCGAATTACTACGATCCGTATGTGGCGCAGTACGTTCGCGCGAAAAAAGAATATAAGGTTAAGCTTAAGGATGCGGATAAAGATTTTATTTTCGATGAAGCAGAGTCGGACTTAAATAAGTTTGATAAAATCATCGATGAGTTAGAGCCGGGTAATTTACGTTTACCGGTTTTGATCAAGAAGTACATTAAGCAAAATGCGAAAGTTGTGGCGTTTAATGTGGATCCACAATTTAATAATGCGATCGACGGATTGATGTACATTCGCATAGCCGACATTCCCGAGAGCACTATGCGTCCTGTTATTGAAGAATTTCAAGCGGAGTTAGAACGAAAACTTCACGAGAAAGGCAATTACTAACGGGTAGTCTACCGCTAAAAAGGGCAAATCGCCTATTTTTTAAAATAAAATTCGTAATTGACTGTTTATTAGGACTTCTAATATTTCAGGTAGAAACAAGCGTACTTCTTTAAATTTTTATCGAAAACGCGATTTTTAAGCCCTTAAAGTGTTAAATTATTGAGAAAACTACGATAAATTTTAGCCAAACAAGTCTTTTGATTACATAAAATAAATTTTCAAGTGAATTAATTTGTTGTATGTTTGTGGAGAAATTTAAAACTTAAACTTTTTATGAAAAAAAATCTACTAACCATAGCGCTTATTGCAGCAGTTTCTTCGGGATTTGCGCAAGAAGGTAAGGAAGATAAAGCTGAGGGGAGCAGTTTTAATCGTTGGTCTATTGAATTTGCGGGAGGCGTAAATAAACCTTCAAACCCATTTACACCAGGAGCTTACGCAGCTACTCCAAGCCCTTGGAACGCTGATTTGGGGGTACGATATATGTTATCAAGCAATTTTGGTTTGAAATGGGATATAGGTTATTACACCTTTTCAAACAACGACGCAAGTTTAATTGAGTTCGATACACATTACTATAGAACGTCTGTTCAAGGTGTAGCCAATGTTGGAAAAATATTTGGTTTCCCTGAATTTACTAAAAGAATTGGAATCTTAGCGCACCTTGGTGGTGGTTATTCGCAAATGAAGTCAGACGACCAATCATACACTGATCGTATGGGTCACTTCATCGTAGGTCTTACCGCACAACTTAAACTATCTAACCGAGTTGCATTAACAGGAGATTTTACCAGCCTAACAGGTGTTGGGCAAAACAGAACCTTTGATGGCACTAGTAGCGCAGAAGCGCAAGACAATAAATTCCGCGGTTTCGGAGGTGGTATTTTCTCTGGATCAATTGGTCTTACTTTCTACTTAGGTAGCAATGATACACATGCAGATTGGTACTACGAAGGCGATAAAACAAAAGACGAAGTCGCAGAATTACAAAAGAGAATTGGCGATTTAGAAACTATGTTGAGCGATGCTGATAAAGATGGCGTGCCAGATTATTTAGACGCTGAACCAAACTCAACAACAGGAGTTGCTGTAGATACTAAAGGACGTGCTATTGATAAAAATGGCAACGGAGTTCCAGATGAATTGGAAAGCTACATGTCTAAAACATACGGCGAAAACGTAAAAAGCAGCGCTATCACTAACAACAGCATGACAAACAACGAGATGATTCGTTCTTTACTCAACGGCGGTTACATGTGCGTGTACTTCCCTTACAACAAATCGGTTCCAACTAACGAATCTACTGAAGGTATTGATTTTGTATTAACTTACTTAAGAAATAATCCTACAGCACAAATCGAAATCACTGGTCATGCGGATGAAATCGGAAATACAGAATACAACAACAAACTTTCTGCAGCGCGTGCTAACGCAGTTAAAGATGTTCTTGTAAAAGCTAAAATTGACCCAGCTAGATTGACAGTTGTTCCTGCTGGTGAAGATAAGTCGGTAGACAAATCTTCTGAAGGAGCTCGTAAACTAGTTCGCAGAGTTACTTTCCGCGTGAAATAGGACTTAAAAAAATACATAAAAGCCGGATTGTTTAAAGCAGTCCGGCTTTTTTATTTCACAGCTTCTGGAAATATGTAGGTTTAATAGTCCTAGTTTTTTGATGTATTTAAAAAGTTTTGCCCTCGAATCTGGAAAGCTCCCCAAAATCAAAGGAACAGCTAAAGATTTTTTCTCAGACTCACGTTAAATACTGCTATTAGCTTATTTTTGCATTCCAATTTACATCCCATGCAACATCCAGCCAGATATACCATTACAGCGGCACTTCCCTATACTAACGGCCCCATTCATATTGGCCATTTAGCAGGAGTTTATGTTCCTGCAGATATCTACGCACGCTTCTTGCGCTTACAGAATAAAGACGTCGTTTATATCTGCGGAAGCGACGAACACGGTGTTGCCATCTCTATGAAAGCTCGAAAAGAAGGCACCACACCGCAGCAAGTAATCGATAAATATCACCACATCATCAAGAAATCTTTCGAAGATTTTGGTATTTCATTCGATCATTATTCCCGAACATCGGCAAATATTCACCACCAAACGGCATCCGACTTTTTTAAGAAATTGTACGAGGCAGGAAAGTTTGAAGAAGAGACAACCGAACAGTTGTTCGATCCTGAAGCAAATCAGTTTTTAGCAGATCGTTTCGTAATCGGAACCTGTCCGAAATGCGGAAATGAAGAAGCGTATGGCGACCAATGTGAAAAATGTGGTTCTACACTAAGTCCGACCGATTTAATAAACCCAAAATCGACGATTAGCGGTGCTACGCCTGTACTCAAGCAAACGAAACACTGGTTTTTGCCTTTGAACGAATACAGCGATTTTCTTAAGGAATGGATCTTAAAGGGGCATGCCAAAGATTGGAAAACCAACGTACTCGGTCAGGTGAAATCATGGATTGACGACGGACTAAAACCAAGAGCCGTTACACGAGATCTAGATTGGGGAATAGACGTTCCGGTTGAAGGAGCGACTGGAAAAAAATTATACGTTTGGTTTGATGCACCTATCGGTTACATTTCGGCAACCAAAGAATGGGCACAACTAAACGGCAAAAATTGGGAACCGTATTGGAAAGATCAAGATACGAAGTTGGTTCATTTCATCGGAAAGGATAACATTGTTTTCCACTGCGTTATATTTCCAGCCATGCTCAAGGCAGAAGGAAGCTATATTTTACCCGATAACGTACCTGCAAATGAGTTTTTGAATTTAGAAGGTCAGAAGCTATCTACCTCGAAGAACTGGGCTGTATGGTTGCATGAATATTTGGAAGATTTTCAGGGAAAGCAAGACTCGTTGCGTTACGCACTTACCGCTGCGGCTCCAGAAACGAAAGATAACGACTTTACTTGGAAGGATTTTCAAGCGCGAAATAATAACGAACTGGCAGCTATTTTTGGCAATTTCATAAATCGTGTCGTGGTATTAACCCATAAATACTACAACGGGCTAGTTCCAACGCCAAACGCTTTTACAACCGAAGATCTCGCGGTCTTGCAGGAACTGAAAGCATATCCGGATGTAATTGCCAGCACAATTGAACGCTACAGGTTTCGCGAGGCCTCGCAAGAAATGATGAATGTAGCGCGATTAGGAAACAAATATCTCGCCGACCAAGAACCGTGGAAAGTCATAAAAACAGACCCAGAGCGTGTCAAAACGCAGCTATTTGTGGCTCTACAAGTGGCCAGTGCGCTTGCCGTTCTAGCTGAGCCGTTCTTGCCGCATGCTGCACAAAAATTAAATGACATGCTGCAACTCGGTCAGAAAGATTGGAATTTCTTGAAGAGCGAAGTGATGTTAGAGCCCGGTCACCAAATCAATGCAGCGACGATTTTGTTCGAGCAAATAGACGATGCACAAATCGAAAAACAAATGGAAAAATTGGCTGCCAGCAAAGTTTCGGATGCCGCTGCTGCAGAAGTAGCTGAACTAAAACCCGAAACTACTTTCGAAAAATTCTCAGAAATGGACCTTAGAGTAGGGACCATCTTAGCCGCTGAAAAAATGCCAAAAGCAAAAAAACTACTTGTCTTACAAGTAGATACAGGCTTAGATGTAAGAACAATCGTGTCTGGAATTGCAGAACATTTCGAACCAGAAACTATAGTTGGAAAACAAGTTATGGTGTTAGCCAACTTAGCTCCAAGAGCCATTCGCGGCGTAGAAAGCCAAGGAATGCTTTTGCTTACCTCCGATACGGAAGGAAAATTACATTTTATGGTTCCTGAAAACGCTGTCCCTAACGGCAGTACTATTTCTTAAATATGAAAATCCCAAGCAACATTAAGGTCATAGCTTTTGATGCCGACGACACCCTGTGGGTCAATGAGCCGTATTTTCAAGAAGTGGAAACACATTTCTGCGAACTCATGGCGCCGTATTTATCGCGTCATCAGCTTTCTGCCGAACTTTTCAAAACAGAAATCGACAATTTAAAATATTACGGATACGGAATAAAAGGCTATATCTTGTCGATGATCGAAGCCGCTTTGTTGATTTCCAACAACACAATCAGCAATGAAGTCACCGCGCGTATACTTGCTCTTGGTAAAGAATTAATCGAAAAACCTATCGAAATACTCGACGGAGTCCCCGACGTTTTAAAGGCATTTTCGGGCAGATACAAACTTGTTGTCGCAACTAAAGGCGATTTATTAGACCAGCATCGGAAATTACATAAGAGCGGTCTTGGACATTATTTCCACCATATAGAGGTCATGTCTGACAAACAAGTGAGCGATTACAGAAAACTATTAAATCGTCTCGAAATTAGTGCAGATGATTTTCTGATGATCGGAAATTCGTTAAAATCAGATGTACTTCCTGTACTCGAAGTTGGCGGATATGCCGTACATATTCCGTTTCATACTACGTGGGCGCACGAGAAAATCGACCACCAAGTGGTTCACGAACGTTTTACTACCTGCGAGAATATCCATGAAGTAACCGCCTTATTCAGCGATGAAACAACAAATTAATCTCGAAAATTGGAATCGTAAAGCGCACTTTCACTTTTTTAAAACGTTTGAAGAGCCATTTTTTGGTGTCACCGCTGTAGTTGATATTCAGAATGCGCTTCTTTTCGCGAAAGAACAAAATCAGAGTTTGTTTTGTACCTATTTGTATTGCTGTTTGAAAGCGGTTTCTGAAGTTCCGGCGCTGAACCTGCGCATCGAAGATTCCGAAGTATATCGATATCCCTATAGCCACGCATCGGCAACTATTTTGCGACCTGATGGCACGTTTGGATTTAGTTATATCCCATTTAATTCCGATTTTTTAACATTTACAGCCGCTGCAAAGCAGGAAATCGTTCGCGTACAAAACACTTCCGGTTTGTTCACTCGCACGTTTGACGAAGCAAATTTGATACATATTTCAACGTTTCCAAACTTGCACTTTACGGCGCTATCGCACGCCCGAAAATTTAGCATTTCAGATAGTTGTCCGAAGATTACGTTTGGTAAATTTGAGAAGACAGACAATAAAATTGCGATGCCCATTGCTGTTCACGTTCATCATGCACTCGCCGACGGCCGTGATGTTGAACATTTTTTTGTTGCATTTCAGAAAAATCTAAATGAACTATGAAATTTTTTCTACGATTATTCCTCTTACTTGGAGTTACTTCCACTTCAGCGCAACAAATAGACGCTATTAAAGTCAATTGGAAAAAACGCACGGATAACGCGAAAATGGCCTTGTTTTCAGACGGCGATGAGCGAAATATGTACGTTTTGGCATACAAACCTGGAAATTTGAAAGTTCTGCGATACAATGGGGCTTTGTTTCTTCGCGATTCGGTTACCTACAACGTCAATGAAAGTTTGCAAAAAAACATTCAAATGACATTTAAACCCGATAGCGTATTCATTCATTTTATTGACGAATCGCAAAACCGCTTAATAACTTTAAGAACAAATCCAAGTTTCGATTCTTATGTCATGGATTCACAGGTAATTTTTGCAACTGATGAAGTGTGTACCACACAATTTCAAGACGGGAATCAGCGTCATTTTCTAACAGTGAACAAAAATACCAAGACTTGTTTTGCTTACAGTTTGCAAGGTACTGTACTCGTAAAAAAACCCGTTGACACCAAGCTGTTTGATAATTTTAACGGTACTGAACTTTTTGCAGACTTTCTAAGAAAGCAAGAGTTTGCCGAAATCAACGATAACTACACTCCAGTTTTAGAAACCTTGAGTGCCGATAAGTGTTTCTTTAAAAACGGGAAAGCAATTTTTCTGCGTGCAAGAAAAGGCAATACAACACTACAAGAAATTGATTTTAGATCGAATAGTTCGAAAAGTACGGTCTTTAATTCCAACGTCCATAATCCCGAAAATTATGCGTCATTTTTAGGGAAAAAGGAGCTTTTTGAAATTTCAACCAACAAAGACAGTTTAGTTGTAATTGTAACCGATCTTCAATCGAAAAAGATTGTAAAACGCTGGCAAGTTGGTGCAAAAACAGAGGCAAAAACATCCGACTTTCAATTTTACGAACAGCGAAACGGCGGAGTGCCGCGACCTGAACTTCAAACGAAGCGCTTTTTAAAGCGATTTTCACAACCTAAAATGGGTTTAAGCGTATATGAATCGGAAAACGGAAAATTAATTACAGTAGGCGCTCTGGATAGCGCTGTTTCTGCAGGTGGCTTTCTTCTATATGCCGTTGCTGCTGTAGCCGATTACGATCCAGACGACGACCTGTACGAAAATAGTATACTATATTACACCGAACTGGCAACCGATGCTTTTCTACAACCCAAAAAGTACCGACGTTGTGTTCCGGCGATAGATGAAATCTTACAATTTAACGAAGATAAAAAAGTAGAAGTTAACGCAATTACCAAATTTAAGAATGCCTACATTCAAGCTGCATATGTACCGGAAGATCAAACGTTGAATGTGTCTAAATTTCTAGATCGCGATTAAGCAAAGAAGTATTCTTGCTAACTTTACTAAAAAAATTTTACTATGTTATCAAAATCGGTTGAACAGGCACTCAATAACCAAATCCGTATCGAGGCCGAAAGCTCACAAATTTATTTGTCGATGGCTTGCTGGGCCGAAATTCAAGGTTTAGAAGGTGTTGCACGCTTTATGTATACGCAGTCAGATGAGGAGCGCGTGCACATGTTAAAACTCATCAAATTTGTAAACGAACGCGGTGGGCACGCGCATATTACCGAGCTCAATGCCCCAAAAACCACCTTCAATACCTTTCAACAGCTTTTTAGCGAATTGTACAAGCACGAACTTTTCGTATCGCAATCTATTAACGAACTGGTGCACATCACCCTCAGCGAAAAAGATTACGCAACGCATAACTTCTTACAATGGTACGTTGCCGAACAAATTGAAGAAGAAGCACAAGCTAAAACCATACTCGATAAAATTAACTTGATCGGAGATGATAAAGGCGGGTTGTACTTGTTTGATCGCGACATCCAGCAAATTACCGTAACAAGCCAAATTCTGCCTGGTGCAAATTAATTCTTGGCTTAAATTTATTTAGAATGTATTAAAATAAGTTTTATTTTTGCTCAAATGTTTGCAGATGAGCAAGAAGGAAGCGGAAAAGAAAACCGACAAAAAGAAGAAGCAAAAAGAGCTGGTTAAGAAATTAAAAATTGCCTCGAATTGCAAAGCTTCTTGTTGCGAGAAATACAAAAAGGGTAAAGACAAGCGTTGCAAACGTTGTCCGATGTTCGATTTATTGAAGAAAATAGCTTAAATCTGTCTTTCAAGGCAGATTTTTTTTGGGGCGTTCCGGCGGCTAAAGCTGAACACACGTTTTGAAATCTACAAACTTCAAAAACTATGCTTTCAATTCCCCGAGTTTCTTCTTCGTAAACTCCGACAAAACCAAACGACCCGAAATCGCAGCGCGCTCGTACAACAGCGTATCCCAATGTTCGGTATTTTGCCAAAGCACTCTTTTTATATCTTGTAGGGCTTCGGGGCTGTAATTCGATAAGCTTGAAGCAAATTCTTGTACTGCCAAATCTAGCTCATTGTTGTCGGCATATATTGCTTGAAACAAGCCAGCATGCAAGGCCCATGGTGCATCGAACCACCGATTAGGCTGCAGAGTCATGGCGCTAAAGCCGTTTAAACCTATTTTTCGGGAAACTGCAGGTTCAATTACAAACGGACCAATACCAATTGCCAATTCAGAAAGCTTAATGGAAGCTCTTTCGCTGGCAAAAACGTAATCGCAAGCAGCGAGTAAACCCACTCCGCCGCCAACGGCCTTACCTTGCGCGCGACCTACAATGGGGTGCTTACATTTGCGCATGGCGTTTATTACATTGGCAAAACCGCTAAAAAACACTTTTCCCGTGTTTTCATCGTGTACTTGAAGAAGCTCGTCGAACGAAGCGCCGCCACAAAACGCCGAGTTTCCATGACTTTGTAGTACAATAACAGCAATGTCGGATCGGTTTGAAAGTTCGTTGAGCGCTTGCGTTAGATCGGCAAGCTGTGTGCTTGGAAATGAATTTCCTTGTGGGTGGTAGAAGGTAATCGTAGCTATGCGGCTAGCGATATCCGTTTTTACAAAAGCAGTGTCTATAGTCATACAAAAACATTCAGGTTGTAAAGTTCAGACAAATTCTGTTATATTTGCCAACCAATTGGGGGATTAGCTCATTTGGCTAGAGCGCTTGCCTGGCAGGCAAGAGGTGACCGGTTCGAATCCGGTATTCTCCACTAAACCACTCAGCAACGAGTGGTTTTTTTATTTAAAGTGAGTTCGATGTAAAAATTAAAGTTAGAAATCATTTAAATAGTTGATTACAAGGCGTATTTTCTTTGGTATACCGAGGTATCTGAAAAAATACAACGCGGTAAGCGAATGTTTAAATGGTTTGCTTGAAAAATAGCTTAGCAAAAATTTCCGCAAACTATTTAAATGCCTCAATTCAAGCATTCTAATAAAGATTTTTATGTCGAACTCGCGTTATTTACTCTTTCCAACTTCTTGTTTCCCAATAACAGCGAAGTTGAGTGAAACATCGTCTTGTGAGCGCCAGTTTCCTTGGCTAACAGCTCGGGTTAAAATGGGTTTTCCTTTGTAATCTGCAACAAAATGCAACCGACCTTCGCCCATATCTTCAATGATTTCAAGACTAATAAAAAATGTTCCGGTTACTCGTAAATCGTATTGAGTTAAATCCACACTTAAAATCCCTTTTTTGATTTCGGTTTCTACAAAGATGTTCTCCGAAAGGATGTTTTTAGCAGGAATACCGTTGGCAGCTTCGTAAACATTAACACGTAGCTTAATTTTTCCGTACGTGTTGGTGCTTATAACTGCTTCAAAACGCTCTGGAAAAAATGCGGTTTTTCCGGCATTAAACTCCATAGCCAATTCATTGCCGAGTTTATTGTTCGCAAAGCCAGCGCTGAGTCGAGTGCGGCCGAAACTCCGACCCAAATTAACCGTTCGAAACGCTCCGGGTTTTACGACTACTTCATTTAGTTCATAAATTTCGCGTTCTAAACTTACATTTTCTAGGGTTTTGCTGTCTGTGCGAAGGTTTGCAACATGAACAGATTTACTTTTATATCCAATCGTTGAAAACACAAGTATATCTGTGTCGTTAGCTTGGGTAATATCAATCGAAAAGCTACCTTGGTTGTTAGATACGGTTCCGATGTTTTTTCCAGGAATACCAATGTTTACATAAGAAAGAGCCGAATTGTCTTTTTCATCGAAAACGCTGCCCGATACGCGCTGTCCATAAAAACTAAGGCTCATCAGAAAACACCCGATGAGCCCGATAATATTCAAATACCACTTGTATCTATTCACCTTCTTTTTTCTCAGGAGTTGCAGCAGGAGTTTCCGTTGGTGTTGATGCTGGTTGCGGTGCCGCAACGGGCTGTGGAACAACAACCGATTGCTGTGGAGCCATTTGAGTTACTGTTGTTGGTGTTGGCTTTGGTTTGCTGTTGAGCGGTGCGCCGACCGGCAAGTCGCAACGATGTCCCGGCTGTCCGTGTGGTGGATTCATTCCTTTTGGAGTTTTTGCAACCGGTTGGTTAACTACAATTTGCTGTGGCTGTGCGGAAGTTGACTGAACTGCCGCAGGTTGAACTCCTGTAACGGGTGTTCCTACGGGCACAGGCGTAACAGTGCCCGGAGCTGCCGTAGCTACTTTTGTTGTATCAGTTGACGGTGAGCTCTCTTGCGGTTGCAATTCTTTCTTACATGAAGTAAAAGCGACACCAAAAAGGAATATGTAAAAGTACTTTCGCATGTTGTATGTTTTAATTTTCGAAAATACACAATTAGCCGCTCATTTGAAATGAACGAATTAAAAATCGTGAATTCTATGCAAAATCTAAGATTGTATGTGACATCAATGCATGCCGACTTTGCATCAGAGTATCGAAATTTCAAATTTGATGCTCGTGATAGTATTCTCAAGCAGTAATTTCCTTCGAGTAATATTTCTTCCTAAAGAAAAACGCCACGTTAACCAATGCAATTAAGGCGGGTACTTCAACCAGCGGACCAATAACGCCGGCAAACGCTTGTTTACTTCCGATGCCAAAAACAGCCACCGCTACTGCTATCGCTAATTCAAAATTATTTCCCGTTGCGGTAAAGGCTATAGCTGTATTGCGCGAATAATCGACTTTCATGAGCAAACCAACAATAAAGCTCAGAAAGAACATCAGTGCGAAGTATACAACTAACGGAACGGCAATTTTCAGTACATCAAACGGAATAGCAACTATCGTTTCGCCTTTAAGGCTAAACATTAAAACAATGGTAAAAAGTAAAGCAATTAACGTGATTGGAGAAACTGCCGGAATGAATTTTCCAAAAAACCAGTCGCGACCTTTAACTTTTTGCAGCACTTTTTGCGAAACAACACCAAGCACAAACGGAATTCCTAAATAAACACCAATACTTTCGGCAATTTCGGCAACCGAGATATTCACAGAAACAGTGGGCAGTTCGAGCCAACTCGGAAAAATGGTTAAGAAAAAGTATGCGTAAAAGCTGTACGTAAATATTTGGAACAAACTGTTTAAGGCAATTAGTCCGGCGCCGTACTCCCGATTTCCTTCTGCCAAATCATTCCAAACTACAACCATCGCAATACAACGCGCTAAACCAATAAGTATCAGTCCTGTCATGTATTCGGGTTCGTCCTGTAAAAAAAAGTAGGCGAGTGTAAACATCAATAGAGGACCAACGATCCAGTTCAGAAATAGCGAAATACTCAGCACCTTAACATTGCTGAAAACGCTTTTCATTTTCACGTATTCAACCTTGGCCAGCGGCGGATACATCATTAAAATCAGACCGATTGCCAACGGAATGTTTGTAGTTCCCACACTATACGATTCGACGAGTTGCGGGATTTCTGGCGCAAACTTTCCGAGCAAAACACCAATAAGCATTGCCAGGAAAATCCAAAGAGTTAGATAGCGATCCAAGAAGCTTAAACGCTTACGTGCTGCCGCGGGAGTGCAATTAGTGGCTGACATGTGTGGTAACAAAATTCCGACAGTAGTCTTTTATCTGATCGCGAACGCTGCGAAATTCCTGCATGATTTCTTCTTCGGTGCCTGTAGCTTTCGCTGGATCGGGGAAGTTGTGGTGAAATTTCTGTGCACGCGACGGGAAAAACGGACAACGTTCCTTGGCGCTGTCGCAAACGGTAATAACCAAGTCAAAATCAATTTGTGCGTATTCGTCGATGTGATTCGAGGTATGTTGCGAAATATCTATACCGTCCTCGGCCATTATGGCAATGGCTTTCGGATTTACGCCGTGCGTTTCAACACCTGCGCTGTAAACTTCGGCGGTTCCGTTAGCAAAATGATTTAAATAGCCGTGAGCAATCTGACTCCTACAGCTGTTTCCCGTACAAAGAACTAGGATTTTTTTCATGGTAAAATAGTTAAATACAACAGTTGCCGTCTGGCGTGCAACACGGTTCGTTGGCTGTTATCGTGTTTAAAGCGCGCTTTTGTTTCGGAATTCCGCAGTTGTCGAGCGCTAAGCAGTTGGTTTGTTTCGGAATGAGGGTAAACGCGCTTCCGGTGAAATCGATGCCGTATTTCCCGATTGTTTCACCTTGGTACTCTACCTCAATGTCGAGCGCATCAAGTGCGAAATGTTTCTCCGAGTGGTTAATAATTTGTAGTAGTTTTTCGGGTGTGAGTCGGTGCTCGGTATCGTTTGCAACCCAAAGTTGAAAGTTGGCGTGCGATTCGGTGCGAACCGTTCCGCCGCAGTCGATAAAATGTTTTGTAATTATGCCGAGTTCTGTGATGTGAAAGTGCTCGGGAATGGCGTTACCGTTTGGGGTTTTAAAACCGAGTTCGGGTAAATGAGTTAAGATTTCTTTGAAATTTTGAATAGTCATAGCAACAATTTTTAATTACGGACAGCAGGTGGTTGAGTTGTCGTTTGCGTTAGAAAGGATGTTTAGGTAGGCCTTAAATTTGTTGAAAACCTCGTGATTTATGCAGTAGCAAACGGCATTTCCGTCGATGTTGCCTTTAATGAGTTTGGCGTTTTTAAGTTCTTTCAGATGTTGTGAAATGGTGGCTTGAGCCAGGGGTAGTTCGGTAACAAGTTCGCCACAAATGCAGCTATTAACTTTGGCAAGATGGTCTAGAATGGCAATTCTAGCGGGGTTTCCGAGTGCTTTTGCGATATCGGCTAGTTCGTTTTGCGCGTCTGTGAAATAAGCTGCTTTGGTAATTCCCATCGTTATATTTATATATCGCAATATTACGATATACTTTTTAAAGTATTGTTTCGGGGGTGTTAAATTTTTGAGATTGAAAGATTTCGAGATTTTGAGATTGAAAGATTTTGAGATTGAAAGATTGAAAGATTTGAGATTTTACAAGCTAATGGAACTTGTTTTAAGCAGCTATTCCCGCCTTTCGCTGTAGTCCTCGTAAAAAAAGGCGTGTTCATGGGGCTACAACCGGCTTCTATGGTCGCCGTTTTTAACCCAAATCACACAGCCTTTTTGTACTCCGGGCTGCCGCTGCAGTCGGGGCTAGGCGAACGTCTTTGATTATAAACGGTCGGAAAAGCCAACACTTTCAGCACGGATTACATCCGAGGCTTTTGGTGAAGAGAGGAAGTAAATCTGTGCTATCGGGGAGACTGTCTCGGAACAAAGTGACTCAGAATAACTCATTTCGCAGGATATGTTATCGACTATCTTTAGTTTACAATTGTTTTTAAAACACCAATTAACACAATTGTAACAAATAAAAATATAGTAAATATGTACCCAATTTTACTCATCAGATAGGATGCATGCCGGATCTTCCTATAATGTTCTGAAATGAATATTGTATCACGCTCTTTTTCATATTTTGAGCACCAATAATGTGTAGCCCTGTTCATTATTATTAACAGCAGAAAAAAGGGAATTATTTCAATAAAAAAATCCATATCTTATTAGTTTAGGTGGTATTAAAAACCTCTTGCCAGATTCCTCAATCACCCGATGGCGCGGATTTGCAATCCGAGCTCAAACATCCCGCGCCAGCCCGTATTGCCCCATGCTACGAATTTCGCAAATACCAAGCAAGTAACCTAATTTGGTTTGCTATAAATTATCTCAAAATGAGGTGGTTGTGTGGCCGTTTGCTTTTGATTTGCGAGTTTTGTACTATCTAAAGTCTGAGGTGGCGCGCCCCAAATAATTCAATGTAGTTTCGCTAAAAAAGCGCAGCTAAGGTAATTTCTCAGATTTTAGTTCTGGCTCGCCCGCGCCGGCCCGTATTGCCCCATGCTACGAATTTCGCAAATACCAAGTAAGTAACCTAATTTACTTTGCTATAAATTATCTCAAAATGAAGTAGTTGTATGGCCGTTTGCTTTTGATTGGCGAATTTTGTACCATTCAAAGTCTGGGCTGTCGCGAACTATTAATTTCACAATGATCTAACGCAAGAATCATAAATCCATTTGTCAATCAGACATCAGTTTCCGACCCGCCCGCGCCAGCCCGTATTGCCCCATGCTACGAATTTCGCAAATACCAAGCAAGTAACCTAATTTACTTTGCTATAATTTGTCTCAAAATGAAGTAGTTGTATGGTAGTTTGCTTTTGATTGGCGAAATTTGTACTATCCAAAGTTTGGCCTCGCCTCAACCTAGATTTTTCATACAGCTTACCTAAAATCGCATATCGAATTTAGCTTTACTTCACTCGCGCCAGCCAGCATTGCCCCATGCTACGAATTTCGCAAATACCAAGCAAGTAACCTAATTTACTT
>NZ_JBMLTK010000024.1:0-59967 GCF_049240005.1 Flavobacterium sp. | reverse complement strand
ACTCCCCCAGGATGGGAACATAGCAAGGGTAAGCGGTTGAGCGGTGCGATGTAGGGAGCTTGCCATTTTTTATGCGCTAAAATCAACGATCACTCAACCGAAATCAAATATCTTAGCAGCGCATTTTTTCCCGAAATAAAGATGGAATCTCAGAAAAAAGTCATTCTAGTAACCGGCGCCTCC
This sequence comes from Flavobacterium sp., assembly GCF_049240005.1. Lineage (GTDB taxonomy): Bacteria > Bacteroidota > Bacteroidia > Flavobacteriales > Flavobacteriaceae > Flavobacterium. Next base: position 59,784 of record NZ_JBMLTK010000024.1, on the reverse strand, counting down.
TCAGGAATCGGATTAGCTATAGCCGAACACTTAGCCAAAAACGGTCACCTCGTTTACGGAACCAGTCGATCGATTAAAGCACATCCGCTTTTTACTTTTTTGGAAATGGATGTTCGCGATGAATCTTCTGTCAAAGCAGCTATTCAAACGGTAATCGAACGAGAAAATCGACTTGATGTCGTTATAAATAATGCCGGCGTGGGAATTACCGGGCCTTTGGAAGAAACTCCATTAAACGAAGCTAAAAATCATTTCGACACCAACTTTTTTGGAGCCATTTCGGTTATGCAAGCAGCACTTCCGCAATTGCGTAAACAGCAATCGGGGCTAATCATCAATGTGACTTCTATCGCAGGTTATATGGGACTACCCTTTCGGGGAATTTACTCGGCGGGAAAAGCAGCTCTCGAAGTACTAACGGAAGCCGTACGACTCGAAACGGCACAATTCAATATCAAGATTTGCAATGTGGCTCCAGGCGATTTTGCCACAAATATTGCCGATCGCAGGTATCACGCTCCCGTCATTGAAAACTCGGCCTATGCAAAAACATATGGCGCAACACTGAACGAAATAAACAGCCATGTACACTCAGGTTCGGATCCGATAGAAATGGCTCAAGCGATCGCGAAAATTATAAACACGCCGGAACCAAAAATTCACTACAAAGTTGGTTTATTCATGCAAAAATTCTCGATTGTTTTAAAGCGAGTACTACCCGATTTGACCTACGAAAAAATGTTGCGCAGACATTTTAAGTTATAATCCAACGAAAGATTACCTTTGCAGCGATTTTTAAACACACAACTATGAAGTTTTTTATTGATACCGCCAACCTCGATCAAATTAAAGAAGCACAAGCTTTAGGTGTTCTCGACGGAGTAACCACCAATCCAAGCCTTATGGCAAAAGAAGGAATTACAGGCAAAAACAATATCTTAAAACACTACGTTGACATTTGTAACTTAGTAGATGGAGATGTAAGTGCCGAAGTAATTGCCACAGATTATGAGGGCATGATCCGCGAAGGTGAGGAATTAGCCGATTTACATGAGCAAATTGTTGTGAAGCTGCCTATGACTAAAGAAGGTGTGATGGCAACTAAATATTTCTCAGACCGTCGAATAAAAACCAATGTTACACTCGTTTTTTCGGCCGGACAAGCCTTGTTAGCGGCTAAAGCTGGTGCAACCTACGTTTCGCCATTTATTGGTCGATTGGATGATGTAAGTACCGACGGTTTGGCGCTCATCGAAGAGATTAGAACAATTTATGACAACTATGAGTACGAAACACAAATTCTTGCCGCATCGGTTCGTCATACCATGCATATTGTAAATTGTGCGAAAATTGGCGCTGATGTAATGACCGGACCACTTTCGGCAATTGCTGGACTGTTGAAACACCCACTAACCGATATTGGATTGGCACAGTTTTTAGCCGATTACAAGAAAGGAAACGAATAAAAAAAGCTGTCGGTTGACAGCTTTTTTTTTACATTTTAGATTCAAATGCCACGTCAAACAAACTCACAAACGCGTTGGCAATATTTCCGCGACTATCGGTAATAATGGTTCTGTGAATTTTATTGATGACCCATTTCTTACGAAGATCTTCAAAATCGGCTGCGCGGTATTCTGAAATGGTTCCAAACTTAAAATTCGCTAAGGTTTTGGTCCACTTCTGTTGATTTTTATCCACATTAATAGCAATAAACTTGTAATCCGGATGCTTCTTCTGGAAGTCTTGAATTCGTTTGTGCGCGGCAATCAAATGACTTTGCAAACTTTCGCTCCAAAAGAAAATAACCGTTTTTTCTGTTACAATGTCGTCTGAATTAAACGTTTTCCCTGCAGCATCAAGCAACTGCACCGAAGGCAAACGCTTTCCAGCGGTTAGCTGCTGAATGGCATTACCCATTTGTCTGATCTCAGATTGCTTGGATTTATCTGTAGAAACTCGATAATACGTATCTAAGAACCGCTTGTTATTAGAAATATTTTGATCTTCCAACATATACATAAAAGCAATGTTGTTTAAAATCGAATTTTTAATGGTCTCGTTCTTAAACAAGGTATCGGCAACTTTTATCTTGTGGATGTTTATTTCGAGAGATTGATCGCGCAAATCATCGGCATCGTGTGCTGAAGACATTGCAACATTGTTCAACATAAAATTCAGGTAACTGATAAACGGTGCATAGCCAATTAAATCGGTATCGTTAAAATTTACGTTTTCTCGATGCTCGTAATAATCTTTCGGCAGGTCGTTTAAGATTTTGTGACCGGTACGCATTTGGTGAACGATCGGATACACTTCCTTTTTACTAAAGTGGTTGTAATCGATCATAGCACGCGCAAACTTATCAAAGCCGTCCGACCATTTTATTTCTTTTTTCTTCTTGCTGTAAAAATCTTGCTTCAACACGTTTAATGAGTCAATTTTCGCACTGAAAAGCTTGTAATCAGTGTCGAAGTAATCGAAAAGTACGTCTTTGTCGCGTTCGTTCTTGAGATACAAATCCATTAAAACGTTGTTCTTTTGAGCGCCTCGCCCGGAATAAACGATAGACTCGTCAAAATCTTCAGGATTGATACGTACCAAAATCGAGTCGTTTTTATCGAAATATACGTACTGGTATTCAGGTTCGTATTTAAACGTATATAAGCCTTCTGGTAGCGAATCGAACTTCGCGAAAAAACGATTATTAGCATCTAATTTGATGGTATCAATCACCTTGTCGTTCTTACAAAACAAAACGTATTCGCCTGTGGCTTTGGTTACTAGACCTCCGAAATAAGCTGTGTGGTTATCTTTATCGAAGTCCGATTTACAACTGCAACATAAAACTGCGTAAATGCTCGCTGCGAGTTGCAGGCGGTATTTGCTAAAAAAATGTATGAATCCCAAACTCATGAAACAAAAATAGCCGTACAACCTAAACTCAATTGTTAATGCTCCGTTAAATAACAACACTTTACCATATTGCTCGTACTTGTCGAAACCGTTTATAAACACTACTTTTGCAGCCAATTTTTTCGAGTATGCTTACAGTAAACAACTTATCGGTACAATTTGGCAAACGTATTCTCTTCGACGAGGTTAACACAACCTTTACACACGGAAATATTTACGGAGTCATTGGTGCAAATGGTGCAGGAAAATCGACGTTTTTGAAAATTCTAAGCGGAAAAATGGACCCGACTTCCGGACACGTTTCGCTAGAACCCGGAAAACGTATGTCGGTTTTAAACCAAAACCACAACATGTTCGACGAACATACTGTTTTGGAAACGGTACTTATGGGTAATCATGTGTTGTTTGCCGTAAAGAAAGAAATGGATGAGTTGTATCTCGATTATAACGATGCAAATGCCGATCGTATTGGCGAACTTCAGGTACAATTTGAAGAAATGAACGGTTGGAACGCCGATTCAGACGCGGCTGCACTCTTATCGAATTTGGGTATTGGCGAAGAATTTCACTACACGCCTATGGCCGATATGGATGGAAAACTGAAAGTACGCGTACTTTTAGCACAAGCGCTTTTTGGAAATCCAGACGTATTGATTATGGATGAGCCAACAAACGACCTAGATTTTGAAACGATTCAATGGCTTGAAAACTTCTTAGCAAACTACGAAAACACAGTAATTGTTGTTTCGCACGACCGCCACTTTTTAGACGCCGTTTGTACGCATATTTCGGATATTGATTTTGGAAAGATAAACCACTATTCGGGCAACTATACCTTTTGGTACGAATCATCGCAATTAGCGGCAAAGCAGCGCGCGCAACAGAACAAGAAAGCGGAAGAAAAGAAAGCTGAATTAGAGGAATTCATTCGTCGTTTTAGCGCCAACGTAGCAAAATCGAAACAAGCTACATCGCGTAAAAAGATGATTAGCAAATTAAATATCTCGGAAATCAAGCCTTCAAGCAGACGTTATCCGGCGATTATCTTCGATCAAGAGCGCGAAGCTGGAGATCAGATTTTGAACATCAAAGGTTTGTCGGCTAGTTTAGATGGCGAAGTTTTGTTTCAGAATGTGGATTTAAACATGGCAAAAGGCGATAAAATAATCGTGTTTTCGAAAGATTCGCGTGCTACCTCAGCCTTTTACGAAATCATCAACGGTAATATGAAAGCCGATGCGGGAACTTTTGAATGGGGTGTTACAACCAACCAAGCGTATTTACCGCTCGATAATCACGCATTTTTTGACAACGATTATACTTTGGTAGATTGGTTACGTCAGTACGCAAAAACCGAAGAAGAACGCGACGAAGTTTATATAAGAGGTTTTCTTGGGAAAATGATTTTCTCGGGGGAGGAAGCTTTGAAAACAGCTCGTGTTTTATCGGGTGGCGAAAAAGTTCGTTGTATGATTTCGCGCATGATGATGGAACGCGCTAATGTACTTATGCTCGACGAACCAACGAATCACCTTGATTTGGAATCGATTACGGCATTCAATAATTCACTAAAAAACTTTAAAGGCTCGGTTTTGTTAACTACGCACGATCACGAGTTTGCACAAACTGTGGGTAACCGCATGTTAGAACTTACACCAAACGGTGCGATAGACCGCTACATGCTTTTCGACGACTATTTAGACGATCCGAAAGTACAGGAACTTCGCGCGAAGATGTATTCGTAATAGAAATTCGCAGTTTTTATTTGGTGACCCAAACATTGTCGATAAATCATCGTATTTATTGCTTTTTCTTAGGTAAGAAACGGAGTTTTGTACGAAACGTGTTTCACGTATCGTTGCGCACTCTTTTCCGCAACACCGATGGAAGCGATATCCTTTTGCCGAAGGTACGAAGGCAAAAGATACAGCGGACAGCGGGACGGCGAGGAGGAATCGACGACGCCGGGTTGCCCTAACAATTACAACACACTCTTCGGCAAGAAAACAAAGAAAGTAGATCCCTGATTTTCGGAACTGCTTACCGTGACAAAACCGTTGTGGTTGTCGACAATTTTCTTGACAATGGCCAAGCCAATGCCTGTTCCGGAATACGCAGATGCCGGATGCAGCCGCTGAAACAAATCGAAAATTTTATCCTTAAAAGCTTCATTAAAGCCAATGCCGTTGTCGGAAACTGATATTTGATAGTACTCGGTAGCCTGCGGATTAAAACCAAACGCCGACACTTCTTTAGCAGTAACCACGCGATTTTGAACCGTAATATACGGCTTCACATTAGGGGCAACATACTTCATGGCGTTCGAAAATATGTTTACCAACAGCTGCGGAAACTGCTTTACAATTACCTCAATTTCAGGCGTTCCGCTCACAACAATGGTTGTTCCAGTACTTTCGATTTCCTCCTGATTCTGCGTTTGAATTTTGGCAACTAAATCGAAAAAATCTACTTTCTCGGCTTTGAATTGCTCGGCATTTAAACGCGAATACGACAACAAATCTTGAATTAAATCTTGCATGCGCTTGGCGGCATCTTGCGCGCGAAGCAAATAATACTTGGTTTGTTCGCTTACTTCACTCGAATCTTGATTGACCACGCGCGACAAAAACGTTTGAATTTTACGAAGCGGCTCTTGCAAATCGTGCGATGAAATGTAGTTAAACGACTCCAACTCTTTGTTCATGTTTTTGAGTTCGATGTTTCGGTTGGCCAGCTCTAAGTTTCGTTGGGCCAAATCTTCTTGAAAAGCATTAGATCGTGCCAGTTCGCGTGTTATTCCCAAATAAGAAAACACAACGATTACGATACTTAAAATACTTAAAACAGCCGTGAGCAGTGGCGCTAGGGTCGATTCTTGCGACAGCAAAGCTTGCCGTTTTTTGAGTAAAATAATTTCTTCGTTGATGATTTCTTTATTCAATGCACGAATTTCTTCCATGATAGAACGCGCTACCAGCCAGCGTTTCGGCGATATTTTAATGGAATCGGCGTCGCGCATGATCGCATTCATGAAACGAATTCGACGATCGATGTTTTGCTTGAGTTCGAGCATGCGCTGTTGCTGATCAAAATTATCGCTTATTAACGCGGTGCATTTGTTGTATGCCGCTAAAGTGGCTTTTACTGCCTGTGAATATTGTTGTTTAAAGACAGGCTCATGGCTAAGCACGTAAGCACGTTGCGAAGATTCGGCATCTTTTAAATGCGAAAACAAATCGTTTACCTGAAACATGACGTTGTTGGTATGACTCACTAAGCGCGAGGCGTTTGCCATATTGCCGGATCGCACGAAAGAAATTACCGACAACGATACCAATAAGGCAGCAGCTAAAATGAAAATATATTTAATGTGCTTGAGGTGCTTTTGCTGCATGTTGGGCGAATTTCAGCGAAGCTACAAAGTTTAACCGAATACCGATTTACAAGATTTTCAGGTTTATGCTGTGACATTTCCCGATGGAACGATTAAAAACAACACTAAATTTGTTGGAAATCTAGCCGATTTATAATTGCACAGCGGCGTATAATTTTTACCTTTGACCAACACAACAAAAGAGTGAAATGAGCCACAAGTTGCTACTCAACGGCAAAGAAATAGAAGTGATTCTGAATCGCTTGGCCTGCCAGCTTCTTGAAAAACACGGCGATTTTTCCAACACCGTTTTAATTGGTATTCAGCCGCGAGGAAGCTTTCTCGTAGAACGAATTTCTGCCTTACTGCAAAACGAGTATCAGGTTAAAAATCTGAAAACAGGTTTGTTGGATATCACCTTTTTTCGAGATGATTTCAGACGTCATAACAAAAGTCTGGAAGCCAATCAAACGCAAATTGATTTTTTGGTCGAAGACAAGAAAGTTGTTTTTATTGACGATGTATTGTTTACCGGACGCAGTATTCGAGCGGCACTTACCGCCATTCAAAGCTTTGGCCGACCGGCAGTTATCGAACTTTTGGTATTAATCGACCGCCGTTTTAGTCGCGACTTACCTATACAACCCGATTACCGCGGTCGTCAGGTTGATGCCATTAACAACGAACGTGTTGTCGTTTCCTGGGGAAGCGATTCTAGTGAAAATGCTGTTTACTTAAAACGAACCCAAACTGAATTATGAGCACCCTAAGCGTCGATCACCTGCTGGGCATCAAATACTTGCAACCGCAAGACATCGCGCTGATTTTTCAAACAGCCGATCAATTTAAAGAAGTAATCAACCGACCGATAAAAAAAGTACCGTCGCTGCGCGATATCACTGTAGCAAACATCTTTTTTGAAAACTCGACCCGTACAAAACTCTCTTTTGAGTTAGCACAAAAACGCCTTTCTGCCGATGTAATAAGTTTTTCTGCTGCACAATCGTCTGTAAAGAAAGGAGAAACCTTACTTGATACAGTCAATAATATCTTGGCGATGAAAGTCGACATGGTTGTCATGCGACATTCATACGCCGGAGCAGCACATTTTCTGGCAAAACACGTCAACGCGCGTATCATCAATGCCGGCGACGGTGCCCACGAACACCCAACACAAGGCTTACTCGACAGTTACAGCATTCGCGAAAAACTCGGCGAAGTTGGTGGAAAAAAAGTGGTTATTGTTGGAGATATTTTGCACTCACGTGTAGCGTTATCGAACATTTTTGCTCTCAAAATGCTTGGCGCAGAAGTGAAAGTATGCGGACCTTCGTCGTTGATTCCTAAATTTATAGAGAGCTTGGGTGTTACGGTTGAAACCGACTTGCGAAAGGCTTTGGAATGGTGCGATGTTGCCAATATGCTACGAGTACAAAACGAGCGTATGGATTTTAGTTATTTTCCGAACAGTCGAGAGTATGCCATGCGTTACGGAATAAACAAAGAACTGTTGGAATCGCTTTCCAAAGAAATTATTATTATGCATCCCGGACCGATCAATCGCGGTGTGGAAATTACTTCGGAAGTCGCTGATTCCGGACAATCAATCATTTTAAACCAGGTGGAAAACGGTGTTGCCATCCGTATGGCAGTTATTTACTTATTAGCTGAGAAAATTCGTTAAAATATCGTAATTTGCTGCTTAGAATTCAGAAGCCATGAAAGTAGAAGCACACGGACATACCAACATTTTAAAAGATACCCAAGGTGATCTTACCGCTTTTATCATGAAGGTGTCTCACGAACACAAATCGTTCTCCGACAAGAATTTAGTTGTGGATTTATCTGCACATCAATCGCTCACCAAAAAACACCTGATCGAGTTCACTCCGCTTTGTCGCATGCATGCTAAAGGGAAAAAGTCGTTTGTCATTGTCTGTGAAAACGTAAACTTTACCGAGATGCCTAAAGAATTGGTAGTAGTACCAACCCGACAAGAAGCGCTAGACCTCATTGAAATGGACGAAATAGAGCGCGATTTAGGATTTTAACAAACAATACCTTGAATTTAACCATATTAGGTTGTTACGCAGCTACTCCACGAACGTTCTCTAATCCGACCTCTCAGGTTTTAGAAATCCGCGATCGTGTTTTTTTAATCGATTGTGCCGAAGGAACACAAGTTGCCTTGAGAAGGAACAAAATTAAGTTCGGAAAAATCAATCATATTTTTATATCGCATTTACATGGCGATCATTTTTATGGCTTAATCGGATTGATTTCGTCGTTTGCCCTACTCAATCGAACCACCGAACTACACGTTTACGGTCCAGAAGGCATTAAGGAAGTAATTTTACTTCAGCTCAAACTCGCCAAGGCGTATACACAATACCCGCTGTACTTTCACGAACTTACGTCGACAGAACCGGAAATCATTTTCGAAGATGAAAGAGTTCGCGTTTCAACAATTCCGTTACAACACCGAGTGTATACCAACGGATTTTTATTTGAAGAAAAACAACGCGAACGGAAACTAAATGCCGATGCCTTACGCGAATTTAAAGTCGATGCTAGCCAGATGCACAATTTAAAAGCAGGTAAAGACTATGTAACCGAAAGCGGAAGTATTATTCCAAATCGGGATCTCACACTCGATCCGCGACGAAGTTTGCGTTACGCCTACTGCTCCGATACACAGTATTTTGAAGAACTCGCTACCCTGATTAAAGATGTCGACGTTCTCTATCACGAATCCACATTTCTTAATACCGAAATACATCTCTGCGAACGCACCAAACATGCTACGGCTGCACAAGCTGCGAACATTGCTAAATTGGCTGGAGTTCGAAAATTGATCCTCGGACATTACTCGACACGTTACGACGGCATCGAACTTTTCAAAACAGAAGCCGAAACCATTTTTCCCGATGTTCATTTAGCCGACGACGGCAAAAGCTTTAACTTTGAAGTAGATTTTAATTTGTAATCATGGCCGATTTAAGCGATTTTAGAAAAGTATACGACAAAGGTTTTTTAGTGGAAAACGATCTACCTAATTCTCCTTTCGATTTATTTGAAAACTGGTTTAAAGCTGCTGCCGAAACTGGCACTTACGAAGCCAATGCCATGACACTTGCAACAGCTACAGCTACTGGCTATCCGCGAGCGCGCGTCGTTTTATTGAAGAGTTACGACGAAAACGGATTTGTATTCTTCACGAATTACGAATCGGCGAAAGGGCGTGCGTTAGCTGAAAATCCGCAGGTGTGTTTGGCGTTTTTTTGGGAAGAACAAGAACGTCAAGTAATTATTGAAGGCGTGGCAGAAAAAACAAGTCGCGAAGTAACACATGCGTACTTTCAATCGCGTCCGCGTGAGAGCCAACTCGGCGCATGGGCGTCGCCACAAAGTTCGGAAGCCACCCGAGAAGAACTGATTCAGAAATTAGAACAGCTCAACGAAAAATATCCCGACGAAATTCCAACACCCGAACATTGGGGCGGCTATTTGGTGAAACCTACAAAAATTGAATTCTGGCAAGGTCGCCCGAGTCGACTCCACGATCGCATTGTTTTTGAGAACGAAAACGGCAGCTGGAAACGCTATCGCGTGGCGCCCTAGCACTTTCGTTTTGAGAATTTTACGCTAGATCGATGAAAATCCACAGCGAATTTTAATCTTTCTTAACGCTCATCCCTACTCGATTTCATATCTTTAGCCGACAGCTTAAAGAGATGAGAAAACTGTATTTATTGCGGCATGCGAAAAGTAGCTACGAAGACGGACTGCCTGATTTTGAACGGCGTTTAGCTCCTCGTGGAATTGCCGATATTAAAGCCTTGAGCCCACATTTGTTCCGCATACTTCCCGATGATCTCACCATGTATTGTAGTCTGGCGAAAAGAACCCAACAAACCTTACAGTACTATTTGGATTACGCCGATATGAAGTGGACAAACGTGAACTACAAAAACAGTTTATACACCTTTAATGGCCGCGATCTCGAGAAAGTTATCCGCAGTTTTAACGACGACGGTAACGACGCCTTGGTAGTAGGCCACAACGAAGCCCTAACCGAATTTGTTCAGAAATTCGATTCCAACTTCACCGAACATATTCCAACTTCAGGCTTTCTCGAATTAGAGCTCGACAAAGACTCTTGGGCTGAATTCACCAAAGTAAAAGTGACCTTAAAATTGTTTCCAAAAGATATCCGATGAACGACGTACAAAACCGATACATCGACCGCGAAAAAAGCTGGTTAGCCTTTAATGCGCGTGTGCTACAAGAAGCTGGAGATCAAAACGTTCCCCTACTCGACCGACTCCGATTTTTAGGTATTTTTTCCAACAATCTCGACGAATTTTTCAGAGTACGCTATGCTGCCATTCGGCGTTTAAGCCTATCTGGAAAAACGGGCCATAAAATTCTCGGAGGCGTTGCCGCTAAAGATTTGCTGAAAGAAATTACAACAATTGTTATTCAACAGCAGTCGGAAAGCTTGCGCATACTCGATATCATTGAGAAAGAACTCGAAAAAGAAGGCATCTTTATGCTCAATGAAACACAGCTCTCGCAAAGCCAACAAATATTTATTCACGATTTTTTCATCCAGAAAGTTGCGCCAGCGCTGGTTACCGTAATCTTAAACGATCTTGCCGAATTTCCGATTCTTAAAGACACCAGTGGCTACCTAGCGGTGAAACTCGTGATGAAAGAACGCGGAAAAAGTATACTCGGTATCGTAACAGGAAAACCCGAAGTACGCTACGCCATTATCGAAATTCCCAAAACCATCAACCGTTTTGTGGTACTGCCTGCCGAAGATAACAAGCAATACATCATCATGCTCGACGATGTAATTCGCTATAATTTACACCACATCTTCAATATTTTCGATTACGAACGCGTTTCGGCTCACATGATTAAAATCACACGCGATGCGCAGCTCGAAATCGACTCCGACATGAGTAAAAGTATGATGGAGAAAATTGCACTTGGCGTGAAAGACCGACGTATTGGCGAGCCCGTACGTTTTGTGTACGATCAATCCATCGAAAAAGATACGCTGAAATTCTTTCTCGAGAAAATGCATATCGACTCAGAAGACAGCGTAATTCCAGGCGGACGCTACCACAACCGCCGAGATTATATGGATTTCCCGAATTTAGGTCGCTACGACTTACTTTACAAACCCATGCCCGGACTTCCCATTCCCGGTTTGAGTCTCGAAGGCAGTATTCTCGAACAAATCAGCCAACGCGATTACCTGCTCAACGCACCGTATCAAACATTTTCTTACGTTATAAAATTCCTTCGCGAAGCGGCGCTCGATCCGAAAGTAACCTGCATTAAAATTACTTTATACCGACTCGCAAAAAATTCGCAAGTCATTTCCTCGCTCATCAACGCAGCTCGTAACGGAAAACGCGTTGTAGTACAAATTGAGTTGCAAGCGCGTTTCGATGAAGCAAGTAATATTTCGTATGCCGAGCAAATGCAAACCGAAGGCATTGAACTCATTTTCGGAATTCAAGGTTTAAAAGTGCATTCAAAAATTTGCATGATCGAACGTATCGAACACGGCAAATTGCGCCGCTATGGCCTCATTTCAACCGGAAATTTCAACGAAAGTACCGCCAAAATTTACACAGATGTGACCTTGTTCACCGCGCATCAACAAATTTTAAAAGACGTTTCCAAAATATTCGAATTTTTCCACGTGAACTATCGTTTGTATCGCTACAAACACCTCATCGTTTCGCCACACCACACGCGTTCGCGCTTCAACAAACTCATCGACCGCGAAATCATGTATGCGCGTTTGGGTCGACCCGCTTTCATTAAATTGAAAATGAACAGCTTATCCGACCCAAAAATGATTGATAAACTGTACGATGCAAGTCGCGCAGGGGTAAAAATTCAGCTTCTAGTTCGTGGAATTTGCAGTTTAGTTCCAGGCGTGAAAGGCATGAGCGAAAACATTGAAGCTATTAGTATTGTCGATAACTTTTTGGAACACAGTCGCGTATACATCTTCTGTAACGACATGAATCAGGAAGTTTATATTTCGTCGGCCGATTTCATGACGCGAAACCTCGACATGCGTGTCGAAGTGAGTTGCCCGATTTACGACCAACAAGTTAAAGAAGAACTTATTGCGAGCTTCGATGTGGGTTGGAAAGGAAACGTAAAAGCGCGTTTACATGCCGAAAATCTCGCCAACAAATACCGTCCGCGAGGAACAAACCCAATGTTCCGAGCGCAATTCGAGACGTACAAATATTACGAAAGCCTGTTAGAATCCAATAATCATTTTTAAACCTGTCGGATGATTCATGTAAAACAATACGCTGCGATCGACGTAGGATCAAATGCCATGCGCTTGCTCATTGCCAACATCGTAGAAGAACACGGTAAGGAAACGCAATTCAGTAAATCATCGTTGGTGCGTGTGCCCATCCGACTCGGTCAAGAAGCCTTTACCGTGGGCGAGATCTCCGAAGAAAACATCGATCGAATGGTCGATGCCATGAAAGCCTACAAGCTCCTTATGAAAGTGCACCGCGTCGAAAAATACAAGGCATTCGCCACCTCGGCCATGCGCGAAGCTTATAACGGCTCGGAAATAGTTGAAATTATTAAAAAGAAAGCCGACATCAAACTCGAAATCATCGATGGAAAAAAGGAAGCAGCCATCATCGCATCGACTGATTTACACTTCCTACTTAAAACCGATCGCGCATTTTTGTATGTCGACGTAGGCGGCGGAAGCACCGAATTTTCGCTTTTTTCAGACGGTAAAATGGTCGCTTCAAAATCGTTTAAAGTGGGAACGGTGCGCTTAATCAACAACATGGTTTCGGAAATTGTTTGGCAAGAGGTCGAAAAATGGATTAAAACACATACGACTGATTTAGAGCAAGTTTCGTTAATTGGATCCGGCGGAAACATCAATAAATTGTTTAAGATGTCGGGCAAAACGCAAGAAAAGCCACTCTCCTACTTTTACCTCAACGCGCAAATGACAGAACTGAGCGCTTTAACATACGAGCAAAGGATTTACGAAAAAGGCTTAAATCCAGATCGCGCCGACGTAATTTTACCCGCCTTGAAAGTGTATCTAAATGCCATGAAATGGAGCGGCGCACGCAGTATTTACGTACCCAAAATTGGTCTCGCCGACGGCATCGTAAAAGCCATGTACTACGGAAGAATCTAGTTGAATAGTTTTTTTTGGGCAGCAATTCCCGCTTTCCATTGCAATACAACCTAGCGTTGTCGGTTTCGGCTGCTTTTGCAACAGCTTCCGTTGGTCGCTGCTGCAAAAACGCCTGCACACGCCACCGCTACGGCTGTATTTTCATTACAATCGGGGCTGCGGCAATCGTTATTAAAAAATTGTGCGCTTCTTAAACGTGTTGTTTTTCCTTCCGTATTCATACCTTTGCACTCGCTATGCAAAAGACAGTAAACATTCAAAATAAAAGAGCCCGTTTCGATTTCGAACTTCTCGAAACTTACTCGGCAGGAATTGTCTTAACCGGAACCGAAATCAAATCGATTCGCGCCGGAAAAGCCACCATTACCGAGAGCTTTTGCGAATTTCATAACAACGAACTTTTTCTAATCAATTCCTACATAGAAGAATACACGTTCGGAAATCAATTTAACCACAAATCGCGCTCCGAACGTAAGCTGCTGCTGCAAAAACGCGAACTCCGCAGCTTATACAAAAGCGTGCAAACCAAAGGATTAACCATTGTTCCTTTACGCTTGTTCACCAACGAAAAAGGTCTGGCAAAACTCGATATTGCATTGGCTCGTGGTAAAAAAACCTACGACAAACGCGAAACTTTAAAAGCTTCGGATACCAAACGCGATTTAGATCGCATCAAAAAAGCTTTCAATTCCTGAGAATTTTTCGATAATAGCGCACTCCTTCAAATTCAAAGGAAAGCACGTAATAACCTGCGGGCATTCCGCTAAAATCAACCGACTGTACGACAGCGTTTTTGCTGTCAAACAAGCATTTTCCGTCTAATCCAAAAATAGAAACGGCGGAAACCAAGCGATCAAAATGCAACCAATCGTGCACCGGATTTGGAGCAACGCCAATTTCACCATCAGCAATAACTTCCGGTTGTGCCAAAAAACACTGCGGATTCACGGCACTAGTAACCGCTATACTGCCATTCACAACACGCCAATTAAACCAATTTCCACCCGATCCGGAATTCCAGTCGTTTAAATTAAAGGTGTGAATGCCGTTTTGCGTGCCGGGAACGCGATATACTTTTAAAGCTTCTCCGTTTCTATTCCACGTAAGTGCGTTATTTGCCGTACATATTTCCGGAACAAATTCTTCCGTACAATTCGGTTGTACAAAAAAGGCGTACTCTTCGTAATTCGGAAAATCTCCAAAAACACGAGCTATTCCGTTTTCATCGATACAAACCGAAACATATTCGTTCGAGGCGATACCGAACTTTCGTTCCTGATTTTCCGATACCAATCGCGCTAAAAAAGCGGCTAAACGTCCGCGGCGATCCGGATTATCAAAATGCGTATCGGTGATTGTATTCGTTAAAATCGGAATCTGTAAAAAATCATTCGAACCAATAGTAACATTCGGATGAAACGGATTCGAGGTCGCTTGCGCACTCGTAACCGAACCGTTTTGCGCTGAAAAATAATGTGCACCTAAAATAGCCATACCCGCGCTAGTGCCACCAATCGGAGCATTTTTTTCGTTGATGTGCGCATTTAAAAGCGTTTCCAACGCATTGTCTTTAAAAAACGAAACGTAATTAAACTGATCGCCACCAGCAATCCAAATGAGCTCTGCCTGAGCAACTTTATTCAACACATATGGATTCGTAGCGCCGGCAACACTCGTAATGACAAGTGTTTCCACCGAGTTAACGTTCACACCCAAATCCGAATAAAAATAATCGTTATACCCGTCCGAACCCGAACTTCGCAACACCACCACATCGCCGCCGTTAGCGCGTTGTAATAACCAGGTCATGGCATTGTCGTTTTCCGTCGCACCACCCATCAAGCAATAGCCCGCAAGCGGAACCGTTGTCACGTTTGTCGAATTACCAGTAAAGTAACTGGTGTAACCTTGTGCGCACACTTTACCACCAATAAACACAAACAACAGCCACTTTTTCATCAGGATTTATTTTCTAGCAATGGAACAAAACGGAAATTCCCAAATTCGTGCTTCTCGAATCGCAATTCGGTTTGTCGAATATACAAGGTCATAATTTGATCGTTTACTCCAACGGGAATTACCAATCTGCCACCAATTTTTAATTGCGACAGCAAGGCATTCGGAACCACGGGAGCACCCGCAGTTACTATAATTTTATCGAAAGGAGCAAACGTGGGTAAGCCTTTATACCCATCGCCAAACGATAAATGTTTCGGCCGAATATTCAACTTAGGCAACAACAAAGACGTTTGCTTAAACAAATCGACCTGCCGCTCGACCGAATACACTTTTGCACCCATGGCGCACAAAACGGCGGTTTGATATCCGGAACCGGTACCGATTTCTAAAATCTTCTCTTCAGGTTTTACCTGCAACAACTGCGACTGGAACGCAACGGTGTAGGGTTGCGAAATCGTTTGTCCGGCCGCAATCGGAAAGGCTTTATCCTCGTAAGCAAAGTCTTCAAAACTCGAATTCAAAAAAAGATGTCGCGGAATCTTCAACATCGCCTCCAAAACTGTCTCGTCCGAAATTCCTTTAGTTCGAAGCAGTTCAATAAGTTGACGGCGTTTTCCTAAATGCTTAAGCGAATCGTTCACAGCTTTTGTTTGTTTTTGGTAAATGTAGAAAACCTAACGGCTATTTGAAAATAATATCAAACTACTGTTTTTCAATAATTCGCAAAAAAGCAATTCTTCTAAAACAATGTTTATCAATACATTAATCTTAAAAATCCGCAAATCGAAAAATTATTCACAGTTCGAAATCGAAGCTTATTGCAATACGTTCAGCAAAATAGCGCATAAACATCTGAATCCATTTCTAATCGCTGTTAAAAATATCATATCGTATCTCGCTGCTTAATCAATTGGCTGAATATTCGTAAATTTGGCAATCATTTACAGCCCGACATACTTGCGCTATTTTATTTCATTTTCCTATTTCGGTAAGAACTACCACGGTTGGCAAATCCAGCCAAAATCGCCTTCGGTACAAGCCGAACTTACTCGCGCACTCGAAACATTGCTTCGAACCGAGATAAGCTTAACCGGCGCTGGCCGGACCGATACTGGAGTGCACGCCAAACAAATGTTTGCCCACTTCGATTTCCCTACTGCAATTCCAGTGGCAGAGCTGTGTTATAAAGTAAATGCCCTCCTAAGCGATTCCATTGCCGTTCACGATATTTTCGAAGTTCATCCGCGAGCGCACGCCCGTTTCGATGCGTTGTCGAGAACGTACGAGTATCACATACACACCAGTAAAAATCCGTTTTTAACCGATTTTAGTTTCTTTTTGAAGCGCATGCCAAAATTAGAGCTCATGAATGAGGCGGCAGCACTTCTTTTGCAACACACCGATTTTCAGTGCTTTTCAAAAACGAAAACCGAAGTTAATAACTTTAATTGTGCGATCGCCAAAGCCGTTTGGAAGCAAAATGGCGACAAGCTTGTATTCGAAATCACGGCAAATCGATTTTTGCGGAATATGGTTCGAGCAATCACCGGAACCTTACTCGATTTGGGATTTGAGCGACTGACACTAGCCGACTTCCAGCGTATTCTCGACTCGAAAAACAGAAGCGAAGCCGGTACTTCGGTACCCGCACATGGTTTGTATCTTACAGAAGTTGCTTACAACTTTGCGGAACTACAACCTACATCACACCTAAAAACTACAGCTACAAATGAAAGCTAAAGCCTTTGATACCAATGTATTCAAGCGGATTATGGTGTACACCAAGCCGTATAAATTTCGCTTTAACGGCGTTATTGTCTGGGCGTTATTGCTCTCGTTGTTTGCTGCCTTACGCCCGTATTTACTTAAAGAAACCGTAGATAATTACATACAATCAAAAGACGAAAGCGGCTTAGCTTTTTACTTGGGATTAATGGCCGTGGTTTTACTGCTCGAAGTTGCAGCGCAATTTTACTTTGTGTATTGGGCAAACTGGCTCGGACAGGATATCGTAAAAGACATTCGCGAAAAACTATTTAAACACTTACTCGGTTTTCGAATGAAATACTTCGACAACGCGCCTGTCGGACAATTAGTTACACGAACCGTTTCCGATATCGAAGCCATCGCAAAAATATTTAGCCAAGGTTTGTTCATGATTATGAGCGATTTGTCGAAAATGATCGTCGTTCTCATCTTTATGTTTTTTATGAACTGGCAACTCACGCTGATCGTTTTTGTGGCGATGCCGATTTTGGTTTGGGTAACGCGAATTTTCCAAAAGAAAATGCAAGTAACCTTTGAAGTTGTTCGAACGCAAATAGCCGCTTTAAACACCTTCGTACAAGAACGTGTTACGGGCATGAAAATCGTTCAATTATTCACCCGCGAGCAAATCGAAGCAGAGAAATTCAGTGAAATAAACGACAAACACAACAAAGCGTGGATAAAAACGGTTTGGTATAACTCGATTTTCTTCCCGATAGCCGACATCATTTCATCGTTAACACTTGGCGCAGTGGTCGTATACGGCGGACAACGCATGCTGGGCGGCGATCAGTTCACGACTTTCGGCGATTTGTCTTCATACACGATGTTTATCGGAATGCTATTCAATCCGCTGCGACAAATTGCCGATAAATTCAACGAGATGCAAATGGGTATGATTGCCGCCAATCGCGTGTTTGATATTTTAGATACTTCTGATGAAATTCAAGATGTTGGAACGATTCAGGCGCAACCTTTTGCTGGCAATATTACATTTGAAAACGTACAATTCAGCTATGTTGCAAACGAACCCGTAATTCGCGATTTGAATTTGGAAGTTCAAAGCGGACAAACAGTGGCCATCGTTGGTTCAACTGGCGCAGGAAAATCGACTATCATAAACTTATTGAATCGCTTTTACGAACTCGATTCCGGAAAAATAACCATCGATAATCACAACATTAACGATTATACCATCGAATCGCTGCGCAAACAAATTGCTGTAGTCTTGCAAGATGTTTTCCTATTTGCCGATTCACTGTACAACAACATTACCTTATTTAACGACGATATCAGTCGCGAGCGCGTTTTGCAAGCTGCGGAACAAATTGGTGTAGCCGATTTTATCGCGTCTTTACCCGGCGGATTAGATTATAATGTGAAAGAACGCGGTGTAATGCTCTCCTCTGGTCAGCGGCAACTTATTGCTTTCCTACGTGCTTACGTTTCTAACCCAAGCATCTTAATTCTGGACGAAGCTACTTCTAGCATCGATACCTACTCGGAAGAATTAATACAACGCGCTACGGAGAAAATTACCAAAGATCGTACATCGATTGTTATCGCACACCGTTTAGCAACCATAGTAAATGCCGATATTATAGTAGTCATGCACAAAGGCAAGGTGGTAGAATCGGGAACGCACAGCGAATTACTGCTGCGTGAAAACGGATTTTACAAAAATCTATACGATGCACAATTTGATGTACAGAGCGCGTAAAACGAATTCGAAAATCACAATAAATCATTACTTTCGCATCAGCAAAAAAATATCAAAATGAAGTACGATATCATAGTAGTAGGAAGCGGTCCGGGTGGTTATGTAACTGCCATTCGCGCGTCACAACTCGGCTTTAAAACAGCCGTAATCGAGAAAGAAAGCCTCGGCGGAATTTGCTTGAATTGGGGTTGTATTCCAACCAAAGCATTGTTGAAGTCGGCTCAGGTTTTCGACTACCTAAAGCACGCTTCCGATTACGGATTAACTATAAAAGAATTCGATAAAGATTTTAATGCTGTAATTGCGCGATCTCGTGGCGTTGCCGACGGAATGAGCAAAGGCATTCAGTTCTTGATGAAGAAGAATAAAATCGATGTCATCGACGGACACGGAACTGTAAAACCTGGCAAAAAAGTTTCGGTAAAATCGGCCGATGGAAAAGAAACCGAATACAGCGCCGACCACATTATTCTTGCAACTGGTGCACGAAGCCGCGAATTGCCAAACTTACCTCAAGATGGTGTTAAGGTAATTGGTTACCGTAAAGCAATGACGCTCGAGAAACAACCTAAATCGATGATTGTAGTTGGTTCTGGTGCTATTGGAGTTGAATTTGCGCACTTCTACAACGCAATGGGAACTCAAGTTACCATCGTAGAATACATGCCAAACATTGTTCCGGTTGAAGATGAAGACATCTCAAAACAAATGGAACGCTCCATGAAAAAAGCAGGTGTAAATATTATGACCAATGCTTCAGTGGAGAAAATCGATACTTCGGGACCGGGCGTTAAAGCAACGGTAAAAACAGCAAAAGGCGAAGAAATTCTCGAAGCAGAGATTTTGTTATCGGCTGTTGGAATTAAATCGAATATCGAAAATATTGGTTTAGAAGCCGTTGGAATTAAAACTGATAAGGATAAGATTTTAGTCGACGAATTTTACCGAACAAACGTTCCCGGTTACTACGCGATCGGCGATATTGTTCCAGGCCAAGCCTTGGCGCACGTAGCTTCAGCCGAAGGAATTATTTGTGTGGAAAAAATCAAAGGTTTACATGTTGAGCCAATTGATTACGGCAATATCCCGGGCTGTACGTATGCAACTCCAGAGATTGCTTCTGTAGGTTTAACTGAAAAACAAGCACGTGAAAAAGGATACGAAATCAAAGTTGGGAAATTCCCGTTTTCAGCGAGCGGAAAAGCAAAAGCATCGGGCACACCAGATGGTTTTGTAAAAGTAATTTTCGATGCGAAATACGGCGAATGGTTAGGTTGCCACATGATTGGCGCCGGTGTAACCGACATGATCGCTGAAGCTGTAGTAGCGCGCAAGCTCGAAACTACAGGTCACGAAATCATCAAATCGGTTCACCCGCACCCAACGATGAGCGAAGCCATCATGGAAGCGGCTGCCGATGCCTACGGCGAGGTCATTCACTTGTAAAAAATCATTTTCAAATAATAAAAATCGCAGCAGTTTTGTTGCGATTTTTTTTTGCACTGCACCGAAACAAGATTTATAAGCGGCGCTCGTGTTTTTTGCTATTATCAGGAATTTCACGTATTAATCAAACTCACTTTAAAGCTGTCATTTTTGGTTAATCGCTATTGCAGATGACTAAATGTTCAGAAACAAAATCTTCGAAAGGAAGCTAGTTCGAAGTAGATTACCGTCCGTGAACTGCTATAAGTAGCACTCAAATTTGCTGCAGTGTAAACATAGAATTTACAGCTTTCAATCGACAAAACCCACATTCTATGCGTTACTGTGTGCTTACCTGCTTGCCCTGAATTTCAATAGGTGAAAACAAAAATTGTCTTGTGAAAAACGAGGCGAAAAGTGGTACTTCTTAAGTTTCACTGCATGTGAATAACAAAACTTTCGATGACGCGCCAAAAATGCATTTGTAAAACAATCCGATAATTTCGTAAGAAATTTTTTACGAAAAAGAAGCTCCTTTGTATCAAAGAAGCGAACTATGGTTCCGGAACTACCTCAGCGAATCGATTATTTAGCAGAATTATGCGCGATTTACCGTCTTGAAAAGTTGGCACAAGCCGATTTGGAAGAAAAGATTTCGCAAAGTACCAACGAATTCCTAAAAGCCGCTTTGGAAAAACACTTGCAGTTTACCTACCTGCATTTAGAACGCATACAACGTCTTTTCGCAGATCTAGAACTCAGCGATTTACTAGAAAATAACTTTTAAAACTACCCGTTATGAGCAACTTACTTTACACCGTAGCCGTTATCCTTGTGATACTATGGGCATTGGGATTCTTTTTCGCCAACTTAGGATCGATTATTCACCTGCTGTTGGTCTTTGCTGTTATTGCTATTCTGTTTCGTCTGATACGCGGACGAAGCGTGTAGATTTATAGCTTTTGTAACTCGCTTACCAGCAAATCAATTTCTTCCCTAGTATTGTCGTGTGAAAATGAAACGCGCAAATTAGGGAATTTGATTGTTTCGTCGTCGAGCATTTCTGCAAGTACGTGTGAGGGTTTTGGACTGCCGCTCTGGCACGCGCTGCCGCGAGATATCGCAAATCCTTTCATATCGAGCATAAACAACAACATCGACGCTTTTTCTTGTGAAATAGGCAAGCCCACGTTTACTAAATTATAGAGCGTGTTTTCGTGTCCGTGAATGTGTGCACTTTCGCCGTAGACTTCGCGCAGGCGGGAAATGAAATAGCTTTTTAATTCTGTGATGTGTGCTTTTTCTTCGTCGTGACGTTCGTAAGCCAGTTCTAATGCTTTTTGCATGCCAACGATGTTGTGAACAGATTCGGTCCCTGCGCGCAAACCTTTTTCCTGTTCGCCACCGAAAAATATTGGATTGGTTAACAAACCTTTGCGGAAGAAGGCAAAACCGATTCCTTTTGGACCGTGGAATTTGTGCGCAGATGCCGTGATGAAATCGACTGGAGTTTGCTGTAAATCGATTTTTAGTTTTCCGACCGATTGCACGGTATCGGAATGAAAGTACGCACCGTTTTCCTTTACGAGTTGTGCCACCTCATCGATAGGTAAAATACAGCCCGTTTCATTGTTTATGTGCATCAACGAAACCAAAGTTTGCTTTTTATCCTGTAATAATTCGGCTAGTTGTTGGAGATTGATGTGTCCGTTTTTGTCGTTGTCTACAAACACGAGTTCAATTCCGTATTCTTGCGCAATTTCCTTTACTGCATATAAAACGGCGTGGTGCTCCATTTTACTGGAGATGATTCGCTGCAGCTTTAGGTCGCGCACCGCCGAACGAATAATCCAGTTGTTAGCCTCGGTTGCACCAGAAGTAAAAATTATTTCATTAGCTGTACAGCCGAGTAAATTCGCAATTGATTTCCGTGCCAGTTCAATGGAGCTTTTAGCGGAGCGTCCGTAGGCATGAGTGGAAGAAGGATTGCCGAAATCGTTTCGAAGCGATTCTACAATGGCATCAATAACTTCAGGACGTAATGCAGTAGTAGCTGCATTGTCGAAATATATTTTATTCATGTGTCAAATGTAAAAATAAGTCTGCTGCTGCACAAACGCCGCCCGTCTGAAAGCATAAAAATCTTACCTTTGCGCCGAATTCTATGAACATGAAGAAAGTACTTTTTGTCTTGTTGCTTGCAGCTTCGTTTTTTGGTTGCGATGATGGGAACGTTTCGGTTGAAGCGTTCGATTTTGAAACAGCAACTGCCCGTGAATGCGGCGAAGGAACCGATGATTTTTTTATCTATAAAATTAACGGCAACGAAGTTTTAATTATCGAATTAAATGAGACAAATTTCCCGAATCGAATCACAACCTCAGACAATCCGATTTTGTTGCAAATTCCTACTGCAGCGCAGGTAACGTACCGATTGTATGACGGCGAAGTTACTGAGGCAACCTTGTGTTCGGTTGTTCCGCCCGCGCAACCTCAGGTGTTGGAAGAGTGGACCGCAACCGGTGGAACGCTTGAGATTACCACGGGTGTTGTAAATCCGACAACGACGACGGGTTCTAATATTATTACGGGATTTAGCCACAATTTGATTTTTAGAGATATTGTATTTGATCGTGGAAATGGCATTACACAACGCAATGAAACCATACTGTTTGGCAGTTATGTAAGAAGCAACATTTACCGACCAACTACATTTGAAAATATTGATATTCAATCGTGTACAGCCAACAATTTGCTTTTTAAAAGTTCGGGCTTGCAGTTACTCGCTTTAAATTTGAGTCCGGAAACATATAACAGTTTGATTGTAAACCAAGCCACTACGAGTGGAAGTCCGCGGACGGCTTTACTTGACGACAATGATCGTGTGATTTTTAATGTATATCGAACAAATTTGAATGCCGATTTGATTTGCAATAACAACCTGCCTTCCATCGAAAAGTCTTACATTTCGGAGAGCGGAATTGCCAATCAATCGGGAATAATCACAGTGGAAACAACGGAAACTGCTGGAATTTTTACCCATACGATACGGTTTCAACGTGTTATTTTAAAAGACACCGAGCAAGCGTTAAATTTTACGTTTGGCGACAACTATTTGTTCGGCGAGTTGCAAACCAACTAATCGCAGGTATTTGTCGTTAATTGTTCTGTTTGAAATACAGTTCACTGGCGCCTTGTCCGTACAATTGGTAACTGGCTTCGCTGACGATAATTTGGTCGTATTTTCGGTATAGATATTCCAACTCCGTTTTTAGCACGCCCGCTCCTACTCCATGGATCAGTACTATTTTTGGAATCCGATTTTTTATTGCGAATTCGATGTGTCGCTGTGCGGTTTCGAGTTGTAAGTTAAGAATATCGAAATTGCTCATTCCTTTATGAGATTGTACAATTTTTTCGATGTGTAAATCGAACGAGGGTGTAGCACGCACTTTATCTTTAAACGGCGATTTTTTTACTTTTTGAGGAACATCCTTGATTGATTTAGCAAAACGAATGTCTTGATAACTTACGGCTATTTTGGTTTCACCGATTTTAATTAGCTCGTTCGGTTGGTATTTAATGAGAAAGCCGTCGGTTGATTCGATGGTGATGGAATCGGTATCGATGGCCGTGATGACGCCTTCAACGGCATCGTCGAGTACTTGAACGCGATCGCCTGTTTTGAACGAATGTTTAGTCGTTTGTTTCATCTTTTTTTGGTGTATTGAAAAGCGGCATCATACCAAATACGAATACGAGCACAGCCGGAATTACGATTAGCAAATTTGGCTTTGTCTCGGATTGTTCGTACAAGGCTACACCAATTGCTAAGAACGAAATAATTATACGTGCTATTTTCATGATTCAAAAGTACGAGAAGTTTAGAACTGCCCTTTATTTTTAAAAGTTTTTTTAGACATTTGGGCATGCGATTAGAAGATTTAATGCTGCCGTGCTTTTTCAAACAACTCATAGGATTTGATTGTATTGGCTGTGGCATGCAGCGTGCTCTTGCTTTTATACTTCGCGGCGATTTCTATTCGGCTTTGCAAATTTATCCTGCCATTTACCCTTTTTTAGTGTTGGTTGTTGGCGTTGTTACGCAAGTGTTACGTCCGGGTGAAAAAATTGCGCGATTTAATATTCGTTTAGCTATTTTCACAGCAATTTCAATGACAATTTTCTATATTTACAAACTAACCTTTATCTTTTAAATTATGGAACAAAGAAAGCTACCCAACGCAACAGCGGTTTTAGTTTTAGGAATTATCTCTATTCCCGGCTGTTGTTTTTATTGTGTTGGATTAATATTTGCAATTATTGCCTTGGTACTTGCTAAGAAAGACAAAGCCTTGTTTGCGGCTAATCCGGAAGGATATGACAACTACAGCACTTTAAAGACCGGACGCGTTTTAGCTATCATCGGATTAATTTTAAACATTTTAGCCTTACTCAGTATTATTTTCGCTATTGCAACTTTTGGATGGGCTATCATGAATGACCCTGCGGCGTTGCAACAAGCGATGCAAGGAATGTAAAAGAAAGCTTATTTGCATAAACAAGCCGTTACTTATTGTAACGGCTTGTTTTATGTTTTTTGTTCCGAATTTCTCTGCGTTAGGTGGCGGCGTGGAAATAAGCACAGCTGGTGTGCTCGTTTGCTGTTTTTTTGGGTGGCGACCGCAGGAAGCCGACCAAAATACTAGCAAACGGCACGGCAGCAAAGCTTATTGCAACAAGCAACCGACGGCGCCACTACGCGACTGCGAAGCAAACCACTGCGCCGGAACGCCCAAAAAAAAAATCGGCTATAAAACCGATTCTTATTACTTATTCAAATTCTTGTAATGTTGTTGTGATTATGCCCACACATTCGAGCAGCTGTTCTTCGGTCATAACCAAAGGTGGCGCAAAGCGAATGATGTTTCCGTGAGTTGGTTTGGCTAGCAAGCCGTTTTCGGCCATACGCACGCAAATATTCCATGCGGTATCGCTCTCTTCCGTGTCGTTAATTACAATGGCGTTAAGCAAACCTTTTCCACGAACCAAGCTAGCGATATTGGATTTCTCGACGTATTTACCAATTTCTCGACGGAACATTTCGCCTAAACGCGCAGCATTTTGAGCCAAATGTTCATCGCGCACAACCTCGAGCGCGGCTACGGCAACCGCTGCTGCCAACGGATTTCCACCAAAGGTTGAGCCGTGCTGTCCGGGTTTAATGACGTTCATGATTGCGTTGTCGGCTAAAACGGCACTTACTGGATAAACGCCGCCTGAAACAGCTTTTCCAAGTACGAGTATATCCGCTTTAACTCCTTCGTGACAAACGGCGAGTAACTGTCCGGTTCGGGCAATTCCGGTTTGAACTTCGTCGGCAATAAAAAGAACGTTATGTTTTTGGCAAAGTGCTTTCGTTGCGGCTAAATAACCGGCATCGGGCACGTAAACGCCGGCTTCGCCTTGTATGGGTTCAACTAAAAATCCGGCAACATTCGGATTGTTTGCTAATGCATTTTCAAGCGCAGCTGCGTCGTTATAAGGAATTCGGATGAAGCCTTCGGTATATGGCCCGAAATTTTTTCGTGCGTTGGTGTCGCCTGAAAAAGAAATTATAGTGGTTGTTCGACCGTGGAAGTTACCGTCGCACACGATAATTTGTGCGGAATTTTCGGGTAATTTCTTTACTTCGTAGGCCCACTTGCGACAAATTTTCAAGGCAGTTTCCACGGCTTCGGCGCCGGTATTCATCGGTAGAACTTTGTCGTAACCGAAATATTCAGTGATAAACTTTTCGTAGGCACCGAGTTTATCGTTGTAAAAAGCACGCGATGTTAAGGTGAGCGTTTGCGCCTGATTGACTAATGCGCTAATAATTTTTGGATGGCAATGTCCTTGATTAACCGCAGAATACGCCGAAAGGAAGTCGAAATACTTTTTCCCATCGACATCCCAAACAAAAACGCCTTCGCCGCGACTGAGAACTACAGGTAATGGATGGTAGTTGTGTGCGCCGTGGCGATCTTCGATATCGATGAAATGTTGAGTACTTGATTGTTCCAATACGTTCATAACCGCAGTTTTAAAAAATTCTTGAAATGTGACTGTAAAAATAGAAAATGCCTTTGTAACGGCGTCACGAAATTGCGAATTTAATAATTGTATGCGCTACGAAGCGAGATGGGTTGAAAAACGGCCCTCTTAGCGAACTCGGTAGGTTCTGAGCGAAAAACTGAAAGTAGCGCCTTGGTTTTCGCCGTTGCTGCGCGTTTCGATATCACTTCCCGCTTTCTTCATAATTTGTTTGGCGAGATACAAACTAATACCGGAAGAGGATTCGTTTTCGGTTCCGCGTCGAATAAGTGGTGAAAACTTATCGAACAGTGTTTGCGCTTGTTTGTCGTTAAAGCCAATTCCAGTATCGGCAACACTTACTGTAAAATAATGATTTTGTTTAGAGAACGAAACGGTAACAGTTCCGTTTGTTGGGGTGTATTTGATGGCGTTATCGACCAAAGCGCGAAGTACAAATTGCAAGGCATCGCGATCCATTCTAATGTGTCCGGAGACCGATTCGCCGGAGAAAACCAAACTTACATTCTTTTCGGCTGCTTTGTTCGCGAAAACTGTTCGTAGGTCGCTTACTAATGCTGCGCCACTTACTGATTTAACTTTGTACGTAAGTTTTGATAACTTTTCTTCTTCTTGGATTAGCGTAACAAAGCTGGCCAAAAACTGTTTTTGTCGCTGTGCGGTTTGCAGAATTAATTCCGCAGAATGTTTTATGCTTGGACTTGGATTAGATTCGATAATTTCTGTTGCCAGCAATTCGGGATTCAGTGCAAAATTTTTCAAATCGTGCGAGAACAAATGCATCAAATCTTGCTTTTGGCGGAGCAATTCTTCATTGTTTCGCATCGCATCAAGGGTGTGATTGATTAGCTGGCCGACTTCATCGTCGGTATTGACATCAATGGCAGCGATACTCCTATCTTTTTTATAGCGGTTAATAGCATCAACCAGCTTTTTAATCGGGCGCACTAGACCATTTAAAACATACAAAGTTATAGCTGTTGCTAACAACGTACAAATCAAACAGATGACTAGTGCCGTTGTTGGGTTAAATTCATCGTGCTTTAAGGCTAGATAATATGTTAATCCCAAAATAGGAATATGTATTCCCATGAATGCAACGAATAAGAACTTTCGTGCGTATCCGTTTTTGATAAAAGGCAGTCGTGATAAGGTTTCGTAAAGTCTCATAAAACGATTCAAGTTTGTAAAAGTGGTAGAATTCTTTGTTGTACAATTATCGAATTTGTACGATTTTTTCTACATGGATTTTGGAGTATATACGATAAAAATTAAGGAAAGGTTTACCTTTGCCGCATGGGAAGAAAACGTAACTCAGACAAGAAACTTTTCGAGAAAATAACTATTCAGGATGCCGGTGCTAAAGGAGTGTGCGTGGCAAAAGCACCCGACGGTCGGGTTATATTTATTCCGAATGTGGTTCCGGGCGATGTAGTAGATGTTCAGATTTACAAGAAGAAGAACAGTTACTACGAAGGTAAAGCTGTTGCCTTTCATGAATACTCGAGTGATCGCGTTGAGCCGGCCTGCAAACATTTTGGTATTTGTGGCGGTTGCAAATGGCAAAACATGAGCTACGAAAAACAGTTGGATTACAAATTCAATGAAGTTAAAAACCACTTGGAGCGTATTGGTAAGATTAACTTGCCCGAATTTGAAACTATTTTAGGTTCCGAAAAACGCTACTTCTACCGTAATAAAATGGAATTTGGTTTCTCAAACAGCCGCTGGCTTTCGCCTGAGGAAATGCAATCGGATACGGTTTTCAACGATCGGAACGCGCTTGGATTTCATATTCCAAAGATGTGGGATAAAATTCTAAATATAACTGATTGTCAGTTGCAAGCCGATCCGTCGAACGCCATTCGAAATGGATTGCGCGCTTACGCAGATGAGAACGGACTGGCGTTTTACGATCCGAGAAATCGCGCTGGATTGTTGCGAACGCTAATGATTCGAACCACTTCAACAGGTGAAGTAATGGTTTTGGTGCAGTTTTTTGAAAATGATAAAAACGGTATTGCACAGGTAATGACGTACTTGCAAACCAGTTTCCCGGAAATCACTTCGTTACTTTATGTCGTAAACGAAAAAGCAAACGACACCATTTACGACCAAGATATTTTGGTTTGGTCGGGTCGCGAGTACATCGTAGAAGAAATGGAAGGCTTGCAGTTTCGCATAAATGCTAAGTCGTTCTACCAAACCAACAGCGAACAAGCGTACGAATTGTACAAAGTTACACGCGATTTTGCCGGACTAACCGGAGAAGAAATCGTGTACGACCTTTATACCGGAACTGGAACCATTGCACAATTTGTTTCCAAAAAAGCAAAAAAAGTAGTGGGAGTTGAAGCTGTTCCTGCCGCCATTGCCGATGCGAAGTTGAACGCCGCAAACAATAAAATAGACAATTGCGTGTTTTATGCCGGCGATATGAAAGATATTTTTACCGACAATTTTATTGCGCAAAACGGCAAACCCGACGTAATTATAACCGACCCGCCTCGCGATGGGATGCACAAAGATGTTGTGGCTCAGATTTTAAAAGTAGCTCCGCAGAAAGTGGTATATGTAAGCTGTAATTCGGCTACGCAAGCCAGAGATTTAGCACTTTTAGATGAGAAATATGAAGTAGTACGCGTAAAACCAGTTGATATGTTTCCGCAAACACATCACGTAGAAAATGTTGTACTTTTATCGCTTAAAAATTAGTCTTTACAAGCCTTCATGAAAAAGTTACTCCTATTTTGTATTGTGGTTTTATCGTTCAGCTCTTGTGAGAAGGACGACATTTGCGATCCCGGGCAATCTACAACGCCGCGGTTACTGATTGAATTTTACGATACAAACAATCCGGCGGTACTTAAAAACCTGACTAATTTATATGTTATTGGCGAAGGTCAAGAAGAAGCTTTAGTATTGAATGAGAGTATCCCTATAGATTCGCCGGTTTCGGAACAACGCTTTTTATCGAACGGGAACAGGATCGGTCTTCCGCTCAATACCGAAGCCGACCAAGTCGTTTATAACCTAACGTTGAATTACAACAGTCCGAACCAAGATTTAATTTTTGAAGACCAAATTGTAATCAACTACAGCCGACTAAATGCGTATGTATCGAGAGCTTGCGGATATAAAACCACTTATAAATTAAATCCGCCAACTAATCCGTTGGCACCAATCACAGTTACTAGTGGTAATGTGTGGATCAACAGTATTGAAATTTTACAATCAGACATCGAAACCGAAAATGAAATCCACGTTAAAATATATTTCTAGTTTTTTCCTGCTCTTTTCGATGCTGGGTTGGTCGCAAACTACCGATTCGCTACCTAAATTCAAGGATCGTTATGGCTTGCGCGTGGGCATCGATTTACACCGCTTAACGCGAAGTCTTTACGATAAGGACTACCAAGGTGTTGAATTTACTGGCGACTTTCGGTTATCGAAGCGGTATTTCGCTGCCGCGGAAATCGGTACAGAAAAGCGAGATACGCGCGAACCACAGATTAACGCTACAACGCGCGGCCAGTACCTTAAAATAGGTTTCGATTACAACACGCATCAAAACTGGCTGCAACTCGAAAACATGGTAAATGTCGGATTGCGCTACGGCTTTAGTACCTTTTCGCAAACGCTTAATAGTTACAAGGTTTATAACCCTAATCCGTATTTTGGAAATGGCGATTTCATCGACGTTAACCGCGAATACAATGGGCTAACAGCGCACTGGATTGAAACGGTTGCCGGCATTAAAGCACAAGTGTTCACGAATGTCTTCGTAGGCTTTAGCTTCCGACTAAACATTATGATACAAGAGAAAGACCCAAGCGGATTCGAAAACCTGTATATTCCTGGTTATAATCGTACCTACAACGACCGCTTTGGCGTTGGCTTCAACTATACCGTAAGTTATTTCTTACCGCTGTATAAGAAAGATAAAGGCGTTTCTGCCGAGAAAAAGAAAAAGAAATAACAACTATTTTATTTCTTTTACTTCCTTTAGAAAAAGCCACGAAACAAACAAACGTTCGCCCTGCGAGGTTTTCACAGCTTGAAATTTAGGTGCTAGAATTGTGGCCACTACTGCCGAGGTAACTGCTTTCCAAATAGGTTCTAGATCGGAAAACTCGCCTAAAATAACACGGCAAATTATAAAGAAGAAAGCAAAAGATATGGCCTGAAAAACAAAGGCTTTAGTTGATTTTTTCATCGGAATTTTGATTGAACTTTAAACGTTTACTTCCACTGTACATTTGGTAATTCACCAATCGGCTTTCCAAATTAGCATTAAACAATTTGATTTTTCGCGACGGTTTCAACCCAACAAATTTCAAGGCTTCTAAATTCGCCGTAATAAACCAGGCTGAAGTATTGGCGTAGTGCTGCTTGAGCGTATCACCCAGCTCGCGATAAAAACGCTCCAAATCGATATCTAAACGTTCGCCATAAGGCGGATTAAATAACATAAATAAAGGCTCGTCGGTTCCTTTCTCCGTTTCAAAGAAGTTTAAGTGCTTTATAGAAATGTATTCCGAAAGATTGGCTTGCTTTACGTTTTCGGTAGCTTTAGCCACTGCACTTGGCGCTTTATCAAAACCGATCATCGAAAAATCAAAATCGACAACCTTTTTCATCAACGAATCCAAAACGGTTTCAAATAACTCAAAATCCCAATCGCGCCATTTTTCAAAGGCAAATTCTTTTCGATTGAGGTTTGCTGGAATATTGCACGCAATCATTGCTGCCTCAATCAGTATAGTGCCGCTTCCGCACATCGGATCGAGAAAATCGGATTGTCCGCGCCAGCCTGCATGCAACAACATACCCGCTGCCAAAACCTCATTGATGGGCGCTATGTTAGTAGCCGTACGATAGCCGCGTTGGTGCAATGACGCACCCGATGAATCTAATGAAACCGTTACCGTTTCGCGGTCGATGTGTACATTAATCCGCAAATCAGGGAAACGCTTTTCAACACTTGGGCGTGCTCCTTGACGTTCACGAAACTGATCTACAATAGCGTCTTTGGTTTTTTGTGCAACAAATTCCGAGTGCTTGAAAAAGTCGGAATGTACTGTCGCGTCGATCACAAAACTCGATTCTACACGTAAAAACTCTGACCAATCGATTTTTTGAATCCCTTCGTACAGCATTTTTTCGTTTAGTGCACGAAACGACTTTATCGGTTTCAGAATTTTCAAAGCCGTACGCAAAGCGAGATTGGCTTTGTACATAAAACCTTTATCGCCCACAAAACTAACGGCTCGCGTGCCCGATTCTACTTGCTGTGCTCCTAAATTACGCAGTTCGGCTTCCAGCAAAGGCTCGAATCCAAAGAACGTTTTGGCAATCATTTTAAAATTATCTGACATGTACGAAGGTGTAATTCGACTTATTTTCGTCAAAAAAACCTTGCAAAAATAACGTAAATTTGCACCAAAATAAGCGGAATGACCAACAATACGGTTCCAGAAGATACTCATTGGTACGCTTCGTGGTTCGATACTCCCTACTACCACATTCTTTATAAAGATCGCGATTATAAGGAGGCGCGACTCTTTATCGACAATATAACAGCATATCTAAATTTACCTGAGCATGCCGAAATACTCGATTTGGCTTGTGGAAAAGGACGACATTCTCGTTATTTGAATCAGCTGGGATACCGCGTGGTTGGCGCCGATTTATCGCACAACAGCATTGATGAGGCAAAAGCTTTTGAAAACGATTCGCTGCAATTTGTTGTACACGACATGCGTGAACCGTTCGACCGTCAATTCGATGCAATTTTCAACCTGTTTACCAGTTTTGGTTACTTCGAAAACGACAACGATAACCTGAAAACGCTCGAAGCCATTCGCGATTCGCTTAACGAATACGGATTTGGCGTCATCGATTTTATGAATGTCGATTTTGTGATTCCACACTTAGTTCCGGAAGAAGTAAAAGAAGTTGACGGCATTGCGTTTCACATTAAGCGCTTTGAAATCGACGGGTATATTTATAAGGAAATTCGCTTTGAAGATCAAGGAAAACAATATGCATTTACCGAAAAAGTTAAGGCGCTTCGATTAGCCGATTTCGAACAACTTATGGAACAGGCGGGCATTCATTTGCTTGATGTTTTTGGCGATTACAAACTTAGAAAGTACCATCCGCTAAGCAGCGAACGCTTGATACTCTTATTTAAATGACAGCATTACTGATTCCTTTTCTTTCTGTAGTTCTCGGGCTGATAATCGGATTTCTATACAAACCGAAAAAGAAAACCGGACTAAAACTGTTGCTTGCTTTTAGCGGCGCTTTTCTGCTTTCGCTCACGGTTTTGCACTTACTTCCTGAGATTTACAGTCGTTCGTATGAGTCGGAATATTCGACCATTGGTTTGTTAATTATGTCTGGAATTCTGCTGCAAATCATCTTGGAGTATTTTTCGAAAGGCGCCGAGCATGGGCATGTTCACGGAGGCAAATCAATGACTCGTGTTCCGCTCATTTTGGCAGTTTCGTTGGGTATTCACGCACTTATCGAAGGTATTCCGGTGGCCGCCGAATCGGAATTGGCGTGGGGAATTGCCGTTCACCATTTGCCAATCGCCGTTATTTTAACGCAATTTTTCCGACAAGCCAATTTATCGAACACTGTGGTTATCCTTTTCATGTTGGGATTTGCCGTTGCAACGCCGTTGGGAACGTTTTTAGCGTCGAATTTGCAGCAAATACAGTCGCTACAGCACTATTTTTCGGCGGTTGTCGTGGGAATATTGTTCCATATTTCGTCGACAATAATCTTTGAAACATCTGAAAATCACAAGTTTAATTTCGCAAAACTACTGGCGATTATTTTAGGAATTGTCTTCGGATATATCTTGTAAGGAGTATCGTTTGGGGAAGCTAGTAATGATAGCTATTGGGATTGTGACGTTCACCATTTTACGTATCGTTTTTGGGGAAGTTAGAAGCTAGACACCAGAAGCTAGACTTCATGACGTTCACCACTTTACGTGTCGTTTTCCCGCCCTAACCCACGTATCGTAGGCCGGTGCCTGAGCTTGTCGAAGGCTAATGGAGATTTTTTTGAGAAACTAGAAGCTAGAAACTAGAAGCTAGACTTCGCGACGTTCACCAATACACGTATCGTTTTGCCCAACCCAAACCACGTATCGTCGGTGCCTGAGCTTGTCGAAGGCAGCTTATCGAAGGCAGCATTGCGTACATCGTGAAAAACTTTGTGAAACATCGTGCTCCATTTTCGCTTTTTTCTATTTTTTAGCTTTTTAGCTGTTAGCTGTTAGCTGTTAGCTTTTTAGCTTCTCTCGCTTTTTTCCATTTTTTCATTCTTTCTATTTTTCCATTTTTTTCACTTTTTTCTATTTTTCCCTTGCGCACCTTCCCCGCGCGAACGGGTGCAGCGATATCCTTTTAGGCATTACGCTTTTCCACTGCCGTTTTGCCTAAAAGATTTAGCGGAACACGTGACGGCGTGAACCACTTTTGCGCAGCGACGACTCGTTTGCCGGCGCGCCCAAAAAAAGAAGATACTTTCCAAAAATCCGTTTCGGCGCTTTGGGTGTCGGACTTATAAGGGCATATCACAAAAAAATCTTAAATTTTAAAATCGTTAAACAAAACACAACACTTGAGGCGTTAATAGTGTGCATCTTTGCAGCGTCAAAATCAAAAACGAACTATGTTTAAATCAAAATTTCTACTTGCCTTAGCACTGGTAGTTCAATGTAGCTTTGGGCAAAAATCGCACACCATTAGTGGTACCATCACCGATTCATCGACCAACGAAACGCTAATCGGCGTGAATTTGTACGCTCCCGAAACCAAATCGGGCGCCGCCACCAACGAATACGGGTTTTACTCGATCACGTTACCCGAAGGAAACTACAAACTGGAAATCAGCTATGTGGGTTACGGAACTCAAGTTATTGATATTCAGTTAACTTCCGACTTGCGTAAAAACATCAGTTTAACACCCGAAGGTCAGGAACTGGAAGAAGTTGTGATCACAGAAAAACCGAAAGCCGTGATCCGACGGCCGGAAATGAGCGTGAACAAACTCTCGATCGAAACCATCAAAAAAATGCCTGTTGTTTTGGGGGAAGTCGACGTAATTAAGTCGATTCTTCTGCTCCCAGGCGTCACCAATGCCGGCGAAGGTGCTTCGGGATTTAACGTACGCGGTGGTGGTGCCGACCAAAACCTCATCCTGCTAGACGAAGCGGTTATTTTTAACTCCTCGCACGTATTTGGATTCTTTTCGGTGTTTAATCCCGACGCGATAAAAGATCTAAAATTGTATAAGGGCGGAATTCCCTCGCGCTTTGGCGGAAGAGCCTCATCGGTATTAGACATTTATCAAAAAGACGGTAATTCCAAAAAATTCTCGATGACAGGAGGAATCGGATTGATTGCGAGCAGGTTACTTGCTGAAGGTCCGTTCGACAAAGACAAAGGTTCGTTTCTGGTAGCCGGTCGATCTTCATACGCACACCTGTTCTTGAAACTTACCGATAACCGCAACAGCGCCTACTTTTACGACCTCAACACCAAAATTAGCTACAAACTAAACGACAACAACAGCCTGTACCTTTCGGGTTACTTTGGTCGCGATGTTTTTAACCTTTCGGGTAGCTTTGAGAACATTTACGGAAACGCCACGCTAAATTTACGCTGGAACCACATTTATAACGACAAGTTATTCAGTAACTTATCGGCAATTTACAGCGATTACTACTATGGACTTACGCTCGATTTCATCGGATTCAAATACGATTCGGGTATCAAAAACTACAACCTGAAATACGACTTTAAACACTATTTAAGCGATACCTGGAAATTGGGATACGGCGTGAACGGTATTTACTACGATTTTAACCCAGGAACGATTATTCCGGTAGGCGAATCGTCGGGAATTAACCGCCGACAACTCGATAAAAAATACGCATTCGAACCCGCAGCTTACCTGGAAGCCGAACACAAAGCCTCGCAAAAACTGAGCTTTTATTACGGTTTACGTTACAGTCAGTTTTATCGCATGGGACAATCGACCGTGAATTTATACGCCGATAACAATCCGGTGATTTTTAACCAAGAATTGCAGATTTACGAAAAAGCCACGCCAATCGGCACACGTGTATACGATTCGGGAGAAGTGATTAAAACTTACGATTTCCTAGAACCGCGATTCTCAGTATCCTACGCTTTTAACGGCGATACCTCGGTAAAGGCCAGTTACAACCGCATGGTACAATACCTGCAACTCGTAACCAATACGGCTTCTCCGACACCACTTGATGTTTGGACACCCAGCGACCAGTACATCCGACCGCAAATTGCCGATCAAACTGCTGTTGGATATTTTAAGAATTTCAGAAACGGAGATTATTCGCTGGAAGTTGAATCGTTTTACAAAACCGTGCAAAACCGCATTGATTATATCGACGGAGCCGACTTAATTGCGAACGAAGCTTTGGAGCAAGTGATTCTTAACGGCGAGCTCCGCGCTTACGGTTTGGAAATTTTGGCGCGAAAAAACTCGGGGAAAATCAACGGCTGGGTTTCTTATACTTTGTCGAAATCCGAACAACGAACTCCGGGACGTAACGCCACGGAAACCGGTATCAACAACGGACAATGGTACTCGTCTGTATTTGATAAAACGCACAACTTGGCCGTTACCGGAAGTTATGTGCCGTCTAAAAAATGGACGTACTCGGCCAACTTCATCCTACAAACCGGACAACCAGCTACTTTTCCGAACGGACAATACCAATACCAAGGCATTACCGTTCCGAGTTACGGCTTGCGAAACGGCGATAGGCTTCCGACGTTTCACCACTTGGATTTAGCAGTTACTTATACACCAAAACCCGACAAAAAGAAAGGTTGGCAAAGCGAATGGGTTTTTAGCGTGTATAACGTGTACAATCGGATGAACGCCGCTTCGATTAGCTTTTCGCAAAACGAATTCACTGGGCGTAACGAGGCAGCACGCTTCTCTATTTTCGGAGCAGTTCCGGCGGTGAGTTATAACTTTAAATTCTAAGAAATCATGAAAAAAATATATATCCTTTTTTGTTTAGCGGCTTTTAGTTTGATGAGTTGCGAAGAAGTAATAACTGTAGGCTTAGACACAGCTCCTGAGAAACTCGTCATCGATGCATCGATCCAGTGGGAAAAAGGCACGGCGGGCAATGTGCAAACCATTAAGTTATCGAAAACCGCACCGTACAACAGTCAGCTGATACCCACCGTTCAAGGCGCGGTGGTTACTGTACGTTCGCAAAGTGGGCAAACCTTTGATTTTGTGAATCAGCCCAATACAGGCAATTACATTTGTACGACTTTTGTTCCGCAAATCGACGAGGTGTACACCTTAACGGTGGTTGTCGATGGGCAAACCTACACCGCTACCGAAACCTTGAAACGAGTTCCGGTGATTGATAAGATCGAACAGAATTTAGCGGGCGGATTTACCGGCGAGGACATTGAAATTAAGGCGTTTTATACCGATCCGGCGCCTAGTGTCGATTTTTATTTGTTTCGTTACAAAGCATCGTATGCGGCTATTCCGTTTTTTGAAGTAACCGACGATCGTTTTAATCAAGGAAACCAAATTTTTGATTATTTCACAGACGAGAATTTAGAAGTGGGTCAGACGATCGACATCAGTTTCATGGGCATATCCGAGCGGTATTACAACTACATGAACATTTTGTTGAGTGTTGCGGGAAGTAATGGCGGTAGTCCGTTTCAATCGCCTCCAGCTACGGTTCGCGGAAACATTGTTAACACCACTAATCCGGATAATTATCCTTTAGGTTTTTTCAACTGCAGCGAGCGCACCACCACAACATACACGATTACAGAGAATTAAACGGATTGAACGCTAGTTACCGAAGTACAGCGCGGCGTTTTTTACGTAAATTTTTATTTGGGGGTGCCGGCGGTGCAGGGATAGCGCTTCGCAAACGTTTCACTGAACCGCCGTCGCGCCATCCGCTGTATCTTTCCGGCGCACGGATGGTGGAAATACGATAACGCCGCAAAGAATGCCGCTGCTGTCGCTCACCCGGGGGGAGTTGCAAATAAAAAAATAGAAAAAATAGAAAAAAGGGAAAAAGAAAGATTGGCCTTCGACAGGCTCAGGCACCAGCTTTTTTAACCGCACAGAAAACACCAAAGCTCACAGATTATTTCGAAATATAGAACTGTTGAGGAAAACACAGAACGTGTCAAGCCACCAAAAAATCGCACCGGCCTTCGACAAGCTCAGGCACCGACGATACATGGGTTCGGGTGGAAAAACGATACGTAAAGTGGTGAACTCACGAAGTCTATCCCGATAGCTATCGGGACTCGTGTCCAGCCTCTCGCCTCTCGTCTCTAACTTCTAAAAAACTACTTCCTCTCCGGAATATTCGCCAGAACCGTACTAAACAATTTCCAGAATTTCTGAACCGAAGTAATTGAGGCACGCTCGTCGGGCGAATGCGCTCCTAAAATCGTCGGACCAAACGAAACCATGTCCATCTTTGGATAATTCTTGCCTAAAATACCGCACTCTAAACCGGCATGACACGCTACAACACGCGGTTTCGAACCAAATAAATCGGTGTACGTTTTGGCGAGCAATTGCACAATATCCGACTCAGGTTTGGGCTTCCAACCCGGATAACTGCCCGAAAACAAAACCTCGCAACCCGCCAACTCAAAAGCCGATTTCAACGCATTAGCTAAATCGTATTTCGAAGTTTCAACCGACGAGCGCGTTAAACACTGAATGCTCAATTGTCCGTTTTCAATGGTTACTTTGGCGACATTATTCGAGGTTTCCACCAAATCGGGCATGTCGGCACTCATGCGATATACGCCGTTGTGCGCCGCATAAATAGCACGTAACACAGCTTCCTGGGCCGCAACATCCATAACCGTTTCGGGTAGCTCGGCCGGAACCAATTCAATTTCCAACTGCGGTTCGGTGGTTGCAAATTCAGCTTTGATGTCGTCTATAATTTCTTGAATGTCTAATTGAAAAGCACCGTCGTACAACTGTGCAATCACAAAATGCGCTACGCTCTCGCGCGGAATAGCATTGCGCAAACTTCCGCCCACTATACTTGCAATTTGCAAACCAAAATTGTCGAAGCCGCCAAACAGCAATCGGTTCATGATTTTGTTGGCGTTACCCAAGCCTTTGTGGATGTCCATGCCGGAGTGTCCGCCTTGCAAACCGCGCACTATAAGTTTAAACGCAAGCGAATGCTCGGGCGTAGGTTCCGAATTGTAAACGGCTTGTGCGGTAACGTCTAATCCGCCGGCGCAGCCAATGTCGATTTCATCGTCTTCTTCGGTATCTAAATTTAGGAGAATATCGCCTGTGAGCACGCCGCCTTGCAGATTCATGGCGCCGGTCATTCCTGTTTCTTCATCGATAGTAAACAGGGCTTCGATAGCCGGATGCGGCAAATCGGTACTTTCTAAAACAGCCATGATGGTGGCAACACCTAGTCCGTTATCGGCGCCCAATGTGGTTCCGCGCGCTCGCACCCAATCGCCATCCACATACATGTCGATACCTTGTGTTTGAAAATCGAAAACTGTTTCGGCATTTTTCTGGTGCACCATATCCAGATGGCTTTGCAGCACAACAGTTTGCCGATTTTCCATACCCGGAGTCGCCGGTTTTTTTATAATGACGTTACCAACCTCGTCGGTGTAGGTTTCCAAGTTCAACTTTTTGCCAAATTCTTGCATAAAAGCAATCACTCGGGCTTCTTGTTTCGACGGTCGTGGCACAGCGTTTAAATCTGCGAAGTTTTTCCAAATCGGGTTTGGAACTAAATTTCTAACTTGCTCGTTCATAAAATGGCGGTTTGAGCCACGAAAATACAACAAGCAAGTGAAGCAGGTCGAGAAATTAAAGCAGTTTTTAGAATTGTACAGCCCGCGTTACGGCAATTTAGCGCGCAGCCTTTCGTATTTGCTTGTTGTTGTGCTAGTTGTGAAAATCCTTGGCAACTCGAATACTTTTATTGCGTTCTATCAAACGAGCTTTTATCCCAAAATCGCTACGACTTTCCGAACGTTTACGGGCTATTTTTCGTTTTCGATTGGCGATATTGCCTACACCCTTTTAGGATTGTACTTGTTAATCTCAACGATTCGGAACCGGAAAAAGTTCATTCAAATTGTATTTCCGTTGTTGCTGCGTACGTGCGCCATTTTGTATTTGCTGTTTCACGTACTGTGGGCGTTCAACTACTACGGACCTTCGCTCGCTGAAAAACAAAACTGGAATTTGGAATACAGCGATACCGAATTGCATGCGTTAACGCGAAAACTGATTCGCGAAAGCAATCGGCTGCAATTTGAAATTACTAAGAATAAATCAACAGCCGTTCGGCAAACCGTTTCAGATGCAGCGGTTGAAAATACTGTTTTGAAATACTGGTATTTACCCGATTACGCATTGAACTATGAAACGCCAAGTGTCAAAAAGTCGTCGTACAGTTTGGCCTTAAGTTACATGGGATTTACGGGCTATTTGAATCCGTTTTCGGGCGAAGCGCAGTACAATTGCGAGTCGCCTAACTTTAACCGAAGTTTTACGATTGCGCACGAAATGGCGCATCAGCTGGGTGTTGGTAGCGAAAGTGAATGTAATTTTTACGCTTTTCAAGTTACGTCAGCGGCAACCGATTTACACTTGCAGTATGCGGCTCATGCCACAGCCTTGCGTTATTGTTTGAATATGTGGAAGTTTAAGAATCCGGTTGTTTTAAATTTCTATCAGAAATCGATTAATCAGGGAGTCCTTCGAAATTTTGAAGAAGCCGATGCGTTTTGGAAGGGAAAGTCCACTTTCGTGGAAAAAATATTCGAAACTTTTTACGATAATTTCCTTAAATTCAACAGTCAAAAAGACGGTATTTCGAGCTACGGAAAGTTTATTAATTTATTGATTGCCTCAAATCGAAATGATAAAATCTAAAGCGAAATTGTAACAAAAATGAGTGAAAACCTACTAATCGAACGATGGAGCAATCTTTAGAAAAAGACTTTGTAGAGAAGCTGAAAATGAATCAGAATTTGATTCACAAAATTTGTCGGCTTTATACGCAAGACGAAGATCAGCACAAAGATCTTTTCCAAGAGATTACAATTCAATTGTGGAAAGCTTACCCAAAGTTTCGAGGCGAAAGTAAATTTTCGACTTGGGCGTATCGGGTAGCTTTAAACACCGCGATTACCTTGTACCGAAAAGACAAGCGCAGCATTCAAACTTCGGATGTGGAAACGGCCAATTTGTTTATCAAAGAAGAGCAGTACAACTATGAAGAAGAAGAACAGATTAAGCTGATGTATCGCGCGGTGCAGCAATTGAACGACATTGAAAAAGCTCTAGTTTTCATGTATTTAGAAGACAAAGATTATCATGAAATCGCCGAAACGCTGGGGATTTCAGAAGTAAATGCACGTGTAAAGATGAATCGAATTAAGGGGAAATTGAAAAAAATATTAAATCCGTAGCAAGCAGATGGAAGGATTGGATTTATTAAAGAAAGACTGGCAGAAGTCGACCAACTCGTTCACGCAAATCGGTGAGAATGAGTTGAGCAACATGCTGAAATTG
Source organism: Flavobacterium sp. (assembly GCF_049240005.1). Lineage (GTDB taxonomy): Bacteria > Bacteroidota > Bacteroidia > Flavobacteriales > Flavobacteriaceae > Flavobacterium. The sequence goes on along the minus strand of NZ_JBMLTK010000024.1, from coordinate 18,654 downwards.
CGATCGTCGTCGATTGTGAAATGGATTTTTATTGTTTCCATTTGCGAGTTATTGCTAGGTATTATTTTGGGCATCACGCTGTCGCTGAGCAAAACGCACGACGAAAGTAGCGAGTTACTACAGAAATGGGGAATTTACGAGTTTTACATGGCTTGCAGTATTGTATTTTACCTTGTCGTTGTTTGGTTCATTTACCGTTTTTATCAGAATTACCGCAAGATATCTGTTGTAAGCAGTACCAAAGAACTCATTACCAACATCATCAACACCCGACGAGTGGTAAAGCGCTACATCGCTTTTAACCTAATTTCATTCGCTGTATTGTTTATCGTTGTTTGTAGTTTCGGATTCTATCACGGTTACACCACAGAAAGTGTGATGCACGACGGCAACGGACAAATGCCTCTCACGGTAATGATTACAGCAATTATCATCTTGATTCTTATCACCGCGGTTTTAACGCTTATTTTCTGGCTGATTTACAAATTGATTTACGGAATACTATTGCGCCGTCTGAACCGCAGTTACGAAGAACTTAAGAAAATGGAATTATAAATTAGTACACAAAAAAGCCTCCGATTTGGAGGCTTTTTTGTGGTATAAAACGATCGTGCTTTAAATTCCGGCGAAAGCTTTTAATTCCGATACAAATCGAACAGCCAGTTCATCCGCCGCGGCTTGCGAACCAGCTTCGGTATAAATTCGAATAATCGGTTCGGTGTTGCTTTTTCGCAAGTGCACCCAAGAGTTTTCGAAATCAATCTTCACACCGTCCACAGTAGAAACTTCTTCCGATTGGTACTTCTCCTCTACTTGCTTCAAAACCGCATCCACGTTGATGCTTGGCGTGAGTTCAATTTTATTCTTACTCATAAAATACGCCGGATAACTGTCTCTAAGTTCCGAAACTTTCATTTTCTTTTCGGCTAAATGTGTTAAGAACAGAGCAATTCCAACAATGCTGTCGCGTCCGTAATGCAAGTCCGGATAAATAATTCCGCCGTTGCCTTCTCCGCCAATCACCGCATTTTGTTTTTTCATCAGTTCCACAACATTCACTTCGCCAACCGCACTGGCAAAATAGGTTCCGCCGTGTTTTAGCGTAACATCGCGCAAAGCACGAGACGACGATAAGTTAGAAACGGTATTTACAGGATTCTTCGACAAGATGTAATCGGCTATGGCAACGAGCGTATATTCTTCGCCAAACATCTCGCCGTTTTCGGATACAAAAGCAAGTCGATCTACGTCGGGATCTACAACAATTCCGAAATCGGCCTTTTCTTCCACAACCAATTTCATGATTTCCGACAAATGTTCTTTCAAAGGTTCCGGATTGTGCGGAAAATGACCGTCGGGCGTGCAATACAACTTCACACATTCAACACCCATTTCCTCCAATAATTTCGGAACAATGATACCGCCGCTGGAATTCACGGCATCAACAACGACTTTAAATTTTGCTTCTTTAACTACATCGACATTCACGAGCGGTAAATTCAATACTTCATCAATATGAATATCCATGTACGAATCGTTAACAATTAAAGTGCCCAGCGAATCAACATCGGCAAACTGATAATCGCCTGCATCGGCAATTTTTAGAATTTCTGCACCGTCGGCGCCATTCAAAAATTCACCTTTATCATTCAATAATTTTAAAGCGTTCCATTGTTTTGGGTTGTGCGAAGCGGTAAGAATAATTCCTCCGTCGGCTTTTTCTAAGGGAACGGCCACTTCAACGGTTGGTGTAGTCGATAATCCGAGATCAATCACGTCGATTCCCAAACCGATTAAAGTATTGGCAACTAAGGCGTGAATCATGGGGCCGGAAATACGCGCATCGCGACCAATAACCACTTTGATGTCTTCTTTACCCAATGTTTTCTTTAGAAATGTTCCGTAAGCGGCAGCGAATTTTACAGCATCAATCGGCGTTAGGTTGTCGTCGATCGCACCACCAATGGTACCGCGGATTCCGGAGATAGATTTAATTAATGTCATCGATTTTAACTTTTTTACAAATATAAGTTTTCGCTCTGCCTAGAAAAGAAAAAAGTGGCGATACGAATTAAAAAAAGGTTATATTTAGGCGTATGAATTTTCTTGCACATTTATATTTGTCGGGCAGCGATACCGAAGTTCAGCTAGGAAATTTCCTTGCAGAAGGCATTCGTACAAAGGCGTATTTGGATTTCCCAAAAGGCGTACAGCGCGGTATTTTATTGCATCGGGAAATCGATACCTTTACCGATGCGCATCCTGTTTTCAGACAAAGCACCAAACGATTACATGGCTCCTACCACCACTATGCACCCGTGATTGTTGATTTGTATTACGATCATTTCCTAGCGAAAAACTGGAGCGTGTATTCCCAAAAACCGCTCAACGAAGTCGTGCAAAACTTTTACAATTTGCTCAATAAAAATGCCGAATTGTTCACGGTTAAAGCCAAATCTATTGTGCCGTACATGATCAAATACAATTGGCTACTTTCCTATGAATCGATTAACGGATTATCAAATATTTTCCGACAAATGGACGCAAGAACGAAGTTTCTATCGGGCATGAGTTCGGCAACCGAAGAACTTACAGCCGATTACTTTTTGTTTGAAGAAGAATTCACGAAGTTTTTTCCTGAAATTCAGTTTTTCTGCGAAAAAAAGTTGAACGAATTATGAAGTCTTGGCAAATTGTACTGGTACTTTATCCTTTTCTAATATTCGCACAGCAGCAGCAAATTTATTCGAAAGCTGCGGTGAGCTCGGCACGAATTGAAGCTTCTGAAATCGGAGCAGAAATTTTAAAACAAGGCGGAAATGCCTTTGATGCTATGATTGCCGTAGAATTGGCCTTAGCCGTTTCGTATCCGTACGCGGGCAATATTGGTGGCGGCGGATTTATGGTTTATGCGCAAGCCAACGGTTCGGTAGGTTCGTTAGATTACCGCGAGTTGGCTCCTGAAAAGGCAAGTGAAAACATGTACTTAACTGCTAATGGCAGCGTAAATACAGATAAAAGTACGAAAGGCGCGCTTGCTGTTGGCGTTCCGGGAACTATCGCTGGGATTTTTGAAGTTCACAAGAAATTTGGTTCGCTACCTATCGAAACACTCTTTAAACCGGCAATTCGCTTGGCGCGAAAAGGAGTTCGTATGTCGGCACTGCAATACCAACAGTGGCGAACACATCAAAAAACGATAATCGAAGTTTCTGGAAAAGAGCTTCCTTTTAAAATCGAGCATAAAATTGGCGATCGAGTTACCTTTCGCGCACTAGCAAGGACGTTGGAACGAATCTCCAAAAACGGTTCAGCCGAATTCTATTCGGGAAAAACGGCTCGAAAATTAGTCTCGGCACTGAGAAAACGAGGAGGAATCATCACGGCTAACGATTTGAAGAACTATCGTGCCAAATGGCGAAAACCGCTGTGCTTCCCCTTTAAAGAATACACGATTTGCAGCATGCCGCCACCTTCATCGGGAGGCGTAGCATTGGCACAACTTTTTGGCATGCTCGAGAATTTCAAATTAGACACTTTACGCGTTAACAACTTAACGTACATTCAGTTGCTAACCGAATTAGAACGACGCGCTTACGCAGATCGGAGCAAGTTTTTGGGCGATCCGGATTTTGTAAATGTTCCTGTTGCAGAATTAACTGCTTCGAATTACCTGAAAGATCGGGCAGCCAACATAAACTTTGATCGTGCCACTGCGTCGAAGGATATAGAAGCGGGCGCAATTACGATTTCAGAATCCGACGAAACCACGCACTATTCTATAGCCGATTCGTTCGGAAATGTCGTTGCCGTTACCACCACGCTAAATGGCGCCTTCGGTTCAAAATTGTATTTACCTGAACTTGGTTTTTTCTTGAATAACGAAATGGACGATTTCAGCGCCAAGCCGGGATTTCCAAACAGCTACGGACTTACCGGAAGCAGTGCCAACAAAATTGAACCCGGAAAACGCATGTTGTCGTCGATGACGCCTACAATTGTACTCAAAAACAACAAACCTATCTTAGCCTTAGGGTCGCCCGGAGGTTCAACCATTATTACCACCGTTTTCCAAACTTTACTGAATGTACTTCAGTTCAAAATGCCGATACAAACAGCGATTGATAGTCCGCGATTTCACCACCAATGGCTGCCCGACGAAGTTTTATTCGAAAGAAATTTTCCAAAAGAACATTTTCAAGCGCTTGAAAACAAAGGCTATAAAATAAAAGTCGGTGAAAGCCCCGTTATTGGGAAAGTTGATGCTATTTTTATAGATTCGTTAGGGAACAAACACGCCGGAGCAGATAAGCGCGGCGAGGACGCCACAGCAGGATTTTAACTCATGATTAGAACGATAAAAAAACGGTTTGAATTTGCGATACATCTGGCCAAAGCCAATTTAACTGCCAAGCAATTTATATTCTTGGCCGCGGTTTTGGTAGGTATTTCGGTTACTGCGGCTGTAATCGTACTTAAAACATTTGCGCACAAAGTTTTCGAAATTGCCACCTATTTGAGTTCTAAGCTGCATCTCGGGTTTGTGAACGGTTTACTTCCGATCATCGGTATTTTACTAACGGTTTTAGTTGTAAAAAAATTACTCGGTGGCAGCATCGAAAAAGGTACGAGTCAGATTTTGTATGCCGTTGCCAAAAAAGCAGGAATTGTTCCGCGAAAGCAAATGTATGCGCAAATCATGACAAGCTCGCTCACCGTAGGATTAGGAGGTTCGGCTGGTTTGGAGAGTCCGATTGTAATTACCGGTGCCGCTTTTGGTTCGAATTTCGCCCAACAATACCGACTTGGCTACAAAGAACGTACCTTATTGATTGGCTGTGGCGTGGCGGCAGGAATTGCTGCTGCATTTAAAGCTCCGATTGCCGGCGTACTTTTCGCTATTGAAGTTTTATTAGTCGATGTAAGTATTGCTGCTTTTACGCCGATTATGATTTCAGCTGCCACGGGAGCGATTTTGTCGGCCATTATATTAGACGACACTATTTTATTGACGTTCAATTCTGAAAATTCGTTTAACTACAAGAACGTTCCGTATTACGTTGGTTTGGGCTTACTTACGGGCTTTGTCTCGGTTTTTTACATGCGAAATTTTCAAAGGGTTGAACGCGTCTTCGGGTTAATTCGGTGGAAACCCTATAAAAAAGCGCTGATCGGTTCGAGTTTATTGGCTGTTTTGATATTTGTATTTCCACCTTTATTTGGTGAAGGTTACGAAGGTATTCGACTTCTTTCTGCCGATAAGGCTTCGCTGTTGCTCGAAGGAACGTTGTTTGAATCGTGGGAAAACAACAAATTTGCTATTTTAGTTTTCGTTGGATTAATCTTGTTTACCAAAGTTTTTGCAACGGGCTTAACCATTGGCAGTGGCGGAAACGGCGGAAACTTTGCTCCCTCCCTATTCATGGGATCGTACACCGGATTTTTGTTTGCGAAGCTGATTAACGTTTTGGGAATTCAATCGCTACCGATCGGAAATTTTACCATTGTTGGAATGGCAGGGATTTTAAGTGGTGTTTTTCATGCTCCGCTAACAGCCATTTTCCTTATTGCCGAAATTACAGGAGGTTACGATCTGATTGTCCCCTTAATGATGGTGTCGTCGATCAGTTTAGCGGTAGCAAAACGATTCGAAAAGCATTCGCTTGACGTTAAAAATCTCGCTAAAAAAGGACAAGTGTTCACGGGAAATAAGGATTCAAACATACTTACAACAATCGATTTAAATTCACTGATTATTCCCGATGAAATGGTTCTGAAACCGGATGAGAATTTACAGCGATTGGTAGAATACGTATCGCACTCAAGTCAATCGATTTTTGCAGTTACGAATCACGACAAAGAACTTATTGGCTTGATTTACTTCGACGATATTCGCGAAATCATTTTCAGTAATTTCAAAGTCAAATACACTAAAGTTCAAGAAATTATGAAACCCGTTTTGTATTCGGTTCAAAACGACGAGTCGATGGCTGCTGTAATGAATAAATTCGACTTAACCGGTTTGGCATATTTGCCTGTACTTTACAAGAAACAGTACAAAGGTTTTATTTCTAAATCGATTGCTTTAGAAGCGTATCGCGACCGACTAAAAGCTTTAACAATTGACTAATTTACGATTGTTGAAGATCAATAAATGAGCATTGTTTTCTAGCGCTTTCGCGGAATTTTCACTAGCAAAAGAACTTCAACAAAGTGCGATTATTGGCATTTCTTTTAGCCGAAAAAAGAACGAATATTTTATTTGAAGCTTTGTTTTTGAGATAGTTTTTAGCAAAGATTAGCCGTATTTTTGCCTTTTTTAAAAAAATGCCTGAAGTAGAAAATCATATAGAGGTTATTGGTGCTCGAGTCCATAATCTCAAAAACATAGACGTAAAAATTCCGCGCGACAAGCTCGTAGTCATCACCGGACTAAGTGGCTCGGGAAAATCGTCCTTAGCTTTTGATACCATTTACGCCGAAGGTCAGCGACGGTATATCGAAACCTTTTCGGCGTATGCGCGTCAGTTTCTCGGCGGTTTGGAACGTCCGGATGTGGATAAAATCGACGGACTTTCGCCTGTAATTGCCATTGAGCAAAAAACAACCAGTAAGAGTCCGCGTTCAACCGTCGGTACAATTACAGAAATCTACGACTTTCTTCGTTTGCTTTACGCACGTGCCGCCGACGCTTACAGTTACAATACGGGCGAAAAAATGGTAAGCTACACCGACGACCAAATCAAAGATTTGATTTTGAGAGATTTCGCTGGCAAGAAAATCAATGTTTTGGCTCCCGTGATCCGAGCGAGAAAAGGACATTATGCTGAACTCTTCGTACAAATTGCCAAACAAGGATTTCTAAAAGTACGCGTGAACGGCGAGTTACGCGATATCGTACACGGCATGAAACTCGATCGGTACAAAACACACGACATCGAAATTGTTGTTGATCGATTGTTGATAGATAGCTCGCCGGATCTCGAGAAACGATTGAGTCAAAGTATTGATACTGCGATGCGCCACGGCGAAAACGTCTTAATGATTTTAGACCAAGACAGCCATGAAATTCGCTATTTCAGTAGGAATTTAATGTGTCCGACAACGGGGATATCGTACGAAAATCCGGAGCCAAATCTCTTTTCGTTTAATTCCCCGAAAGGAGCTTGCAAAACCTGCAATGGCTTAGGAACGATTAACGAAATAAACTTCAAAAAAATTGTTCCAGACACTAAAATGTCGATTAAAGACGGTGGATTCCTGCCGCTAGGTCCGTACAAACAAAGCTGGATTTTCAAACAATTAGAAACCATCGGCGAAAAATTTGGTTTTAAACTAACCGATCCGATTGAGAAAATTTCTGCGGAAGCGATTGATATTATTCTAAATGGTGGAAAAGATCGATTTTTAGTAGAGTCGACCACTTTAGGCGTTACTAAAGAATACCGAATTGAATTTGAAGGTATAGCGCAATTTATTAAAAATCAATACGATGAAAGCGGTTCCGCGTCGATAAAACGCTGGGCGAAAGATTTCATGGACGAAATTCCTTGTCCGGATTGCGGCGGAGCTCGTTTGAAAAAAGAAGCTTTGTATTTCCGAATTGATGAGAAAAACATCGCTGAAATGTCGGCTTTAGATATTTCCGATCTCGCAGCAGTTTTTCGCGATATTTCTAAAAAACTAAACGAGAAACAACTCATTATTGGTTCCGAAATCATCAAAGAAATTAACGACCGTTTGGCGTTTCTACTAAATGTTGGTTTAGATTATTTGTCTTTGAATCGGAGTTCGAAAACACTGTCGGGTGGTGAAGCACAACGCATTCGATTGGCAACTCAAATTGGTTCGCAATTAGTTGGTGTTTTGTATATCCTCGACGAACCTAGTATCGGTTTACACCAACGCGATAACGAAAAACTCATTACTTCTTTAGAACAATTGCGCGATATCGGAAATTCCGTTTTGGTCGTCGAACACGACAAGGACATGATTTTACGCGCGGATTATGTCGTAGATATCGGACCGAAAGCGGGTCGACACGGAGGTGAAATCATTAGTATCGGAACGGCGAAAGAATTATTAACGCACGATACGCTAACCGCTGCTTACCTCAACGGAAAAAAATCGATTCAAATTCCCAAGAAAAGACGCGAGGGCAACGGTAAATCTTTGAAGTTAACTGGTGCAACGGGCAATAATCTCAAAAATGTAAGTATTGAGATACCGCTCGGCAAATTAGTTTGTGTTACAGGCGTCTCGGGCAGCGGAAAATCGACTTTAATTAACGAAACCTTGTATCCGATTCTGAATGCACATTTTTTCAACGGAGTTAAAAAGCCTCAGCCGTACAAGAAAATCGAAGGTTTAGAACATTTGGATAAAGTAATCGACATTGATCAAAGTCCGATTGGGCGAACGCCACGTAGTAATCCGGCGACATACACCGATGTTTTTTCGGAGATTCGAAACTTGTTTACGATGACACCCGAAAGTATGATTCGTGGGTACAAAGCGGGCCGATTTAGCTTTAACGTAAAAGGCGGACGCTGCGAAACCTGCGAAGGCAGCGGAGTTCGAACCATTGAAATGAACTTTTTACCCGATGTGTATGTGGAATGCGAAACCTGTCAGGGCAAGCGTTTTAATAGAGAAACGCTCGAAATTCGGTACAAAGGAAAATCGATTTCCGATGTGTTGAATATGACTGTAGATGAAGCGGTTCCGTTTTTTGAAAATATTCCAAAAATCTATCGAAAGATAAAAACCATTCAAGATGTTGGTTTGGGCTATATTACTTTAGGTCAGCAGAGCACAACATTATCCGGCGGCGAAGCACAACGCATTAAACTAGCTGGTGAACTTTCGAAAAAAGATACGGGTAACACTTTTTATATCCTGGACGAACCAACAACTGGTTTGCATTTTGAAGACATCCGCGTATTGATGGATGTCATCAACAAATTGGTTGATAAAGGCAATACAGTTTTGATTATCGAACATAACCTCGACGTAATTAAACTTGCCGATTACGTGATCGATGTAGGTTACGAAGGAGGAAAAGGAGGTGGAAAGATTGTAGCCACTGGAACACCTGAAGAACTTATAAAAGACAAAAAGAGTTATACGGCGAAGTTTCTGAAGAGCGAGTTGCCTTAAAAATTAAAAATATATATAGTTGTAAGATTTTTCCGAAGCCATAATGTTTAAAAAAACTACTTTTGAAAACTTTTTGCTAAAACCTAACTATTGCCACTATGGCACATTTCTATGAATAAAAAAATTACCTTTTTACTGAGTTTCCTTTTCTCAGTCGGACTATCATCTGCCCAAAACAGTGGCGATCTAGATGTAACATTCGGAAATAACGGAAAAATACTTACAGATATCGGGCAAGCCGATTTCACAATTACCAGTCAGGCGACACAAACCGATGGAAAAATTGTACTCGCAGGCCGATTCAATAACTTTAATCATGTATACGGGTTTATAATTCGTGTCAATACCGACGGCACACTCGATACTACTTTCAATGGTACGGGAAGAGTACTAAACGAAAGTGTGGCTGGCTTTCAAAAACTAATACTGCAATCGGATGGTAAAATACTTGTTGGTGGTGGCGACAGTTCCGGCGTTGCGGTAGCACGTTATTTAACCAACGGAACTCCCGATACTTCTTTCGGCGTAAATGGCCAGATTATTACCGATACAGAAAACAATTCAAGCTTTGTTTACTTCGTAGATTTTGCACAACAAGCCGATGGAAAAATTGTAGTTCTATCCTATTACAATGTAAACCAACAAGATTTCCGCTTGACACGTCTTAATACAAACGGTGCAATCGATACAACTTTTGGGACAAATGGTGCAACGATAACCAATGTGGGAGCTGGAGAAATTACAAACTCGGTAGCAATTTTAAATAACGACAAAATCGTTGTAAGCGGTGTAAATCTTGGAAACGACACTCAACCTTTCATTGCCAAATATACCGCAGCTGGTGCTCTAGATACTACATTCAACACTACAGGTTTTCGATTGTTTACCTTCACAGGGACTGTAGGAGCACGTGTGTCAAATGTTATTGCACAAGCCGATGGAAAACTGCTTTTCGCAAACGAAGTCTACTCAAACAGTTTACCACGAGTTTACTTAATCCGACTCACAGTTAACGGAAATTACGATACCACTTTCGATAGTGATGGCATTGCTATAGCCAATGCTCCAGATGACTTTTTCTCAAACAAAGGCATCCTCAAATTACTTCCTACGGGAAAATACATGTACTTTACCGAAACCTCAATCACTTTAAATACGATAAGCTATAGAAAAGTAACTGCTTTTCGCTTTAACTCGAACGGCAGCGCAGACGCTACATTCGACAACGACGGGCAAACGGTATATACTCTTTCTAATCTAAACGACAATATCGCCGACTTTTCTATTGCCAACGACGGAAATCTCGTGTTTTCCGGAAATGCCGATTTATCTTTCTTTCAAGATAGAATATACCTTTGCAAGATCAACGGCAACGGATCACTAAACACCGGTTTTAGCACCGACGGAAAAGTAGAATTTTTCTTTCCTTACTCTGCTTACGACGAGTTGAACGTAGCCAAACTACAGTCCGATGGCAAGATTGTAGTCGCTGGAGTAGCTTTCTTTAACGATGAATTGCGCTCGGTTGTACTGAGATACAATGCCAACGGAACTCTCGACACTTCTTTCGCTGATAACGGAATTCTACGCTTATTCAATCAAACACCGTACTACAATATTACCGATATTGAAATATTGCCAAACGGGAAAATCATAATTGCTGCTGGCGACGTTTATTCTTACGTTTTACAAATAAATCCAAACGGAACTGTCGATACAAGTTTCGGAACAAACGGCTTTGTTCTTTTTACTGATAATTTCACTAAAATCAATGATATCGAAGTATTAAGCAATGGCAAGATACTACTTGCCGGTACCGAAATATATACGATTGGATCTAGCTTCACCGAGAACTATAAACTTACTCGTTTAAACGCTAACGGCAGTTTTGACAATACATTTGGAACCGGTGGAACTTCTAATTTACCTTCTACGACACAAGAACAAGAAAATTTATTTAAGATCAAAGCCCTTGCGTCGGGAAAAATAATCGCTGCCGGAACCATCTTTAACGGTAACGATGCCGATGTAATTGTTTTCCGATACAACTCTAACGGAACGCTCGACACCACCTTCAATGGTAACGGATCGGCTACATTCGGTGGCCCAGAATACGATTACCCAGTAGCACTACTCGCTAGCCCAAATGGCAAAATTACCGTTTGCTCATCCATAGGTGAAAACGAAGAAGCACTTATTACCCGATTTAATTCTAACGGCGAATTTGACACCACTTTAGATAACGACGGTAATCTACCTTTGGCCATCCAAACAATTAGATTTCCAGAAGATTTGCACGAAGATGCTAACGGAAAACTATTAATCAGCGGAAGTTCAAATCTCAACAACGATAATAATTTCGATTTCACAGCAGTACGTGTAAATAATAACGGCGAGCTAGATCCTATCTTCGCCGATGGCGGAAAACTAACCATCGATATAAACAATGCAGCTGATGGTATTGTACGACTGCTGGTTTCCGGAAATACAGCCATTGCAGCAGGTATTGGAGGCGAAACTCAAGGAACAACCGATTTTGCACTGGCTAAATTCTTCATCGATACAGTATTAAGTACCTCCGATTTCGATCAGAACAAAACAAGTTTCTACCCAAATCCAGCTTCAAACAGCATTTCGCTTAACGAAGAGGTCACAAAAGCTGAAATTTTCACCATCGATGGGAAATCTGTTCCCACAAAAATAAACGGCAATCGAATTGATGTAAACCAGCTTCCAAACGGAATTTATTTGGTTAACCTTACGTTTGCAAACAACGAAACCAAAACCGAAAAACTGATTGTAAGACATTAATAATTGGGGCAACTGCCCGGCGCGAAACAGTGGAAACAAAAACGCCGGGCATCGCGCTTTCCAAGTAAAGGTACGGCAACAAAAACTACTGCTGCAGCAGGTCTTTCGGCTTCCGCTGGTCGCCAAAATCCGCTACGCAGCAGTACGTTTTTGTTCACCGCACGCTTTCTTTTCCAATCGCTGTTGCAGAAAATCGTGCACATTACACACATTATTTATCAAATGCATACCTAGGTAGATAAAATAAAATCCGAAAAATCGTAAATTTGATAAAAAAGCAATGACTCGCCAAGCTATGATTGACAAAACGATACAAGCTATAAACCTGAGTTCGATTTAAAAATTGCGGTCAGAAAACAGATGAATGGTTGAATACAAGGCAGATTTGTTTTGGGATACTGTAGTATCGCAAAAAAATCTAACGAAGTAGACAGCCGTTCATCTGTTTAGCGTGGAAGTTGTTACTTTTCCTTGCTGTTTGATTTCACAACTTGTTGATTTCGAGCAATCTGACAAAGATTTTTAATCGAACTCAGGTTATAATTCAGCTGCCCAAAGATAAAGCACTGGAAATTTTCAACTTTGCCGACTTCATCATGAAAAAATACGAAGAAAGAAGAATCAACGAAGGATTACAACAGCTTGCTTCACAATCAGCGACTTTCGACTTCCTACATGACGAAGAAAAAATTTACACTTTGAATGATTTGAAAGAACAGTATCGTGGTTAAAGGAGATATCATAATCAATTACATTTCCATTCACCAATCTAAGCGGCAGTAGATTAAGACCCGCCATTGTTTTCATTGAAAACGATCTCGATATCACTGTTTGCTTTATCACTACTCAAACCTCAAGGCAAGAAGAAACTGATTTTATTCTCAAGCCGAATAGTACAAACGGAATTAAAAAAGAATCTTTAGTAAGAACTGGAAAAATAGCTACTATAGACAAAAATTTTGCGAAAGGACTATTAGGCCGACTCTCTAAAAGTGAAATTGCGGTTTTGAACGAAAACCTAAAAATAGTGTTACAGCTTTCCTGATATTACCAAATTTGCATATGTATGTCCGTTTCTTCTCTATAAAATTGCTGACGAAGTACACTTATACCTTTCAAATACCCGCAGATATCGCACAAAAACATTTACTAAAACCAAGGCTTTTTCACTAAATTTGCGGTCGGCTTTTTCGAAAACGATATTTTTCTGCGAAAGCTCATTAAAATTTAAACTATGCGAGTAGAAGATTTCGACAACGACGACGATAGAATCATCCAAGACCGATTAAAACAAAAAACATGGACGGAAATCCGTACCAACGACAGCTGGGCCATTTTTAAAATTATGGCCGAATTCGTTAACGGTTACGAAACCATGGGACGCATCGGTCCGTGTGTATCTATCTTCGGTTCAGCACGTACCAAACCCGATCAACACTACTATCAATTGGCCGAAAAAATTGCTTTCAAAATCAGTAAAGCGGGTTACGGCGTAATTACCGGCGGCGGACCAGGTATCATGGAAGCCGGAAACAAAGGTGCACACTTAGGTGGTGGAACTTCTGTGGGTTTAAACATCGAACTCCCTTTCGAACAACACTTCAATCCATACATCGATCACGATAAAAACCTAAATTTCGATTACTTCTTTGTTCGAAAAGTAATGTTCGTAAAATATTCGCAAGGCTTCGTGGTTATGCCCGGAGGTTTTGGAACACTCGACGAAATGTTCGAAGCGATCACGCTAATTCAAACCAAAAAAGTGGCAAAATTCCCTGTAATTCTTGTCGGAAAAACCTTCTGGAGTGGATTAATGGATTGGATTAAAACCATTTTAGTAGAAAAATACGCGACCGTAAGCCCCGGGGATCTCGATTTGATCAAAATTGTAGACACCGAAGATGAAGTCGTTGAAGTACTCGACAATTTCTACAAGAAATACACGCTGAGTCCGAACTTCTAATTTTTGTAGGTACGTATACAATAAAGCAAGGCAAAACGAGTTTTTGTACTTGGCTGTAGGCTATTCCCTAAAACATGTTGCTATTGCAAAGAGCTTTACGAATCGCTTTATTATTGTTTTCCGTTGTTGCCTGGTCGCAGCACCAAACTTCTATTGAAGCAAATGTAACAATCGAAAAAAAGATTGTTGACGTCAAACAAACATTCACCTACCAAAACGATTCGCAGCAGCCACTTACCGAACTTATTTTCTACAATTGGAATAACGCGTATTCACAAAAGAAATCAGCACTAACCCAAAGATTTTCCGACGAGTTTGTGCGCAGTTTCTTCCTTGCCGGTCGTGCAGAAAAAGGATACACACGAATAAATGCAATTACAGGAGCCGTCGCAAGCTACTCCGAAATGGGCAACGGAAAAGATTTGCTAAAAATTGTATTAAAAGAACCGCTCTTACCGGGAAAATCCGTCGAACTTACTTTCGATTACCAACTTCGAATTCCATCCGCAAAATTCAATGGCTTCGGCTACGAAAAAAACGGCAGTTTGCTGCTGCGCGACGTATTCTTAATGCCAGCCGCCTTTAAAGACGGTCGTTTCTTAGCCTACGAAAACGACAACGGTTCCGACGCTGCCGTAGCACCTACCAATGTACATTTCACCGTTAACAATCCGTATCAACTCGAATTAACAACCGATTTGATACCAACAAGTGAAAACGTTTTCATCCAAAATAACAGTAAAAACTTCGATTTTTTCATCACGGCAAAAAACCGATTCACCACCGTCCAGCACAACGATTTAATGGTTGTAACCGACATTAAGCTCAGCGGAAAAAACGAATTCGAGAAAATCATTTCGATGAATCGCATCATCGACTTTACCGAAAATTTCCTGAACAAAAATCTGCAAGGAAAAATTCTGGTTACCAAAGCCGATTACGATCAGCGACCGTTCTACGGACTCAATCAGCTACCTAAATTCCTGCGCCCATTTTCCGACGATTTTGTTTTCGAAATTCAATTCGCGAAAGTATTCATCCAAAAATATCTGGAAAAAAATACAGAAATCGATAAACGCTCAAACGGCTTTCTTACCGACGGAATTGCGCATTACATGCTCATGGCATATATCGACACCTATCATTCCGAGCAAAAGATGCTAGGACGGCTGAGCAAATACAAATTGTTCTCAAACTTCAATCTTTCAAAAGTGTCGTTTAACGACCAATTTCACTACCATTATCTGCTAATGGCACGTAAAAACCTGGATCAACCGCTCAATCTACCTGCAGATCAGCAAATAAAATTCAATCACAACATTGCCAACCGAGCTAAATTCGCCATAGTACTGCGATACATCGACGAATACCTGAACAACAACAGCGTATCAGAGAGCATTCGAGAATTTCTTGCACAAAAAGAACAATCATTTGAGTCTTTCAACAATATATTATCTAAAAAATCAGATCACAAAACCGATAAAATAATTGAAAACCTAGTTGCCAATCGAGATGCAACCGACTTCACTTTCAGCGAAATACACATAGAAAAAGACAGTATTTCCTTTAAAATAAAATCGAACAGCACAACCTCATATCCAATTCCTATCTATTTGCTGAAAAAGAAAGAAATCGTCGAAAAAAAATGGATTTGGACCAACACCGATACGCTGTATAAATTACCCAAAAACGGAGCCAATAGACTCGCTCTCAACTACAAAAACGAGTTTCCGGAATACAACCTACGAAACAACAGCACTGCAATCGATAAATCGCTCTTTAACAAGCCTTTTACCTTTGCAATCATGAAAGATCTGGAAGCACCGTTTTTTAATCAAGTGCTTTACGTTCCTTCTTTATCGTATAATTTGTACGACGGAATTTCGCCCGGCCTAAGGTTTCACAACAAAACCATGCTCGATAAACCGTTTAATTTCGACGTGAATCCAATGTATTCACCAAATACACAACGACTTATCGGACATTTCTCCTTTGCAGGAAACCATAATTTTCGAAACAGTAACTGGTTCAACTTACGATATCAGTTCGCCGGTTCGTTTCTTCATTACGCACCCGAAGCATCATATTTAAAACTAAATCCAGCTGTTTTTCTAAGATGGCGCAATCCGAATTTCCGAAACAACGAGAAACAGTTGCTCTTGGTTAGAAACGTTTTCGTTCAAAAACAGCCCTATTTCTTAAATCCACCCGACGACGTTAACAACTACAGCGTTTTTAACGCACGATACGCCTACAGTAAATCGGAAGTGCTAAAACACTTTTCATTTACTCCTGATTTTCAACTTTCGCAAGATTTTAGCAAAGTATCCTTGGAGGTTGATTATAGAAAGCTTCTCACTAAAAACCACCAACTTTCATTGCGATTTTTCGGTGGAACGTTTTTATCAAATCGAACAACATCCGACTACTTTAGCTTTGGTATCGACCGACCCACAGACTACCTTTTCGATTATATGTACTACGGACGTTCTGAAAGTACTGGAATCTTTAGCCAACAGATAATTCTAACAGACGCCGCATTTAAATCGATTTTACCTCAACGATTTAGCAACCAATGGATTACGTCGCTAAATGCCGGAATAGGTATTTGGAACTGGATCGAATTGTACGGCGACGCAGCCGTTACCAAAAGCCGTAACACGAGCGCAACTTTTATTTACGACAGCGGTATTCGACTAAATTTAGTAACCGACTTCTTCGAAGTGTATTTACCAGTTAACTCATCAAACGGCTGGGAAATTGCGCAACCCAATTACCAAGAAAAAATTCGTTTTATTGTTACGCTAGACCCTAAGATCTTGATTTCCCTTTTCACTAGAAAATGGTTTTAATTTTTTGGGCAATGCGCCGCAACGAACTTTAACCAAAGAAAAATCGTAACAGCGGCGCCCGCGTTTTTGCTGCAACTCCTCGCACCTTCTGAGGTCGGCGCTGTGGGGTTTCCACGCCAACCGCTATTGCGGCCAACCTAACCCACGTGTCAATCCAAAAATAAAATGAGTTCGATAAATAGGTCAATTAAAAGTTGATTGGCAGCGACATAATCAATAAAATACAAACCATAGAAAGCTTGCTTTTGCACCAGAATACAACAAGAACATATCGAATAATCATAGAAAATAGATGTCATTGAAAACGTAAGATGGTGGTTAAAATTTCAGTTAGTAGAATCAGCTACGGAAAGTAGTCTAATCATTTTTCGTCAAAAACTAAAATCAGCATTTCAATCGAACTAACGAAAACTCTTATGTCGCAGCTACCTGAGTTACTTATTGACATTGCTCCAACACTCGACTTAAGGCGCCGATAACAAAAACATATTTGATTAAAATTGTCTCAAGAAATACGGTTTTTCCGTAACCCAATCTCGATTTTTTTATCGTGCTTCGCCTTGTGGGGCGGGAGGGTGTGGGAACATTCCCTATTACGAAATTCCCGGAAATAAATTTTACGGGAAAACCGTAAATTTTAAAGATTTCGAGATTGAAAGATTGAAAGATTGGCCTTTGACAAGCTGCCTTCGACCCAGTCAGAGACCAACGATACGTGGTTTGGGTTGGGCAAACTGATACGTTACATGGCAAAATCATCGAAGTCTATCCCGATAGCTATCGGGACTAACTTACCCAAAAAACGATACGTTAAGTGGTGAACGTCGCTGAGTCTTAATACTTAATACTCCCATCTTAATACTAACAAAAACCTCTTTGCGACCTTTGCGTAAATCTTTGCGTCCTTTGCGGTTAGCCTTCGACAGGCTCAGGCTCCGACGATTCGCGGGTAAGGGCGGGAAAATGAATCGTTAAGTGGTGAACGTCGCTGAGTCTATCCCGATAGCTATCGGGACTCGAATCTTAATACAAAAATCTCCCTTAGCCTTCGACAAACTCACGTACCAGCTTTTTAAGCGCACAGAAAACACTGAACCTCACAGAATTTTGCGCAATAGGGTACCGTTGAGGAAAACACAGAACGTGTCAAGCCTCTAAAAAATCGCACTAGCTTTCGACAGGCTCAGGCACCGATATTACGTGGGTTGGGTTGGGGAAAACGATACGTCTAGTGGTGAACGTCGCGATCCCGATAGCCATCGGGACTAGTTTCTAAAAAAAGGATACGTAAAAGGGTGAATGTCGCGCTGTCTTAATACTCAATACTCCAATCTTAATACTCCAATCTCACTACTTCCAAAAAATATGCGGATTTCCCGTAACCCAATCTCGATTTTTTTTCCGTGCTTCGCCTTGTGGGGCGGGAGGGTGTGGGGACATTCCCTATTACGAAATTCCCAGAAATTTTCAGTACGGAAAAACCGTAATTTTTAAAAGAATAATCTGCTTTGTAAAATCTCAAAGAACTCTGTTCCTAATAAGGAACAAGCACCCGGCCCCTGACGCACTTCTACAACAAAAGCAAACTCTGATTGCTGTCTCGAAGAATAAAATACGACTTCCGATTAATGTTTGAATTGCCAAAGCACCCTTGTTTTCCCACAGTTTTCAAAACAAAAAAATCGGTCCCAATTTGAGACCGATTTTTAATGTATAAGTTGAAGGATTTAGTTCTTAAATGGGAACTTTCTCACATAAACTTCATTTTGCGCATCGTAGATTTTCACTAAAACGATCTGCGTTTCTGCTTGAATGTCTGTTGCTGTAAATCGTGCTTGTGCTGCTTGCGCTTTGCTGTACAACAAACGA
>NZ_JBMLTK010000023.1:0-3707 GCF_049240005.1 Flavobacterium sp. | reverse complement strand
AGTTTTCTATTTCTAAAAAAGTGGTAATATAATTTATCTACCTGTGCTTTATTCAGTACTGCTTGTGCAAAAAGAAAAGTAGCTGCAAGCCCAAAAACAACTATTCCAAACGGATGATATTCGATACTTTCTGGTATAGCACCTTCGTATAAAGCAACGATTGATTTAGTTATTCCGCAGCCAGGACAAGGAAGTCCGGAGAGCATTTTAAAAGGGCAAAAGGACTGCTTGTATCGCAGTTCGCTACTACTGCTGTTCCATGCCAATATAAATGGGATCCCGACAATCAGTATAGAAAATACCGAGAATACAAATAAATCGTTACGCTTGGTCGTATAGTTTGTTGACATCTCCTTGTACTATCATAGCTGCCACCATTGGTAAGAAAAATCCGAGAATCAAAAGAAGGGCGGTATCATCTTTCTGCGGTCGATTGCTCAGTTGGTAAACTGCTGGCAAACCGTCTTTTGCCACCACGTAAAAGAAGTAAACATTAACCGGATAACAGCAACCAGCTAGAATTGCAACAGGTCCGGAAACTATTTCCCTTCTATTAGCTGCATTCATTACATCTGCAATTTTTATATTCCAATAAATAAGGTAGAGGCCGCAGGTAATTATTCCAAGAATAAGTACTAGGAGCGGATCAACTCTAAAAACAGGAATGTCGGAGGGAAGTTGCTGTTTAGGTGTATTCCAAGATTCAGTTGGTTGCGAATTTTCCATAACGTAAAAGAAACGAATTTAATTTTTTTTTAACAAATTTCAAAAAGATGTCGAATTTTTCTTATCAATCTTGAAATACCACCGTCATCAGAAAATACTTGGTGTCTATTGTCGACCATGCGTATAGAAGTCATTAATTTTTGAAATTGCTATCTGTGCCATTTTTATTTCACTTTCGAAGCTCCAGCCAGCAATATGTGGCGTTAAAATGACATTGCTCGCAGTAGTTAAATATTGCAAATCTGCATTGGATTCCAGATTAAAATTAGCTTGAAAAGAAGTACTCTCGTACTCCAATACATCCAAACCTGCCCCCAGAACCTTTCCTTCTTTTAATGCATTAACTAGAGCGTTAATTTCCAAAACAGAACCACGAGCAGCATTAAGCAACCAGATTGGCTTTTTAAAGGAATCATAGAATTCTTTATTGGCGAAGTAACGCGTGAGTGGTGTTTGTGGGACATGCAGGCTAATAACATCCGCTTTCTGGTAAAGATCTGTAATATCTACTTGCTTATGATTGTACACCGCTTCTTTTGTAGCAATATCATAAAATAAAACCTCACAATCGAATCCAGCTAATTTTCGTGCAAAGGCGCTGCCCATAATCCCGTATCCAATTATTCCAACTGTTTTTCCTTCGATTTCATACCCACGATTCGCTTCACGCTGCCAGAGTCCCGCACAAACTTCTTTATCTGCCTTTTTAATTTTGTTCATCAAATTTAAAAGTAAACCTAGTGTGTGTTCACCTACTGCATTTGCGTTCCCTTGAGGTGTAGAAATAACTTCAATTCCTTTTTCCTTACAATACTTAAGGTCGATGTTTTCAAGGCCGGCACCAATTCGACAGATAAACTTCAAATTAGTGCCGGATTCCAAGAAAGTAGCATCTAGTGGAAAGCGGCTTCGGATAACTATACCTTCATACGCATGTAGCTGTTTCTGAACTTCAGACCTTGGCAATTCATCAAGAAGTACGTTTTCAAAACCTAAAGCACTTAGTCCAGTTTCCAAGCTAGGATGGTTCTTATCTATGTGAATGACTCGTTTCAAATTTTCTTTTTGATCGAAGATACAGAAAACGCCGAACACTAGAGATAATTCGCAAATGATAAAACTATACTAAATAAAGGATTAACGTTACTATCGTTGTAGTGCAGAAACTGCGGGACTAAATCGCCATCGTAGCGTTTTAAAAGTTTACACTAGCTTTCTGCTTTAGCTTCTTCCTCTTTCTTGCTGTGAACAGTAATTTCATTGGCAATAATTTCTGTAACATAGCGCCGGTTGCCTGCTGCATCTTCGTAAGATCTAGAACTCAGTTTTCCTTCAATTCCAATTTCTTTACCTTTCAAAACATGCTGTTCGGCTAAATCGGCAAGTTTTCCGAAAGCAATAACACGATGCCAGCTCGTCTCTTCAACTTTATCACCAGCTCTGTTGGTATAGCTCTCGTTGGTTGCTATACTAATCGTCGCGATTTTTCGATTGCTGTCGAACGTTTTCACTTTTGCATCCGAACCTGCGTGTCCGCGTAGAATAACGCGATTTCTAATAATTGTTTCCATGGCTTCTCAGTAAATGTTTTTGTTAATAAGAACAAAATTCTGTGTTTGAATTAAAACAACAATGTAATTTTCCATCAATAAACGTTTATAAACGTTTAGCTATGTTATTAACAATTAAATTTTTACGGTTTTTCCGTAATCTAAATTCAAATTCCTATTTTAATTTTAACACCATCTTAAAATTATACGCCATGACAAAAAATTGTATTGTTTGCCAAACGAAGCTTGTTGGAAGAGATGGAAGAAAATTCTGCAGTGATGCATGCCGCATTGAACACCACAATCAGCTCAACCGATCAGGTGGTCGTTTTGTTAGGATGATTAACGAAAGACTACGCAAGAACCACAGAATATTGTGTGAATTAAACTGTGAAGGAATTACTAAAACTAATCGTGCAAGTTTAGTCATTCGCGGATTTGATTTTAACCTGATAACAATGATTGAGAGATCGTCTAACGGCGAAAATTACTTTTACATTTACGACCAAGGATATAGAATGTTCGATAATGAGCACTACTTACTTGTGAAAAGAGAATAACAATGAAAAAAGAACTATTAATTATCGGGTTTGGATGGCTTGGTCAAAATTATGCTTTAGCCAATAAGCTTCATTTTGAAAGAATAATAGGAATTAAAAGAAGTGCCGGTCTCCGGTATCAATTAGACGCCAAAACGAACGTCTGTGCACTAGACTTGTTTTCTGACAATTTACCAAATTCTATTTCTGAGATTTTGAAGTCGGCAAGCCATATTATTATCGCCTTGCCTCCAAGTTCGGCAAAAATACCTGAAGACTATTTAATCCTACTTGAAAAATTGAAGACTACAATAGTATCAATTGGTATTAAAACAATTTTTATTAGTTCAATTGGAGCTGGAAGTTTGTTTCAATCGGAACGAAAGATACTATTAGAACAGTCAGAAATAGTTTTCCTAGAAAATTCTTTATTCAAAGTTCTACGGTTTGGCGGACTGATAGGAACTGATCGCCATCCTGTTCTATCCTTGGCAAGATCAAACTCGGCTATAAATGGTGCAGATTTAGTGAATTTGATTTCTATTGAAGATTGCTGCGGCACTATAGATTTTCTTTTCAACAACTTTAGTTCATTACCAAAATTGCTTACAGCAGTATCACCTTACCATCCCGCTAAGGTTGAATATTACAATAAATCTAGTGCGGAATATAAGGTTCCTCATCCAAATTATTATTTTGATTCCGAGGAACGAACGGCTTATCAATTGGTTAATAAAGTAGAAGACTTTGGTTATACTTGGATAAATGAGAAATTAAAAAGGCCAAACAATTAAGTTCGGCCTTTATTAGAATAATCTTGTACTTTCCCCTTACTTCTTCACGATCAGGAATTCGCTACGTCTGTTGATGGCGTATTGTTCTTCGGTGCAGT
>NZ_JBMLTK010000022.1:0-11125 GCF_049240005.1 Flavobacterium sp. | reverse complement strand
GCGAAAACCGCCCTGTGAGTGGGTTGAAATGGAAAGCCTGACCCCGGCCGGGTTTAGGGGGTGGGGTTGCGCCCAAATCAGCAATAAAAATTTTTAAACTTTTCCGAGTGCGTACAACTGCTCCATCGTTGGTGTAGCGCTTCCTCCTTCGGGTTCGAGCGTAATTCCGAACGCCTCAGCATCGCCCGTAGGCTCAACTTTGAAGATTTTCTCGGCCGACGAATCGTAGTTTGCAATCGTACCAATAGATGTTGGCGTAAGTTGCGGAACCAGCTTTAACGACCAGATTTGGTACACTTTTCCTTCCGGCGGCTCCGGCAACGACGCAATATCTACGTACACTTCCTGCGACGCCTTATTCCAGTAAATACGTGCCGACGATTCCGGTGCAATAGCCTGTCCCGCCAAATCGATTACCGTGTTTTCCTTGCTTCTCAAAACGTTAACCAATGCTAAACGACTCTCATTAACCTGATTTAAGGTATCAATTTTCTTCGTGAGTGCCACTTTTTCTTCGTTAACCGTGCTCAGTGCAGCATCTTTGTTCTGATTCTCAAAGAACAAATAACCGCAACCCAACAAGAACAATACCGAGGCAGCGTAACCAATATACGTGGCCAATCCGATAACTTTTACCGGTTTTGGTGCCTGAATCTCATTGCCAAAAATAGCTTTGGCAATGCGTTGGTAATTCTCGCCCGACAAGTAAGGCGCCATCGTGTACGACAAACTAACAACCGCTGTTTCAATCGATTTAATTTCGTCGCGAACTATTTGGTGCTCGGCCGCCATGCGCTCTACTTCGGCAACTTCGGCTTCAGTAGCTACTCCGTAAACGTACAGTTCAAGGATTCCCGAGGTGATAAATTCATTTACTTCCATTAGACTTGCAATAAATTTCTAAGGTCTGCTATACAATTTCTGTTTTGGGTTTTAACCGTCCCCAGCGGGATTTCCAATTCTTCAGAAGCTTCTTGTTGCGTGTAACCTTTAAAGAATAACAAATCGATAATTTTGATACACTTGGGTTTCAATTTTTTAATGAATTCTTGAATTCCAATTGAATCGATTTTGAAGTTTGCTTTATTGCTGTCATCAAGTAGATGTACGAAATTATCCGCAGATAGGTTTTTTTGCGCGTTGTTAAATCCTTTTGAACGCAAACGATCGATACTTGCATTGCGTGCAATATTCACAATCCAAGTGAAAAAACGCCCCTTGGAAGTATTGTACGAATCAATGTTTTTCCAAATCTTCACAAATACTTCTTGAAGCACGTCTTCTGCTTCTTCCTTGTCGCGCATCAAATTGTAAATCACGCCATACAGATTCTTCGCGTACATATCATACAACATCGTGTAGGCTTTTTCATCCTTTTTAAGGAGTAAGGGAATGAGTACTTCTTGTTCCATGCATTTTTTGTTATACCGTAAATATAATTTATTTTTTTGGGAAGCGTAGGTACCCGAAAGTCTACTTTATAAAAATATTATCATATGTTTAGAATGCAAATAGTACTTTTGAAATAAAATTACACATGAAAAATCTATTTATATGCTGCGCGGCGGCACTCTTGTTTTCTTGCAACAATTCGGCACAACAAAAAGTGAGTAATGTGCCTTTATCTCCAACTAAAGAAAAAACTACAGCTTCTATGAATTTCTACGATATTAAAGTAAAAGACATTAATGGGAATTCGTTCGATTTCTCCCAACTCAAAGGAAAGAAAGTACTTTTAGTAAACACAGCTTCGGAATGCGGATTTACGCCGCAATACGCCGAGCTTGAAAAATTGTACAAGCAATACGGCGGCGATTCGTTCGTGGTTATTGCGGTTCCGAGCAACGATTTCGGCGGACAAGAGCCGGGTTCTGCCAGCGAAATCAAATCGTTTTGTTCGGTGAAGTACGGTATTGATTTTCCGATTATGGAAAAAATGGTAACAAAAGGTACTGGGCAATCGCCTTTATATCAGTGGCTTACTTCCAAAGAGAAAAACGGCGTTAAGGATTCTACAGTAATGTGGAATTTCCACAAATTCTTTATCGACGAAAAAGGAAATTTAGTAACCGATTTCTCCTCATCTGTTAGTCCGCTCGATGCGCGAATCGTCGATTTAATCAAGGCGTAAATCCAATTGTAAAATGGCAAGATCGAGGATTTTGCCTTTTTTTTCGGCTATTCTCGGTAAAATTGCGGTTTGTTTAAAACCAAACTTTTCGTGAAAGGCAATGCTTTTTGGGTTTTGTGTGTCGATACAAGCCACCAGTACATGCAGTTGTTGTTTTTTTGCATAATCGATTAGTGCTTGCAGTAGGGAAGAACCCACTTGTTTCCCACGAAAATCGTTCGAGACGTAAACAGAATGTTCTACGGTGTTGCGGTACCCGTATTTTTTGCGGAACGTTCCGTAGCAAGCAAAGCCGGCAACGCGATTGTCGATTTCCGCAACCAGAAACGGAAAACCTGCGTCGGTTATCGATGCAATGAGTTCCTGTTGTGCTTCCACGCTACGCGTTTGCTCTTCGTAAATCGAGGTGCTGTTTTCAATTTCGTAGTTAACAATGGCAACTACTTCGGGAACATCGGAAGTACGAACAGGTCTGATTTGCATGTTGAATCGGGAATTATCGTCAAAATTAGGAACTTTTATTCGCTACGCCGTACCTTTGAAACAGGAATCTACACATGATCGTACCAGAAAATACACTTGCGCAATCCATCATCCAACATTTGTTGCTGTACAACATTACTACTGTGGTCATTTCGCCCGGTTCGCGCAATGCTCCATTAACTATTGGTTTTGCTTCGCATCCACAATTTAGCTGTTACAGCGTTGCCGATGAGCGCAGTGCCGCTTTCGTTGCCATGGGCATGGCTTTGGAACTACAAAAACCGGTTGCCGTTATTTGCACGTCGGGTTCGGCTGTTTTAAATTTTTATCCCGCTGTGGCAGAAGCGTTTTATAGTCGCATTCCGTTGGTTGTTATCTCTGCCGACCGGCCGCCGCATAAAATTGATATCGGCGATGGCCAAACGATCCGTCAGAAGCACGTGCTTAAAAATCATGTATGTAAAAGTTTAGATTTACCTGAATTTCCCACGAAAAAATCGGATCGCAAACTGGGAAAAGCCATACACAAAGCTATTTCCGAGCAATTGCCCATTCACATAAATGCGCCATTCGAAGAGCCGCTATACCGAACCTTGTCTGATTTCGATTATCGCATTTCAAGCACGCGTATCGTTCCTTCTGCAGAAAAGCAGCCACTACTCGACGCATTTTTCAATTTATGGAATGCCGCCGAACGCAAATTAGTCTTGATTGGCTCCGGATTGCCAGAACAATTCACAACCGCGTTTATCCGCGCTTTGGCGTCCGATCCGAGTGTGCTTGTTTTCACGGAAGCAAACAGCAATGTGCGTCATTCGGAATTTATCAATCAAATCGATTCGTTTATTTCTGAAAGCAATACGTTGTTTACCGAATCGCTGCGCTCAGATGTGTTGTTAAGCTTAGGCGGAATGGTTGTCAGTAAACGCATAAAAACACTATTGCGTTCGTACACAGATTTACCGCATTTTCATGTCGATGCGCATTTGGCTTACAATACTTTTGGTTTAGACGTGCAACACCTGAAAATGAGCCTAGCTAGTTTTCAGCAGCAATTTGTAGTTCGCACACAGCATGTTACTTCCACATACAAACAAAAGCAGTTGCAGCGGTACCGCCGTAAGTTGGAAAAACAAGCTGAATTCGAAGCAGTTGCCGCGTTTTCGGATTTTTCTGTTTTCAAATTGATTTGCGAAGCTGTGCCTGCTGATATTGCTTTACATGTTTCGAACAGCGCATCGATACGCTACATGCAGTTGTTTGCACTGCCGGAAAAACTGGCGGTTTATTGCAACCGAGGTACGTCGGGTATCGATGGTTCTACTTCTACGGCAGTGGGATTTTCGGTAGTTAGTGCAAAACCTACGATTTTAGTTACCGGCGATATCAGTTTCTTTTACGACAGCAACGGTTTGTGGAATCAGTACATACCACAAAATTTCAAAATTATTTTGATAAACAATGGGGGAGGAGGCATTTTTAGAATTTTGCCCGGACACCAGGAAAACGAGACGTTTCATACTTTTTTTGAAACAGCACATTGTTATACCGCCGAACATTTGGCAAAAATGTATAATTTCACTTACCAAACGGCTGCATCGTCGGCCCAGTTGTCGGATGCTTTAAAAGCGTTTTTTGCAGCAAGCGATCGCCGTATTTTGGAAATCTTTACACCAACTAGAACAAACGATTTGATACTAGATCAATATTTTACAGCTTTAAAAATAGACCAATTATGATGGAAATCGGAGTTTTTACCCGTTTGCGAATTCTTCGAAAAACAGCAGTTGGCCTTTTTTTGGGCGACGCCGAAGACAACGAAGTATTATTGCCCAACAAATACGTTACCGATCAAATGCAAATCGACGATGAGATTTCGGTTTTCATTTACCTGGATCACGAAGAACGTCCGGTAGCAACAACTTTAAATCCGTACATCACGCTCCATGATTATGCGTATTTGAAAGTAAATTACATCAATCAGTTTGGTGCCTTTCTCGATTGGGGACTGGAAAAAGATTTGTTTGCTCCGTTCGCCGAACAAGCTAAAAGAATGGAAGTTGACAAGCGTTACCTAGTGTATTGCTTTAAGGATGAAAAAACCAATAGATTGGTCGCCACCAGTAAAATCAACAAGCTTTTGCAAGAGATTCCTGAAGGTTTGCAATCGGGCGATCAAGTCGATTTAGTGATAAGTCACCGTACCGATTTAGGTGTGAATATGATTGTCAACAAACGCTTTCGCGGATTAGTGTACACCGACGAAGCAGCGAGTTTGCGCGTTCGTCCGGGCGATAAATTAACAGGTTACGTACGTCAAATTCGAGAAGACGGAAAAATAGATTTAGCCTTAAAACCCATTGGATATGCGAAAATATCAACCGAAGCTGGTAAGTTGCTCAGCGAAATTAAAGCAAACAAAGGTTTTTTAGGCTTAACCGATAAAAGTCATCCGGAAGATGTAAAGTCGGTTTTAAACATGAGTAAAAAAACGTTCAAGCAGGCTGTGGGTCAATTATACAAACAGCAACTAATTAGCATTACAGAAGAAGGATTAAAACTCAATCAATAAAGATGAAATCAGAACCTAATTGGATAAAAGTAGGCGACTACACCGATGTAACGTACCACAAAAGCAATGGAGTAGCGCGTATTGCTTTTAATCGTCCGGAAGTGCGCAATGCCTTTCGTCCGAAAACTACCGCTGAATTGTACCGGGCGTTTTACGATGCGCAAGAAGATACATCAATCGGCGTGGTTTTGCTTAGCGCAGAAGGACCTTCACCAAAAGACGGCGTATATTCGTTTTGCAGCGGAGGCGATCAGAAGGCCCGCGGACATCAAGGCTACGTTGGCGAAGACGGTATGCACAGACTCAATATCTTGGAAGTTCAACGTTTAATTCGCTTTATGCCCAAAGTAGTAATTGCTGTGGTTCCGGGTTGGGCGGTAGGCGGCGGACACAGTTTACATGTGGTTTGCGATTTGACCTTAGCAAGCAAAGAACACGCTATTTTTAAACAAACCGATGCCGATGTAACGAGTTTCGATGGCGGCTACGGCTCGGCGTATTTAGCGAAATTGGTTGGACAGAAGAAAGCGAGAGAGATTTTCTTCTTAGGTAGAAATTACTCAGCGCAGGAAGCTTACGAAATGGGAATGGTGAATGCGGTTATTCCACACGGCGAGTTGGAAGCAACGGCTTACGAATGGGCGCAGGAAATTCTCGAAAAATCGCCAACATCCATAAAAATGCTCAAGTTCGCAATGAATTTAACCGACGACGGCATGGTGGGTCAACAGGTTTTTGCTGGCGAAGCTACTCGCTTGGCGTACATGACCGAAGAAGCCGTGGAAGGCAGAAATGCATTCCTAGAAAAGCGTAAACCTAATTTCGGAAAAAACAAATGGATTCCATAGACGACTTTTCCAACAAGCAACTGCTCACCAACGAACTGCCCGATTTTGAAGCGGTGGAATTGCAGGTTTTGCATCCCGATTATTTGAAAGTAATGCTGATCTACGCGGCCATTGCGACATTTATTCCCGCTGCGGCTTTTGTAGCAGCTATCTTTTTAGTAGAAGATGCGCCTCTATTACTTCCCATCGGATTACCCATTTTGTTGCTATACATGCTCTTTGTATTCGCGGGAGTTATCATCGGATTTAAACGTCGAGGTTACGCCATTCGCGAACATGATATTGTATATCGATCCGGATTTCTATCGATCAAAACAACGATAATTCCTTTTAATCGCGTGCAGCACATTGCCTTGCACGAAGCCTTGTTTCCGCGCATGTTTAAACTCGCGGGCATTCAATTGTATACAGCTGGAGACGAGTCGAACGATTTAAGCATCGACGGACTTCCTAAAGATATTGCCCTTCGAATCAAAGATCTTTTAGCGAGTAAAATTCAAGGTCAGTAGTATATGGCAGACTTCGAAACACCTCAACGACAATCCATTGCAGGCATTTTAGTGCTTTTTGTGTTTTCGCTAACTAACAACATCAGGCACTTTGCCACACTGCTTTTGGTGGTATTTTTAAGAATGCGTGAACAACCGCTGTATATTTTGCTCGCTATTCTCGGACTTGCGGTGGCATTTTTGGTGTTTGCAGCGCTGAAATATTGGTTTTTTACGTTCGAATTAAACATACAAGAGCGAAATTTATTGGTGAAAGACGGAATCATCAATAAAACACGTACGGTAATTCAGTTCGAGAATATTCAACAAGTAAGCTTAAACCAGTCGTTTATTCATAAGTTAACGTCTGTTTATGAAGTAATTATCGATACAGCAGGGAGTGCCGATGCTGAGGTGAAAATCAAAGCTGTTTCTAAAGAAGTTGCAGAAGAACTTAAAGAGACACTTACCCAATACGCAAGTGCGAAGGCTGTGGCTGAAACTTCGACTTCGGAAGCAGAACAACAGCTAGCAATCGTAAAAGTTAGTGTCAGTTCCTTAGTGAAAGCATCGCTAACATCGAATTATTTTAAAACACTAGCGCTGATTATGGCGTTCTTCTTTTCGATTTACGAAACGATAGAGCAAGCAAATATTGAAGCGATAAGCGAGGAGGAGGTAGATGCACTTTCAAAGACTTTCAACTACGGAATTTTACTTGGAGTATTACTTGTAGTTGCTTTAATTTTATTACTGATTATCAATTTTATACGGGTTTTTGTTCGTTACTTCGGACTACAGATAAAACAGCAAGAAACAGGTTTGGAATTTACATACGGTTTGCTAAGTACAAGAAATACAAACATTCGTCCGAATAAAGTGCAACAGCTTACCATCGAACAAAATTTCCTACAAAGAAAGTTAGGCATTGCCGTCATTAGGTTCACACAAGCAGGCGGATTGCTCGGAAAGAATGGTGCCGTAAAATCAGCTTTGGATTTTCCAGGAATTGGTAGCGAAGAAGTACAATCTATTCGTAAGTTTATCTTAGGCGATCTACCAAAAGCACACACGGTTTTACGATCTAACTGGCGCAAAGCGGTTTTTTCATCTTTTCTCATTTTGATTGTGCCGATTTTGGCTCTGGTTTTTATTCCTGAAATTGATACCATAAATCGTGTAATCGGAGTTTCGATTTTGGTGACTGTAGTTCTCGCTTGGAATTTTGCGGCTCTAAAAAATTATCGCTTGGAAGTTGCCGATGGATATTTGTATTTGCACGCAGGTTTATGGGACAAAACGGTAACAGTACTGCCAATTCACAAAATGCAATCGGTTAACTTGGTGCAACTGGCGTGGCATAAAAACTTAGATTTGGCTAGCTTAACGATTGAAACCGCAGGAGGTAGTTTTGCCTTTAAGTTGGGAAATAAATCAGAAATATCGAAGTTCGTAAATCAGTGGTTGTTTAGTATAGAATCTTCGAATCCAAAATGGAATTAACTATGAAATGTATAGCAGTTATACCGGCACGTTTAGAATCGACACGACTTCCGCGGAAGTTATTACAGGATTTAGGTGGCGAAGCCGTTATCGTTCGCACGTATCGCGCTGTAAAAGCAACGGGCTTATTCGATAGAGTTTTGGTTGCAACCGATTCTGAAGAAATTGCCGATGCTATTAAAGCCGCAGGTGGGAGTGTTTTTATGAGTCTGAAGGCGCACGAATCGGGTAGCGATCGCATTGCTGAAGCCGTCGAGATTTTAGACTGCGATGTGGTAATCAATATCCAAGGTGACGAACCTTTTGTGGATGCCACGCTGCTGAAACAACTTGTGTCGGTTTTTGAAAACGATAGGAATAGAACGGTCGATGTTGCTTCGGTAATGACTCGCTTGACAGAACAGGAATCAATCGAAAATCCGAATCACGTAAAAGTCGTTGTCGATTCAAAACAGCATGCCTTATATTTCTCGCGTTTACCGATTCCGTACTTGCGCGAAGGTGGCGAAAAAACTATCTATTTCAAGCACATTGGTGTTTATGGTTTCAGAAAAAACGCTTTATTGTCTTTTGCAGCATTGCCCGCTGGTATTTTAGAAAATAGCGAGAAATTAGAACAATTGCGTTACCTCGAAAACGGTTTTCGAATTAAAATGGTGGAAACCGAGCAGCAATCGATTGGCATTGACACGGCAGCCGACTTAGAGTTGGCGCGCACTTATTTGAAAAGCCACTAAAAAACCTGCTACTTTTCGACAACAAAATATATCTAAGGAAAACCCTTAAATTTGAAAACGATTCTAAAATAATTCCATGAAAAAAATTCTCCTTTTCGTTACGCTAAGTGCAGCACTAATCAGCTGTAAAAAAGAACAAGAAAGTGAAGCTGTTCCCGCTGATCAAGAAAAAGTAGTACAAACCGACGCTACTGCACAGTCAGCCGAAACGCCGGAAACGCCGGAAGCAACGGAGGCAACAGAGACACCAGAAGCCGCTGAAGCTGCAGAAACCGAAAAAATAGAAGTGAAGGAAAATACTTCAAAAACACCAACTGTTTCTTATGCGAAGTTTGGCGCTCCGGTTGCTGCTACAAACGTACTTACCAAAGAACAAATGTTGCAGAAGTACGCGAAACTTAAGAAAGGCGACACGATTCAAGTGAAGTTTCGCAGTAAAATTGGTTCCGTTTGCAAAAAGAAAGGTTGCTGGATGAAAATGGATTTGGCCTCAGGCAGGGAATCGTTTATTAGATTTAAAGATTACGGATTTTTCGTGCCTTTAAATGCTGATGGCTCAACAGCAATTGTTAGCGGAAAAGCGTTTATCGATGTAGTTTCAGTAGATGAGTTAAAGCACTATGAGAAGGATGCGGGTAAATCGCAAGCTGAAATTGATAAAATTACAGAACCGAAAATCACCTATGCGTTTACTGCCGACGGTGTTCTAATCGAAGAATAATGCGCGTTTTCTCCATTCTTTTGGCAAGCTTTATTTTCTTTGGTTGTTCCGAGAAGAAAGTCGACACGCAAACTGCGAAAGTTAAGGATTCGGCCAATTGCAAAATGACTACAGCTAAAAAATCGAAGTTTCAAATGTACGAAATGTCGGAAATGGCTGCTTTAATGGAGCAGATGTACGTTGAAAATATGCGGATAAAAGCAACTTTTACCAGCGGTGGTGAAATCGGCACTTATCCAGTGGTTTTTGACAAGATTTATTCGGCAAAAATGACCGATTCGACAGATAACGACGCATTTTTTCAGGCGAAAGCCAAAGAGTTTTTAAAGCATCAAAAACTAATTTACAGCGATACAAAAAATGCGCGAACGCACTACCAAGCTGCAATCAATGCCTGTATTAGCTGTCATGAGAAAAAATGCGGCGGACCGATTGCGCGGATCAAAACACTTAAATTAGAGTGATTCGAGAAATCATAACCACCAGCGATGGCTCATCGACGATCCGCTTACCCGAAGTCGATGAGCATTATCATTCCAAACACGGCGCTATTCAGGAAGCACAACATGTATTTATAAAAAACGGATTAGAGCGCCTTTCACAAAAAAAGGCACGGATCCTAGAAATTGGCTACGGAACCGGTTTAAACGCACTTTTAACGGCGCTTTACGCAGAAGAACAACTACTGGAAATTGATTATACAGGAGTTGAAGCCTATCCGATTGAAACTGCCGAACATCGTGCCATGAATTATCCGGAATTACTTGATACACCAGCAGCCAAGCCGATTTTTGAAAAACTGTTTGAAGCAGAGTGGGAGCAGGCAAAAACGATCTCATCTTATTTTAAATTAACAAAACGAAAGTTACTTTTCGAGCAAATTGAATTTAAAGGCGCGTTCGATTTAATTTATTTTGACGCTTTTGGTTATCGCGTGCAACCCGATCTATGGTCGGCAGATATATTTTCAAGAATGTACCAAGCTCTTGATTCTGAAGGAATTTTGGTAACCTATGCAGCACGCTCCGTAATCAAACGAAACCTAGAAAGCGTCGGTTTTCAAGTACAAAAAGTACCCGGACCTCCCGGAAAACGCGAAATGTTTGTTGTTTATAAGCGTTCTAAACTTTAACAATTGTTTTACAGATTGTTTAACACAAGACGTACGAAATCGATTTAGTACATTTTGTATCTTTGACAAACCAGAGTAAAAAACAGACACGATGAGAGGAACAATGGTTGCGTACACCAAGACGATCTTGGAACGAGTTAGTTTTGATCCGAAGCTTTTTCGTAAAGAATTGGAAAAAGCAATTAAAGTGTTACTTCCTTATGAAATAGAACAACTGAGGGAATGGCTTACCCAGTTTGTTCACGGTAAACCCGAATTGAGCGATTGCCCGAATTTGCTTCCGGCCTAAAAAATCTTTTTTATCACGCGAAGTTTGTGCGTGTGCTTGCGTAGTTCTGCATTATAAATCCCGAGGTGGTCGAGGCGATCTACACGAACTTTCCCTGAGGCATGAATGATGTAATTATCTTTCATTATGATGCCCACGTGGATGATTTTTCCTTCCTCGTTATCAAAAAATGCCAAATCGCCCGGTTCGCTTTCTTCAATAAAACTCAAACCTTCGCCTTG
>NZ_JBMLTK010000021.1:0-2168 GCF_049240005.1 Flavobacterium sp. | reverse complement strand
AGAAGAATAATGATCTCCGCTGCCACAAACTGCCCGATATTCATTTGCATGTTCATAACCAAATATCCGCCCACCAACAACAAACCTGCCGTGATAATGATTTTAAAAACAATAAGTTGGCTGTACTGCGATTGAATAACTTTAAAGTGTTTCTCGCGATACATGAGATACTCATCGGTGAGTTTATCGTTTTTTTCCATCGCAAAGCAAAAGTGCTGGTACTTCTTGAAACTATGGTTGTTTCGGGCAATTTCTTGCAACCAACCAGCAACTTTATACTTGTATTTCGATTCGTACATCGATGTGTTTAAACCACGCTTATACGAAAACTTAAAAATTAAATAAAGTAGCAAAGACAGTAAAATACCAAACAATAAAAAGTAAGGATGGTACAACGAAAGCAAAATCATACCAAAGGTAATCTGCAAAATGGCTGCCGAAAAGTCGAGCAACAGTTTTGAAATACCTTTCTGAATGGCTAACGTATCAAAAAAGCGGTTAGCTAACTCCGGTGGGTAAATTTTATATATTTCAGTGAACTTGATTTTTGGCAAGCGCGCCGCAAATTCGAACGACGAACGAATAAAGATCTTTTGCTGCAAATTCTCGGTAATACGCAATTGCATTAGCGACATGAGGCCGCCCAAAGCCACACCAATCACCACAATAATGATTAACACAACCAGCGAAGCGCTCACGCGACCCGATTGTAAAAAATTGATGATGCTCTGAATACCGAGCGGCAAAGAAAGCGAAATCAGACCGGCAATTATGGCATACGCAAAAATCTGAATCACGTCTTTGCGATCCAATTCGAGCATGCTGTATAATCTTTTTAAAGGCGTCATATTAATTCTGTATAGTATTAGTGATTAGATGGGTGTAAAATTCGGAAACCGACTTTCCGCTGTCTATGCTCGAAAGTGATTCGAGGTGTTCACTCAAAAAGTGTTGGTGAAGCGCACCCGAAATTACCGTCGAAACCAAGCTTTCTGCAAACGGATAAGTCGGATTAATTTCCTTGATGATCGAAACAATACGGGCATTTAACCGCTTGTAAATCAAAAAGAAACCTTCCTTATTTTCCTGATCCACTTCTTTGGTATGCATTACTTTTGAAAATTCGGCTATAATAATCCGACTCAAAATAGCCTCGTTAATGTGTGCGGTATCGGTG
This sequence comes from Flavobacterium sp., assembly GCF_049240005.1. Lineage (GTDB taxonomy): Bacteria > Bacteroidota > Bacteroidia > Flavobacteriales > Flavobacteriaceae > Flavobacterium. The sequence goes on along the minus strand of NZ_JBMLTK010000021.1, from coordinate 991 downwards.
TCGTCGAGAACTTTTTCAGTCACAATTTCAACAGCTATCTTAAGTCGCACACACGGATCCTCGATATTGTTGGTGGCAAATACCAAACGATACTCTAAATACGACCAATACCAGCTTGCCAAATAGAGCAGCAATTTATGTTTATTTTCGAAGTAACGATATACCGAACTCTCGTTAGATTTAATTCGCTCGCCTAACTTCTTAAACGTAAAGTTCTCAAAACCAATTTCATCAATAAGCAAAATACTTTCGCGAATGAGGTTCTTCCCCAATTCCGAAGTCTCCGGATCTTTGACAAACGTTTTTTGATGTACCTGCAATCGGATATTTGATATAAGCTCTCGCATTCTCAAATTATTTAGCGCAAAATTAATAGTATTACTATCGATTTATCATAGTTTAACTTTTATTTATCGTTTTTTTTGGCGTTCCGGCGGGTCGTTCCTCCGGCGCCGTCGGGCTATTCGCTGCAATTCAAACGCGCTGTTTTGGCTTTTGCAGCACAAGTTTCGGCTTCTGAGGTCGCCGGCACATCTGCGCAAAAGCAGCAAACAACTTGTTTTCATTTCCGCTGCTATCCCTAACGCAAACTTGGATCTCGTGTAAAAATGCGACTTTAACAAGCCTTTTACAAAAATCGGTTAACGGTTACACGTGTTTGTAGAAAAAAAACTATTTAATAGTTAAATTTTGGTATTGTTATTTTCATTTATAGTGAGAAATTTGTTCAAACACAAAATCAAAATATCATGAACACCAACAACGACAGTGGAAAGGAAATTACTTTAGAAGAAGCTTGCCAATATACCCATGCTTTTCAATCTGCAAACCCGCAAGCAATTTTTTCATACCTTGTGAGTACAAATAATTTAAATAAGATTCTGGAGCAAAAAGATTGTTCAGGAATACGAATTTACAATGGGTACGATGTCACAAACCAAAAAAGCAATATTGTTTTAGTTGGGGTAGATGAAAACGGAAATGATATGAC
>NZ_JBMLTK010000020.1:0-13917 GCF_049240005.1 Flavobacterium sp. | reverse complement strand
TTAGAATTTTTTAAACGAAAAGTTATTCTTGATTTCACTGTTTATCAAAAAACAACAACTGACTTATTAACTCCAATCACTGTTCCTGGTTCAAGTGGTTATGCGGAATATAACACCAACGTCAGCGAAATGATTAACAAAGGAGTTGAAATTGGCTTGAATTTGATACCTATTCAAAACGAAAATTTTAAATGGAACTTGTTTACAACTTTTACAAAGAACGTCAATGAAGTAACTGAATTAATCGAAGGACTTGAACGTTATCCTATTGATGTTAACCAAGTTGCATACGTTGCGGTTGGACAGCCGTTTGGCGTGTTTTATGGAACTCGTTTCGCGAGAGATGAAGCTGGAAATTATTTGATTAATCCAAATGGAGGAGGTATCATTCAGGACCCTACTCCTGGTATTATTGGCGATCCGACTCCTGACTTTAAGATGAGTTTTATCAATTCCCTTTCCTATAAAGGATTTACTTTAAGAACACAATTTGATTGGAGACAAGGTGGCGATATTAAATCATCAACTATCGAATCTTTATTGGGTCGAGGCGTAACTCGTGACACTGAAAATCGCGAACGTACATTTATTATTCCAGGTTTTTATGGAAACAGTGATGGGACGCCTATTTTAGATGCGAACGGAAATAAGATTCCAAACACCGTTCAATTGGGAATGAATGAGTTGTATTTCTCTCCAAATGGCGGAAATACCTTTGCGATAAATTCTGTGGACGAAGCTAGTATTTATGACGGAACCGTATTCAGATTACGTGAGGCCAGCTTAACCTACGATGTGCCAAAAAAATGGTTAGATAAAACGCCCTTCGGAGCCATTTCGTTCGCAGTAATCGGAAGTAACCTATGGTATCACGCGCCTAATGTTCCCAAATACACGAATTTCGACCCAGAAGTTACCAGTTTTGGAGGAACACAACTACAAGGAATTGAAGTACAATCCGCTCCTACTGCAAAGAGATACGGATTCAAGTTAAATTTAACTTTCTAATTTAAGCGCTATGCATACTATAAAATATAAATTGAGTTCACGCATTGGGGCTTATGCAATTGCCCTAGGTGTGTTGTTTTCATCTTGTCAAGATTTTCTTGACGTGGATAAAGACAACGATAACCCAACAAATGCACCACTTTCGCTGCTGTTAACTGGCAGTCAGGTTGATTTAAACAACTTGACAAATTTTAACCTAAACGGCGGAACTATTCTTTCTGTTTATACACATCAAACCACTACGCGTGAAGAATATGATCAATACGGACTAAAAGTTGACAACATTAATATGCTCAACGATTGGAATGCTGTGTATTACACTTTACTTAACATCAACAACATTATTTCGAGAGGAACAGAATCTGGTGATTTGGTTTATGTAGGAATTGCTCAGATAGAGAAAGCATACATCATGTCGGTTGCTGTTGATCTTTGGGGTGATGTACCTTTTTCTGAAGCTGGACGACTGGAGTCGGGTATCATAAGTCCGAAATTCGACGAGCAAAGAACTATTTACAATGAGATCTTTGCATTACTAGATGCCGCTAAAGAAAATATTAACTCTGGAGAAGGTTTAAATCAACCTGCAACTGACGATTTGATCTATGAAGGCGACACGGACAAGTGGATCCGTTTTGCCAATACATTCAAATTGAAATTGTATAATCAAACTAGAAAAGTATCTGATTTTGACACAGCTGGATTCAATGCACTCGTAGCAGAAGGTAACTTTATGACTTCTAATGCCGACGACTTTGAATTCAAACATTACAATGTGTTAGCTCCAGTTGACGAGCGAAACCTGCTGTTTTTGGAATCTTATAACTCTACGCAATTTGGCAGCTACCAGTCGCCTTGGTTCTATGAAATTATGAAAGGAGTCAATCCGAATATTCACAATGGAAATAGAGACCCTAGAATTCCTTACTACTTCTTCAATCAATTGCAAGCAAACCAACTACCGGTTGATCAAGGAAATCCAGAAACAGGCGATCCAGTTGCCGACTATTGGGATGCCAGCACCGGATTTTTCTCTATTCGTTTTGGTTCTGTAGGACCAAATGTTAGCTTCAGCGCTGAAAATTCATACACGTATCCGGGAATTTTCCCTGCGGGAGGTCGCTATGATGATGGCGAAGGAGCGAGTGTAAATGTTTTGATGGCTGGTACTACAAATCGTCCGACAGGAATTGCACCACACCGAATATTAACCTACGACGAATTCTTGTACATTCAAGCTGAACTTATTCATGTTGGCTTAATGTCAGGTTCTGCATCTGCCAAATTAAGAGAAGCTATGGAAGCGTCTTTTGCCAAAGTAGATCAAGTTGTTGCAGCTAACGATGCTCCGCAAGATGTTCCTGTATTAGCTGGTACTGCTGCGGCAAATACATTTATTGACAATGTAATAGCTGAATTCAATAGTGCAGGAATTAACAAAAAATTGGAGATTATTATGACTCAAAAATGGGTAGCTACTTATGGTGACCCAATGGATCAGTATAATGATTACCGAAGAACGGGCTTCCCTGTTCTTGCCGACCCGCTTGCACCTTCTCCCGAATACCAACTCGATAACGGAGACGATTTTCCGTTAGATGATTCCGATACGGTTTTAAGTAATCCGTATCAATTCAGTTGGTTTTGGCCTGTGAACGAGTTAAATGTAAACTCTAACGCGCCCGCACAGAAAAATCCGGCGAGCTACAAAATATTCTGGGACATAGACTAAAAAGCAAAAAAAATGAAAAAACTACAGTTATTTTTTCTCGCACTTGCCACAGCTCTAACGCTGTCGGGGTGTGAAACTGACGGCGGCGATTCAAAATTGAATCTGATCGAAGCAGCCGTTCCTGATATTACAATTAACGATACCTCAGATGAGATTATTAATCTCGTAGCGGTTACTAATGGTGGCGACATCAACCTTTCTCTTACTTTAGATAAAGGCTTTGGCAAAGTATCCTCAATGGATGTGGTATTGTTTTACTACAAATCTGACGGATCTGTTTTTAGATCGGTGCTTCAATCGGGAATAACAGAATTTCCTGCTACCGTTTCGATTACGAAAAACAGCATTTTTGATGCGTTTGAGCAAATAAACGTTCCCGCGGATTTCGAAGTTGGCGATGAACTTTTGATTACTGCCGATTTGACTCTTCCAAACGGAACAGTTATCAAAATGTATAATGACGATGGCTCTAGAAATTTTGGTGCTAATGTGGCAAATTCAGCGGTTTACAGTGTTTCACAATCGTTTTTGGTTTCTTGTCCATCGGATTTAGGCGGAACCTATAACTACTCTACCACAGATGCATATGAGCCAGGCGGAGCATCGGTTGCGGGTCCAATAACGGGCACGGTTACATTTACTGCTATTGGCGGTGGTGCGTATGAAATTTCAGATGCTTCTTTTGGCGGATGGGAAGCCATTTATGGGCCTGGAAATATTTCAGAAGGAGTAACCTTAGTAGATGTTTGTAATACTATTCAATTTGGAGGAAACGATCAGTTTGGAGACACATACACGATGAGCAATCTGGTTGTTAATGGCGCTAGCTTATCGTTTAGCTGGACGAATACTTATGGCGAAGGTGGTGAGGTAACACTTACAAGACCCGACGGTAGTCCTTGGCCGCCCTTATCGTTATAAACAACCCTATTTTTAAATTCTACAGCCCGCGGCACTTGCTAGCGGGCTTTTTTTATCTTTGCCGCATGCAAAATTCAGAAAATATTTTTGGCGTTCGCGCTATTTTGGAAGCAATTCAAGCGAAAACGACGATCGATAAAGTGTATATACAAAAGGATAGCAGTAGCGATTTAATGAAAACGCTAATCAACACTTTAAATCGAGAGCGTATTTCCTATTCGCAAGTTCCGGTGGAGAAGCTAAACAAGTTAACGCCCGGAAACCATCAAGGCGCTGTGGCTACCATTGCTCCCATTGATTTTTTGAGTTTAGAAACACTTGTAGAAAAAGCACTTGAAACAACTACGACTCCGCTTTTTTTGATTTTAGATCAAATTAGCGATGCCCGAAATTTCGGAGCCATCATTCGAACAGCATCTTGTACGGGAGTTCACGGAATTATAATCGGAAAAAGTGGAGCTGCTCCTGTAAACGGAGATACCGTAAAGACCAGTGCGGGCGCGGTTTTTAATGTTCCGATTGCCAAAGTAGATCACATTAAAGACGCTATATTTTATTTACAAAGCAGCGATTTTCAAGTAGTAGCAGCTACCGAAAAAACAAATGCTTTGGTTTATGATATCGACTTCACAAAACCATCTGCGATAATTATGGGAAGTGAAGACCGCGGAATAAACCCAAGTGTTTTAAAAATTGTTGATGCTACGGCAAAACTACCGATGCACGGAACCATAGAATCGCTTAATGTTTCGGTGGCTTGCGGTGCTTTTTTGTATGAAGCCATTCGACAGCGTCTTGCCTAATTCGACTCTTCTTTCTTGGGTTTGAAATCGTAGATTATCTGAACTTCAGGACTAGCGTCTGGCTCGGGTTCGGGCGGTGGTGGGTTTACGAAATTTCCGTTTTCGTCGAATCGTTGCATGAATTTATCGGTCGATGGGTCGTAATCGGGCCGTTGCCATTCGTATTGGGGCTCGATGATCGGATTGTAATCGGCGTATTTTTTGGTTAGAAATAAACCGGCGATGAAACCCGACAAATGACCTTCCCAGCTTATACCTGCATCGGCTGTAGGGAACATATACCAAATACTACTTCCGTAGAAAAAGATTACCAGAAAAGACAAGGCAACCAAACGGTAATGCTGCACTTGTAAGCCTTTGAAAATAAGAAACGACGCAACCACATATATTAGCGAGCTAGCGCCTAAATGATAGGAAGGGCGACCAATTACCCAAGTGATGAATCCGGAGAGTAAGATACCTATGACAACTACTTTTAGTGCGAGTCGGCGGTAGAAGTACATCAATGCCGTAAGTAAAGCGAGAAGCGCCACGCTGTTATTGGCTAAATGTTCGATATCGGCGTGCAGAAAAGGAGCACAAACGACACCTGCTAGGCCGGTGAATGTTCTTGGATTGAGCGAGAACGCCACGAAAGTGGTATTTAAAAACTCTTCGATTCCGAAAACGAGCCACAGCGCACCTACGAATAGCAGCGGAAAAAGCCAGGTTGCAGGTGTAAATTTTAAATTCATGGCGCCGTATAGCTAGATTTAATTGTGGAAAGCAAAAACGAGTCCGATTTTTAGTGAACTGCTTTTTTGTCAGTTTTGATTGTAGAAACGACTGCCCTAGCCCGCATAGAAACGGAAAGCTTTGTGTGCTTGCGCTTGCGTTTTGACGGCAGCTGCACATGCGACCGAAGGAAGCGCTTTGCGGCGCCAGACAAAACCAAGCGCAAGTGCACAAACTTGCAGTGAATAGGCGGATTAGCTTCCGGGAAGTATTAAGATGGGAGTATTAAGTATTAAGACAGGAGTATTAAGATTTATGAAATAGAATTACTTTTACGGTATGGATATACCTTTAGCTGAACGTTTGCGGCCGAAGCATTTGCGGGACTACATTAGCCAGCCTCATTTGGTTGGTGCGAGTGGGATTTTGACTAAGTTTATTGAATCGGGCGTGGTTCCGAGTTTGTTGTTTTGGGGACCTCCAGGTTCAGGAAAGACGACTTTAGCTCAGCTTTTGGCGGCGGAAACGAAGCGTCCGTTTTATTCGTTAAGTGCTGTAAACGCAGGTGTGAAAGACGTTCGTGAGGTTATTGATCGGGCGAAACGCGGCGGTGGAATTTTTGATCCGCAAAAACCGCTTTTGTTTATAGACGAAATTCATCGGTTTAGCAAATCGCAACAAGATTCGTTGTTGGAAGCGGTTGAAAAAGGTTGGTTGACCTTAATTGGAGCCACGACAGAAAATCCGAGTTTTGAGGTTATTCCTGCCCTTTTGTCGCGTTGCCAGTTGTATGTTTTAGAGTCTTTTGGCGTTCCGGAAATGGAAACTTTGATTCGACGGGCATTGGCAGAAGATGTGTTATTGAAAACGCGGCAAGTAAAGATTGAGGAAACAACGGCTTTGATGCGTTATTCGGGCGGAGATGCGCGAAAATTATTGAATTTGTTGGAGCTGGTTGTGTTGTCGCAAACTTCGGAGCCTGCCATTATTAACGATGCTCAGGTTTTAGCGGTGGCGCAGCAGCAAATGTCGCGGTATGATAAAAGTGGTGAGATGCATTACGATGTGGTTTCGGCTTTTATAAAATCGATTCGCGGCAGTGATCCGAATGCGGCGATTTATTGGCTGGGTCGAATGCTGAGCGGTGGTGAAGATGTGAAATTTATTGCTCGACGCTTAGTGATTTTAGCCTCGGAAGACATTGGGAATGCCAACCCAACAGCTTTGGTTTTAGCGAACAGTACTTTTCAAGCGGTTTCGGCAATTGGCAATCCGGAGAGTCGGATTATTTTAGCCCAATGTGCGGTTTATTTGGCTAGCAGTCCGAAGTCAAACAGCACTTACGTTGCTATTAATGAGGCTTTGGCACTGATTGAGAAGCTTCCGCCGTATGCAGTTCCGTTGCATTTGCGCAATGCGCCTACGAAATTGATGAAAGAATTAGGCTACGGAGAAGAGTACCAGTACGCACATTCGTTCGAAGGAAACTTTGCTTTTCAGGAATACTTACCGGAGGAGCTATCAGGCACGAAGTTTTACGAGCCGGGTACTAATTCTCGGGAAACGACAGATCGTGCATTTTTGAAAAAGCGTTGGGGCGATAAATACGGCTATTAACGATTTTACTGCGGAAGTTTTACATCGTAATTCACTGCTACTTTTTTGTTTTCTTCATAGTATTCGAAAAGCAGCTTTCCATTGTTATAAAAAGCAACGGCCGGTTTTGTATCGAGAAAGGCTAGAAAAGTGTTTGGTTGCGAAGTAATTTGCAGTTGAATGACCAATCCGTCATTGGTAATTAACGTATAACCACGAGAATTTTTATTTACTGTTATATCCTTTTTAGCCGTGCTTTGTTCGGCGGATTGAATGTTTGCGGGTGTGGCTGTAATTGGCTCAGTTGGTGTGTTTGAAACTGGAGCTTGAATTTTACGTGCTACTGCATTTAGTTTTGGTAATAAATCGACTAATGCTTTTTCGAGTGCTTCGCGGTATGCCAATTCATATTCTTTTTCTTTGCTGCTACCTACTTCACTTTGAAGCACAATTTGATTCTGACAATCCAGCACGTCGAGTCTGATTTTTGAGTTGAAAGTACCTTTGATTCGCACTGCTTTTATTGTAAAATTATTACAGGCGTTAAGTGAAACATTGTCGGGAAGTACTTCACTGCTATAATAAGCAGCGTAGCCGTATTCAACTAGTTTTGTTTTAAGTACAGTGCTGATACGGTACTGATTTTCTTTGGTTTGCCATTCGAATTGCGTAGGTACTATAAAGGTGTTTTTCTGCGAGACAGAGGTGGAACAAACGAAAATTAGAAAGAATAGGGGTAGAATTTTTCTAGCATTTCTGGTATTTGAGATAAGCATGTTATTTTTTTATTGATGTTAGACAAGTTTTCAGGGTCGAAAAGTAGCGCGTGCAGCCCAGCATTTAGTGCTCCGGTGTAATCGGCAATTTCACAGTCGCCAATCATGATAGATTCGTTTGCTTTTGCTTTAGCGCTATCTAGTGCGTGCTGGTAAATTCGTTCGTCGGGTTTTTTGAATCCGACTGATTCGCTATGCGTTATCGTAGTGAAAAAGCTCTTAATATTGGCTTGCTGCATTTTTTTGAGCTGTACCGACTCGAAACCATTAGTGATGATGTGTAACTGAAATGAACTTTGTAGTTTTTGAAGTACATCGGTGGCATATGGAAATAAGGTCGCGAAATTTGGTAATTCGTTGATGTAAATTTCTGATAGCTGTGCTACTTCGGTATCTGCGACATTGAAATTCAACCGATCAAAACTATCTTTAAATCGGCGGTAGCGCAATTCGTGTTGTGAAATGAGATTATCGCGGTAAAGATCCCACAAAGCCTTATTGATGGGAACATAAATCGGTAAAAACTCGGATACCGAAATGCCGCGCTGTATCATCTTCAATTCATCGAATGCTCGTTCAAGTGCTTTTGCTGAATTGGTTTCGAAGTCGTACAGCGTATGGTCGAGATCAAAGAAAATATGCTGGATTTGCTTGGTTTTCATTTAGATTTCGGGCATTTCTTCTTCCCGTTTAAAGCTATAATAATTATTTGAAGAAACAATGATGTGGTCGAGTACGGCGATATCCAGTTGCTTCCCGGCGATTGCTATTTTTTGAGTGATTTCAAAATCTTGTTTGCTTGGGCTAACGTTTCCTGATGGATGGTTGTGTGCCAGTATTATAGCAACCGCTGAGAGTTGCAATGCTTGTTTGAAGATAACACGGATGTCGACAACCGTACAAGTAAGCCCACCACTACTTATTTTTACAGAACTGAGAATTTTATTTGAGTTGTTGAGATAAACGACCCAGAATTCTTCGTGTTCGAGATAGCCAATAAGTGGTTTTAGGTACTGATACATCTCGTTGCTTGATTTAAATGTTTTTTGTTCTTGTGCGGCTTCGAGTTCTCGGCGGCGTCCGAGTTCGAAAGCGGCTAAGATGGCAACGGCTTTAGCGGTACCAATTCCTTTAAACTTTTTTAGATCTGTTAGCGACTGATTTGCGAGGACATGTAATTTGTTGTGATGAACATTAAGCATGTGTCGAGCTACGGCTACGACCGATTTACTTTTAAAACCACTTCCAAGAATAATGGCTAGTAATTCAGAGTCGGATAGTGCGTTTACCCCCTTCGTGCTAAGTTTTTCACGTGGCTGCTCGGATTCGTGCCAAGTATTAATTGGCCCTTCGTTTATTAAATCGTACATCTGTATGGCTTTTAAATTAGCCTAAAAGTACGGATTTTAGGTTAATCTTGATTTCAAATTTGCGAAATCAATCGCTCCGTAATTTCCGGAACTCATTAAAAGTAAGACTGCTTTTTGAGATTCTAGAGGAAGTTCTGCTATAAAAGTTCTAAATTCCTCTGCAGTGGTAAATACGATTAAGTCGGTTCGGTCAAATGCTTTTTTAATATCTTCCGGACTAACTTTAGTCATCCCTTTAATTTTAAGAGCTTCCAAATCATAAAATACCACAGCTGTGTCGGCTAGTTCTAGCGCACCAATATATTGCACTAAAAACTCAGGGTTCAAGCTGCTGTAGGTATGCAATTCGAGGCACGCAATAAAATTTACCCCTTGAAACTGATTCTTTACTGCGGCAGTTGTTGCTTTCACTTTACTTGGCGCATGTGCAAAATCTTTGAAAATAGTACTTGTTTGGTTTCGGGCAACGAGTTCTAGTCGTTTTGATGCTCCTTTAAATGAAACGATGGCTTCATAGAAATCAGCTTCATCTACGCCCATACATTGGCAAACCCACTTTGCTGCGGCCAAATTACTGAGGTTATGTTCACCAAATACCGCTAGGGGTAAGTCGCCATGTCCAGTATTTAGGTATGTAATGCCGTTTTTGATGTTATAATCTGGAACTTTATAGGGAATTTTACGAATTGGATTTGTGCTTTGTTCAACGATGGTTTTTACGACTTCGTCTTGTTCGTTATAAATTAGAATCCCGCCTGGAGTAATTTTCGAAATAAAGATTCTGAATTGTTCTACATAAGAATCGAAAGTAGGAAATACATTGATGTGATCCCAAGCAATTCCGCTGATTACTGCAATATTTGGATTGTATAGGTGAAATTTTGGTCGCCGATCAATGGGTGAGGAAAGGTACTCATCGCCTTCGATTAAGAAGAATTCGTTTTCAGATTCTATTGAAACCATACGATCGAACCCTTCCAGTTGTGCACCCACCATATAATCGGTTGGTTTATCGCAGTAATTGAGAACATGTAATACCATTGAGGTGATTGATGTTTTTCCATGGGAACCACCAATGACTACACGTGTTTTATCTTTTCCTTGTTCGTATAAAAACTCGGGATAGGAATAAATTTTTATGCCTAGTTCTTTGGCTCGTAAAAGCTCTGGATTATCTTCTTTTGCATGCATTCCGAGCACTACAGCGTCTAGAGAAGTTGAAATTTTCTCAGGGTGCCAACCGAGAATATTGGGAAGTAAACCCGCATTTTTGAGACGGGTCAGCGATGGTTCGAAGATAGCATCGTCGCTACCTGTTATAGTTTCCCCTTTTGCATGCAGAGCTAGTGCGAGGTTATGCATGGCACTGCCTCCTATAGCGATAAAATGGATATTCATTTATTTGGTTTTAACCTAGATTCTGCAATTTATCAAATTGCTTTGTAAGCTTGTAAAGATTGATCAGTTTTTGTTTAGTAACTTTAGAATTTCCGATTTTGTGTGCTTGGAGATAAAAGCTTTCGGCCTGTTTATATCTTTTAAAGTACTCTGCTATTCTTCCTTTAGCGAGATTTCCATCTATAGGAGAAATAGTAAGTAATTCTGAAGCATACTGTTGTGCTTTGCGCTCGCTACCACCAACAATTCCGGGAAGTTCAAGATAAAGCTCGACTAGGGCATAACGCGCTTCAATATGGTTTCGATTTAATTTGATTGCGGTTTCGAAAGATTTTTTGATTTCCCCAATCATACCAAGAGCTTTAAACTTATTACTTTCTTTGGCAAGCATACCAAGTGCACCTCCGTATTTATAATGGTAGTTTGCGATATCGGGACGCGCTTGCACCAATTGTTTGTAATATTTAAGTGCTAACTCCCAATTTTTACTTTGACCTGCTTTATCGCCGAGTGCTTCGAGTTGTTTCAAATCAGGCTCTGGCTCTACAAAACGGCTATTGGAGTGAAAAACTGCAAAATCAAAAACACAAAAACGACCAATACAAATAGCACTGGTCGTTTGAGTGTATAATAATGCGACAAGCATGTGAACCAAAAGGGCAAGCTTTCGCATGGATTACTTATTTAGAAAGTACGATTTTTTGGCTTACAGATTTATTACCATCGTTGCATTTAAGGACATAAACACCGTTTGCTAAATCTGAAATATCGATAGAATTATTTAATGCTGAACTGTCAAGTGTTTTAACAATTCTTCCGCTGATATCAAACAATTGAATTTGTACACGATCAGTAGTAGCTTCATATCCTACATTAATAAACCCTTTAGAAGGATTTGGGTAAACTACGAATGGTTTTGTACGATTTATATCTTCGTTATTTAACACTAGAGATGGCCCCGTTACAATAAGTGAAAATCTCTGACCCGCGGTTGAACCACTGGTTGGCAATGTCCCTTTATGTGTTACTGTAATTGTATAAGTACCACTCGGATTATCTACTTGAACTTTTTCAAAGTTATCTCTGAAGTTGTCTGCAGTTCGAACAGCAGAATCAGCTGGATTTGCTGGATCTAATGTCCAAGGAAAAAACACCTCATTATCTTTGGTAATACGAATGTCGAGGTCGCGCGAAAGGTAGCTTGTTGTTGGGTCGTTAGTTCCTGAATTTTGAGAGGAAGCCGCTGGATCAGTCCAAGAAATGGAGGCATTTAATGGAGTCGTTCCGTTAGCCGCAACTGTAATGCTGTACGAATTGCCGTTTAAAAGATTCAGCTCGGAAATCATAGCATTTTGATTTTGAGCATTTGTAATTGTGGTTGCCGCACGCTCGGCATTCACAAGTCCCCAGCCAAACATATAGTCAGGCCCTACATCTGGACCAGCTTCATCGGCGGTATGCATTATCAAACCTTTTAAAGTTGCAGCTCTCATGTAAGCTTGGTTTATAGAATTATAGTATTGTTGTAATAACAATGCAACTCCAGCAACACCGGGGCTAGCCATCGATGTCCCGCTTTGGATTCCATTAGATGTATCACTTGCTGTTAAAGTTGACCGAACATTAACTCCCTTTGCTACTACTTCAGGCTTTATACGACCATCATCAGTAGGCCCCCACGAACTAAATTCTGACATTACAACGCTTTGAGGGGATTGGTAATTTAATACTTGACTAACAGCACCAACGGTGAGGTAGTTCTTTGCATTTTGCATTCCTCTTGTGAGGTTGTAGCCTCCTTTAAGTGATAAATAACTTGCTAAAATATCATCACTAAAATCATTTCTATCATTTCCAGCTGCGGTCACTGCAAGATAAAAAGGTGCGGCAACAGCTACTTGATCAAATTGTCTAGCACGAGAATCGTATGCTCCATAAATCCATGCGTTGGAATTATTACCTATCCAGTATGAGTGGTTTGAAACAAGCATTCCATTAGCGGCTTCCGTAGCCATTTCAGCATAATCAGAATTCCAGTCATACGCCATACCACTTGCATCAAAAGCAGCTCCTCGAAGGGTACTCGTGATACCCTGAGCAACAATCGTACCCATTACATGTGTTGCGTGATCTACCATTTCTGCGCCATCGAGATTAGATACTTTGTCACCGGGAAACTCAACGTGAGTAGCGCGACTACCGCCACCATCCCACACGTATGCAGTCATTCCTTGACCTTGAATATTTAAACCAAGTGATCCTCCACTATATAACCGATCGGCTCTTGTTGTTCTTGCACCATTAAAATTTGATGTACGAAAATAAATAGGTTCGCCATTCTCATCGATATCGTAAAGTTCCTGGATAGCGAAGCCAGAAACTACTCTCTTTTTAAAATTTGGATTTGAAGAAAGAAATGATGAAATTCTTTGACTTCTTTCGAAAGCTTCAGCTTCAAACTGCAACTTCAACTCTTGAAGCGTTCTCACGTCGGTATTTTTAATTATTTCTTGACGTTCTTCGGCGGTTTGCCCAACAGCTGCGCCTGTAAAAAGAGAGAATGCTATAAAAAATGTAATCGTTTTCATAACCTTTTATTTACCTACAAATTAAAACAAAACAAGCATCAATAACAACCAATCATTAAGATTTTAACAAAAGTTATACTAAAAAACAAAAAGCCGTTCCAATCCGGAACGGCTTTTTTAATTACAGATAAAATACTAGATTAAATTCCAGTAAATACCTCTACTTTATCACCATAGGTCCCCACATTTGGAATCCAATAGTTAACCTCAAGCGTCAATACTCGTGTACAAGGATTGAATCTAGATGTCTTGCCCTCAGCTGGACGAGCAAAAATTAATCCCTGAGCTGCAACAAATCCAGTTGATTGCTCTTGGAAAGTTACTACAAAAGTATCTGGATCGTAGCTCATTACGAAATTAGGAGCGGTAGCATTATCTACCCAAAAATCCACGATTTCTAACGAATTTTCTGCAGTTCCAAAAGCAATTTCATTTGTTGATGGACCTGCCCACCATGTATTAGAAGAAAATTGCCCAAGGAACGATTCAACAGTACAGCTGCGAGACACATTGAGTGTGTATGCATTATTGAATACAGCTGTATCAACTTTATCCGAAGAAATGTTGAAAACAACTTTCTTACCTGCTTCAACAGCACCGCCTTCTAAAAGACGTACTACAAACGCACCATTTGTTTCACCTGCCTCAACAGTTACGGTAGATGCCACAATTGTGAAATCAGTACCTTCAACACCAACACTGTTTTCTGTGTCTACAGTAAGGGTAACAGTAGTATTCTCAGTAGTTGGCTTTACAAAACCAAAAGGAACTTGAATTTCAGTAAAACCGGTACCTTCAAATACAAATACATCTCTTGCAATAGGATTACCAAATGCTACGACATTGCTTCCACCGTAAGCAACCTGACCGTTGTCGTCATTATTGTTACACGACGCGACAGCACCCACGAGGAATAATCCTAAAAGAACTTTTAAAATTTTCATATCTCTATCTTAATTAAAATTAATTATAACCCGGATTTTGTTGACTACGGATGTTCGGATTACCCTG
>NZ_JBMLTK010000019.1:0-1205 GCF_049240005.1 Flavobacterium sp. | reverse complement strand
AAAATGCCAAATCGCCCGGTTCGCTTTCTTCAATAAAACTCAAACCTTCGCCTTGAGTGGCTTGTTGCGATGCATCGCGGAGTAATTTGTAGCCGTTAAGTTTGTAAACCATTTGTGTGAAACCGCTGCAATCAATACCAAACGGACTTTTTCCGCCCCATAAATAGGGTGCATTTAAATACAGAAAAGCTGTTTTTACGATATTCTCTTTCGGATGTTGTCCGCAAACTTTCATGCCTTCGAAAACATAGCCTTTCGGGTTTAGTTTGCTGTGATACAAGCCACTAACTACTGCTCCGAGCGGAATAGCGAGCAGTTCGTCTTCCGCTGTAATCAGATAATCGATTAAATCGCCGTTAAGCACAGTCGGTTCCGCTTCGATTTTTTGAAATTCAGTTTCTGAAATTTCCAAGAATTGCTTTTCGTCGATCCAACCTTCGTAATTGTCGAATGCACAACGAATTCTTCGCCACTGTTTTTGTACTTCGAGTATTTCGAAAGTATCGCCATAAAGCAGTTGCGAAACGATTTCGCTTCGATCAGACGATTCAGCGCGAATGGGAACAATCGCTAAATCACAAATGCCGTACTTCATCAGGGAATTAATTAGGCCAACTCAATTACAAGCGCTGAGGCACCACCACCACCGTTGCAGATAGCAGCTGCACCAATTTTTCCATTGTTTTGAGCCAAAACGTTTAACAAGGTAACTACAATACGTGCGCCACTACATCCTAGCGGATGTCCGAGCGATACTGCGCCACCATGTACGTTTACTTTATCGTTTGGCAAACCAAGAATTTTGGCATTCGCTAATCCAACTACCGAAAACGCTTCGTTGAATTCAAAGAAATCAACATCAGCAATGCTTAGTGCTGCTTTTTCTAGCGCCATAGGTAGCGCTTTTGCGGGAGTTGTGGTAAACCATTTTGGTTCTTGCGCGGCGTCTGCGTAACTTTTTATGTAAGCTAGAGGTTTAATTCCGAGTTCGTTTGCTTTTGCTTCGCTCATTAAAACCACCGCAGCTGCACCGTCGTTTATAGTTGAGGCATTAGCAGCCGTAACGATTCCGTCTTTGGTAAATGCGGGATTCAAGGTTGGAATTTTATCCAATTTTACGTTGGTGTATTCTTCGTCGCGCGTTACCATAATCGGATCGCCTTTGCGTTGCGGTACCGCTACAGGAATAACTTCGTTATCAAATT
>NZ_JBMLTK010000018.1:0-25670 GCF_049240005.1 Flavobacterium sp. | reverse complement strand
AAGATTAAAAGATTAAAAGATTAAAAGATTAAAAGATTAAAAGATTAAAAGATTTCGAGATTGAAAATTTTTTTAAAAATTCTTTAAAAGTTATTTTTTGAACTTAATCTCTTTAAGTGTTAAGTATCTTTTAATCAATGAATTGTATCGGGTAATATTGCAATATTACGTATGTTAAAAAATTTCCTTAAAAATACTGTTTTAGCAACGATTGTTCGGTAACGATTTTGCGGCCCGGATGGCAGCGGAAAGCCTTGCCTAAATCGGGGCGTACAAAAGCAAAAACCGCATAGCGACCAAAGGAAGCTCATGCGGTTTTTAGTTTTTGCCGACCTGAATAGGTAAGCTTGTAGCGAACAGCCGGAACTGCCGCCCAAAAAAAATTATGAATTCGGATTCGAGGTTAGTTCGCGGAAAATCTTTTCCAGATTCTTGTTTTGCTGTGCTAATTGCAGTGTTTTCAATCCGTTATCGTGAGCAAAATCGAAAACCGTTGGGCGCATATCTTTTGTAGCTTCGAAAGTAAGCTCCCATTCGAAACCGTTGTAGGTGCGGTACGACTTAAGATGCGGCATTTGCGAAACGGCTTCTTCCTCGATTTTATAATCGAATTCCACAAAAATAATCTGCGTACCGCCATTTTCGGTTAATTCGCGCAGTTTTTGGTCGGCCACGATACTACCTTTATTGATGATGATAACTCGGTCGCACATCGATTCAACCTCTTGCATGATGTGCGTGCTCAAGAAAACCGTTTTGTTTTTGCCAACTTCCTTGATCAGATTGCGGATTTCGACCAGCTGATTCGGATCCAGACCCGTGGTAGGTTCGTCTAGTATAAGCACTTCAGGGTCGTGCAACAGCGCATTTGCCAAGCCCACGCGTTGGCGGTATCCTTTTGAAAGCTGGGAAATTTTCTTGTGCGATTCATCTTGCAAACCGGTAAGATCGATAACTTCTTGAATGCGATTTTTAGCAACGCGAAAAACATCGGCGCTAAATTCTAGGAACTCACGTACGTATAAATCGGTGTACAGCGGGTTGTGCTCGGGCAAATACCCAACCGATTTACGCACATCTTGAACTTGAGTTTTAATGTCGAAACCGTTTAAAGTGGCTTCGCCGCCATCGGGATGCACATAAGTTGTTAGAATTTTCATCAAAGTTGATTTTCCAGCGCCGTTTGGTCCTAAAAAACCGACAATTTCTCCTTTACGCACTTCAAAACTCACGCCTTTAAGCGCCTGTTCAGTTCCGTACGACTTTGTAATTCCTGTTACTTGTAACGACATGACTCAAAAGATTTGCCTGCAAAAGTAACCACTTTCCAAACGATTCTTTATCTCTTGTTAACATCGAATTAGCGATTTGTGTAATTAGAGTACTTTTGTATCCAATTTATTCGGCATGTCACAATCAGATTGGTTTCAAGCATACAAATCGGCAGCACAATTTTTAATCGCGGGTCCGTGTAGTGCCGAAACTTTTGAACAAGTATTGGAAACCGGTTTGGCATTGCGCCAACAATCGGTCGATTTTTTTAGAGCAGGAGTTTGGAAACCGAGAACGCGGCCCGGCGGTTTTGAAGGTGTAGGCGAGGTAGCCTTACCTTGGTTGGCTGAGGTTAAGAAGCAAACCGGTTTAAAAATTGCCATTGAAGTGGCTTCGCCGGCACATGTAGAAGCTGCGGAAAAATTCGACATTGATATGTATTGGATTGGTGCACGAACTACTGCAAATCCGTTTGCCGTGCAAGAATTAGCCAATGCTTTACAAGGAAGCAATAAGATTGTTTTGCTGAAGAATCCGGTGAATCCCGATTTGTCGTTGTGGATTGGAGGTTACGAGCGTTTGCAGAATGCAGCGATTCAAAGTTTAGGTGTTATTCATCGCGGCTTTTCTACGTATCCGAAATCAAAATATCGAAACAGTCCGGAATGGCAAATTGCAATTGATTTTCGTCGAGAATTGCCGGATGTACCGATGATTTGTGATCCGTCGCACATGGCTGGGAAACGCGAGTATTTGGCAGAACTCACCGATATTGCGCTGAATTTGCATTACGATGGTTTTATGATTGAATCGCATCCAAATCCAGATGCTGCTTGGTCGGATGCGGCACAGCAACTAACGCCGGCCGCTCTGGAAGCTTTTATGCGAAACCGAAAGAAAGCAGTTGCCGAAACGACAAATACCGAGTATTTAGAGGCAATTCGTTTGTGGCGAAGTCAGATCGACGTTACCGACGCACTCTTACTGGAATTACTCGGGAAGCGTATGGCGATTAGTGAAAAAATTGGCATACTGAAAAAGAATTACGGCATTTCGGTATTGCAAAACGATCGTTGGATGAAGGTTTTGGAACACATGCAAAGCCAAGGACAGCAAAACAATTTAAGCGATTCGTTTATTCGTATTTTCTTTAAAGCCATTCACGAAGAGAGTATTCGCAAGCAAGTAAACGCGAAGTCGGAAGGTTTAGAGTAAACATTTACATTTTTCCGTCTAAAAACTTAGCTGATTTATATCGACGCATCCTTTCATTTCTGCTAATTTTGAGCCGATGATTGGACGCGTATATAAATCGACCGGCAGTTGGTATTCGGTAAAAACCGAAGACGGTACTCTTGTTGAATGCCGAATCAAAGGAAAATTCCGAATTAAAGGAATAAAAAGCACCAATCCGGTTGCGGTTGGCGACGAAGTGACTTTGGAAATCGATTCCGACGGACTTGGAGTAATCACCGCTATTGCGCCACGACGTAATTACATTATTCGGAAGTCGGTTAACCTCTCCAAGCAAGTTCACATTATTGCTTCGAACATCGATCAGGTTTTTTTATTGGTTACGATTGGAAATCCGCCCACAACTACAACGTTTATCGACCGTTTTTTGGTAACTGCTGAAGCTTACGACATTCGTGCTGCTTTGCTTTTTAATAAAATAGATGCGCTGTCGGAAGAAGAGCTCGACGAGCAGTTGTATTTGCAACATATTTATCAAGAAATTGGTTATCCGTGTTATCGAATTGCGGCTTTGGCAGGAAAAGGAACCGATGTTTTGAAGGAGCTCATGATTGGCAAAACAGTAATGATTAGCGGGCATTCGGGTGTTGGGAAGTCGACTTTAGTTAACGCGCTTGAACCGGGTTTGAATTTGCGAACAAAAGAAGTGTCGGAGCAAAGTAAAC
Organism: Flavobacterium sp.; assembly: GCF_049240005.1. Lineage (GTDB taxonomy): Bacteria > Bacteroidota > Bacteroidia > Flavobacteriales > Flavobacteriaceae > Flavobacterium. The sequence continues at coordinate 22,479 of NZ_JBMLTK010000018.1, read as the reverse complement.
AAGGTCAGCATACCACCACTTTTGCTGAAATGTACGATTTGAGTTTTGGCGCAACCATCATTGATACGCCGGGAATTAAAGGTTTTGGTGTTGTGGAGATTGAACCTAACGAATTGAGCGACTACTTTCCCGAATTTTTCAAGTTGAAAGATCAGTGTAAGTTTAATAATTGCTTGCACAAAGACGAACCCGGTTGCGCAGTAAAAGCCGCCTTAGATGCCGATGAAATAGCATGGTCGCGGTACAAGAGTTATTTGCAGATTTTAGAAGGCGACGAAGACGGTTATCGAGCCGATGCACACCAAGCCGATCGATTAAATAGTGATAAATTACGACAATAATGCGTGCGGTTCTACAACGGGTTAGCGAAGCATCGGTAACCATAAACGGCAAACTACATTCGGAAATACAAAACGGCTTGCTCGTACTTTTAGGAATTACGCACAACGATACCGATGAAGACATCGAGTATCTGGTCGGTAAGATTACGAACATGCGAATTTTTAGCGACGAAGCCGAATTGATGAATAAGTCGGTTGTAGATGTTCAAGGTAGCATTTTAGTTGTAAGTCAGTTTACCCTTCATGCGGCTACAAAAAAGGGAAATCGACCATCGTTTATTGCAGCTGCAAGGCCGGAGCAAGCGATTCCGTTGTACGAGAAATTTCTTTTTAAGTTAGAAAGTACATCAACTGTAGCGGTAAAATCGGGCGTTTTCGGTGCCGATATGAAAGTTCGGTTGTTGAACGATGGTCCAGTAACTATTGTGGTGGATTCGAAAGATAAAATTTAACATTTAGTAAAATCGAATCTTAAAATTTTCTAAAAAAATAAACTATATTCGCCTTTATTTTAAATTTTTTTTTGTGCGAATATATTATTTATTGCTGTTTTTTAGTTGTTTAGTTTTTGGTCAAAAGTCGCGTCATGATTTGGCTGTTTCCAAGATTGATAGCACTTTGGTTCGAGGTGTTGATGCGGTTATTCGAGATTATAACCTAAGGTACGAAGTTCAATCTTTTGATAAGATTATTTTGAACACCGAGCGAATTACGACAATTTTTAATGAGCAGGGTATTTACGATGCGAGTATCGGAGAGTTTTATAGTCAGAACTCCAAAGTAAAGGATATTGAACTGCAGGTGTTCGATGCTTTGGGAAATTTGATGAAAACTTACAAAAGAAAAGATTTTAAGGATGAGGCAGCTGTGGATGGAGTTACTTTATACAGCGACTCACGAAAATTAATCCTCGACTTTAAGCCTACATCTTATCCGGTAACGTGCAGATACACAAGTGTAATGGAAGAGTCGTCTACCGCTTTTATCTCTCCATTTATGCCACTGGAGGGGTACAAAGTAAGTATTGAAAAAGCATCAGTATCTTTTAAAATGGCAGCAGGGCTTAAATTAAATCATGCAAGTAATGCTCTAGCGCAAAAGTTACTGAATAAGTCGGAATCGGACCAAGAATTATCGCTTACGTGTGGAGCCTTAGGAGTAGTTACTTATGAGTATTTGGGCGAGCCGTTTATCGACCGGGTCCCCTTTGTTCGATTTTCGTTAGATAAGTTTTCTTTAGAAGGAGTTTCGGGAGCTGCAACCGATTGGAATAGTTGGGGAAAATGGTATTATCAAACCTTGTTAAAAGGAACCGACGAACTACCAGAAGCTACAAAAGCTAAAATTCAATCTTTAACACAAAATGCAAAGTCGACTAGAGAGAAAGCGGCGATAGTTTACAATTTTGTTAAAGAAAAAGTACGATACATCAGCGTTCAAGTGGGTATCGGAGGTTTTAAACCCATGTTGGCATACGATGTTGATCGGCTCTCATACGGCGATTGTAAGGCGCTTACCAATTATACTCGTGCTTTGCTCAAAGCGGCAGGTGTACCGTCTTACTTTACAGTGATTTATGGAGATGACGATAAACGCAGTATTGACAAGAATTTTGTGTCGTTGCAAGGAAATCACGCTATTTTAGCGATTCCAGAAAACAACGATTATATCTGGGTGGAATGCACTAGTCAAGATTTACCCTTCGGTTTTGCGGGTACTTTTACAGCCGATCGCGACGCACTTGTAATCAAAGATGAACAAGGAGGAGAGATTGTTCATACCAAAATTTTTACCGCGGAGCAGAATGTTCAGGATTTTTCAGCGACCATTCAAATGGCTTATGACGGTGGAATGAAAGCTCAAATAAAAATAGAAAATCTTGGTGTTCATTTTGATAATTCATACATGAAGACAAAGTATGATGCGAAAAAACGTGATGCGCACTATAAAGAACTATTCTCAACTATACATAATCTTCAGCTAAATGATATAAAATATAAGCTCGACGAATGGCAGCCAAAGTTTACAGAGGTAATTGACGTAGAAGTATCTAACTTTATTGAATTGATGGGTGAATACAAAACAATTCATCCTTTAGCTCTGATTCCGGATACATACATACCGAAACGCATCAGAAATCGCAAGTCGCCTTTGATCCTAGACGACGCGAAAACCCTACAAACTGATGTAACCGTTTTGTTGGCGGAGAATCAAACCATAGACATCCTGCCAGAAAACGTTCTTATCGATTCAGAGTTTGGGAACTATACCTTACGCTTTGAAAAAAAAGATAATAAAACCTGCCGCGTTGTCAGAAAATTACTTCTAAAGGACGGAAAGTTTCCTTCTTCCGCATATGAAAAATACCGAAAGTTCTTGGAACAAGTAAATCGAGCAGATCAAAATAAAATCATCTTAAGAGTTCAATAAAATGAAGCAGCTATTAACCTATTTATTCATTTTCGCTTCTTGCGTAGGATATTGTCAAGACTACAAACTAGGTAATGTTACTAAAGAAGAATTGGCGGAAAAATATTTTGAATCCGACACTTCTGCTGCCGCAGCGTATTTATTTAAATCAGCAAGCGTGTTTTTTCCTCTGGGCTCGGGCAATAGTGATTTTGAAGTAGATACTCGAATAAAAGAGAAAATTAAAATCTATAAAAAGGAGGGATACAGTTATGCAACTATTCAGATTCCGTTTTATACTGACGGTGCTTACAGAGAACGTGTTACTTTAGAATCTGCTTATACCTATAATTTAGAAAATGGAAAGATTGAACGCTCAAAAATAAAAGATGAGGGAGTTTTTGTGACACAAAACAACCAATATTGGTCAGTTAAAACATTTGTCTTTCCTAATGTGAAGGAAGGCTCAATTCTTGAAATTGAAATCCAGATTTTATCACCTCGTATAATGACTCTGCAGGATTTTGTGTTTCAAGAGCAAGTTCCCGTTAAAGCAGCTAAATTAACAACAGTCATTCCCGATTTTTACAACTATCGAGTATCTACCAGAGGTAACTATGTACCAAAAGTTCTCAATTCCAGCAAGTCTCGCTCTGAAAGACAAGGAAATTGGTTGTTTTCAGAAATCGTGAACAGTTACGAATTGCTCAACGTACCCGCTCTTCCCGACGAGCCCTATGTGGCTAATCCGAACAACTACAGGTCAACGATTTCCTGTGAACTTGCCTCTATCCGACAAGGAAATGGAACAATTACGAATCTTGCAGCAGACTGGGCTTCGGTTGCGCAGAGCATATACAAAGCCGACTTCAGCGAGCAAATTGCTGCCAAGAACTTTTATGAGGCTGAACTCGACGAAATTGTTAAGAATCAGCCCAGCGAAATGGATAAGCTTCTTGCAACCATAAAGTTCTTGAAATCTAAAGTAGCTTGGAACAGTTTTTATGGCATTTTCACGAATGAAGGTATAAAAGCCGCTTATAAAGCAAAAACAGGAAATTTCGCGGAATTAAATCTGCTGCTAATTAATATGTTACAGCATCTGGGAATTAAAGCGGATCCCGTACTTATCAGCACCCGTTCACACGGGATACCCTTATTTCCAAGTAGAGATGCATTCAACGGAGTTATTTGTCTAGCAAGAATTAACAATGTGCGGTACTTAATCGATGCAACAGACGACCTTCCTATACCAAACCTCTTACCAGCAAGAGATCTAAATTGGGTAGGGCGCTATATCTCAAAAGAAGGATATACTGAGGAAATTGATTTAATGCCCACTACTACTTCCATTCAAGCAATTACTTTAATGGCCGAACTTAGTGCAAACGGAACTTTAAAGGGAAATATGCGCAAACAATTGACCGACCAGTTCGCAAAAAGCTATTTCGGAGCATCACCGGATAATGCCTCAGATGCGTATCTCGAAAGTCTAGAAAAAGAGCTCTCAGGAGCTACAGTAGACAATTACAAAAGAGTTCCGCCTTCCGACGATACCTACTCTTTTGTAGAAAGCTTCTCCTTTGAAACCGATAATATTTGCGACCAGATAGCAGGAAAATTACATTTGAAACCCTTGCTTTTCTATACAACATCCGAAAATCCATTTAAACAAGAAATCCGAGAATCTCCCGTAGATTTTAATTATCCAAAGCAGTTTAAATTCACATACATCATTAAAATTCCAGAAGGATTTCAAGTAGAATCAATGCCAGCACCCGTTTACATTGCTTTAGAAGACAAATCCCTCTCATACAAGTTAAATTTTAATACGGAAGGAAGTAACCTGAGAATAACCTCAGTAACCGATTTTAACCAACCCATTCTTCCCGCTGAAGCGTACCCAGCAATAAAAGCTATCTTTGCAAAAATGGTGGAAGCCGAAAAACAACGAATTGTTCTTGCAAAGAAATCATAATGGAAATCACAAACCTGCAAAAAATTGTCGACGATTGGATTCAAAACCACGGCGTTAGATACTTTAACGAACTCACCAACATGGCACAACTTACCGAAGAAGTCGGTGAAGTAGCCCGAATCATCGCACGCCGATATGGTGAACAATCCGAAAAAGAATCCGACAAACAAAAAGATCTCGGCGAAGAACTTGCCGACGTCCTTTTCGTAGTTCTTTGTCTCGCCAATCAAACCAACACTGATTTGCAAGCTGCCTTTTCCAAAAAAATGGAGTTGAAAACAAAACGCGATCACGACCGACACCAGTCTAACGAGAAATTAAAATAATGACGCTACGGTTGCAGGCAAACGATTTGAAGTCGGGCGTTACCCTAAACTTACCCGGCTCCAAATCTATTGCCAATCGATTACTGATACTGCAACAGCATCACCCAGAACTCGTTCTTGCAGCATTACCGCTGGCCGACGATGTCCTGGTTTTACAACAAGCTCTCGACACCAATTCTCAACACATCGATGTGGGTCATGCCGGAACCGCCATGCGTTTTCTTACCGCATTCTTAGCAGTTACAACTACCCAAAAACGAATCATTACCGGTTCCGAGCGCATGCAAAATCGACCCATAGGGCCGCTCGTCGATGCCTTGAATAACTTAGGGGCAAAAATTAACTACCTCGGAAAACACGGATTTCCGCCACTCCAAATTCTGCCGCCAGCAGCATTGCACAATTCCGTACAAATCGATGCCAGCGTCTCGTCTCAGTTCATTTCGGCTATTTTGCTCAATGCCGCAGTTGTACCAAAGCCGTTTCAAATTAAATTGGCGAATACAGCAGTTTCTAAAAGTTACCTCGATCTTACGCTCGATTTGCTGCGAAATCTTGGGTATGCCATCGAGCAAACTACGGCCGAAATCAACGTTCTACAAACACCAATGGCAACTAAGCGAACGTATGTCGTGGAAGCCGATTGGTCGGCCGCATCTTACTTTTACAGCATCGTTGCCTTGGCTGAAATCGGATTTGAATTGAATCTCGCACAGTTGCAGCATAACTCCAAACAAGGCGACGCGCACACGGTACAGTACTACCACCATTTCGGTGTTGAAACAACCCAAACAGCAACGGGCATTTTGATTCGAAAAGTGCGCAAAGCTGATGCTGCCATCGATTTCAATCTCGAAAATCAGCCGGATATTGCGCAAACCATTGCTGTTACCGCCGCAGCGCTTGGTTGTTGTTGTAAACTTACTGGCTTAAAAACGCTAGCCATTAAAGAAACAAACCGACTCGCCGCGCTGCAAACCGAGTTACAAAAGTGCGGAGTTGCCGTAGCACTAACATCCGACTCGTTAACCTTTCCCGCAAGCCAATTCGTTCGGCCAACTGCGCCCATCGAAACGTATCAAGATCACCGAATGGCCATGGCTTTTGCACCTATCGCAACACGTAGCGAACTGCAAATCAGCAATCCAGAAGTGGTTAGCAAATCGTTCCCAAATTTTTGGGACGAACTGGAGAAAATAGGTTTTTCCACCACAGTTGTTTGATTTTTTTGGGGGTGCCGGCGCTGTACGTGTCGCTTCCAACAAATCGTTCCCACTTTCACAAATCGTTTAAAAACTACTTTTTTGGCGCCGTCGCGTGCTCCATTATATCTTTTTGCCAAAACGATCTTGGAAATTCCGTACGGCAAAAAGGATGTCATTGCGCCCGCTCACCCGGCAATCGTTTCCAAATATTCGATAATTTGAAATTTCGAGTACAAAATCTCGAAAATCGACTTTGTAAAAATTCAAACGTAATATTGCAATATTACCCCGTATATAAAATTGTAAATCAAAATTTTAAGAAAAAAAATTATCATTTAAAATCATCGATTAAAGTCGAAAAAACTATAACGCTTTTCGGTAACGATTTTCGTGGTAAGGACAGCAGCGGAAAGCTTGCGAACGGCTTTTGCGCACCGGAACCGAAGTGGCACAGCGACCACAGAAGCTGCGGCCACGAGCGTAACGGCCGCAAAAACGAAGCAACTTGCAGCGAATGGCCTGACGGCGGCTAAATACTTCCACCGTACGTATGCCGCCGGACCACCCAAAAACCCATAACAATTCGATTTACTTTGAGTTTACCCAGCTCGCGAAGTGGCACAAATGCTAAGATTTTCAAAATAAGCCGTCTTTTACTTGACAACGCCTATTTCGCGATAGTATATTTGCAGCCGCTTTGAAAACAGCTTTGCAAGAAGCACTAAATCAAATAAATGAAACTATCACACTTTAATTTTAATCTTCCAAAAGAACTTTTGGCGGAATTTCCTGCTGAAAATCGCGACGAATCGCGCCTTATGGTCGTAAATCGCGCCACAAAAACAATCGAACACAGAATGTTTAAAGACATTATTGAGTATTTCGATGAAGGCGATGTGATGATTATTAATAATACCAAAGTTTTTCCTGCACGTTTATACGGAAACAAGGAAAAAACAGGTGCTCGTATCGAAGTTTTCTTGCTGAGAGAACTTAATTCAGAACAACGTTTATGGGACGTTCTGGTTGATCCGGCGCGTAAAATACGTATCGGTAATAAATTGTACTTCGGCGACGACGATTCGCTAGTTGCTGAGGTTATCGACAACACGACATCGCGCGGCAGAACCTTACGCTTTTTATACGACGGTTCTTACGAAGAGTTCCGTGCGAAACTGAAAGAATTGGGCGAAACACCGATTCCAAAATACATTAACCGCGAAGTACAACCTGAAGACGCCGATTGGTACCAAACCATTTATGCTAAAGAGGAAGGTGCTGTTGCGGCGCCAACTGCGGGCTTACACTTTTCTAAACACTTATTGAAGCGTTTGGAAATTAAAGGAATCGACTTTGCTGAGGTGACTTTACACGTTGGTCTTGGAACATTCAATCCAGTTGAAGTGGAAGACCTTTCGAAACACAAAATGGATTCAGAAGAATTGCGCATCACGCAAGAAGCCTGCGACATTGTAAATCGCGCTAAAGCGAATCGCAAGAAAGTATGCGCCATCGGAACCACCTCTATGCGTGCTATCGAAAGTTCGGTTTCTTCGGCAAGAACATTAAATCCGTACGACGGCTGGACAAACAAATTCATTTTTCCACCGTATGATTTCTCTATCGCCGATTGTATGGTAACCAATTTCCATACGCCAAAATCGACTTTACTGATGATGATTTCGGCCTTTTGTGGTCACGATTTAATGAAAAAAGCATACGAAGAAGCCGTAAAAGAACAATACAAATTCTTCTCGTACGGCGATGCGATGTTGATTCTTTAAGAATTCGGCACAATAATATTTAAGAATCGAGGCAGTTTTGTCTCGATTTTTTTTTGCTTTACCAATCTTGGATTTCAGTAACATTTTGTGCGATTTTCAAAAATCGATTGCGATAAAATAGTTTTTTGAAATTCTTGCGCAGATTTCAGTTCAAAATCGTGCTTATCACTATTTTTACGCCACTTCAATCGAAAATTATGGTATTTGAAAATACGCTCGAATTCGCACAAAAGCTCGATGCCCAAGATGCATTAGCACCGTATCGCCAGCAGTTTATCTTTCCGCAGCACAACGGTAAAAACGTAGTTTATTTTACGGGAAATTCGTTGGGATTACAGCCAAAATCGGCACAGAAATTTGTTAACGATGTGATGAACGACTGGGCAAATCTGGCCGTTGAAGGTCATTTTTATGCCGAAAAACCGTGGTGGGATTATCACGAACGTTTTGCCGAGCCACTCTCGAAAATCGTTGGAGCAAAGCCGTCGGAAATAACGGTAATGAATACGCTCACCGTGAATTTACATTTGCTCATGGCGAGTTTTTACCGACCTAATGCGACGCGCTTTAAAATTATTTGTGAAGAGAAGGCGTTTCCCTCCGATCAGTACATGATTCAATCGCAAATTCAATTCCACGGATTCACGACCAGCCAAGCACTCGTCGAAGTTAAAAAGCGCGAAAACGAACACCAGCCGCGTATCGAAGATATTTTTGCCACCATCGATGCACATGCCAACGACACCGCCTTGCTACTTATGGGCGGCGTAAACTACTACACAGGGCAAGTGTTCGATATGCAAGCCATAACCAAATACGCGCAAGAACGCGGAATTATTGTGGGCTGGGATTTAGCACACGCCGCTGGGAACATCGAGATGCAACTACACGACTGGAATGTTGATTTTGCCGCGTGGTGTTCGTATAAATACATGAATTCCGGGCCTGGGAATGCATCGGGCTGCTTTGTTCACGAACGCCATCACAAAAGTAATTTACCGCGCTTAGCCGGTTGGTGGGGACATAACAAAGAACGTCGGTTTAAAATGGAACCCGAGTTCGATCCGGTTCATGGTGCCGACGGTTGGCAGGTAAGTAATTTACCCATCTTATCACTAGCTCCTTATCTCGCGTCGGTAGAGCTTTTCGCAGAAGTAGGAATGCCGGCGATCGTTGCCAAACGCGATCAGATTACGGCATATCTCGAATTTATCCTAAACGACGTTGCCCAAAAAACAAACGGAAATTTCGAAATCATAACTCCCGCAGCACGCGCTTCACAACTATCAGTTTTTCTGCACGGGCAAGGTCGAAAATTATTCGATTATTTAATGAAAAACGGAGTTATCACCGACTGGCGTGAGCCGAACGTAATCCGTTTAGCACCCGTTCCGCTGTATTGCAGCTACGAAGATATGTTTCGATTCGGAGAAATTTTAACAGCGGGAATCCAAGAAATCAATTAATAAAGCATGACAAAAGAACAAATTTTAGCCACATTCGATCCATCACAACCCGGAGCCGCACAAGGACAATTATTCGGACTTCCGTTTTCGGCCGATCAGAGCGAAATCGTTGTTGTTCCCGCTCCTTGGGAAGCAACCGTAAGTTATGGAAGTGGCGCATCCGACGGACCTGCAGCCGTTTTAGAAGCCTCGTATCAGGTCGATTTACACCATCAAAAATTTCCCGATCTGTGGAAACTAGGCATACACTACGACAGTGAAAACGCAGCTAAATGGAAGTCGGATTCGGATCGAGCCAAAGAATTAGCGCAAAACGTAATCGAGGCTTTGGAATCGGGAAAAAATTTAGCGGATTTCCCCGAATTAGAATCGGATTTAGCCGCCGTTAATCAAGCTTCTGAAAAATTTAATCAAGAAGTTGAAAACCGCTGCGCTCATTGGTTAGGTCAGAATAAATTGGTTGGGTTTTTAGGAGGAGATCACGCTACGCCGTACGGCTATTACAAAGCTTTGGCTGCGAAATTTGGTAGTTTCGGAATTCTGCACCTCGATGCACACATGGATTTGCGCATTGCCTACGAAGGCTTTAGCTACAGTCATGCTTCGATTATGTACAACACCGTACAACTTCCGGAAGTCGAAAAACTCGTGCAAGTCGGAATTCGCGATTTTTGCGAACAAGAAGTTAGCGTAGCTCGCAAGCATCAAGTAGTGGTTTTCACCGATACCGATATGAAAGAAGCCGCTTTCGCGGGATTGACTTGGCGAGAGCAATCCGACCAAATTATTGCAGAACTTCCGCAGCGCGTGGTTATAAGTTTCGATATCGATGGCATGTATCCGTGGTACTGCCCGAATACAGGAACACCAGTTCCAGGCGGATTCTCTTTTGAGCAAGCGGCGTATTTACTGACAGAAGTCGTAAATTCTGGACGCGAACTAATTGGTTTCGATTTGGTTGAAGTAGCGCCAGGCGACGACGATTGGGATGGAAACGTTGGTGCACGCATGTTGTTTAATCTGTGCGGTCTTCTTGCGAAAGCGAACGGAAAAGCCGTTGGCGAACCCATTAAATTCCAGTAAAAATGAAAAAACTGTTGTATTTCCTCGGAGCAATTGTGGTGCTGGTTCTCATGGCCGCACTTGGCATTTACTTACATTTTAAACCCTCGTATTCGGGAACTGCCGAACTGCCCGGTTTAGAAAAGGAAACAACAGTGTATTACGATACGTTTGCAGTACCTCATGTGTACGCATCGAGCGAAAAAGATGCGCAGTACGCACTCGGCTTTTTACATGCCAAGGAGCGCCTGTGGCAAATGGAATTATTACGAAGAATCGGAAAAGGAGAATTAGCAGCCATATTTGGTGCACCAGCTTTGAAAGCCGATCAGTTTTTTCTATCCATCGGATTGAACGCCAACAGCGAAACAGTTGTAAAATCGCTTGATGTTAACGCAGCCGAATACCAATTAACTCAAGCGTATTTACAAGGCGTAAATCACTATTTGGCCAACGAAACCTTACCGATAGAGTTTTCCATTTTAGGTGTCGATCCGCGGCCTTTTGATATGGTTGATGTCTATAACATTTTTGGATACATGTCTTTTAGTTTTGCCATGGCGCAACGCACCGATCCGCTGATGACCAGCATTCGAAAAGATTTGGGTTCGGCCTATCTGAAAGATTTTGGTTTGGATGGGAAGTGGAATCAGCTTTCCAACGAGCGTTTATCGACTCTTAAATCGGATTTCTCTGAAATTTCGCAGCAAATTAACGAGGTTTTAGAAGCCATGCCCGTGGGGCCATTTATTGGCAGTAACAGCTTTATTATTGCTCCAAAGAAAACCGTTTCTGGAAAAGTAATTTTTGAAAACGATCCGCATATTAGTTTTTCGCAACCCGGAACGTGGTACGAGACGCATTTGCACACAGCCGAGTACGAAATTTACGGGCACTATTTGCCTGGAATTCCGTTTCCGTTATTGGGTTTCAATCGCCAGATGGCCTACGGATTAACGATGTTTGAAAACGATGATATCGACTTCTTTACCGTTAAATCGGCTGATGTGAAGACCGTAAAGTCGTATGAAATAGTTGTGAAGGATTCTACGAAAGTGAAACTCGATTTCAAAGCAACCAAGCTCGGCCCAATTGTGAATGAAACGGTGCAAAATCTGACTAAAGAAACGCCGGTTGCGATGCGTTGGGTATATCTGCAAAGACCCAATAAGTTGCTTACTGCCTTATATGATATGTCGCACGCGAAAAGCTATCGGCAGTTCAATTTGGGTAAAGAAAACATTCATGCTCCAGGTTTAAATGTGATGTACGGCAGTGCCAGCGATACAATTGCGTGGACGGCCTCGGCAGCTTTGTATAAACTACACGAATCGGTTAATCCGAACTTTATTCTAGACGGAACGAGTGCAACCGATACCTTAACGATTCCGATACCGTTTACAGAAAATCCGAGTGTGGTGAATCCGTCTTCGGGATTTATCGCGTCGGCAAATTACGCGCCTAAACCCGTTGGAACATATCCCATTCCCGGTTATTATTTGCCGCACGATCGCCAATCGCGAATTACCGATCTTTTAAAGTCGAAACAAAAATGGACAGCCGAAGACGTGCGCAAGATGACGTTCGACGATGTTTCGCCGGTGAGTAAATTCTGCGCACAGCAAATGGTTTCGCTGATCGATTACCAGAAATTGAATTCCGCAGAAAAAAGCGCATACGATTTGTTGAAGTCTTGGGATGGTGCGTATCGTTCCGATTCAAAAGCAGCTGGAATTTACACCTTGTGGTTGAGTTATGTTTTTGAATACACGTTTCGAGACGAGTTAGGTAGCGAGCGTTTTGAACAGCTGATACCTACACACGCATTCAAGCAGAGTTTTGCTCCGCTATTAGCGAATCCGAATTCGGTTTGGTGGGACAATCGCAATACGCCACGTGTGGAATCGCGGGCATTTATTGTTGCTGCGGCATTTCAAAAAGCAGTCGCGGGCATTCCGGTGGGCACGGTTTGGAAAGACGTTCATACGTTGGAAGTAGAACATCCGATCGGAAAAGTTCAAGTATTGCGAAAGCTGTTTAACGTGGGTGGCGCGGGAATTTCAGGCGGAAATGAAGTTGTAAACAGTATGTTGTTTGCGTACGGAACCACCTTGCCATATCAGGTAAAAGCGGGGCCGTCTACACGTCGGGTGATCGATTTTTCCGAAATTGAAAACGCCATGGGTATTTTACCAACCGGGCAGTCGGGTAATCCGTTTAGCAAACATTACGACGACCAATACGATTTGTTCATCCAGGGAAAATTCCGACCGATGTTGTTGAACAAAAAACAAATCGTTGATCACAGCACGCGTTTGGTTTTGAAACCAAACCGGTAGATGCGCGATTCATCGCGCATCAAAATTTTATAATAATAGGCGCGATGAATCGCGCATCAACAGGTAGGCGCGATGAATCGCGCATCAACAGGTAGGCGCGATGAATCGCGCGTCAACCGGCGTAATTAAAATCCAATATGAAAAAATACCGCAACAAATACCGCACAACAACGGTTCGGGCGCAATGGTGGGATTACGGTTGGAACGGTGCCTATTTCGTTACCCTTTGTACCCATAATAGACAACATTTTTTTGGTACTATCGAAAATGGCGAAATGATTTTATCGTCTCCTGGTAGCATTGCCTACAATTTGTGGAGTTTGATTCCAGATCATTTTGAATATGCCGAGTTAGGTGATTTTGTAATAATGCCCGATCATATGCATGGTATATTGATAATAGATAAACCAGATCATGCCGAACAAGCAACGGAACAAGACCAAAATCAATTAAAAACAGGTGGTATTACAGGAGCTAAAAACCCAATGATCAATGATAATATTTCTCGGATTATTCGCTGGTATAAAGGACGCTGTTCTTTTGAGATAAAAAAAATATTACCCCATTTTGCGTGGCAATCTCGATTTCACGACCATATTATTAGAAATTATAATGAATATCAACGCATTTCAGATTACATCGTGAACAATCCTCAGAAATGGGAAGACGCTAAATCTAATTCATTTAAAACAAAAAATTCATAACGTTTGTGATTGCACCATGTATGGATTACGGTTGGAACGGCTCGTATTTCGTTTCGCCGCCGCGTGTGATCTGTGGACGATTTTTCAACAACGACTATTTAAATCAATCATTTTTCTTTCGTTCTCGCGTACTCAATTTCGGGTGAGCGATAGCAGCGATATCCTTTTTGGCGTTGCAGAATTTCCACAAAACGACTGCCAAAAAGATAAAGCGGATAGCGCGACGGCGCTTCGATAAGCTCAGCGACCGTTTGGCGAAGCCGTGCACGATCGGAGAAGCGCCGGCACCCCCAAAAAATCGTTACGCTGAAATTAGTTCCGAGAGCTATCGAAATCGATGAATTCGCCGCTAGACGTATCATTTTCCCTCCCGAACCAGCGTTTCGTAGCTGCCTGAGCTTGTCGAACACCAATCTTTGAATCTTTCAATCTCGAAATCTTTGAATCTCCTCTAAAATCTATCCGGATTTTCAATCACAGCTGCAGCACGTAATTTTATCTCGGCTAGTTCTGCCGCAGGAATTTTCTTTAACAAAGCCAACATCATGCTAATGCGTTGGTTGTCTTTGAAAAATGCTTGTTTCTCATCAAGGAAATTCCAATACAAGGCGTTAAACGGACACGCATTTTCGCCCACGCGTTCTTTTACATTGTACGCGCATTTGCCGCAATAATCCGACATTTTATTGATGTAACTGCCCGAAGAAACGTAAGGTTTTGTGGCGATTATTCCGCCGTCAGCCCATTGCGACATGCCGCGGGTGTTTGGTAATTCTACCCACTCGATTGCGTCGATGTAAATGCCCAAATACCAAGCGTCGACCGCGTCGGGATGCAACTGCGTTAGCAACGAAAAGTTTCCAATAACCATCAATCGCTGGATGTGATGCGCGTAGGCCAACGATAAGCTTTGGGAAATCGATTTTCGCAGACAATTCATTTTCGTGTCGCCCGTCCAATAAAATTCCGGCAGGGGATTGCGATTTTCTAGATGATTGAGCTGTGCGTAATTCGGCATTTCTTTCCAGTACAAACCGCGTACATATTCGCGCCAGCCCGCAATTTGTCTGACAAAGCCTTCTATTTGGGCAATGCTTATCTTATCATTCGAACGATAGGCGCTGATCGATGCCTCGATAACTTCTGTCGGACTCAACAATTTGGCATTCATCGCAAAGGAGAGTCGCGAGTGAAACAAAAACGGATCATCGCCGTGCATCGCATCTTCATAAGTACCAAAATAGGGGAGTAGTGCTTCGCAAAAGTGCTTTAGAACACCCAGAGCTTGGCTTCGCGTAATCGGCCAAATCAGTTTTGAAGCATCGATTGTACCAAAGTGCGGCAATTGCGCTTGCTGAATTTCTTCGTAAATAGCCGTCACATCGTTTGTGAAAACTTGCGGTTTCGGAATCGGAACTTCATTTTTGTACTTCTTCCGATTGTCGTGATCGAAATTCCATTTTCCGCCTTCGGGTGCGCTTCCGTCCATTAAAAATCGATGCTTTTCGCGCATATTTCTATAAAAACGCTCCATTAAAAACTGCTTCTTGCCCGCGAAAAAGTTTTTAAAATCGGTTCGACTCGTAAGAAAGTGCTCGGTATCGTCGGCGATAATTTTGAAGGGCGACTGTGCATGTAATTCTGCAAGTTCAGCATCCAAACGGTATTCGTCGGGAAGTTGGTACCGAATTATTTCTGCCGATTTTTCCCGAGCAAGCTCTACCAACAAGTTAGCAAACGAGTTCTCGGAACGCGCATCGTTTATTTTTACATACAGTACGTGCTGTCCTTGCGCTTCCAGCTGAGCAGCAAATGAACGCATTCCCGCAAAAAAGGCGCATATTTTTTGAATGTGATGTTTCACGTACGTGCTCTCCTGCTTAAGCTCGGCCAGTACGTAGAGGACATCCGTGCTGACTTCTTTAAACCAACTGTGATTGCTGTTGAGTTGATCGCCGAGAACGAGTCGGATTTCGCGATAATGTGATTTTATCTCCGCCATAAATTTCTGAATTCGTATTGCGCGTCGTACATATCGGCTTGTCGCTGCGTATTAAATTTTCGATCACGCGGATCGTTGCCAACGCCGCTCGTGTACATCCAATTGCCGTAGTTGGAGTGTACATCGTAATCAACCAGCTGCATTTCAAAATATTTGGCACCCAACAACCAATTGAATTCGATGTTTTTTGCCAGAAAACTCGCTACGTTTTGTCGACCGCGATTACTCATCCAGCCGGTTGCTGCGAGTTCGCGCATGTTTGCATCCACAAAATCGTCGTTTGTTTTGCCGGAAATCCACCGATTGAAGGTTTTTTCATCGTCTTTCCAGCTGTAATTCCGATTTGTGATGCCACCGATGTGGAAAATATTCGAACCGTGTTTTAAGCTGATGTATTTGAAATAGTCGCGCCAAATGAGTTCGAAAATCAGCCAGTACGTGTCTTCATTGGCGCCGAATTTTTGCTCGTACTTCTTGATTTCCCAATAAATGTATCGCGCAGACAAAGAGCCATTTGCCAACCACGCCGAAAATTTGCTGCTGTAATCTAAACCTACCAAGCCGTTGCGAGTTTGCTTGTAGCTGGAAAGCGCTTGCGTGCCTTCGAAATAATGCTGTAATCGTGCGATACCGCTGCTGCTTCCGCCGGAGAACGGAAATGCCGAACGCGGGTCGGTTTCAAATGTATCGAATCCTAAATCGGTCACACTCGGAATTGAGGTCGCGAAATTCGAAATTCGAGACCCTTTTTTGGGAGCAGCAAGCGTTTTGCGAACGCTCGAACGCACTTCAACCACTTTTCGGAAAGCGGTAAAAACCTCGGGAATTTCGCGATACGATTTAAACGGATTGTCTTTGGGATGAAACAAAAACTGATCGTAAAAGGTGTGATGTTGAACTTTCGGCTGATTTTTGGCGATTTGCGTTGAAACAAGTCGTTCGTCTCGCGTCCATTCTTCCTGATAAAACAGTTGTGAAATGCCGTTTGCTTCGATAAATGCGTCTAAAACGGCAACGCTCGAACCGCGAAAAACCTCTAAAGCAATTCCAAAGTCAGCTAACTGATTTCGTAAATCAGCTAGTGTTTCGAGCAGAAATTTCGCTCGATATTTACCCAAGGATTGCAAACCGTACGCATCTTTTTCAAACCAAGAATCGTCGATGATGTACAAAGCAAATGTGGGTTTGCCGTTTGCCAAAGCTGCTGTTAAACCGCTGTGATCGAAGGTGCGTAAATCGTTTCTAAACCAAAGTAAATTAGCCATTTTTTGTCTTATTTCTGCTACAGCGCTCACTGCAATATTTTACATTTTCCCAGTTTTTTTCCCACTTCTTGCGCCAACTGAAAGGCTTCTGACAGGTAACGCAGATTTTCTCTGGTAGAAAAGGTTTCTTATGCATGCTGTTATTTTGTTTAACGAAAATATAAAAACATTAAACAAAAGTAGCTTTTTTCACGATATTTGTACGCAGAAAATTATCGGGAAAGATTCTATATAGTTACCTTTGAATTTCATTTCATTTTAATGCAAAAGCCTTTAGATATTGCAGTAGTAGGCAGCGGTTTGGTTGGCTCTTTACTGTCGTTATACTTGCAGCGAGCCGGACATCGCGTTACGGTTTACGATCGCAGTCAGGATATTCGCAACGTAAATTTTTCGGGTCGGTCGATAAACTTGGTCATGTCCGACCGCGGTTGGCGAGCTGTTGCTGGCGCTGGAATCACCGAAGAAATCAAAAAAATAGGAATTCCTGTCGACAAACGTGCTATTCACAAGCTCGACTCGTCGGTTGTTTTCCAGCCGTATGGCAAAGAAGGGCAAACGATATATTCGTTGTCGCGCGGTATTTTGAATCGGAAGATGATCGATTTGGCCGAAGCTGCAGGCGTAAATTTTAAGTTCGAGCAAAAAGTTTGGGACATCGATTTGGCGCAGGCAAGTATTCAAACCGGTGAGTCGGAGCGCGGCGAATGGACGTCGCATCAGCACGATTTGGTTTTTGGTTCCGACGGTGCTTTTTCGCGCGTGCGCCACAAAATGCAGCGGCAAAGTATGTTTAACTACTCGCAAGAGTTTCTAAATATTGGTTATAAGGAGTTGCATATTCCGGCAAATCCAGACGGTTCGCATCAGCTCGATCCGCATTCGTTGCACATTTGGCCGCGCGGCAATTTCATGCTTATGGCTCTGGCCAATCTCGACGGCAGCTTTACCTGTACCTTGTTTATGCCGCACGAAGGCGATTACTCCTTTGCCTCGCTCACCGATAAAGCCTTGTTGGAAGCTTTTTTTGCAAAGCATTTTCCCGATACAGAGCAGGTAATTCCCGACTTGGTGGAAGATTTCTTTAAAAATCCGACCAGCTATTTGGTAACCATGAAGTGTTTTCCGTGGACGTACCAAAACAAAGTTGCTCTTATTGGCGACGCCTGCCACGCTATTGTGCCCTTTTACGGACACGGTATGAATGCCGGTTTCGAGGACATCTCTGTTTTGTTTGAGCTCATGGACGCGCACGGCGATGATTGGAACGCGATTTTCCGTGCCTACGAGAACAGTCGTAAACCCAATGCCGATGCGATTGCCGAGTTATCGTATCGCAATTTTATGGAAATGAGTTCTAAAACTGCCGACGAGAATTTCTTGTTGCAAAAAGAAATCGAGCGTTGGTTTTCCGATTTGCACCCCGATTTGTGGGTGCCGCTGTATTCGCGCGTTACGTTTAGCACCGAGCCGTACAAGCAAGCGCTCGAAATGGGCGATTTTCAAAACGCCATCATGGAAAAAGTCTTGGCATTACCGGGCATCAAAACAAACTGGAAAACGGCTGAGGTCGAGCATTTTATACTCAGCGAATTATCGAAGTAAGTTTTTTTAGTAGCTCATCCCGCTATCCGCTCTAGTCCTCAAAAAATGCGCTGTTTTCACGCGCACTGCGGCGGGCTTCTGTCGGCGCCACCACAGTTTCGGTTCAAACAAGCGTATTTTTCTCCGGGCTGCCGCTGCTATCGGGGCTACGAAATACGTTACTAACGTTTGGTGGAAAAAATACCTGTAAGTAGGTAGTTTTGGGTGGGAGTAATCGTATAAATTAGTCAAGAATATAAACTAGAATTTTTTAATTGCTAATTTAAAAGGCGAAACGACTGTCCGATTTACCATATCAAAAATGCGTGTAATTTTTTTGATGCAAGGTGTTGTTATTGAATAGTTTAGGGGTGTTTTTGGATAGGGAAAGAAGGGGCTGATAGCGGGGATGCAGCTTCGCCGCCAGATGAGCTCATTCGCTCACGTGAATTTCGCAAGTCCGATTCCCCGCTGGTAGAAATGCTTAAAAAAAACATTATGAATAAAACATTTTTCGAATACCTAGGAATCGCAGATATGGAAAGAATACATTCTCAGATCATTGCTTGGATTTTTTCTCCTGACTGCAATGCACTTAATGAAAAACAAAAAATTGGCTTATTAGAAAATGTTTTTGGATTACAAAATGTGCAAAAAATTAAAACAATTTTAACCGAAGTATATCGAATCGATGTTATAATTGAAACTGACTCAGAGTTGATCGTAATTGAAAATAAACTTAAATCTTCTCAACATTCTGACCAATTAACTCGTTATGTCGATCATTTTAAAAAGTCGCACAAAATTCAACCAAAATTCTATTTCTTAACATTAGTAGAAGAAAAAGTAAAAGATAATAATTGGAAAAGGATTTCATACCAACACATATATAATTGCTTTTCATCATTACAATTGTCTAATGATTCTCATGCTGTGATATTTGAAGAATATAGAAACTATCTAGGCAAATTAAATTCATTACTCCAAGAATTTAGTTTAAACACAGCCAAATTCGACATGGTTTTTTTAGATGGAAAAAAACGCAAACAAGACAAAGTAGGCTTTAAATACCAAAATGAACATGAAAGATTTATCGCTGATAATCAACTGGAAACAATTTTACAAAAAAGCTTTTTAAATTCGTTATCTCAAAATATCACAACCGTTGAATCACACGTGATGGATACAAGAGGGGATGCTTTAATTGATTTCAATTTAGAAGGTCAAATTTATTTAAATAAAAAAGCATATAATACAATGATTGAACTGCAAAATAATATAGTAAAATTTGCTTTCGTCATATCAGGATTTAAAGAATATAAAAATTCTAAAAAGGAATGGCTTAAAGATGTAATTCCTGTAATGGAGGATTTAGCTAAATCAAACCCATTTGGATATTCTAAATGTAATAAACCAAAAAGCAAAGCTTATGTTTCCATTTCAAGAAAACTCAATCAGAATTATTGGCACATGAAATTTGAAGATTTAATTGTGATGGTAGAAAGTGAAATTGAAAATGGATACAAGTTAACAGAATCACTAAAAGCTAAATTGAAGTAGTACATCTACCAACAGCAGTTTCAAGAAGTGGCGAAAAATGTGCGTAATTCAATTTTTTTTTTGCAAGAATTTTTAACTTTAGTAGTAACTAGTCGGTTCCGAACTTCGGAAAATAGATAGGTGCCGGAAAGCTAAAAGGTATTGTAAAGAGATCGCAAACAAGACAGAGAATTAAGTTAAAATGCTAGCTTTGCTACTTTAAAAATCACACGATTGGATGAAAAATAAATACGTAAACTTTATAACTGACGAACACTTATTAGCCTGTATAGGAAATCTTCACAATGCATACTTGAAGGCTAAGAACAACATCACAAAGAAAAGTTTCTACTCAAACAAGGTTGACACTATCAAACTTACTTTCGATTCAAAATTCAATGACATCGACGAAGAAAAGTTAATTCAATCAGAGATTTTAAGACAGATTGACAAATCTATCAATAATTCAATCGGAACTTTTCATGAACAAATTTTGGGCGGAATAAAAGGCTATGAAGCAGGAAATCTGAGTGGTTACGACATTAAAGCAACCGACAACACTCTATTTGCAGACATAAAAAACAAACACAACACAATGAATAGTAGTGCAGCCGAAGCACTCTTTCAGAAGTTGAAACGATATGCAGACGATTACAAACAAGCAAAATGTTATTGGGTGCAAATCCTCGCAAAAGGTAGTTTTTGTGAATTATGGAGTGGTGATATAAATGGAAAAGAATATAGCCATAGTAGAGTTCATAAAATTTCAGGAGACCAGTTTTATGCTTTAATATCAGGACAACAAGATGCAATGTTTCAGTTATACAAAGCTCTTCCAAGCGCAATCAAAGATTATCTAAAATCAGTGGAAGAGACCGAAGAAATTGCTAAAAACTCTGCATTAGAAGAAATTAAATCAGAAACTAAGACAAGCAAAAGAACAGTATTAGACCAAATTACTTTTGAGAATTACAGCTACTATCTTGGCTTTGACAAGTTGTAGTATTGATTCAAAAACTTCACAATAGAATAACCTACCTCTGTGCCTAAATTAACGGGAACAGCATTTCCAATTTGTTTGTATTGTTGAGCCATTGAACCCTCAAAAGCCCAATCATCAGGAAAAGTTTGGATACGAGCATATTCTCGAACGGTAAAAGGTCGTGTTTCATCAGGATGACATCTTTCAGTTTGCTTTTGAGCAGGACTACAAGTTAAAGTTAAACAAGGTTCGTCCCAACCAATTCTGCGCGCAATTCCAGTTTTGCCTCCGCCTAAATGAAAGCTTCCACCCATAAATTCTTTTTGAATATCAAGTGGTAAATCACGCCAGTATCCTTTTTGTGGGACTAAATCTAAAATAGCTTTTTTGCTTTGTGGGTATTTAGCACCATGGGACTTTGGAACATTGGTATCATAAAGTTCACCTTTCTTTAAAGCATCTTTTAAATTGTAGATTTTAATGTGCGGTTTCGGATATTCATATTTCAAATCAATATCTTTTCTAATGCCAACCAATATTAAACGCTCACGTTTTTGTGGTACTTTATAATTTATAGCTTTTAAGACTTGAACAGGAACCACATTGTAGCCAATTTCATCTAAAATTGAAATCATACCTTGTAAAGTTTTTCCATTCTCGTGACTAAGTAAACCACGGACATTTTCACCAATACAAATTGGTGGATTAACTTCTTTGACAACTCTTGCAAACTCATAAAACAAAGTTCCTCGTGCATCAGCAAGGCCAAGCTTTTTGCCAGCATAACTAAACGCTTGACAAGGAAAACCACCAGTTACAACATCAACTGAATTTTGATATTCTGTAAAGTCAAAGTCTTTAATATCGCCCTCCAAGACTTTCCAATTTGGTCGGTTTTTTCGTAAAGTTTGGCAGGCCCATTTATCAATCTCGTTCAAAGCGACACATTTCAATCCGGCTTTTTCTAAACCAACTGCCAAGCCACCGGCTCCGGCAAATAATTCTAATACAGTATATTCATTATGCGGTTCAACATAGTTAGAAACAGAATCTTCTAAATCGTGACTAAAAAAATCAGCGAAAAGAGTTTCGACTTGTTCTCGCTTATATACACGGTAGTTACTCATAGGCTCGCGGACAGCAGACAGTTTACCTTCCCTATCCCAACGTCTAAGCGTTTCTTTGCTTTTACCAATTAGTTCAGATGCTTCGGACAGAGACAAATATTCATTCATAACCAAGTTGTTTAACCTTACACAAGGGTTACAAATTTACGACTAAAAATAAAACAAACAACAACGAAAGAAAAAAACAACGAACCACTAACAGATGTAACCCGAGCACAACTACCATCTTTCCTCAAAATATAGAAATTCCAAATCAGAACGAGCTCAAATAAGACGTTTTAAAGTACGCTCGTTTGTAATTTGATTTTACGTGCACTTCCCCCGCGCGACTGATTGCAGCGGCAGCCCGCAGTGAGGAGGAACGAC
>NZ_JBMLTK010000017.1:0-20410 GCF_049240005.1 Flavobacterium sp. | reverse complement strand
TCGTATTTTCCATGGAAATTATGTCCACCTGCAAAGATGTTCGGGCAAGGTAATCCCATATACGATAGTCGGCAACCATCTGTTCCTCCTCGAATTGGTTTGATGATTGGTTTGATACCTAGATCTTTCATGGCTTGTTCGGCTAAATCGACAATAAACATCACTGGTTCAACCTTTTCACGCAT
Organism: Flavobacterium sp.; assembly: GCF_049240005.1. Lineage (GTDB taxonomy): Bacteria > Bacteroidota > Bacteroidia > Flavobacteriales > Flavobacteriaceae > Flavobacterium. The sequence goes on along the minus strand of NZ_JBMLTK010000017.1, from coordinate 20,225 downwards.
GTTGTAATATTGATCGCGAATCTCACAACTTACAATTTCATCGCCAAATTGCTTTTTGTACTTCTTATTCAATTTTTTTGCTAAATCGTGAACAAACTCTTTACGTTTCACAAATTTCTTGTAGCTGTGATCGCGAATAATTAGTTCAACAACGCTCTCTTCAATACTTCCATGCAAATGGTGAACATGATAAAATCCTTCGTAACCTTTAGTGGTTTCTGGAGTTTCATCTTTAGGTAAGTCGGCAATAAAATGCGCAGCCAAAGTCATGGCATTAATCATTTTTCCTTTTGCATAGCCTGGGTGTACACTTTTTCCTTTAAAGACAAGTTTTGCTGAAGCTGCATTGAAATTCTCGTATTCCAATTCACCAATCTCACTGCCGTCCATGGTATAAGCCCATTGTGCACCAAATTTCTTCACATCAAAAAAGTCGGCACCACGACCAATTTCCTCATCAGGCGTAAAACAAACGCGAATTTTTCCGTGCTTAATGTCAGGATTTTGAATTAGGTATTCCATAGCCGAAACGATCTCAGTAATTCCGGCTTTATCGTCGGCGCCAAGTAAAGTTGTTCCGTCTGTAGTAATCAGTGTTTGTCCTTTGTACTTCAATAAATCTTTGAAATACGAGGGCGATAGAACGATATTTTGGTCGGCATTAAGTAAAATATCCGAACCGTCGTAATTGTGAACTATTTGTGGTTTCACATTTGTTCCCGTGAAATCAGGAGTTGTATCGTAATGTGAAACAAAACCGATGGTTGGAACTTCGTGTTCAACATTGGAAGGAAGCGTTGCCATTACATAACCTTTGTGATCCTTCGTAACATCCGACATTCCGATGGCTTTCAATTCTTTAACCAATAAACGCGCTAAGTCGAGCTGTTTTTTGGTGCTTGGAACTGTATTTGATGCGGCATCAGATTGTGTATCGATGGTAACGTAGGATATAAAACGGTCTATTAAATGTTGCATAATTTGTGAATTTCAACCCAAAGATAAACAGGGAAAGCCGTTTTTCAATGTTAAGAATTCCAAAGTATGCGCGAGTTTAAGAAAAACTACCGCTTTTAGATTGAAGAAAAGAAACGAACTTAGTATGTAACGTACTCTGTAATTTCCAATCCATAGCCAATCATACCCACACGTTTACTTTGTTGCGTATTGGTAATCATGCGAATTTTAGTGATATCTAGGTCATGTAAAATCTGCGCTCCAATGCCAAAGTCTTTATTGTCGATTACAATACGGGGCGCTTTCATCTCGCCTTGGCTTTGAAGCTGACGCAATTCTGCGAGTCGGTTTAACATATTAACGGCCGTCATATCTTGATTGATGAAAACCACAGCTCCTTTACCTTCCTGGTTGATCACGCGAAACATGTCATCGAGTTTTTCCTCGGCATTGTGCGTTAAGGTTCCAAGTAAGTCGTTATTAACCTGACTTGAATTTATCCGCGTAAGTACTTCGTCGCCGGCATTCCAAGTTCCTAACGTAAGTGCAATATGTACTTGCTTGTTGGTCGTTTGCTGGTAGGCACGTAAGCGGTAATTTCCAAAACGGGTTTGAATTTCGAAATCTTCTTTTTTCGAAATCAAACTATCGTGCTGCATGCGGTATGCTACTAAATCTTCGATTGAAACCAATTTCAAATCGAATTTCTTTGCCACCTCTACGAGTTGTGGTAGGCGCGACATTGTACCGTCTTCGTTCATGATTTCGCATATAACGCCCGCGGGTTTAAAACCAGCTAGTCGTGCGAAATCAATAGCTGCTTCTGTGTGTCCGGTTCTTCGCAAAACACCACCTTGTTTCGCCACTAGTGGGAATATATGCCCTGGACGTGCTAAATCAAATGGTTTTGTAGCTGGGTCAACTAGCGCTAAGATTGTCTTTGCTCGGTCGGCAGCGGAAATGCCAGTTGTTACGCCATGTCCTTTTAAATCAACCGATACGGTAAACGCGGTTTCTAAATGGTCGGTATTGTTGGCAACCATCGCACGCAGATCAAGTTCTTTGCAGCGCGATTCGCTCAAGGGAGCACAAATCAAACCTCGTCCGTGTGTAGCCATGAAGTTAATCATTTCGGGCGTCACCTTTTCTGCCGCAGCAAGAAAGTCGCCTTCATTTTCCCGATCAGCATCGTCAACAACAATTATGACTTTTCCTTGTCGGATGTCTTCAATGGCTTCTTCTATGGTATTGAGTACAATCATAACTGAATTAGTTGGCAGATTTTTTTTGAAATATTCGTTGAAAAAAGGAGTTTATGCCGTCGAAGTTAATGAGTCCGGTATCGTTTGTTGCACGATACGTTAGTGATAAGGCCAAAGGTGTAAGAATGATCGACGACAACCACGATCCTAAAAATGGCGGCATGCCGTCTTCTTGCGCAATTTTCTTTCCGAATGTATTGGTGAAATGGAAAATTATAAAAATCAAAATGGCAAAAACTATTGGCAACCCAAAGCCTCCTTTTCTGATGATTGCTCCTAATGGTGCACCAATAAAGAACATTAAAACACATGCATATGCAATCACAAATTTGTCGAATATTGACAACCAATGTAGATTGATGTTTTTTTGTTTATAGGAAAACTCATCGGAAGACCCTGAAATGGAGAATTGTAAGCTAGAAATTGTCCCTAACGCATTGTCTAAAACTCTTACTTTTTCCGAGTTTGATAGTTTATCAAAATAATTCAATGAACTGGTAATTTTCTTTGAAACGCTGTCTTTTTTTAGCGTATCTGCTTCCTTGGCAATGACTAGGTTTGGTTTGTATTTGATATTATCGGCAAACGATTTCTTTTCTTTATTGATATCTTTTTTGAGTGAATCTAAAGCGTAGTTCAATTCCCCAATCGTAAGCATCGAGCTTGAATTATTGATATTAGCTTCGTTAACATCAACTTTATTCAGTTTAGTTAAGTCGATGTTTATATTATACTGTTTGAATGAAGTTTTTGTAAACGGAAGCTTTTGTCGCTCTTCGTATTTTTTTGGGATAATATCTTCGTATTGAATTCCGTCGTACAGCGCTAATTGTAGCGTATTCGAATTTTCACTCGATAGCAGTTTTCCTCGTTTCGCTTTTATAACGGTAGTATTTGAAATCGAATTCTGACTGCTTTTATGGATCGTAACGCCAGTTAAATCGTTGCCTTTTTCTCCACTTTTCTTGTCTACTTTAATATTGAAAGAACCGATTTCGCTAAACTGACTTTCCGAAATAGCCATGGCTGGTTTAACCTGTGCAATGTTACTTTTGAAATTCAAAAAGCGGTATTGCGAGTAGGGGATTACGTTATTGGCAAACAAAAAGGCGAGTCCGCTGAGTAAAAAGATAAAGACCATCAAACTGCGCATCACGCGTTGCAAAGATACGCCAGCCGATTTCATTGCGGCGAATTCGTAGTTTTCCGATAAGTTTCCGAAAGTCATGATCGAAGCCAGCAATATCGATAGCGGTAAAGCCATTGGGACAATGCTCGGCATGAAAAAGACCATGAATTTTAAAATAGACGCGGCATCAAGATCTTTACCTGCAAGGTCGGAAATAAACAACCAAACACCTTGGAGAATAAAAACAAAAAACAGAATGAGAAATACCGAAATGAATGTTCGAAGAAATGATATCAGTATGTACCGGTCCAGTATTTTCACTGCTCTTGGCTAGTCGAGTTTATTGATGTAGTAGTTCGGGTATTTCGAGGCCACAAAAGTAAACTGATTTTTTGACAATGGCTGATTTGTCTTAAAGGAATTAACAGTCAAAGTGGTTTTTGTTCCATTCTTCCCACTTTCAATCATGTTATAAATGTGCTTTGTCTGCACGTCGATTCCCAAAAGCACTTCTTTACGCTGATCTTTAGAAGAAGTAGGAACCAATTTTATGTATTGAATTTTTCGTCCTTTTACATTTTGAAGAATGTCCCAATAATATTTGTAACCACTATTAAAGAACGTCAGCATTTTTGAAGGTGTTATCGCATTGCTGTCGTTATCATCGTATTTTGAAATGCTCACTTCTTCATCTTCTGGAACTATAGTGTAAACTTTCTTGCCATCAAAAAGTTTTGTTGTTCCCATGAAATTCAGCAAATACTTGTCGCCTTCCAGAATAACGCTTCCTTTAGATTCTTGATTAACATTCTCGCGGCTATTCTGTAAACTGTATTTGAATTCGATACTTATGTTATTATAACTTCTAACCTTAGCAGTAACTTCATCGAGTAAGCTCTTTGCTTTCTTGTCTTGGGCGAAACCAGAAATCGCACTCAAACAGATACATAAAAAGGATAGAACAGTTGTAAGATAAGCTTTTTTAAAAGCACGTTGACTTTTAGAAATCATCACTTGTTGTTTTCTTCGTTATTTAAAAACTGATGCAAGCTCGCTAAATCTGTAAAATTTACGTTACGGGCTTTGCTTCCTTCAAACGGACCAACGATTCCGGCGGCTTCCAGTTGATCGATTAATCGGCCAGCGCGGTTGTAACCCAATTTCAACTTTCGTTGCAATAAAGAGGCTGAACCTTGTTGTGCTGTCACAATAATCTCGGCAGCTTCGCGGAACATCGAATCGCGTTCCGACACATCTATATCAAGTTTAATGCCACTTTCTTCGTCGCCAACATATTCTGGCAATAAATATGCATTTGGATACGCTTTTTGCGAACCAATATACTCGGTAATTCGTTCCACTTCAGGCGTGTCAACAAAAGCACACTGCACACGAATTACGTCATTTCCGTTGCTGTACAGCAAGTCGCCTCGACCAATTAACTGATCTGCACCTTGCGTATCTAAAATCGTACGGCTATCGATTTTCGAAGTAACTCGAAACGCAATACGCGCCGGGAAATTCGCTTTAATGATCCCCGTGATTACATTCACCGAGGGGCGCTGTGTGGCGATGATTAAGTGAATTCCGATAGCACGCGCCAACTGAGCCAAACGGGCAATTGGTGTTTCTACCTCTTTTCCAGCTGTCATAATCAAATCCGCAAACTCATCAACTACTAGGATGATATATGGTAAAAATCGATGCCCTAATTCTGGATTTAATTTACGTTGCTTAAACTTCTCGTTGTATTCCTTAATGTTGCGAACCATGGCATCTTTCAACAACGAGTAACGGTTGTCCATTTCCACGCAAAGCGAATTCAATGTATTGATAACCTTATTGTTATCTGTAATAATCGCATCTTCCGTATCTGGTAATTTAGCCAAATAATGACGCTCAATTTTATTGAATAGTGTTAATTCAACTTTCTTAGGATCTACCAATACAAACTTAACTTCGGCAGGATGCTTCTTGTAAAGTAATGAAGTGAGAACGGCGTTCAAACCGACCGACTTACCCTGACCTGTTGCTCCCGCCATCAATAAGTGAGGCATACGAGCTAAGTCAACAACAAAAGTTTCGTTACTAATCGTTTTTCCAAGCGCAATAGGTAACTCCATTTCTGCTTCCTGAAATTTCGTGGAAGCAATAACACTTTTCATCGAAACTGTTGTCGGATTCTTGTTCGGAACTTCAATACCAATCGTTCCTTTTCCTGGAATCGGTGCAATGATTCGAATTCCTAAAGCTGAAAGCGATAAAGCAATATCGTCTTCCAAACTCTTAATCTTCGAAATTCGAATTCCCGCTTCTGGAACAATTTCATATAAAGTTACCGACGGACCTACTGTTGCCTTGATTTGTGCAATCTCAATTTTGTAATTGCGCAAAGTTTCAACAATACGATTCTTATTTTCTTCTAGTTCTTCTTGATTGATCGTAATTCCGCCAGAAGCGTAATCTTTCAATAAATCAATCGACGGAAATTTGTAATTCGATAGGTCGAGCGTCGGATCGAACAAACCAAAATCGGCCACCAAACGATCGGCTAAATTTTCACTAACCACAATTTCTTCCTCGACTTTCTCAATCACAAAAGCCTCTTCAGGATCTACGTGATGGCCTTCAATTTCGATATCGTCATCGTTTGTAAGATCTAACGAAATTTCTTGGCGCTGCGGTTCGGTTTTTAATTGAATTTCCGATGCTGAACCAATGGTAGGTTTTAACGCCTCTTTATCGATTTCAAATGCGCTAGGTTTCGAGATTAAAACGGGTTCTGGGATGTCTTCTTCTTCAATAGAAAAATCCACAGCTGCGGCGGGTGCAACAGTAGCGGCGGTGGTATCTTCTACGGCAAATTCTTCTAAATTATAAGTTGTTGCTACCGATTGAGCGGCGGCAGCTGCTTTGAGGTCGTCTTCAGAAGGCGCTGCTTTTTCAGGTTTTTCAAAAAAGGTTTTAACAAAGTCGGGCGATATCTTCACCTTAAAAATCAGGTAAACAATAAGTCCAAGAACCAAAATAAGTGCTGTTCCTGCTTTTCCGGCAAAATCTTGCAGCAAATCGTTTAGCTCGTAACCAACCATACCTCCTAATTCCGGTAAGAAGTTGGCAAAAAATCCGAGCGAAACTGAAACGATTAAAATCGCAAACAAGTCCCAGAACCAGGTGCCGCGAAGCTTAACCACCGGGATGTCTAAAATCATATACAAACCGGTTAGAAACAACAAACGCACCAAAAGGAACGAGGCAACGCCAAAACCTTGATGGAGAAAAAACTCAGCGATGAATGCTCCCGTTTTTCCCAGCCAATTCGAAACGGGTTCGGATCGATCCGCGAAAGCGTCTAAAGCACTCTGATCTTGTGAGCCGGATATAAAAAAAGAAATGAAAGCCAAAAGCATGGCAACCGACACTAATGTCAGCACAAAACCAGCAATAACAATATTTTGTCTGCTGAAAATTTTCGACGTTTTAGGTGCACTTGCTTGCTCCGATTCTGATTTCGTTTTCTTTGCCATACCTGCAATCGAAGTTTATATAAAATACGGTAGATAAATGAGTAAGCCAACGGCAACTGCTGTAATAGCTGCAAAACAAACGGCTCCTGCTGCAATATCTTTTATGAAACCAATTTTTTTGTGATAATCTGGATGAATGAAATCGGCAATCTTTTCCACAGCAGTGTTTAAGCCTTCGATTCCTAAAACCAAACCGCAGGCCAATGTTTGCAACATCCATTCGGTGCGCGAAATGCCTACGTAAAATCCCAAAAATATCAATAAAACGGCAAGCGAACTTTGCACCATAATACTATGCTCGGTAGTCACCAATTTATATGCGCCTTTTATCGCAAATTTGAAACTTTTTAAACGGCCGGTAACAAAACTGTGATCTGTCTTCATTGCCTCTTATTTCAAGCCGGCTAGGGCTTGCTCGTAATTCGGCTCATTTGCGACCTCAGGAACTAATTCAGTATAAATAACTTTGCCATCAGTGTCAACAACAATTACTGAACGCGCATGTAAACCTTTTAACGGACCGGTAACGAATTCCAAACCGTAATCTTTTCCAAATTGCCCCTCTCTAAAATCAGAAACAGCATATACGTTTTCAATACCTTCAGCACCACAAAAACGTTTGATAGCAAAAGGTAAGTCACGTGAAATACACAAAATAGCTGTGTTTTCTAATTGCGCCGCTTTGTGATTGAACATGCGTACCGAGGTTGCGCAAGTAGGCGTATCGATACTTGGAAAAATATTTAAAATAACGCGCTTCCCGGCATAATCCGACAAGTGGATCTCTGATAAATCGGTTTTAACTAAAGTAAAAGCTGGTGCTGCTGCGCCAATTTGTGGTAAATCACCCGAGGTTTGAACGGCGTTTCCGCCCAAAGTTACTGTAGACATGCTGTTTTAATTAAGTTTCCAAAATTAAATAAAAAGCCGTGTCTTTACCATCTTTAATACAAGCGATTTTCCAAAAAATAAAGCTCAAGCAATTTTTCTGTTTTCCAGCAACGAACAAGCGTGTTTTTTACTGATGTAAGTATTTGTTAATCAAACAAATCAACCGCTAAACGAAAGGTATTGCAATGCGCTTCAACAATTGTTTTTACCTCTGGCGAATATCCGCCGCCCAAAGCCACAGTTACCGGAATATTCCTTTTTTTAAGTTCTTGAAATACAATTAAATCGCGCGTTTTGCAATCTTCCATACTCACCTGTAATTTCCCAAACTTATCGGTTTCCAGTATGTCTACTCCCGCCAAATAAAATGCAAAATCTGGCTGTACATCATCGAGTAGTTTCGGCAGTGTTTCGTTTAAAATCGATAAATACGTAGCGCCCGTGGTTCCGTTGGCTAAACCGACGTCTAAATCCGATTTTTCTTTATGAAACGGATAATTCGTAGCGCCGTGCATGCTAAAGGTAAATACCTGGGCATTGTTTTCCATCAATTTTGCAGTTCCGTTTCCTTGATGAACGTCCAAATCGATGATGATAATCTTCTTTCGTAAATCTTTATGCAACAAATAGTTAGCGGCTATCGCCATGTCGTTTAGCAAACAAAATCCTTCACCGCGTTCCGCAAAGGCATGATGTGTTCCGCCAGCAACATTTAAAGCGGCTCCGTGTTCTATAGCGTGAATCGCTGCATCGATGGTTCCCTGAGTAATAATTAATTCGCGCAAGGTGAGTTCGGGCGATTGTGGAAATCCGATTTTTCGCTGCTCCGCTGCACTTAATTCCTGATGAATCAGCTTGTTGTAATACGCCTTTTCATGCGTCCATAAAACCACTTCTTCCGAACACGGCTGCGGTCTAAAAAAGTGCGCTGCCGTACAAGTGCCTTCGTGCAATAATTGTTGCGGAATCAATTCGTATTTCAACATCGGAAACCGGTGATTTTCCGGTAAAGGATGGGCGTAAATCGGATCAAACGCAATTTTAATCATAGGCTAGGGAAGGCGTTCGCCGTACGAATTGTCGGTTTCTGGATTTCGCAATTGCGATTTTATTAAAACCTTGACATAATGACGGTTACGACGCTCTTTTTTCGAATTATCTCGCTTATTCACACGCTTATCATGCACAATCTCATTCAAATCGTTTAAATCTTCCAGATCCGTCACGTCTTTTATCGATGTTCGCTTAGGCATACCGTAAATGCTGTTTCGTTCAAAAATACGGGATTTCAGTAGCCAAAAAACTACTTTAACAATCGTTCAAATACTTTTTATTTGAGGTCTTTTTCGGATTTGGGCGTGCCGGCGCAACTGTCTTAGCCAATACCGTAAGGGCGCCGTCGGGCTTTCCGCTCTATCCCCAATTGCCATTGGGGGATGCCGCTGCAATCCCTCACGCAAATAAGTGCACGAAAATACGTCCGCACGAAAAGGAACTTTACTTCAATTTAGCAAACGATTTTATCAGAACTTTTTCCGATCCGTTAACAACAGCAACTTCAATCGGTTCGTTTTGCTTGTTTCGACCTTCAACTATGTAGAGTTTTCCGCCCTGAGTAGGTTTGTTACTACGGCCAAAATCAACGTCGCCATACGTCATGATTTTCCGAACATCTGCCGTATCAATTTTTAAAACTTGCATCTGCATACGAGCCGAATCGCTATAAACAGCTGGCTTACGACGAATGTCTTTCAAAACACGCGCATTCGGAAAATACGAACAACCCACATCTTTCCCGCCAATCATGTAATACACGAAAATGGCGCCGATTGTACATCCAAATAAATAATAGGCTAAACGTTGGTAGAACTTCATGCTGATATTTTTTGCAAAAATAGCTTAAATAAATACGTGCTTCGTGCAGCTTTTTGTACAATTTAACAACGCCATTGCAAGCATTTACGAGCAAGTAAAATAACTAGAAATCCATTAAATAAAATATTCAATAAAGCTTATTTAATCAGCTTACATTCAATACTTAGAATACAATTAAATTAATGTCGCTGTACGCAAAACTAAACCAATCGGCAACGGTTTTATTTGTAAAAATTCCGTGATATAAGTACACGCCGTGTTTCAATCCTTGATCGCAACGAATTGCCGCTTCAATACCGCCATCTTCCGCAATCTGAAGTAAATAGGGCGTAAGTATATTGCTAATCGATAACGACGCCGTTTTGCTGTAGCGCGACGGAATATTGGGAACACAATAGTGAATAACATCGTACTTGACAAAAGTGGGTTTTTCGTGCGAAGTTATTTCCGAAGTTTCAAAACATCCACCGGTGTCTATGCTCACATCAACAATCACGGCTCCTTTTTTCATGTGTTCAACCATGGTTTCGGTAACAACAACCGGACAACGATCTTTTCCGCGCATGGCTCCAATAGCCACATCCGTTCTGCGTAAAGCTTTTAATAACGCTTTCGGCTGTATGGTAGAAGTAAAAATTGGAACGTTTAAATTGTTTTGTAATCGCCGTAATTTAGTAATCGAATTGTCGAATACTTTTACATTGGCACCTAAGCCAGTGGCGGTTTTTGCAGCAAATTCGCCCACCGTTCCAGCACCAATAATAACTACATCGGTTGGTGGAACGCCGGTAATGTTGCCAAACAACAAACCTTTTCCTAATGTATCGTTAATCATTAATTCGGCGGCAATTAAAACCGAAGCTGTTCCGGCAATTTCGCTTAACGACTTAACTGCGGGGTACGAACCGTCTGAATCTTTAATGAATTCAAAAGCTAGAGCGGTAATCTTTTTCTTTTGCAAGGCCTCGAAATGCTCTTTCCGACGAGTTTTTAACTGCACTGCCGAAATTAGTAAGCTATCGGGCTTCATCATTTCAATTTCCTCGATACTTGGCGGTTCCACTTTTAAAATCATCGGACACGAAAACACTTTCTTGGTATCGTGCGTGATTTCCGCACCGGCGTCCGAATATTCTTTATCGCTGTACGAAGAGTGCAAGCCAGCGCCCGCTTCCAATATAACGCGATGTCCGTGCGAAACCAATGAATTTACGGCATCAGGTGTCAAGCAAATCCGACGTTCTTGAAAACGCGTTTCCTTCGGAATTCCAATAAACAATTCGCTTTTTTGCTTGCTTATTTCGAGCTTTTCTTCTTGCGGAAGCAGCTGTTGGTGCGTAAAAGGTGTAATCGACATAGTGCATTTGCTTAGGCCGCCCTAAATTAAACAATCCGATAGATGTTTTTAACGAATGTTTACATTTTTTTAATTCCTAATTTGAAGCTTCCGATCGCCATTCTCCAATAATTCAATCGAAATCAACGTATTGGAATTCGGAATTAAATTCGGCGTTTTATCCGGCCATTCAATAAAGCAGTATGATCCGCTGTAAAAATACTCTTCAATACCAAAATCAAGCGCTTCGGCTTCCGATTTTAAGCGATACAAATCGAAATGATACGCGGCAGCTCCGTTCGCAATCTCGTATTCATTTACAATAGAAAACGTCGGACTTCCTCCCACGCGACCGCCACCCAATTGAAAAACAAGTTCGCGAATCAAGGTAGTTTTTCCCACGCCCATTTCGGCGTCAAAAAGTAAAATTCGATGCTGGGCGTTTGCCAGAATAAAGCTCGCCGCGGCAGGCAAATCGTCTAAAGCAAAAGTCAATTCCATCAGTTCTTTGGGTTGAAAACGAGAAAAGGAACAATCATTTCTTCAAGCGAAATTCCGCCGTGCTGGTACGAATTCCGGTAGTAACTCACGTAATGATTGAAGTTGTTCACATACGCTAAGAACAAATCGTTTTTTGCAAAAATGTATGAACTCGACATGTTAATCGTCGGCAAGCCAACAGATTTCGGATCTTTCACCACAAAAACATCCTTTTCTTCATACGTTAAACTTTTGCCCGTTTTGTAACGCAAATTCAGCGACGTATTTTTATCGCCAATCACTTTCGAAGGATTCTTAACGTTTATTGTACCGTGATCCGTAGTGATAATTAGTTTAAAACCAAGCTTTTGTGCTTGTTGAATGATTTCCAACAGCGGCGAGTTCTTGAACCAACTCTGAGTTAACGAACGGTAGGCCTTATCATCTCCGGCAAGTTCTTTAACCACGTCCATTTCGGTTTTTGCATGCGAAAGCATATCCACAAAGTTGTAAACAACCGTCACTAAATCGTGACCTTTCAAACTCTTAAAGCTGTCTACCAATTTCTTACCCGAAACTAAATTCGTAATCTTGAAATACTCTTGTTTAATATTCAAACCCAAACGACGAATTTGCTCAGTTAAGAACTCGGCTTCATACAAGTTTTTTCCTCCTTCATCAATATCGTTTTTCCAATATTGCGGAAATTGCTTTTCCATTTCTACGGGAAGTAATCCACTAAAAATGGCGTTGCGCGCGTATTGCGTGGCTGTAGGTAAAATGGCGAAATACGGCACTTCTTTCTCCAATTTGTAATGATTTCCGACGGTCGATTCAAAGGCTTTCCACTGGTCGTATCGCAAATTATCAATCACCACAAACAAAATAGGTGCTTCTTTCTTTTTGATTTCCGGAACAACTAATTCCCGAAACAAGGTATGAGATAAAACCGGACGGGCCGCTTTGGGTTGCATCCATTCGGCGTAATTGCGCTCAATAAACTTTCCGAACTGCGAATTGGCTTCTGCTTTCTGCGATTCTAAAATTTGAATCATCGCCTGATCTTCAATATTTTCCAATTCCAATTCCCAGAAAAGTAACTTCTTATACAGGTCGGTCCAATCTTCAAACGTATTTACCTGCATGAGTTCCATAGAAATTTTTCGGAACTCTTTCTGATAATCGAGTGTAGCTTTTTCAGAGACGAGACGCGAGTGATCTAAATTCTTTTTCAAACTCAATAAAATCTGATTCGGATTTACAGGTTTGATTAAATAATCGGCGATTTTCGAGCCAATTGCTTCTTCCATGATATACTCTTCTTCACTTTTGGTAATCATGATTACAGGCACTGCCGATTTCTTTTCTTTCATTTCAGCGAGCGTTTCTAGGCCATTCATGCCGGGCATGTTTTCATCCAAAAAAACGATGTCAAAATCGCCACTTTCAAAGAGCTCAACGGCGTCTCTACCGTTGTTGCAGGTGGTTACCTGATAGTTCTTTTTTTCTAAAAACATGATGTGAGGTTTAAGAAGATCAATCTCATCGTCAACCCATAAAATTTTGATAGCACTCATACGCTCAATTTTTGTTGCAAGATAAAAGTAAGGATGTCATACTTTCTTAAAACTATAATAAAGCTCAAAAAGTATGCACGTAAGTATTTCATTTAAATTTGATAAATTTACAAGAACAAACATTTTTTCATGCGCAAATATCTGCTACTTTTTTCAGCATTACTATTGGTTTCGTGTTTAAAAGATCGTCCGGGCGATACCGAATTTGATTCCTACAAAAACAGTTTTATTGATGCCTATTGGAAGTTAAATCCGGAAGCTGCTGTGGCGAACGGAAATCATGCGTACGACAGTTTACTGGTGGTTCCGAACGCCGAATCTCGAGCTAAAATGCTTGAATTCGTTGAAAATCAACGTGAAAAACTTCAAGATTTCGACCCCGACGATTTGAGTACTTTGAATAAAATCGACTGCGAATTGCTGAAAAATCTGTTGGCACAAATCGAATTTTCTGTGAAAGAACTCAAGTCTTGGCAATGGAATCCGGCTGAATACAACGCCTGCGGACAGTTTTCGGAGATTCTCACCAAAGTCGATGCAAAAAACACCAAGAAAGTAAACGAACTCGCGTATCGTTTGCAGTTTGTTCCTGAGTATTATGCTGCGGCGCGAGAAAATTTGAAACAAGTTACCAAAGAGCATCTAGAATTAGCTATTGCGCAAAACGACGCGGCTAAGGCGGTATTTACAACTGATTTGCCGCAGCTTTTCAAAAATTCGACACTCTCCAAAAATCAAAAAGATAAAAACCTAAAAGCGTGCGAAGCCGCTGCTAAAGCCGTTACAGCCTATGTGAAATTTTTAGAAGGCAAGCGCAACGGACCGTTCAGAAGCTTTCGTTTAGGAACCGATTTGTATGCCAAGAAATTCGATTTGGAAATTAATTCAACGTTTTCATCTAAAGAAATTTACGAGCGTGCACTTAAACATAAGGATTCATTGCATGCGCGCATGTACAATCTTGCAAAAGAGCTTTGGCCAAAGTACATGAAAAATGAAGTAATGCCAACCGATAAACTTTTGGCCATTCGAAAAGTTATCGATGTACTTTCGCTCGATCATGTAAAACCAGAAGAATTTCAATCGGCTATTGAGAAGCAAATTCCAGAATTAGAACGATTTGTTCGCGAAAAGCAGCTCATTTATATCGACTCTACCAAACCGCTAGTTGTGCGCAAAGAGCCAGCGTATATGGCAGGTGTGGCTGGTGCTTCGATTTCATCGCCGGGTCCGTACGATATTGAAGGAAATACGTATTACAACGTCGGAAGTTTATCTGGTTGGGATGCTGCCCGAGCCGAATCATACTTGCGCGAATACAACAATTACACCTTGCAAATTTTGAATATTCACGAGGCAATTCCTGGCCACTATGCGCAGTTGGTGTATAGTAATCAATCAAAAAGTTTGGTAAAATCACTTTTTGGAAACGGCGCCATGATAGAAGGTTGGGCGGTTTACACGGAGTTGATGATGCTCGAAAACGGCTATAAAGCCACGCCAGAAATGTGGTTAATGTACTACAAATGGAATTTACGCAGCACGTGCAATACCATAATTGACGTGGGAATTCACACCAAAAATTGGTCGGAAAAGCAAGTAATCGATTTGCTTACGCGCGAAGCTTTTCAACAAACCGCCGAAGCTGAAGGCAAATGGAAACGCGCCACTTTGTCGCAAGTACAATTGTGCAACTACTACACAGGTTTTTCGGATATCGTTGATTTACGGGCAGCGTATCGCAAGAAAATGGTAGATAAATTCAATCTAAAACAATTCCACGAACAGTTTTTGTCGTACGGAAGTGCGCCCGTGCCGTTGATTCGTACAGCGATGTTGGAGTAGGAGCGGACCTTAAAAAAAAGTTCATGAAAAAAGTACTTCTAGTTTTCATTATTTGCTTGTCGCAGCACAGTTTGTCGCAAGTGGTGAGCAGTTTTAGCGCCTACGAAGCGCAAGGCAATAAAGTGAGCGAACTCGACGCACGCTACAAAAGTGCACTTCATACCAATCTCGATTTGGCGGTGTTTAAGACAGAAGACGAGCAACGCATTTTTACGGAAGCTTATCAAAACATGCTGGCCGAGTTCGGTTCGTTTTTAGCCAAATCTGATTTCAGCTGGGAGCAACAAACCCGCGGTTTCAATCGGATTTACTTCAATGAAAACGGTACCGTTGATTATTTTTTATTCGATTTCAAAAATCTAGACGCAAAAAAAGCAGCTACCTTTCAGCAACTGCTTTCTGAATTTTTGAAAACGTATAATTTTCCGATCAAATCAAAAGTGAAATTCGCTCAATGCTCACCGGTGGTTTACAAGTAAAAGTTTACTCTTCACGATAATCCGAATTCCATACCACCGAACTCAAATTTTGTTTGTTCATAAATAGGCAATATCCCGCAACGGCAATAACCGATTTAAACATGAACAAAAACAAAATGAAACCAGCCATTGGAACCGTCTCTCCCAATCTCGAAATCGGCGCGCAAAGTGTTAGTAAAATCGACACAACTACGCAAGTAATCAAGAATGTATTCAAATTTCGAAGCGGAAAGGCTTGTATTTTACGCGCAGCGCTTAAATCGGTGCCCCATTTGTCGATAAGGTAGTACAAACCGTCGCCGATGTACGTAAACAACAACGGATCGTCGTAGCTTTTCAACTTAAACGATTTTGCCGGCGCCAAGATAAAAAAAGAGCTAATTGTAGTGTCGTGTTCTTTCTCTAACGCACGAACTTTTGTAATGGTATCTTCCGGAATTCCGCTGATGAAAAGCGACGAAGGCAAAAAGCGTAAACGGTACGACAGTGCCAATTCGCGAATAGACTCTAAACTATAAACGCGCGATAAATCTAATTTATCTTGCTTAAAAAGAGTTTGATATTTGCGATCTGAGTTTTCGATACGCGCTTTAATGTCGGCGCGTTCGCGATCTAAGTTCTCAAAAATCGCGCGGATCGTATTTTCAACATGCAAGGCTTCCTTCTTGCGAAGGTCTTTCAAGGATTTTTCTAAATCGACAACAGGCATTTTCATATACTCAAAAGTTTTTATAAAAATAGCGAAGTAAATGAAGCTGTTGAAATAAACAGATGTTAAAGTGTTGGCGTTTAGTTGGCTAGCTTTTTTAACTACTTTTCCATTTAAAACTGAAAAAGCAGCATCCGCTCAGCTATACTTTGCCTTAAAAAACAGCCGTTACAGCACTATTAACGCAACGTAGCCTCGAATTGCTTCGCGAAAACGTCGGTTAATTTCGACATTACTTTGTCAATCTGACTGTCAGTCAATGTTTTATCCTTGTCTTGCAACACAAAGCTCAATGCGTACGATTTTTTGCCAGCAGGTAAATTCTCGCCTACGTAAACGTCGAATAAGTCAACCGACTTCAACAAACTTTTCTCGGTTTGTTTAGCGGCCTGGGCCAAGTCGTTAAAAGAAACCGACTCGTCGAGCAGCAGTGCCAAATCGCGGCTCACTTCTGGGAATTTCGGAATGTCGGTAATTTTTAACTTCGTAGTAACGCGCTTGCAAACGGCTTCCCAATCGAGTTCGGCGTAAAAAACCGCTTGTTTGATGCCGTGCTTTTTTAACGAAGCGCCGTGAACCAAACCAATGCTAGCTAACGTACCTTCGCGATCAAACAAACGCAAACCTTCGCTAATCGATTCCGAACTGAAACTCTCATTGTCGTACCGATCTATTCCTAAGCGTTTGAGAATATTCGTTACGATAGCTTTCAATTCGTAAAACGAGGTCGGTTGTGCCGGAGTAATCCAGTTTTCGCCGTATCTATTTCCGGTAATTACCAAGGTCAGTTTTTTGGCTTCTTGGTACGCACCGTTGTTGGTGTGATATACTTTTCCGAACTCGAAAAACTTCAAATCTTTGTTCTTGCGATTGCTGTTGTAGGCAACGGCTTCCAAAGCCGAATCGAGCATGTTGGTGCGCAATACAGCTAAATCCGAACTAAGCGGATTCAGTAATTTTACAGCATCTTCTGATGCATGTTCCGGTGATGTTAACGAATTGGCCATCATCTCATAGAAACCGTTCGCAGCCAATTGCGTGGCAATGCTGTTTTCCAATTTAAACGACTCCGTTCTTGGCGAATTCGCTACAGTAGCGTTCAATTTCTTCGAAAACTGAATATTGTTGTAGCCGTACACGCGAAGTATCTCTTCGATCACGTCGATTTCGCGCTGAACATCAACACGATACGGCGGAATCAACAATCCCAAACCGGTGTCGGTTACGCTATTGATTTTAATGTCGAGCGAAGCGAGTATTTTCTTAATCGTATCGGCTGGAATTTGCTGTCCGATGATTTTCTGTGCTTTTTGTAAGTTAAGGAAAACGGTAAACGGCTCGATTTTCTTGGGATGAATGTCGATGATATCCGACGTAATTTCGCCACCAGCCACTTCTTGAATCAACAAAGCGGCGCGTTTCAAGGCATATTCTGTAATGTTCGGATCGATCCCGCGTTCAAATCGAAACGAGGCATCGGTACTTAAACCGTGTCGTTTGGCTGTTTTGCGAACCGAAACCGGATTAAAATACGCGCTTTCCAAGAAAATTGCCGTGGTTTCGTTCGATACACCCGAGTTTTTTCCACCAAAAACGCCTGCCAAGCAAAGCGGATTTTGTGCATCAGCAATTACCAAATCGTCTTCGTGTAATTCGCGTTCTTGATCGTCGAGTGTCAGTAATTTCTCGCCAGCTGTGGCCGTTCGAACGTTTATTTTCTGACCGTTTATCTTCGCGGTATCGAATGCGTGTAGCGGTTGTCCGAGTTCGTGCAACACGTAGTTCGTAACGTCTACCACATTATTTTTCGGCGTTAAGCCAATGGCTTTTAGTTTATTTTGCAGCCAAGTAGGCGAGTCTTTTACGGTTACGCCCGAAATGGTAACGCCGCAATAGCGAGGCACCAGTTTGCTGTCGGCTACTTTTACATCAATTTTGAGTGTGCGTTTGTCGACGCGGAAGCTTGAAATCGATGGGGTTTGCAATTCCGGAACGCTCGACTTTTGGAGCAAGCCGGCACGTAAATCTCGTGCTACGCCAAGGTGCGACATGGCATCGGCACGGTTTGGTGTTAATCCGATTTCGAAAATAAAATCGCTTTCAATATTGTAAGTGGCGGCGAGGGCGGTTCCGGGTTTCAGTTTGCTGTCGAGCACTAAAATCCCGTTGTGACTGCTGCCGAGACCAATTTCGTCTTCGGCGCAAATCATGCCAAAGCTTTCCACGTCTCTGATTTTTCCTTTTTTAATGGTAAACGATTCGCCGCTGTGCGTATGCAAAACCGCGCCGATAGTGGCTACAGGAACTTTTTGTCCGGCGGCAACATTGGCGGCACCGCACACAATTTGTAGCGGAGTAGCTTCACCCACATCAACGGTAGTTACCTTCAAACGGTCGGCATTGGGGTGTTTTTCGCAGGTAAGTACATGTCCCACAACAACGCCTTTCAGTCCGCCTTTAACCGATTCAAAAGCTTCTACGCTTTCCACTTCAAGACCTAAATCGGTGAGCACTACGGCGAGTTCGTCCGGATTTTGGTCGGTTTTCAAAAATTGTTTCAGCCAATTGTAGGAAATTCTCATAGCAATAAAAAATCTGCGCAAATATAGTCACCTAATTTCAAACACGACTTGTGAATTGGGCTTGGAATGAAAAAAAATAGCGGTCATAACATGGCAAAAAGGGCAGGCTAGGACAGGGGTTTGCAACACCCACCTGCGACGCATTCATTTTCAGTTCCTTGAGATTAAAGAACGGGTTACATGATTCGTATTTTTCAGGGCACATCCTGCCGCCGGTATTTGGTGGAAGTTCGTGCAGCGGCAGATCGGGCTTTCCACTCCAAGGCGCAACACGCAACCGCGTTTCAGCTACGGTTTTTGCACAGCTTCTTTCAGTCGCTGCACCAAAACCAGCTTCAAGCGCCGTTTCGTGTCACGGCTTTCCGTTGCAATCCCTTGTGCGCGGAAGTGCGCGAAACGTATCGTTGCAAAAAATACGTGCGTTAGTAAAAAATACCTATAAGTAAGTAGTTTTGGGTAGCAAAGAAACGCGTAAATTAGCAAAGGATAAAAATGATCAATTTTTTAATAACCAAAACAAAAAGCGAAACAAGTATCAATTTAAGATATTCAAAACACGCAAAAACTTATTGGTGCAATTTGCTGTTTTTAAATAGGTTAATCTTGTTTTTGAAGATTGAAAAAATGGAAGGGATTTTGCTAATTATCTAGTTGCCAACCATTTTAAAACCGCTTAATATGAAAAACATACTTTTAACTATTCTTTTTCTATCAACATTAAATTGCTTTGCGCAAGACAAACTTGTTTTTAATACAAAATTTGTTCAAAGTGAAGACAAATGGGTTGCCTTTGAAGCTGACTCTGTTGGTTCTTATAATTTTGGTTTTATATACATAGATTCGCAAACTGGATTGACTTTAGATTACGCTGGATCATTTAAGATTGATAATAATGGAAAGTTCATTATCAAAAAGAAAGAATTAGATGGCTCAATGAAAGTTAGATTACAACCTAACAATAGATTAGTTGCTATCATTCCTGAATCACATTATTCTGAATTAGGCATTTCAAAATTTCCAGAATGGCTAAAATATTATAAAGAAAATGAAAACTCAATCGAGCGATTATATAAATGGGGATTTATGTATAATGGTTGGGGAGAATGTGCAAAGGCTTTGGAGTTCTTAGAAAAAGCTAACAAAATTAATCCCGATTATAAAGGATTACGTGTTGAGTTAGGATATTCTTATAACTGCTTAAATCAATCTGAAAAAGCTATTATCATATTGAAAGAGGCAATCAAACAGGACCCAAAAGACGCTTACACTTATAAAGAACTTTTATATTCACAAATACATAACAATCAGCTTAAAGATGCGATTGAAACATATGAAAAAATTTTAAAAGTTGTTGAGGATAAAACTTATAATGCTGAAAATGCTTATAATATTTTAGGTGAATATTTTCGCCAAAAAAATATTGAGAAATTCAACGAATGGATAGCAAAAACAGAAATTGATAAAGACAAACGTTTTGGACCATACGTTGAAAAATTAAAAAGTGAATTAAAAAAATAAATACGGCACATAACAACCGCAACCGTTCCACAACTACCTTTCTAATCAAAATCGTTGA
>NZ_JBMLTK010000016.1:0-5829 GCF_049240005.1 Flavobacterium sp. | reverse complement strand
GTTGACCAACACAAACAGGACTATTGCTGCTTGCAGTTGCTGTTGGAATTGGATTGACTGTTACAGTAACCACATTTGAAACCGATTGAATATTTCCATTAGAACAAGTTACTACAAGTCGGTAATAGGTTGTAGTAGTTATAGTTCCTGTAGATGCATTTGCATAAGATGGTAAAGCAGTACCCAAATTAACTGGCGTTGTAAAGGCAGCGTCTGCACTACTTTGCCATTGATAAGTAGTACCAACACCTCCTGAATAACCCGTAGCCGACAGCGTGGTGCTTCCAGACCCGCAAATAGTAGGAACAGCAGCTGTAGCAGTTCCTGCAATTGCAGCTGTACAAGATGAAATAGTAATATTAAAGAATCCAAGCGAAGGTGTTGCCGGACGAGTTGCGCAATCAATATCTGTTGGCGCAAAAGCATTTAAGTTCGCACCACCAGTGGAAATAGCTAAGTTAGCTGAATCGTCGAGCAATCGCAAATTAGTACCACTCACAAACGCAGGACTCACATTTAACGAATTGGCATCTTGGCCTATTGTTGATTGTAAACCTGAAAGGTTAGCAACATCTGTGCCCGAAGCCGTTACGAGAGAACCTACTTTGGCAAATTTTGCTTGAGTACCCGAGGTGAAATAGTTGTTATTGTTGATTGTAAGGTTAGTGTAAGTATTGTAAGCAAATCCTATTGCGTAAGAGCCTACTCCCAGCGTTGTGCCAGTACCAACAACTACAGAATTTACGATAATATTATTTCTTAGGTCAATAATTGGATTACTTCCTGCAACAGCAATACCATAGTTCGCTTGATTTCCGCCAGTTCTTGTTCCTGCCATTGAAATAGTGTTATGGTAAACACGCGTTGTACCTGAGCCTCCTCCTAAATAAATCGAGGCTCCTAGGTCAGGAGAAGTTGCATCACTGATTGTATTTGCAATACTGTTATTTGCAATTGTGTTTACAATTCCAGCCGTAGATGTCGTACATGCAAATATTCCAACTGACGAAAATGTCGAGGCCCCAGAAACATTAGTGATGCTGTTATTGGTTATGGTATAATTAGTAACCTCATTTCCCGAAGTTAAAATATTCGAAACGCTCACCGCTCCTAAAGCAATACCAAAGCCATCTGCACTGCCTGTTGGTAAAACATTGGCAATTGTGTTCGCATCGACCAATAGATTGTCTTCAAAACTCGCAGAAATACCCGAAATTCCTATGGCTTGTGTTCCTGTTCCATCTATTTTGTTCAATCGGATGATATTACCTGTATTTTTATTTGTCGCACTAAATCCCGTAATAGCAATACCGTTTTGAGCCGATCTTAAATCGTTGTTCACAAACTGATTGTTATTATTTCCAGATCCCGCGGAAAGTTGAGCCATTCCAATACAAGCTCTTGTCGTATTCTTAGCTTGACCAACTAAAATGAGATTTCGAATAATATTGTTTGAAGCACCATTAGTCCCTGCATTTTGAAGGACGATCACTCCAGATAACGTACCTGTATTCGTATTCGAAATGGTTAAATCGCGGGTTGCTTGGCTCAAAGGACAAACCGTATTTGCTGTTGTTCCAATCGAACCATCAATGATCACACGATCAGCTGCGTTCAACACAACGATTCCCGTAGCAGACGAGCCTGTAATAGTCGTTCCTGCATTTTGTGGTTTGATTGTAATCGTATGAGGAGCAGCAAATTCGTTTAGCGCAATCGTTCCGTTCTCACCAGAAAGATTTCCATTGATTTGTATCGTAATATCGCCAACTACTGCTGAGTTATTAATTGCTTCGAAAGCTCCTCCAGCCAAGGTGAGCGATGAATACGTACAACCAGAACTACATACAGTAATTAAACCTGAAATACTGTTTACAATGTTGTATGAATTAATCGTTCCCGTTATAGGAAATGCAGCAGAAGTAAGTGCTACAGAAGAGGGTTGCGCTGCAAATTGTCCAGAATTTATGCCAACAGTAGGCGCTGCATTATCTTGTGCAACGACGAAATACTGGATAACATCACCTGCTACAACCGAGCCTGATGAAAGCAAACTGTAATCAATAGTAAATGTAAATGGAGAACTTGTATTAGTTGCTTCAACGAATTTCCATCCTGATAGGTCATTCGTGTCCGTTGACTTTTTGTAGTAGATTCTAGGTCTAGTGCCAGTTGCTGTGTTTACTCCCGATGGATCTACAACTGCAATTCCTGAAAATTGACGTGTACTTTCAACAATTCCGTTTGTGAGGTTGTTGTAAGTAATTGACGGCGCTACCAAATCTAAAGGAGTTCCTGAAAATTCAAACGCCCCAACATCAGGAGTCGAAGTATTTCGAGTAGCAGCCGCAAAATCTGTGGTAATTCCACTCACAGGAATACCTCCACTTTCTAATTGCGTTGCAATTGAAGTGTTGATATTCAAGAAATTCGCATCAGAACCCGTTGTACTGGCAAAATTTGCATTCTCCGAAAAAGAAGCATTATCTCTTGTAGATACTCGCGATCTATAAGCCGCAATGGTTTGATCGGTATTTGTACCATCATTAAAAACAACATTACTTGCCGATGGTGCTCCTGCAAAGAAATTATTGTTATTCGATGCAGCATTGTACGAAGACAAGGTTGTTGAAGATCTTCTGTAAGCTACAGTTAAACCTGTACCGTTTGCGGTAGATAGGTTAACGAAATTATTATTTCTTAATGTTAGTGTAGGAGTTGTTGACGCAGAAATAGCACTTGAACCAAATAATGCACCTGCACTGGTTGCAGCTAATCGCACTGTATTAAAAGAAGCATTAACAGTTGTTCCTCCTGTAATATTCAAACCAATTAGTGCGTTTGCTGCATTAGCATTTGGTGTTCTTAAATCTCCGATAACGTTATTGAAGAGGTTAACAGTTACACCACCCGAAACAAGCATTCCATTTACAAAACCACTAGCATTCGAGTTTTCTAAATTAAACACTTTGTTACGAGAAAAATTTTGCACAACTCCAGAAGATCCACCAGTAACAGAAATACCTGAAACAGTGCTAGCGCCTGATGAAGTTAGGGAATGGACTGTATTACCAGACAAATCAATATTTCCTGCCGCAGTCGTGATTCCAGTAATATTTCCTGAACTTGTTATATTACTTACCAAGTTACCTGAACAAACAGTTTGAGCAGCTGCATTAAAACTCACTGTTAATGCCACAACAGCACCTGAGCCGGCGGTCCAGTTTGTAAATGTATTATTTTGTACATTCTTAGTCGGAGACCCGCCATCAGTATTTCTAAAACCGTCGATAATTGTAGAGCCAGATACTGTGATGTTACTGAAATTATTTCCGTTATTAGAGACCGTACTACCTGCAACTGAATTAGCATTATCAAAGTGTAATGTAAGTGTCCCACCTGCACCGGTTTTATTAAACCCAGTAACGATGCTGTTGTTATTAATTGTTTTGGAGCCTGTACTCGTTAAAGCAACGTTGTTGCTAATCATAGTTACGCTACCCGTTGTATTAACCGTTAAGTTTGTGAACGTATTCGAACTAATGTTTTGAGACAGTGTCGCAGCGCTATTAATTATGTAGTTATGAGCTGATGTTCCTGCAGTACTATGAACAATACCTCTAAAATCGTTACCGGTAATAACTAAGGCCGCAGTTGTAGCGCCTCCTGAATTACTTATACCATTCACCGTGCCAGAAGTGGCAGCACTAAACGTTACAGCGTTACCCGAAGCATTCCCAATCTGATTGTTTGTAATATTAATAGTATTTACAACAGCGCCCGAATTAGAGATAGCAGTAAATCCTCCTGTAGTTGCTGTAGATGTTATACCGCGGAACACGTTTGAAGAAATGCTCAAAGTGCCCGGAGCGGACGAGTTAGCAATGCCAATAATATTTGAACTAGATGCCGTGCCAGAAACCGCTGAATTTAGTATCGTGTTATTGTTGATATTTATCGTAGCAGTCGCTAATGCAGTCATACCCTGAGAATTAATATGCTCAAACGTACCACTCGTAAAACCACTATTTAGAGTAATGGTATTGTTGTTAATATTTGAAGTAAAAGTACCTGTTGGTGCTATAACGGAATAATTTTTAAAAATACCTCTAAAAGTAACAGCAGTACCCGAGACAGTGGCACTTGTAATGGTATTAAACGACACATTCTCGCCCACTTGATGATTCAAAAATATACAATAGTTTGTAACCGTGTTTGAATTAAAACCACCGGCAGCGCTAGCACCACCCCAATTTGTGATCGTGTTACCTGTAGCCGAAGATGTTCCGCCAATATCGTTTCCGGTATCCATAAACGAGGCATTACCAGAGCCTATTAATGCGATACCCATATTGACATTACTAATAGTATTGCTGTAAAAACGGTTATTACTATTCGACCCTGTTGTAGCTGTGATATCAGCAGTAGTTGCGACAGCTGTAGCTGTATGACGGGTGTTACTATAAATACCGAAACTGTTTGTATAAGTTCTGTTCAAAGAAATTGTACAGTTTCGAACCAAATTATTTTGCGCACCATTTGTTGCTGAAGCATATAACAATGCCACGCCAAACTCAGTCATCGTATTAGTTCCTGATGCAGTATCTGCTGAGACTGGCGTAAAGTTGCGTTCCTGCAACGTAAGTCCATCAATAGTAATAAAGTCACCACCGATAATTTTTATTACCGCGTCGGTTAATGAACCCGCTGTATGTGCTGGAGCGGTAAACGTTGGGTTTGCACCGCTACCATTTTTGATAAATGTAATGGTGTTAGTAGTAGTACCTGTGGCAGTAATGGTAAATCCACCCGCTGGAGCAGTTTCTGTATAACCCGCATTGATGTAACAATTTACAGCTCCTGTTATTGTGCCTGCATTTAAAGCGGTAATAAACGACGCTAAAGTTGGATAACAGCTGCTCGGAATCACATAGTCGCCAGCAAAATTTGTAGCGCTACCCGTACCTTGCGTATAACTGTAGTTGGCACCGCCATTATTGTTGAGGTTTAGCGTTGCCATATCGTGCGCGGTCTGACCGTTTGTAGCAACATCAGCGTTTATTTGCACCAAAGTCTTGTTGCTCGAATACACGTAAAAACTTACATTACCAGCACTCCCTCTACAAGGTATATATGCCGTCCCTGAGGTTCCAATAAAAGTTACCTCCGCTAAAGTGGAAGTTACATAGTTATCGAATGAGTAGCGAACAAAAACATTTTCGCCAACAGACAAAGGAGCCGAAGATGTTAGCGTTACTCTAGCCGAACTGTTTGTATTTGCAGGTGTTGTAAAAGCAACGTTGGAAAAGGTTTTTGGATTAAAATTGGTTTCTAGCAACTGCATAATATTATCACCAGCATTATTAGTCACGTTAAATGTGTAATAATTTCCGCTAGTAATTGCCGGCAGTAAACCATCGCTACCACCACCATTACTATTGAAACGCGCACCATTGGCAAATCCTACTGGAATATACGTGTTCACAGAGAGTGTGTTGCCACCCGTATATGGCCGCCAATTTGAATTGTAATTTGGAGTACCCGGCGTACCGATGTGAAATGCCCAAGTTGCAGTACTCGCATTTACACTTTGATTAGACTGAAAACGAACCTGATTAAAGGTTGGAGACAGAGCAGACAAAGAAAAACGCAAATTGTTTGGCGCTGGTGTTGTATTATTTAAACTGGTGAATAATACCGATGGTTGCGAATACACGGCAACCACTGAAACCAGATAAAACAACATCCAAAATTTCCGTCTGTTTTGAACAATACGTAAAAATTGATTCATAAAAATAGTTTTAAATTTTTTAAGAGTCCGGCACTTTT
>NZ_JBMLTK010000015.1:0-1779 GCF_049240005.1 Flavobacterium sp. | reverse complement strand
CAACTCTTTAAGCTGTTTCTCATCAATCACTGCTGGTGCGTCGATCATTACATCCCGGCCTGCATTATTTTTTGGAAACGCAATAAAATCGCGAATGGTTTCTTGACCACCTAAAATGGCAACCAATCGGTCTAAACCAAACGCTAAGCCTCCGTGTGGCGGCGCTCCGTATTGAAACGCATCCATCAAGAAACCAAATTGGTTGTAAGCTTCTTCTTCGGTAAAGCCCAAATATTTAAACATTAAAGCTTGTGTGGCTTTGTCGTGAATTCGAATCGATCCGCCGCCAATTTCGTTTCCGTTCAAAACCATATCGTAGGCATTGGCGCGTACTTTACCCGGCTCGGTTGCCAACAACGCAATATCTTCGGGCTTAGGCGAAGTAAACGGATGGTGCATCGCATGGTAACGACCCGTTTCTTCATCCAATTCCAACAACGGAAAATCAACCACCCAAAGCGGCGCAAACTCATCGGACTTGCGCAAACCTAATCGAGTAGCTAACTCCATACGTAATGCCGAAAGTTGCGAACGCGTTTTATCAGCCTTGCCCGAAAGTATAAAAATCATATCGCCAGCCTGAGCACCTGTTGCCGCCGCCCATTGCTGTAAATCGGCTTGATCGTAAAATTTATCCACGCTCGATTTAAACGTACCGTCGGCGTTGCATTTCACGTACACCATACCCGAAGCGCCAATCTGCGGCCGTTTCACCCATTCTATTAACGCATCTATTTCTTTACGAGTCAGTTCCCCGCAATTCGGCGCAGCAATCCCAACCACTAATTCCGCCGAATTAAATACGCCAAACTCTTTGTGCTGCGCTACGGCATTAAGCTCGCCGAATTTCATACCAAAACGAATATCCGGCTTGTCGTTTCCGTAGGTTTTCATCGCATAATCGTAGGTCATACGCGGAAATTCAGCCACGTCAATTCCTTTGATTTCTTTCAACAAATGACGCGTTAATCCTTCAAAAACATTCAAAATATCTTCTTGCTCCACAAACGCCATTTCACAGTCAATTTGTGTGAATTCCGGCTGTCTGTCGGCACGTAAATCCTCATCTCTAAAGCACTTCACAATCTGAAAGTACTTGTCCATACCGCCCACCATCAACAACTGTTTAAAGGTTTGCGGCGATTGCGGTAAGGCGTAAAATTGTCCGGGATTCATCCGACTTGGCACCACAAAATCGCGCGCGCCTTCGGGAGTCGATTTAATTAAATACGGTGTTTCCACTTCGCAAAATCCTTTGGCCGACAAGTAATTACGTACTTCCATAGTTACTTTGTGGCGAAACAACAAACTGTTTTTCACCGGATTTCGGCGAATATCAAGGTAACGAAACTTCATCCGAATGTCTTCTCCACCGTCGGTTTCGTCCTCAATAGTAAATGGCGGCGTTATCGAAGCGTTTAAAATACGCAGTTCAGTAACCAACAATTCGATGTCGCCTGTAGGCATATTCGGATTTTTGGCCTCGCGTTCGATAACCGTACCTGTAGCTTGAATGACGAACTCACGCCCGAGGGTTTTCGCCAAAGCAAATACTTGCGCATCAGTCCGACTCTCATCAAAAACCAATTGCGTAATGCCGTAACGATCGCGCAAATCGACCCAATTCATAAATCCTTTGTCTCTCGATTTCTGCACCCAACCGGCTAAAGTTACGGTTTGGTTAACGTGTTTTAGGCTTAATTCACCACAGGTATGCGTTCTGTACATGCTTAAAAATTTGGCTGCAAATTTAGAGAAAAGACCGCTGTTTTTAGGTGT
>NZ_JBMLTK010000014.1:0-52371 GCF_049240005.1 Flavobacterium sp. | reverse complement strand
TAAAAGATTAAAAGATTAAAAGATTAAAAGATTAAAAGATTAAAAGATTGAAAGACAGAAGTTCAGTTCAGCATTCGACAGGTTTGGGCAACACTTTCAAGAAGTTCGAGTGAAAGCCTAAAACTATTTAAAAATCAATAATTTAGAGATTGAATTATTTTTCATAATCGCATACGAAGTCGGAATGCGCGATTACTAACTGATCAAATTCACCGCTCTTAAAAATTATCGTAATACGTTAAATCTTTACTGATTTTACCGTCCTTAATTTCAAAGATAGTACAAATAGGTAGTGAGAATTTCTTGCCATCTGGTCCAGTTCCCGACGACTCGAATTCAACAATAACACAATTTTCAGAGGGGTACATAGCCACTACACGATCTTGAACATCCGGTATCATTTTTTGTAATTCCGAATATTTTTTAACAATCTCGCTGTGCGACATCTTTACGTTTTTGAGTCCGTACGCCGGATCTTTCATCTCGGGCTGTGCAATGTACATAGCAACCATTTTCTGCCAGTCGTGATTATTAAAATGTGTAAAATATTGCTCGATAATGGCTTTGTTAGCTGCGGAATGATCCTGCTCAACAGCAATTGGCTTTGATTGCTGGCAAGATATTGCAATCAGCGAAAAAACAGTAAGTAAGGCAGTGTACTTCATACGATTGGTTTTTGGGTTAGTTAAATCGTTTTTATCCGTTAAAAAGTTTGTTCCGTTTGATGTCGATTCCTTTTCGCAACAGATACGCATGGTAGGAACTCGGCACATCGTGTGTCCATTTTGGTAAAAGTAAAATTATTAAAATTACATCTAAATGTGCTATAAATCCTACGATTACGCAGCTGTAAAAATAGATTCCAGCCGTTTTAAAACCAAGTAACGCCGTGAATGCAACCAAAAGCGTGATTCCCCAAAATTTTGAAAGAATGGCATGTGTACAAGTTTCTTTTTTGAATTTGATCAGACTAATTACGTAACAAAGTGCTTCCATAATAACAATCGAGTAAATGCCAAGCAGGTTTTCGCGCAGCAAATCACTTCTTAAAAGCCAGGTTGCAAAGCCAATCGACAACCAAAAAATTAAATCGGTCTGACTGTCAAGTCGTCTTAAATTCTGATTCGAACTGTTTTGTTTTCGAGCGATAATACCATCAAGAATATCGGTAAGTAAACCAACGTACATCAAAATCAGTATACATAAGACCGATTGTTCTCCGTAGAAATACGCGAGTGCAAGAATTATTGGTGCAAAACAAAATCGAATTAAAATTAAGGTTTTTGGAATGTCCATTTTTGCTGTTGCACTACTTTAAATTCCTATTTATGTGATCGATGGTAAGTCAAAAGTAGGTTATTTTTTTCACCATGACTCCACATTTACGAGCAAGGAAGTCGGGGGGGATTTAAAGATTAAAAGATTAAAAGATTAAAAGATTGAAAGATTAAAAGATTGGGAAATTGAAAGATGGAAGTACAGTTTAGCAATCCACAAGCTCGGGTAGGAGCTTCGTAGCGGTAAGCGCTGCTTTGCGCGAAACGTTCAACGACTCTCGTGTTTTCGAGCTTTACAGGCCTTAAGTCATAAAAAAACCCACCCTCGTTTGCACAAGGATGGGAAAAATTGCTATGAAAAAGAAATTACTAGTTGCCTAGTACTTATCAAAAGTAAAAAAATACTTTTTATTATGAGAACATGTCCTTAACTTTTTCAAAAAAAGATTTCTCGCTTTTTTCTGGATGAGGTATGAAATTTTCATCAGTAAGCGCTTTTTCGAAAAATATTCGCTGTTCTTTTGTTAAAGTCTTGGGTGTCCACACATTTACGTGAACCAACAAATCGCCGTTGCCGTAGCCATTTATGTTCGGAACTCCTTTGCCTTTTAAACGCAAAATTTTTCCGGATTGTATACCTTCTTCCAGCTTTATACGGACTTTGCCATTCACCGCTTCGATATCTTTCGATACACCTAAAGCCGCTTCGGCAAAACTAATATATAAGTCTAAATGTAGGTTCTCGCCTTCGCGTTTCAAGGTTTCGTGTTCAACTTCTTCAATGGCCACTAACAAATCGCCCGGTATACCGTTTCCTGGCGCGTCGTTTCCTTTATTCGAAACTTTTAGTTGCATGCCATCAACAACACCGGCTGGAATTTTAATCGAGACGGTTTCGTCGTTTACAATCATTCCTTGTGCGTCGGCATTAGGAGGTCGGTTTTCTAAAATCTGTCCAGCACCACCGCAGGTAGGGCAGGTACTCGCCGATTGCATGCGACCCAAAATGGTATTCGTAACACGCATTACCTGACCTTGTCCGTTACAGGTTCCGCAGGTTTTATAGCGAACGCCTGGAGCTTGAACTTTGCGTTTAACTTTGATTTTCTTTTCAACGCCGTTGGCAATTTCTTCCAGCGTTAAACGAACTTTAATACGCAGGTTACTTCCTTTTACACGTCGTTGTTGTCCGCCGCCTCCGCCAAATCCGCCAAAACCACCACCGAAGGCACTTCCGAAGATGTCGCCAAATTGCGAGAATATGTCGTCCATGTTCATATTGCCACCGCCAAATCCGCCGCCTTCAAAAGCTTGATGCCCGTACTGATCGTATTTGGCGCGTTTCTGCGGATCGCTGAGCACTTCGTAAGCTTCAGCAGCTAATTTAAACTGCTCTTCGGCTTCTTTGTTGCCCGGATTTTTATCGGGGTGAAATTCTATCGCTTTTTTGCGGTAGGCTTTCTTGATGGTCGCTTCATCGGCATTTCGCTGAACACCAAGTATTTCGTAAAAATCTTTTTTCATCTTAATTTCCCGTTACAACTTTTGGGTATCGGATGATTTTGTCACCCAATTTGTATCCTTTTTCAATTACATCAACCACCTTTCCCTTCAAATGCGGCTCAGGCGCTGGTATTTGCGTGATGGCTTCCGCAAAGTCGGCATCGAATAAATCGCCCGCTTTAACGTCAACTTGCTCAAGACCTTTGCTTTGCAAGGTGCTTTTAAACTTATCGTGAATCAAACTTACACCTTTAAACAAAGCTTCGTCGACGTTCTCGGCTTTTGAAATTTCGGCTACTGCACGATCGAAATCGTCCAAAATCGGAAGCAATGCCACTAAAACGTCTTGATTTGCCGTCTTAAATAAATCGATTCGCTCTTTTGCAGTTCTGCGTTTGTAGTTTTCAAACTCCGCAAACAAACGAATGAATTTGTCTTTTTCAGCCGCTAACTCAGCGGTTAACTTTTCTTCGGCCGACAATTCTACTTCAGGTTCTGTCGGTACATCCGACGCATTGTCAGTTGTTTCAGCAGCAGCTGCATTTTCGGCAATAATTTCTTCTTCCGGCTTATTTATTTCGGTTTGCTCCGTACTCATTTTTCCTTCTGATTTAAAGGGATTTTTAAATTTCATCTCAATTTGCTTACGCCTGTACTGCAAGGATATTGCCAAAGCAGTTTGCTGTGTCAAATTGTCACCATTTTATCGTTTGAGAATGTCTCGCGACGGGTGTTTGTATTGCAGCAAGTTTTTAAGGGCCTCGTCGAGCGATTCGTATTTGAAATAGAACCGTTTATGCATGAGTTTTGCAGGCGAGACCCGTTGCGAGTCGAACAGCAAGGTGTGCATTTCGCCTAAAACGAGTTTCATTACAAATCGCGGCACAGCAGGTAACCAAAGGGCTCGGTCGGCGTAATGGGCTATTTTTTCAGTGAGAATTCTGTTGGTTGTAGGCGAGGGGGCAACAGCATTAAAAACGCCTTCGAGAAAAGTAGCCTCTGCATCTTCGTAAATTTCGACCATATCGTCGATATGAATCCACGATTGCCAATTCGAACCGTCTCCAAACCAAGTTCCAAAACCTTTTTTAATCGGATTGTAAATTTGCGGAAATACGCCGCCTTCGGTAGCGAGAACCAATCCGGTGCGCAGCTTACAAACACGCATGCCAAAGTCGGCAAAACGATCTGCAGCCGCTTCCCACAATACGGTAACTTCGGATAAAAAGCTGCAGTCGCGTTCGCTGAAGTCTTCGGTGTACAGCCGATTTTTATCGCTCGGATAAATCCCAATAGCCGAAGCCGAAATGAAATGTACCGGTTTGTGCTCGCTAGCCGCAACCAAGTCGTACAGCATGTTTGCTGTTTTTACGCGACTGTCGATGATTTCTTGTTTGTATTTCTTTGTCCAGCGTTTAGCAATGGTAGCTCCCGCTAAATGTATGATGCTCCGAACATCGGTTATGCAATTCGGATCAATATATCCCGTGCTTGGATCCCACAGAAAATTAACCACATTTTTCTGCTCGATAAACTTACTTTTTGAAGTAGTAAGTACATGTACAATGAGCCCTTTAGCAGTGAGTTTTTTTACTAATCGTTTGCCAATTAAGCCAGTTGCGCCTGTAACCAGTACGTTGGTGACCATTTTCATGCTTTCAATTTTAGTGTCCATTCAAACCGAAATCGAGATACTTCCTGGCCACTTTCGTTGGTTCCAACTGCTTCAAGCCAAAAAGTAGCGTTGTCCGATTCGGGTTTTAAATCGCTAACAGCTTTATGAACGGTTTCGCCACCTAAACACGTAAAAACGATTTTTCCGGTGGCTTTTTTGGTAAAAACCGATTCGTTTCGCGCTACCAACATGCTGATTCGCTTTTTTGATTGTTGGATTTCGTTCATAACCAAAGCACCTGTTGCCAATTCGGCGGCCATAGCTTGAACAGCGAAGTACATCGAATTAAACGGATTTTGATTAATCCACCGGTGGGTAACGCCAACGGTACAGCTCTGCGCGTCGAGTTTCTTCACACGCACACCGCATAAATAGGCGGAAGGCAGCTTAAAGAATAAAAATTGATTTACCTGAGAAACGGTCATACCTCGTATTTAAGCCGTGAATTTACGACGTCTTTGCGGAAATCCCGCAGTTTGTTAATTGTTAATATTTTGTTAATATTAAGTACTATGTAAAACAATGTACCTGTTTTCGTTTATATCTTTGCATAAGAAATTAACAGACAATAGATAGTACTAGTCAGAAGTGAGTTTCAATCATCATCAAATCAAAATCAAAAAAATCATGAAATTATGAACATCGAGAACACAAAAGCTCAAATGCGCAAGGGTGTTTTGGAATTTTGCATCCTCTCGGTCTTGAAAGACAAGGAAGCATACACATCCGAAATTCTCGATACCTTAAAAAACGCCAAGTTGTTGGTTGTGGAAGGTACCGTTTATCCGCTCTTAACTCGTTTAAAAAACGATGGATTACTAAATTATCGCTGGGAAGAATCGACCTCTGGTCCGCCAAGAAAGTACTACGGTCTAACTGAATTAGGTAAAACTTTTCTCAACGAGTTAAATAATACATGGACCGAATTATCAGACGCAGTTTCAATCATCACTAATCAAAACTAGAAATCATGAACAAAACCGTTAATATAAATCTGGGTGGCTTATTCTTCCACATCGATGAAGATGCTTACCAAAAGTTATCGCGCTATTTTGATGCGATAAAACGTTCTTTATCCGACGCGAATGCACAAGATGAGATAATAAAAGATATCGAAGTACGTATTGCCGAGCTTATTTCGGAGAAGCACAGCAGCGGAAAGCAAGTGATTAGTTTAAAAGAGTTAGACGAAATAATCGCGGTTATGGGACAGCCGGAAGATTATCGTTTAGATGGTGAAGCTGCTGCAGAACCGATCGACTCAACGTTTCAAAACAGAAAAACACGCAAACTGTACCGCGATATCGACGAAGGAATGATCGGCGGCGTGGCTGCAGGTTTAGGGCACTATTTTGGTGTTGAAAAAGTATGGATTCGCGTTTTGTTGGTAGCGCTTGTGTTCTTGGGTGTTGGTAGCGGTATTATTGCTTACATCGCGCTGTGGATTATTATTCCGCAAGCGATCACTACCAGCGAAAAATTGGAAATGCGCGGAGAACCCGTAACGATTTCCAACATTGAAAAGAAGGTGCGCGAAGAGTTCGAACAAGTGTCGGAGCGCTTCAAAAACACCGATTTTTCGGCCGCTGGCCAACGCGTACAAACCGGAGCGCAGCGCGTTTCTAATTCGTTAGGCGATGCATTCGGAACTTTAGTG
This sequence comes from Flavobacterium sp., assembly GCF_049240005.1. Taxonomy (GTDB): domain Bacteria; phylum Bacteroidota; class Bacteroidia; order Flavobacteriales; family Flavobacteriaceae; genus Flavobacterium. The sequence goes on along the minus strand of NZ_JBMLTK010000014.1, from coordinate 46,259 downwards.
AAAATCTTCGTGAAGTGTGTGGGGATTCTCATCATTTTAATGTGTATCCCAGTTTTAATTGCCCTTATTTTTGGTGTATTTGCCACAGGTACAGCGCTTGTTTCTGAATTCCCATGGTCGGTTTTGTATGAAGGAGGCAATTTTACCGACTATCCATTGTGGTTAATTGGTGTACTGATCTTAATTGCTTTTGGCGTACCTTTCTTTTACTTGATGTTGCTAGGTTTTAAATTGTTGCTCAACAATTTTAAATCGCCAGGGAAGATATTCAACTTTACGATTTTAGGTTTTTGGATAATAAGTATCATCTTGTTGATTGCTTTTACCATCGCTCAAATTAAGGAGTTTGCGTACGAAGGTCGCACGACCAACAAGCAAGATATTGCAGTTGATCTCAACAAAACCTTACTGATTCAGTTCGCGGAAAACGACGATGTTGAAATCGATCCGAGAGACCACAACGATTTTCAAATCTACACCGATAGTACCGACAAAGAATACATTTACAGCGAAGATATTAGCTTCGAGATTCGCAAATCGGCAAAACCAACAGCTTATGTGCAGATTGTTAAAATAGCGAACGGAAATTCGTCGAAAGCGGCACGTCATAACGCGGAAGAAATTACATACAATTATACGTTTGCCGATAATACACTTACTTTTAATAAGTATTTGATTACGGATGTTAAGAACAAGTTTCGCGATCAGGAAGTAGAAATTATCTTGTATTTACCGGAAGGCGTTACTTTTAAGACCGCCGAAAACGTAACGGATTTCGATATAACTGATAACGATTTCTTTAACTTGCATTACAGCTCAGATGAGTATCTTTATAAGGTTTATTCGGATCAGGTAAAATGTTTGACTTGCCCGGAAAGTGAGAATGAATTTAACGATGTTATTCAAACGCAAACAAAAATTGGCGATACGATTGTAACAAAAGTTCAAGTGGGTCGTCAGAATATAGAAACCAAAACGACCGAAGACGGTACGTTGATCATTTCTGAAAACGGAACAGTAACTAAAATCAAAACCAAATGATCAAATTTATTATCTGGATTACAAGAATCATTGTAGCCGTAGCCATCGCCTTAGTTTTTGCAGCTTGTGGCGGAAATCCATGGGGAGTAAAGGGAAGCGGAAAAATTGTTACCCAAACACGAACAGTTAACGCAGCCTTCACAGGTATCGATGCCGGGACAGGAATCGAAGTACGCGTTTCGGAAAATCCGTCAACGGAAATTACCGTAACCGCAGATGATAATTTACAAGAACTCATTGAAGTTGTTGTGGAAGGAAATGTATTGAAAGTACGTTCTACAGGAAGTTACGACGCCGAAGAAACTCCGGTGGTAACTGTTCAGGTACCAGAAATCGAAGTTTTGAAAGCTTCTAGCGGAGCGACATTAAAATCGACTTCCACTATAAAAGGTACAAAGCTTACTTGCGATTCGAGCAGCGGTAGTACCTTACGTGTAGAAGCTGAGGCCGATGTAATTCGACTTACCTCTTCGAGCGGAAGTTCGTTACAAGTAAAAGGAAAAGCATTAGAGTCGTTTGCAGACGCTTCGAGCGGAAGTTCGTTAAACGCTGCCGAATTGAGTTCGAATAAAGTTACTGCCTCGGGCAGCAGCGGCAGTACGATTCGTGTGGCACCCTTAGTGGAGCTAAACGCGGATGCTTCGAGCGGAAGTTCGATTGTTTACGTGAAAGTTCCTGAGAAGATTAATACCAAGACAAGTTCAGGTGGCAGCGTAGGCGCCAATTAAGATGTAACCTGAGTTCGATTAAAAATCATTGTCAGATCGCTTGCAATCAACAAATCGTGAAATAAAATAGCAATGAAAAGGAACGACTCCAACGCTAAACATATAAACGGCTGCCTACTTCGTTAGATTTTTTTGCGATACTACAGTATCCCAAAACAAATCTGCCTTGTAATCAACCATTTATCTGTTTTCTGACCGCAATTTTTAAATCGAACTCAGGTTAGTAGGTTAGGATTAGTTATGATAAAGAGTCGGACTGTTTCAGTTCGGCTTTTTTTTATGCTTTTTTGGCCGGATGTTTCATTTTTGAAACAAGTATGAAGTAGCAAAAAATAATTCGACTGTCTAAAATTTCAGTTATTTTTTATTGAATGTAAATCGTTGATTTTTCGAAAAGAAAAAATGCGTTTAAACGAATGTAATACAGTTATTTACTTCGGGTAATATTGCAATATTACAAATTGAAAAATACAAAGTCATTTCATCTTTAGAAAGCACATCTTTTCCAATCTAAATTATCACACCTCTTTCTCTGCGTTAGGTGGTGCAGCGGAAAGCGCGCAACGTGGGCACTTGCGGCAAATAGCAACAGCCGTGGCGACCACAGAAGCCGCGGATTTTGCCGAATTTGCCCAAGTGGCAACGGCGTACTTGTAGCGTAAACACCGCCCGCCGCACCATAAGAACCTGAGTTCGATTAAAAATTTTTGTCAGATCGCTTGAAATCAACAAATCGTGAAATAAAATAGCAATGAAAAGGAACGACTCCCACGCTAAACAGATAAACGGCTGCCTACTTCGTTAGTTTTTTTTGCAATACTACAGTATCTCAAAACAAATCTGCCTTGTAATCAACCATTTATCTGTTTTCTGACCGCAATTTTTAAATCGAACTCAGGTTTGAAAAAATAATCACACGCGGCGGGAACGCCCAAATAATAACGAAATCGAACGAAAGCAATCGTTTTTGGTTGTCGCTGATGAAAATAAATTGTCTCTTAAAATTCTGACTTTGATTTTTAAATCACTTCAATATCTTTGTTCAAACACAAAACAGATGAAATCACTTTATACGTTCGCTTTTCTCCTCATTTTTGCTGTAACGGCCTGCGCGCAAACCAAGCCAAAAGTTAAAGGTTCGAAAATTGTTAAGATTGAAAAAAAGGAAGTCGAGGCGTTTAACAAAATTGAAATTGTAGACGATATCGAAGTGTCGCTTATTTCGGCAGCAACGCCGGGAATTGAGCTGGAAGCCGACGATAATTTGCAAGATGCGCTCGATTTAAAACTAAATGGAGGAACGATAGTGATATCGACCAATAAAATTCCAACCGGTTATAAAGCGTTTAAAATCAGAATAATGTACGACCCGTCGCTCGAGCTGGTCGTAGCGCGCTCGACCGCCGTTGTAAATGTGCTGGAAACGATAAAAGTGAAGGATATTCGCTTTGAAATAAACGATAAAGCCAAACTTTTCTTGAATTCGGATACCGAGAAAGTAAGTGTACAGTTGGATAACGATGCCTCGGCCGAACTGAACATTAAAGCCACCGAATGCAACCTCACGGCACTTAAAACGACCTCGGTTAAAGCGCTAATTAACACGGCGACCTTGCAAGCGGATTTATACCAAAAAGCAATTGCTAAACTGGAAGGCGACGCCGAGCTTGCCAAATACCGCCTCGACAACAACAGCGCCTTAACGGCAAATAATTTAACGGCTCAGGCAGTCGAAATTGCTACCGAAGCGTTTAGCGAAGCCAGTATTCACGCGGCAAAAACCTGCGAAATAAAAGCTTCTGGGAAATCTGAAATTAAACTGTACGGCACACCCAAAGTGGATTTAGCACTGTTTGCCGATAGTGCGAGCTTGTTTAAGAAGGCGGAGAAATAACGGCTACTAAAAGCGGTACAACACGCGAATTGCCTGCTGTTGCTGGTCGGCATAAGGTGAAATTTCCATGTTATTTAAAACACGCGATTCACTTTTGTTGAACAGCTTTGATATTTCAGGAAATAACCAATACGAAAGTTTTGTGCTTAGAATGCCAATTCCGGCACCCATGGCAACATCGGATAGCCAGTGACGGTTATTATACATCCTAAAAAAGCCCGTTCCTGCAGCAACCGTGTAGGCTGAAATGCCGTACCAGATGCTTTCGTCTTTAAACTCCTGATAAACCATTTCGGCGCCCATGAAAGCAGTGGCCGTATGTCCTGATGGAAAAGAGTTGTCGGAACTTCCGTCGGGGCGCTCAACATTAGACACGTTTTTTAGAATAGTAACGGTAGACGCCATTATTAAAAAAGACGTCCCCGCAATGATGCTGCGTTCTCCTAAATCGTGTTCCGGTTTTACGCCGAGATTAGGCAACACAAATACGGCTGCAAGCGGACTGTATTGCGTAAAATCGTCGATACTCAGCTTTTCATCAATATGTTGCTTAAGCTCGTCGCGCGTGTCGCTATTTAGTGTTTTCAAACTTTCGCTTTCTAGTGCAACGATCCCGTATGAAAACAAGACTGCTGGAACAATTAAATGTTTGAGTTTGTAATCGTGGGTTGTATCAACTGCACTGCTGTCGGTAACAACGTCTGCTTGTTGAGCAGCTGCCTTATGGAGACTGCAGCTAACAAATATCACTGCCAGAAAAAAGTAAATCCAGTTTCGCATTACTCCAACGAAGCCAAGTAACGTTCGGCATCGAGCGCAGCCATACAACCCGTTCCTGCCGCGGTAATAGCTTGGCGGTACACCTGATCGGCGGCATCGCCTGCAACAAAAACGCCTGGAACATTGGTTTTCGAGCTACCTGGTATATTTAAAATATAGCCGGTTTCGTCTAAGTTCAAGTAATCTTTAAAAATGGCCGTGTTTGGTGTGTGTCCGATAGCCACAAAGAAGCCCGTTGCCGGAATGGTGATGGTTTCGTTGGTGGTTTTGTTCAAGGCGGTAACTCCTGTAACCACATTTCCATCGCCCAAAACTTCGAGGGTTTCGGTATGCATCAAAATCTCGATGTTTTCGGTTTTGCGCACGCGTTCTTCCATGATTTTCGATGCGCGAAATTTCTCGCTGCGCACCAACATCGTTACTTTTTTACAAAGTTTTGATAAGTAGTGAGCTTCCTCACAAGCCGAGTCGCCCGCACCTACAATAACGACTTCTTGGTTGCGGTAGAAAAATCCGTCGCATACCGCGCAAGCCGAAACGCCGCCACCTTGTTGCAAGTAGTGTTGTTCGGAGGGTAAGCCCAGGTATTTTGCCGAGGCGCCGGTGCTTATAATCACGGTTTCTGCATGAATCTCGATCGTATCGTTTACCCAAACTTTGTGTAGGGGTCCGCTAAAATCAACTTTTGTAACCCAGCCGTCGCGCACTTGTGTACCAAAGCGTTCGGCTTGTTCTTTGAGTTGCACCATCATTTCGGGTCCGGTTACGCCGTGCACGTAGCCCGGGAAATTTTCCACTTCATTGGTTGTGGTAAGTTGCCCGCCGGGTTGCATTCCTTGATATAAAACGGGGTTCATATTGGCGCGCGACGCATAAATTGCTGCTGTGTAGCCCGCAGGTCCTGAACCTATAATGAGACATTTAAGATGTTCTGCCATAAAAATAAATTTAGAGTTGCAAATGTAAAATTACCCGTGATATGAAATTCAAAAAAGCAATCAGATATATCTATTTGTTGATAAGAAAAGTTTCGTAGGTTGGTATTTGGGCGTTCCCGCCGCTCGTTTAGTGGAATTTTGGTGCGGCGGTCGGTTCCTTCGCTGCTAGTCCGCAAAAATTGGTGCGCAAAACGGCGGCACAACCGGGCTTCTTGGGTCGCCCGTTTGTTTGTGTTTTTGCAGCACAAATTTTCTTACGGGCTATCCGCTGCGGCACCTAACGCGGGAGATCTCGTCTGAAAAGAAAGCGTACAAAAACAATTTTTCGAATGCTAAAACGTTAGCTTTAAATAACTAAATTACAGTAGTTTTAACGCCTTGGTATAATATGAGTGAGGTACATAAAAAGTCTGCGAAAGTGAATAGAAATACTGCTAAAAATTGTTACGAAACTATATTTCGAACTCGATTCAAGGAGAAATCGGTTTTAAAAAGTACTTTCGGGGTTGTTGCTCGAGCTCGGCTGCTAGTAGTTGCAGTACTTATCGTTTGTTTTTGTTATAGCACTACAGCGGTTGCGGCATCGTTAAACGTAATTAACAGCTTTGGTCCTGTACCAAAACAGAAAGCTACTACTGATCCGCGTAAGTTTATTCCCAAAGGATACGAACTCGTTTCGATAACAAATGGCGATTTAAACAACGACAAGACTATTGATTGTGTTTTACTCGTGCAAGCAACGAATCCGGCTAATTGGGTAGTAGATTATTACGGAAAGAAAGTAAATCGCAACCGTCGCGGCTTAATTGTATTGTTTGCGATAAACGGAACGTATGTACTGCGTGTAAAAAATATGACCTGCTTTTCAAGTGCAGAGGAAGAGGGGGGAAATTACATGCCGCCAGATTTGGGCATAGAAATTAAGAAGTCAAAACTATACATCGGTTATGCGCATGGTAGATATGGGTATTGGGAATATTGTTTTCGCTGGCAAGCTTCAAACTTTGTGCTAATTGGATACGAAGGAAGCAGCAATCGGGGTCCAATTGTAGAAGCAGCTACCAGTATTAACTTTTTGACAAATAAGACAGAAATTCGAAAAAATACGATGCTAGAATCGCTTGATGGCGAAGGCATATTCGAAGTTCAATACCTTGACAGAAAACCGAGACCGCTGCTTAAATTAACGGATATCAAGGATTTCGACGAATTAGAAATAGAAGATGAATAAGTATCTGCGGATTCAAGTAAGAATCAAACCAAATTAGTCAGCCAAATGAACCTAGCTGCGTACAATCTTGATTCTAATTGTAAATAAAGTATTTAAGGCGGTCTAACGAAGATTTTTTATCGAACTCACATTTTTTAGCTCCTACGGGCTTACGGATTAGCTTCGCGTTGCTTCGCTGATCCTGAAATGGGGAATGCCTCGAGTAAAAAACCGCATTTTTGCAAAATGCGCATTTTTTTGTTTCCCTAAATTTAAAGCAGAGTACAAGCTTTAGGATTAGCTCCGCGTTGCTTCGCTGATCCTGAAGTGAGGGATGCCTCGAGTAAAAAACCGCATTTTTGCAAAATGCGCATTTTTTTGTTTCCCAAATTTAATGCAGAGTACAAGCTTTAGGATTAGCTCCGCGTTGCTTCGCTGATCCTGAAATGAGGGATGTCTCGAGTAAAAAACCGCATTTTTTGCAAAATGCGCATTTTTTTGTTTCCCTAAATTTAAAGCTCCTGAGGGCTTTAAATTTAGGGAAACAAAAAAACCGACCTCTCAGTCGGTTTTTTTTACTCGGTCGGGGTGGCAGGATTCGAACCTGCGGCCTCCTGCTCCCAAAGCAGGCGCGATAACCGGGCTACGCTACACCCCGAAGCGGGTGCAAAGATATACTTTTTTCATCCACATGCAACCTATTTTTTTCTGCGATGTAGTGCCAAATACTATTTTCTAGACACACCATTAAACCAGCGCGCTGTATTGCTGCCACTTGTCGTCACTTTTCTCGCAACTGTGTAAAAGATTTCGCAAAACGACAGTTTTTTTAGCGCGCCACCTCAAATTTCGTCGCCGTATTACCTACCTTTGCTTTCCGGAAACCAACCTTCAACCTATGCTCATTATTGGAATTGCCGGAGGAACAGGCAGCGGAAAAACAACCGTAGTTCATCAAATTATGAACGAACTACCTCAAGCCGAAGTCGGAATTATTTCTCAAGACTCGTACTACCGCGAAAATAACCACCTTTCTTTTGAAGAACGCGCACTCATTAATTTCGACCACCCACGGGCAATCGATTTTGAACTGCTCGTAAAACATCTGAAAGAACTCAAATCCGGACAAACCATTCACCAACCCGTTTACTCGTTCGTTACCCACAACCGTACCGGCGATACTGTGATTACGCATCCGCGGAAGGTAATGATCGTTGAAGGAATCTTAATCCTCGCCAATCCCGAACTTCGCGAACTGTTCGACATCAAAATTTACGTGCACGCCGACTCCGACGAACGCCTCATACGCCGACTCAAACGCGATATCGCCGAGCGCGGACGCGACATGGAAGAAGTACTTAACAGATACCAAAACACACTCAAACCAATGCACGAACAATTTATCGAACCCACAAAAGCATTCGCCGATATCATTATTCCAAACGATAAATACAATACGGTTGCAATCGATGTAGTTCGTGCCGTAATTAACCAACGTATCAAGTAAGTTTGCTATTTTTATAGCGCTATTTTACCTTCCGCGAAAGCGAAAGCACCATAATATGAAAGCCAAACTTAAAAATCTGGTCGAAAAATATCCTATTCTCAAAATTTTTGGGAGCAGATACGTGCTGATTTTTATCGCCTTTACCGTTTGGATGCTTTTTTTCGACACCTATTCTTTTCTCGAACACCAAACCATAAACCGAGAATTGAATGAACTTGAAGAAAACAAACGCTTTTATCAAGAAGAAATTAAACGCGATCAGAGTAGAATTAAAGTGCTGCAAGACGACGATTTTGTCGAAAAATATGCGCGCGAAAAATACTACATGAAGAAAGATAGCGAAGATATTTATATTATTGAATACGAAGGCGATACAATCGATTCATCATTCTAAATCACGTCAAATTGAGCGATAAAAAATTACAGTTCAGTGCATTTGAAAGCGTTTCGGCGGCAAAATGGAAACAGCAGATTCAGTTTGAACTGAAAGGTGCCGACTACAACGAAACGGTGGTGCGCCACGCTTCCGACGGCATTAAAGTTAAACCCTTTTACAATGCCGAAGATCGCGCAACGCACTTGCCCGCAGTACCTAAAACTGCCGCTTTTAAAATTACGGAAACGCTGTATGTCAAGAATGTCGATAAAACCATTCAACGCGCTACTAAGCTTGTAGCCAAAGGTTGCGAAGCAATTATTCTTGATCTTCCCGAGCATATAAACGATTTTCAGACGACCTTTTCTGCACTTTTGGCGCTACAGATTCCCATTTTTGTACGTCCGCAGTTTTACGACGAGATTTTTTTTGCAGCAGTGTCTAAAATCGAAGGCGTTACATTGCTCATTGATCCGATTCACGAATTAGCCGCTACTGGAAATTGGTTTTCGGGTTCCGATAATCAATTCGGGTTTTTAAATCAAACGCCAACCATTAACATAAACGCCGGTGTGTATCACAATGCGGGCGCAACGCCGGTGCAAACCATTGCTTTTGCCTTGGCTCATGCGGTCGAATACTTCAACCAGCAATCGAAACCAAAAGACGTGGTATTTCAACTCGAATTAGGAAGCGACTATTTTTTTGAAATCGCCGCCATTCGCGCCTTACGTTTGCTGTATCAAACCGTGGCAAACTCCTTCGGAATTACTGCAAAATGTAGCATAATAGCCATTCCTGGGAAAAGGAACAAAACCATTTACGACTACAACGTAAACATGCTTCGTACCACGACCGAGTGCATGTCGGCTATTTTAGGTGGCGCCGATTTTATTCAAAACCGACCTTACGACGCCTTGTATCATAAAGAAAATGAATTTGGTAATCGAATTGCCCGAAATCAGTTGCTCATTCTCAAGCACGAAGCGCATCTCGACAAGGTTCAAAATCCGTGCGATGGCAGCTATTTTATCGAATCGCTTACTGCGCAAATGGCCCGTTTGGCACTCGAAAAATTAAAGCAAATTGAAGCCGACGGTGGATTTATCGCATCTCTAAAGAAGGAGCGTATTCAAGCCCAAATTAAATTACAAGCCGACGCCGAGCAACAAGCGGTTGACGCAGGAAAGCACGTACTTATTGGAACAAATAAATTTAAGAATTCGGCAGATGCAATGAATGATCAGCTTGAATTGTACCCATTTTTAAAGGTGCAGGCACGCAAAACCATAATTGCACCCTTAATTCAAAAACGCCTCGCAGAAAACATCGAACAAGAACGCCTCAAATCTGAAAAACCAACCTTATGAAAAAATTAATTTACCTCTTTTTGTTATTGACTTGTACCGTATTCGGACAACAAAAACAGTTTCAAATGATTCACAAAGAAACGGGTAAAGTGGAAAGCTATACCGATGGAACTCGCGTGAAAATGCGAACCGTTTCAGGACAAAAATACGTTGGCGTTTTGAGCTTCACCGAAGACGATAAAATCAAAATCGACGATAATATTTTCGCGCTCGATCAAATTGGTGCAATAAAAATGCAGCCCAAAAAATTCGAAACGCTCAAAAAAGTACTTCTAATTAGTGGCTTAGTTATCGTAGGAACAGGTATTATTTTGGCTACTGCCGGAAGCGAAGCCGCCTTTTTAGTGATTGCAGGAGGTACGGGAGTAACCATTGGCGCCGGAATTCTGGAAGGTGTTAACCGAAACCACATTAGCCGACGTTACGACTTTAAGATTAGTACACAGTGAAAAGAAAAGATATAAGTGACCTCGCTCTGCCCGAAGATGCATTTTTTGCAATTCCGGAAGGAAAAGCGACCTATGAAACGGCAGAGAAAATTCCGATTAAGGATTTTTATAGTGCAACCGATTTAGAATCGGTGTCGCATTTGGATTTTGGCGCTGGATTTCCGCCGTTTTTACGCGGACCCTATGCTACCATGTACGTTCGCAGACCGTGGACGATTCGACAGTATGCGGGTTTTTCGACCGCTGCAGAAAGTAACGCTTTTTACAAACGAAATTTAGCGGCCGGTCAAAAAGGCTTATCCATTGCATTTGATTTACCAACGCATCGCGGCTACGATTCGGATCACGAGCGCGTGGTTGGCGATGTTGGAAAAGCAGGCGTTGCAATTGACAGTGTAGAAGATATGAAATTGCTTTTCGATGGTATTCCACTTGATGAGATGTCGGTTTCGATGACTATGAACGGCGCGGTTTTGCCGATTATGGCGTTTTATATCGTCGCAGCAGCAGAGCAAGGCGTAAGTCCGGAGAAATTAGCGGGAACGATTCAAAACGATATTTTGAAGGAGTTTATGGTACGAAATACGTACATCTATCCGCCAGCACCTTCCATGCGAATTATTGCCGATATTTTTAGATATACGAGTAAAAACATGCCCAAGTTTAATTCTATTTCCATTTCGGGCTATCACATGCACGAAGCCGGCGCTACAGCCGAAATAGAATTGGCTTATACTTTAGCCGATGGTTTAGAGTACATCCGAACTGGATTGGCAGCAGGCTTAGCAATTGATGATTTTGCCCCGCGACTTTCGTTTTTCTGGGCTATTGGCATGAACCACTTTATGGAAATAGCTAAAATGCGTGCCGCGCGATTGCTGTGGGCGAATTTGCTAAAACCTTTTGAACCCAAAGACGATAAATCCTTGGCTTTACGTACACATTGTCAAACCTCGGGCTGGAGCTTAACAGAGCAAGATCCGTTTAATAATGTAGCACGAACTACTGTTGAAGCGGCAGCTGCTGCTTTTGGCGGAACACAATCGCTACATACCAATGCTTTGGATGAAGCCATTGCGTTACCCACCGATTTTTCGGCACGTATTGCGCGAAACACGCAGTTGTTCCTACAAGAAGAAACCAACATCACGCAAACCGTTGATCCGTGGGGTGGAAGCTATTATGTCGAGCAACTGACTGCTGAGTTGGTGGAAAAAGCTACGGCTTTGATTGAAGAAGTTGAGTCGCTTGGCGGAATGACGAAGGCTATAGAAGCCGGGATTCCAAAAATGCGGATTGAAGAAGCGGCAGCACGAAAGCAAGCACGCATAGATTCTGGGAAAGATATTATTGTGGGCGTTAACAAATATCGTTTGCCGAAAGAAGACGAATTGTCGATTTTAGATGTAGACAATCAGAAAGTGCGCGCAGAACAGATTGAGAAATTGGTTCGGATAAAATCGACACGAGATCAGGCATTGGTTGATGCTGCGTTAGCAAAACTGAGCGCGGCAACACTAACCAACGATAATTTATTGGATTTAGCGATTGAAGCCGCTCGAGTTCGTGCAACTTTGGGCGAAATTAGTTCGGCTTTGGAAGCAGCTTTTGGAAGATATAAAGCCGATATCAAAACATTTAGCGGTGTGTATAGTAAAGAAATAGCGCAAGATCCGGAGTTTTTAAAAGCTCGTGAATTAGCTGATCGTTTTGCAGCGAAAGAAGGCCGACGTCCGCGTATTATGATTGCAAAGATGGGTCAAGACGGACACGATCGCGGCGCTAAAGTAGTAGCAACGGGTTATGCCGATGTTGGTTTTGACGTGGATATTGGTCCGCTTTTTCAAACACCAGCTGAGGCTGCACGGCAAGCGGTTGAAAACGATGTCCATATTTTAGGTGTTTCGTCGTTAGCAGCCGGACATAAAACCTTGGTTCCGCAAGTGATTGCCGAGCTAGAGAAGTTAGGTCGCCCCGACATTATGGTTATCGTTGGCGGAGTGATTCCGAAAAAGGATTATCCGTTTTTATTTGACTCGGGTGCTGTTGCTGTTTTTGGACCTGGAACTCGCATTAGTTTAGCAGCCATAAAAATGCTAGAAATTTTAATTGACGAGTAGAAAGCGGATAGCAATTTGAATATATTTGCAACCCAAATTCGGGATGTGGCGCAGCCTGGTAGCGTACTAGCATGGGGTGCTAGGGGTCGCAAGTTCGAATCTTGTCATCCCGACAAAAAAGACCGGCGTGAGCCGGTTTTTTTTTTGCTGAAGCGGCGTCGCCCGAAGGAGCGTAAGTCGGTTAAGCAAAAAAACCGCGCCTTTTGCAAAAAAGGCGGTCTTTTTTGGGCACGTCTCCCCCTGTAAGATCAGCGGAGCTAATCTTGTCGTAAAATCCATTCAAAAAAGGCGGTCTTTTTTGGGCTCGTTTCCCCCTTAAAGATCAGCGCAGCTAATCTTGTCATTAATTCCATTCAAAAAAGGCGGTTTATTTTTGGGCTCGTTTACCCCTTAAAGCTCAGCGCAGCTAATCTTGTCATTAATTCCATTCAAAAAAGCGGTTTTTTTGGGCTCGTTTCCCTCTTAAAGCTCAGCGAAGCTAATCTTGTTGTAAAATCCATTCAAAAAAGGCGTTTTTTTGGGCTCGTTTCTCTTGAAAAAATCGATATGTGTTTTTTGCGAACTCAGATGAAATTTGAAGTATTTTTTTGCTGAAAAATAAAATTTGATTTTCGTGTTAAATGTCTGAAAATTAACTTCTAATCTTTGGTAATATTGCAATATTACGTATATAAAATTACAAGTTTATTTAACGTTAAATAGCGCCGATATCTTGTTGATTTTTTCAATACAAATCCCAATGTGTTGTAGCGCACTCCTTTTTGTACAACACACGATTTTTTGGCAATGATTTTCTCTGCGGTTGGAGATGCAAGATCAATATGTTTTTTCTACGGAGATTGACTGTTTTGGTTGAATTATTTGGTAGAAAATGGAAAGAAAATAAGGAATGGAAGTTGTTGAAAATGTTGTTTTTATATTTGGTAATATTGCAATATTACGTATTAATAAATTCAGTATTTAAAAACGTTATTTTTTTTCGATATTCCTCTATTTTCCCGAAAGAAACTCAACGTACTTATTAATAACTGCATTTTATCAAGAACACGATTTTTGGCAACGATTTTCTCTGCGTTAGGTGGTGCAGCGAAAAGCGCGCAACGTTGAAGCTCGTGGCAAAATGCAACAGCCGCGGCGACCTAAGAAACGGAGTTCGATTAAAAATCATTGTCATATCGCTGTAGACTTTAAATAGTGAGAGTTCGATAAAAGCTGTCTGTAGGTCAACTAATGTTTGACAGAGCGCAATTAAAAGTCAGTCGGACAGACATCTAATCATTTAAACAGTCGCTTGCTTCGTTGTATTTTTTTGCGATATTTCAATATCCCAAAGAAAATACGCCTTGCAATCAACAGTTTAAATGATTTCTGACTTCGATTTTTAATCGAACCACGTTTCAGAAGCCGTGGATTTTGCTTTTTTTGCCCGTGCTGCAACGGCGTACTTGTAGCGGAAACACCGCCCGCCGCACCATGAATAAATAATTTAGCGCGGCGGGAACGCCCAAATAATCATTGATTTTAATCTAAATTTTACTACTTTTATAACCGTTAACGACCTATGCTTTCATGACCGATTTTTCGACCTATTCGCCTGGATTACACGCCTTATGCCGCTTTGAGCAAATTGCCGCAGAAAAACTAACTCAACTTGATGCATTTCACGGGTTTACTCAAGATTTATGCGCGGATTTAGGCTTGGAAATAGTAGGGTCGAGTTCGTTTGTGTTTGAAAATCAGAGTTATACTGCCTCGTATTGTTTGAAAGAATCGCATATTTGTATTCATACTTGGCCTGAATTTCAGTTACTTACACTTGATGTTTATTTATGTAACTTCCTGCAAGACAACAGTGAAAAAGTACGCACTGTTGTTGAAAAGTACCGAACTTTTTTCGCCGCCAATGAAGTTTCAATTTCTGAAGTATACAGATGAAAACTACCATTACTTGTCCAAGCTGTAATCACGAGCAAACAATCGACGTTACTTTTAAAGTCAACTTTTTTGGCTGTGTATCGTGTTTGCGCTATTTCGATAATACAGCTGCAAAAGCGGTGGTGAAAGAAACTTTTAAGCCGTTTTATTTTGAACGATCGTTAAGTGTTGGTGCTGCAGGAACCTTCGATAACGAGTCGTACACCGTAACAGGTTTAGTGATAAAAAGCTTACAAAGTCTTGAGTCGTGGTGCGAATACCTGTTGCAAACACAGAGAGGTAAGCCACTGTACATCAGCGAATCGCAAGGGCATTTCATAAAAATGGAGGCATTGGATGCAACTTTTGATATGACGTCTTTTGAGAAAAATCAGATTTTCGAAGAAATTAGATACACGCGTATCGCGGTTGCTAAACCGAAAGTGCGATTGGCAGTTGGATTTTTTGAAGAAGATGTGCTTCAGCCCGCGAAAGTAACCGAATTTATTGCACCCCCGCTGATTATTAGTCGCGAAGTGTACGACGAAACGCACACCATTTGGTACAAAGGAGCGCATTTGCCGAGACCTACCGTGAAAAAAGCATTCGAACTTTCAAAGCTTGCGGGTCGCTACGGAACCGGTTTGGTACAACCTTTTTACTTTGAACCTTTTCGAGTAGCGCAAATTTTGTTAGCCATGTGTTTACTGGTTATCGGCATTACGATGTTGCGCAACTATGATCGCGAAACCACAATAGTTTACGATGCTTTTGTTCCATTGAACGGTGCTTCGGCAAGTGACCTTGTATCCAATTCATTCGAAGTAACGGGAAGTCGCGCGCCACTTACTGTTCATTTAGCTTCGGAGGTTGATAATTCGTGGGCGTCGACAACCATTGGTTTGGTGAATGAAGAAACCAACGAAGAAATTTATGCGACACGCGATTTGGAATTCTATCAAGGTTATGAAGCGGGCGAGCATTGGACAGAAGGTTCGAAATCCGACGAGTTTAATTTTTGTGGCGTACCGGCAGGAAAATACCATTTTATCATCAACGTTTCAAAGTCCGAGATCGATACCACTACTACAGGCGTTCATATTCGAGCTGAATCGGGTATGCCCGTGTACCACAATATGTGGATTGTACTTGTAGTTTGCGTGGTGCTAATTATTGCTGCCTATATTGCCAAAGACAAATTTGAAGAAAATCGCTATTAAGTAGTATGGAAGAAGTGAAAACATTTTTTAGAGAGAATGCGCTTGTTATCGCTATTGCAGGCCTCATTTTTGGGGTTTATGCCTACTCTGAATTTCAAGGAAACGAATTTTGCGACTGTGTGAAAACAGAAACATACCGTCCGCATAGGACAGGAACTATTTATAACTCATCAAGAACTTACCACAAATAACCAGCATTATGAGCGAATTAAACATCAATTTGATTATCAATTCTATCGTTTTTTCGATTATTGGAATCGTAATCATGATTTTAGGCTACTTTTTAATTGAAAAAATTACACCTGAAAATACTTGGAAACAGATCGTACACGAGAAAAATACCGCCGTGGCGATCGTGTTAGGAGCCTTCATCATTGCTATTGCTATGATTGTTAGCGCTGCTATTCATGGATAAACGCAAGCGATTCGAGCTACTACTGCTCGGTGCCGTATTTACGATAGCTACCTGCGGACTCATCTACGAACTAGTAGCTGGCGCCTTAGCGAGTTACCTGCTCGGCGATTCCGTGAAGCAATTCTCGTTCATCATTGGCGTGTATTTGTTTGCCATGGGAATTGGTTCCTATCTGGCTAAATTTCTAACCGGTAATTTGCTGCGCATTTTTATCGATATCGAAATTTTAATCGGATTGGTGGGCGGTTTAAGCTCGGTCGTTTTATTTCTGTTGTTTGAGCAGGTCGATTTCTTTCAGTTTGTTCTCTATCTTTTCGTGTTCGTAACCGGTTGTTTAGTTGGTTTGGAGATTCCGCTGTTAATGAACATCTTGAAAGATCGTGTGGCTTTCAAAGACTTGGTTTCAAACGTTTTTACCTTCGATTACATCGGTGCGCTATTGGCTTCCATTCTTTTCCCACTTTTTTTGGTTCCCAAACTCGGAATCATGGGAACATCGTTGTTTTTCGGACTGATAAACATCTCTATTGCTTGGTTGTTGTGCCGATTACTACGTCACGAATTACCCAAACGGTATTGGCTGGAAGGAAAAGCCATAGCCTCGTTTTTAATCTTACTTACTTGCTTCATTTTTACCGATTATATTCAAGCATTTACCGAGAATAAACTCTACGGCGAAAATATAATCATCAGTAAAAATACACGCTACCAACGCATGGTACTGACGCACAAAAACGACGATTACCGTTTGTACCTGAATAACAACCTACAATTTAGTTCGGCCGACGAGTATCGGTATCACGAATCCTTAGTTCACCCTGCATTATCCTTGGCTAAAGACGTATCCGATGTACTTATTTTAGGCGGCGGCGACGGTATGGCTGTGCGCGAAATTCTTAAATATCCGCAAGTTAAAAGCATCACGTTAATCGATCTCGACCAACAGTTAACGACCGCTTTTCAGCAAAACGATGTACTTAAAAAGCTAAACCATAATTCGCTAAATCATCCAAAAGTTCGCGTTTTCAACGCCGATGCTTATCAGTGGATTAAAACCAACACGAAAAAATACGGTGTTGTAATTATCGATTTCCCCGATCCATCCAATTACAGCATCGGAAAACTCTATGCGCTTAATTTTTACGACGAACTTCAAAAACGCTTGCTTCCCAATGCATTGGTAGCGGTTCAATCGACCTCGCCTTACTTTGCACCGAAGTCGTTTTGGTGTATTCATAAAACTATAAAAGCAATTCTACCACACGCACAAGCCTATCAAACCTATGTGCCATCGTTTGGAGCCTGGGGATTTACCTTAGCATCGCCACAGCCGTTTCAAAATTTTGCGGTGCGACGTCAGGTGGAAAAACTCCGTTTCTACAACTATAAATTTACCGATCTAACATCGTTTTCACGCGATATGTTGGCTCCCGAGGTCGAAGTAAACAAATTGAATAACCAAATTCTAGTGCGCTATTTTGATGAAGAATGGGGAAATGTTCAATAGCCGTCGTCAGTTTCTAAAGCTCAGTGCAGCAGCTCTTGCTTTTTCGGCACTTGCAGGCGCATGTTCCAGCAAAGCAAAACAACTAATTTTGCAATTGTCTGGTGCCAAACACGTGCTCGGACACCGTTTATGGGCCAAGAACTTTCCAAAACCTTCGCAAGATCTTAAAACAGAAATACTTATTGTAGGCGGCGGAATCACCGGTCTGAGTGCCGCTCGTGCTTTAACTAAAATCGGAAAAACCGATTTTCTCCTTTCTGAACTCGAAAATCAAGTCGGCGGAAACTCACGTAACGGCGAAAACAAACACAGTAAGTTCCCAGTCGGAGCACATTATCTGCCACTTCCCAATAAAGACGATAAGCCACTAATTGCCTTTTTGCAAGAAGCCGGTATTGTTCGCGACATTCAAGCCGATGGAACGCTCATCTTCGACGAAACGCAACTTGTTTTTGATCCCGAAGAACGCCTCTTCATCAAAAATAATTGGCAAGAAGGCATCATTCCGAAATACGGAATCTCAATCGACGATCAGCGGCAAATCGACCAATTTATACAAGAAATGGAGTCGTTTCGACGACAGAAAAACGACGATACGTATAGCTTCGCCATTCCTATCACTAAAGTAAAATGGACGCCCGAACTGCGTGCCATCGACCAGCAAACCATGAAACAATGGTGCCTCGCCAATGAATTTACTTCAGAACCTTTACTCGAATATATTGATTATTGCTGTCGAGACGATTTTGGTTTGGGAATTGATTTTGTCTCGGCTTTTGCCGGAATTCATTACTTCGCAGCACGTAAATTCGATCAAGGAAATGAACACGCCGATACTGTATTAACTTGGCCCGAAGGAAACGCTCGCCTTAAAAGTCATTTATTGAAATACGCTTCCAATAAAACCTTGACTTCGCAACTGGTTTACGAAATTAAAACCACCGAAACAGGAGTCGAAGCGCTGGTTTTCGACGAAAAAACCAACCACAGTAAACGAATTTTTGCCCAGAAAGTTCTGGTTTGTACGCCGCAGTACGTCAACAAATATTTGTTTGAAAAACGTCGAAATCTAAGTGCACATTTTAACTACGCTCCTTGGTTGGTTGCCGCGATAACTTTGCGCGATTTTAGCGATAACTTCAATAACGCACTTTCTTGGGATAACGTAATTCACGGTGGAGTAGGGCTGGGATACATCAATAACCGCCATCAAGAATTGCAACAACAAACAGGCAAAGATGTAATCTCGTACTACCGAGCATTTTCGCAAGCCGATCTTGCAAAAGCACGTAAATTACTGTACCAAAAGTCAGCCAACTATTGGAAATCCGAAATCATAAACGATTTAAAAATTGCACATCCGAATATCGAGTCATTTATCGAAGAAATCGAAATCTTTCGCTGGGGGCACGGCATGATTAGTCCAACGCCCGGTTTCTTGTCGGGCAATGCGCTGCGCGAAGCTGCAAAACCAATCGACAATAAAATTTTCTTCGCACATACCGATTTGTCCGGAATCTCGATCTTCGAAGAAGCATTTCATCAAGGTATTCACGTAGTCGAAAACATCTATGGCACAAGCGTGGATTCATAAACCCAAAACCGATTTACTCTTCATCATCGGTCCAACTTGGCTCTCCTTGCTGCTGGTACTCTTGTTTCACCGGCAGTTTACCGAGCTCCAAGAACAATATAATACCCTGTTTTGGCTCGTATTAATTGTGTTTATCGATGTCGCTCACGTGTATGCAACCTTGTTTAAAACCTACTTCAATCGCGCGTATCGTCGAGAAAATCGCAAGCTATTACTCGGCCTTCCCCTGTTTTGTTTTGTACTCGGACTCACGCTAATGGCATTCGGGCAACTCGTTTTTTGGTCGTTTTTAGCGTACGTCGCCGTTTTTCATTTTGTGCGTCAGCAGTACGGTTTTTTTAAAATTTACGCCCGCTTTGAATCGAAACCTATGCCGATTATCGATACTGTAACCATTTATGCAGCAACAATTTACCCAATGTTGTATTGGTTTTTGAGTCCGGCACGAAACTTCAATTGGTTTCTCGAAGACGAGTTTTTTACGTCAAATCAGCCGCTGTTACGAAGTATTTTAGGCTACGCATATGTAGCAATTTTACTGCTGTACCACACAAAAGTGGTTCGCAATTTTATTCAAACCAAATCTTTTAACTGGCCCAAAAATTTACTGCTGTGGAGCACTGCTTTGTCGTGGTATTTCGGTATAGTGCACTTCAATAACGACTTAATATTCACCTTATTAAACGTCGTTTCACACGGCATTCCGTACATGGCGCTGGTGTATGTGCGCACGCAAAGCAGCACTCAAGCACGGCAAACGCGATACACTAAATATGTTGCCATCTTTATAGCTGTTTTATTGTGTTTAGGTCTCGCCGAAGAACTACTCTGGGAAGGTTTAGTCTGGCAAGAACACCTCACATTTCCAATTCAAATCCACGATTCCTGGCAGTTTCTCTGGGTTCCGCTGCTTAGTGTACCTCAATTTACCCATTATTTGCTCGACGGTTTCATCTGGAAATCAGCACCCAAATGATTTTGTTTTTGTCTTTGGGCAGTCCGGCGGACGTTCACTGGAAATCCCTACCAGCCGCCGTCGGGTTTTTCGCTGCAAGTTTTTCGCCGCTCGGCTGTCTGCGTATGGGCTGCAAGGGCTTCTTTCAGTCGCCGTTTCGCTCCAACGCAGCCAAGCCAAGCAGCCAAAAAGCTTTCCGCTCCAACCCCTACTGCAAAAATGTGCACCACAATACGTTCGCAAAAAAAATGCGCTGCTTCAAAATCGTTTTACACGAATATTTCCGCAAATTAATTCAAAAACAAAAGTCGTTAATCATCCAATTAGTCGAAAATAAGGCGCGCTATTCTGGGAATACCGGCGTTTCGCAAGAACATAAATCGAGTTCAACAACAGTCTAATCGATTAGCTTTCAGAACTTCCCACCTTAAAGGCTCATTTATCAACAATAAAGTCTGTTCTACGCAATCGGAACTAGTTTATTAGCGTATTTGAGTTCGCAACTTTTCGTCTTTTTTCCCACGTTCAAATTCGAAAAATGCGACCCACTGTTGTAATGCTTTTCTTAACTTTACACAAATATCAGCCAAGCATGGAGCACATTCTAGAAGTTTCAGATGTTGTAAAAAAATATGGCGATTACACGGCCTTAAACCACGTATCGCTTTCGGTTCCTAAAGGTTCCATATACGGATTATTAGGGCCTAACGGCGCCGGAAAAACTTCCCTAATTCGAATCATCAACCAAATAACAATGCCCGATAGCGGCCGCGTAATTCTCGACGGCGAACCGCTGCAACCCAAACACATTCAAAGTATTGGCTACTTGCCTGAAGAACGCGGTTTGTATAAAACCATGAAAGTAGGCGAACAATGTTTGTACCTAGCGCAGCTTAAAGGGATGTCTAAAAAAGACGCTAAAGCGCAACTCGACTTCTGGTTCGAAAAACTCGAAATTACCTCTTGGTGGAACAAGAAAATCCAGGAGTTAAGCAAAGGAATGGCGCAGAAAATTCAGTTTGTTGTTTGCGTACTCCACAAACCTAAATTGCTCATTTTCGACGAGCCGTTTTCTGGTTTCGATCCGGTAAACGCCAACTTGATCAAAGACGAAATTCTCGAACTAAAACGGCAAGGTTCCACCATTATCTTCTCGACACACCGCATGGAAAGCGTCGAAGAATTGTGCGACTACATTGCATTAATTCACAAGTCAAACAAACTAATTGAAGGCAAACTCGACGACGTAAAGCGCCAGTACCGAACCGCAACGTACCGGATCGGCGTACTCACGCAAAATACCGAACAACTGTTGTATCAATTAACCCAAAAATACACAGTGGCGCAAACGCATTTCAAATCGCTTAATCAAGAGCTGCAATTAGAGGTGGCCATTGGCAACGATACGCCTAACAACTTACTGTCACTACTGCTCAACAACGGTATGGTAACGCATTTCGAAGAGAAAATACCTTCCGTGAACGACATATTCATTCAAACCGTAACTCAAAACTAATATGAGCCTTTTAAAGCTGATCATCAAGCGCGAGTTTATCGCGAAAGTGCGAAATAAGTCGTTTATCGTAATGACATTTTTGAGTCCGCTGATTTTTGTCGTAATCGCGGCAGTAGTTGGTTATTTGGCAAGCATGAAAGCCGATTTACGCCGAATTGCCGTTCACGATCCGGCAAACGTCATTTTCAATACACTAAAAAGCACCGAAGAATACCGCTACGTAAATACTTCGGGCTTAGCGGTAGCCGTCCTCCGCGACAGCGTTAAAGCCGAAAAATTCGACGGCCTTTTAGTTGTTCCCGCAACGACCAAAACCAATGAAATTGCGCAAAAAACACAGTACTATTCCAACGAAAGTGCACCACTCGAATTAATACTCGACTTGGAAGACCAACTGAGCGAGAAACTAACCGCTCAAAATTATCAGGCCGCCGGAATCGATACGTTAGCCATCAATAAGGCACAGGCCGACGTTTCCATTCAGTTAAAGAAATCTTCGGGTGAAGACACCATCAAAGGCGCTTCCTTAATCCGAATCATTATCGGTGGTGGCTTTGGTTATCTCATCATGATGTTTATAATCATCTACGGAAATTTAGTGATGCGCAGCGTTATCGAAGAAAAAACAAACCGAATTATCGAGATTATCATTTCCTCAGTAAAGCCATTTCAACTGATGTTGGGAAAAATAATAGGAACTTCGCTCGCCGGCTTGCTGCAATTCGGAATTTGGATTGTGCTCGGAATCACTTTGCTTACCATAGCATCGGCAGTATTCGGAATCGAAACGGGCGGAACGGCGGGTATTGCTGCAAATGCCGCAGCCGAACAAGTCGATCCATCTAAAATTCAACAACTACTTGCAGCTGTTTGGGACCTGCCCATTGCAACTATTTTAATTTCGTTTGTGCTGTATTTTATCGGCGGTTACTTCCTTTACAGTTCGTTTTATGCAGCAATTGGCGCAGCCGTCGACAACGAAACCGATTCGCAACAATTCTTACTTCCTATCATTATGCCACTGGTGCTGGGTGTGTATATTGGCTTTTTTACCGTAATCAACGACCCGCACGGAACTGTTGCCACAGTATTTAGTATTGTGCCCTTAACTTCGCCTATTGTAATGCTTATGCGCATTCCGTTTGGTGTGCCCATTTGGCAAGTGATTTTAAGTATTGTTCTGCTTTTTGCAACTTTTGTGCTGGTAGTTTGGTTTGCAGCAAAAATTTATCGCGTCGGAATTTTAATGTACGGCAAGAAACCAACATGGAAAGAAATTATTAAATGGACGAAATACGACTAATACGTGAGTAAAATTTTAATTATTGAAGATGAAGCGGCCATTCGCCGTGTATTGATAAAAATTCTTTCAGAAGAAAGTGAAAGTTATGCTGTCGAAGAAGCTGAAGACGGCGTTAGCGGACTTGAGAAGATCAAAAATTCGGATTACGATTTAGTTCTATGCGATATCAAAATGCCGAAAATGGATGGTGTCGAACTTCTAGAAGCTGTAAAAAAAATAAAGCCGGAAATTCCTATGGTGATGATTTCTGGTCATGGCGATATGGATACGGCCATCCAAACGATGAAACTCGGCGCCTTTGATTACATCTCAAAACCACCCGATTTAAACCGCTTGCTGAACACTGTACGCAATGCGCTCGACAAAAAACAGCTCGTAGTTGAAAATAAGATTCTAAAAAAGAAAGTAAGCAAAAGCTACGAAATGATCGGTGAAAGCGAGCCCATCAATCATATTAAACTCATGATTGAGAAGGTAGCAAAAACAGAAGCACGTGTTTTGATAACCGGACCAAACGGTACTGGAAAAGAATTAGTAGCCCATCAATTACACGAACAAAGCGATCGGGCAGCTGCTCCTATGATCGAAGTAAATTGCGCTGCCATACCTTCGGAACTTATTGAAAGTGAATTGTTCGGACACGTTAAAGGCGCTTTTACCTCGGCCGTTAAAGATCGTGCGGGAAAATTTGAAGCTGCCGACGGTGGTACGATTTTCTTGGACGAAATTGGCGATATGAGTCTTTCCGCGCAAGCGAAAGTACTACGCGCACTTCAAGAAAATGTGGTGACACGTGTAGGTGCCGATAAAGACATTAAAGTAAACGTTCGCGTAATAGCGGCTACAAACAAAGATTTAAAAACGGAAATTGCCGAAGGACGTTTTCGCGAAGATTTATACCATAGATTGGCGGTGATTTTGATAAAAGTTCCGTCGCTAAACGAACGAAGAAGTGACATTCCATTGCTGATTAATCATTTCGCTGCCAAAATTGCCGAAGAACAAGGAACTGCTGTTAAGAAATTCTCGGAATCGGCAATTACCTTACTGCAAGAGTACGATTGGACAGGAAACATCCGAGAACTACGCAATGTGGTTGAACGCTTGATTATTTTGAGCGGACAAGAAATCTCGGAAAACGATGTAAAATTATTTGCCAGTAAATGAATTTAAAGAAAATTAAGCCCGAAGTAGCACAATGGCTAAACGATCTGGGCGCCACAACAGCAACCGAATTGCAGGAAGAAACATGGTCGCTGATTAAATCGGGCGTTACTACTGCCGTTCTCGCTCCAAAAGGTTCGGGAAAAACTACGGCCTTAGCTATGCATGTGGCTCAAAAACTCGATGGCGCTCACGAACAATCGCCTCGAGCATTAGTCTTGTTACCTGATAATCCGGCGGTGGATGCTTTTGTACTCAACACAACTTCTTTGTTTATTTCACTCGACTTAAAGCTGTATCCCGTTTACGACAAACGAGATATCGATGTCGAGAAAAATGAAATCAGTGAAGGAATCGACATATTGGTAGCGCCAATAAGTAAAGCGGCATTAATTTTTGCTGGAGCGGGTTTTAACGCCAATCGTTTGAAAATAATTGCAGTCGATCAGCTGGAAGATATGGTTGCCACAAGAAACGAAACCAAATTGCTGCGAATTTTAGACAGCATTTTCGTCGGACAACGATTAATTTTCGCGGAAAAGTACAACGAGAAAATCGAGATGGTAATAGATCGTGTTTGCGAAGAAGGTGAAATTTTTGATTACTTAGATTAATGGAATTTTTCAAACAAAATAAGAAAGCAAAGGCCGAGCTAAACTCCGGATTTGGCACCAACGCCACCAGTTACGGCGGTAGATTTGTGAATAAAGACGGTTCGGCGAATATTCGTAAACGCGGACTTTCTTTTTTTGATCGGATCAGCTGGTATCACACCATGCTCGACATGCCTACGTGGAAATTCTTGTCGATTTTATTTGGATTCTATTTCGCAATCAATCTAGTTTTTGCCACCTTGTACTATCTTATAGGGATTGAGTATTTAAACGGCATCGACAACAATGGTTCTGAGTGGCTAAAATTCGGTAAAGCTTACTTTTTCTCGGCTCAAACCTTTACCACTGTGGGTTACGGTCATATTTCACCAAACGGATTTGCGACAAGTACTTTGGCCGCTGCCGAAGCCCTAGTGGGTTTGCTGAGTTTTTCCATTGCAACAGGTTTATTTTTCGGACGTTTTAGCAGACCGCGTGCGTATATTAAATTTTCCGATTGTGCGGTAATTGCTCCATATCGCGGTGGTACGGCACTGATGTTGCGTTTGGTTCCATTCAAAAACACCAATTTAACCGATGCCTATGTCAAAATTACCTTAGGTATGGTCGTTGAAGAAGATGGGAAAAAAGTCAATAAATTCTATCAGCTTCCACTTGAGATGCAGCACGTAAATTTGCTAACCTTATCGTGGACAGTGGTTCATCCGATTACGGAGGAAAGTCCGCTCTATCAATTCACGGCAGCAGATTTCGCTAAAATTGAAGGCGAAATTTTAGTGTTCATTAAAGCCTTCGACGAAATGTTTTGTACTACCGTGGCGGCAAATTCCAGCTATCTGTTTACAGAAATTAAGTACGGTGCGAAGTTTAACATGATGTATTTCGATGCGCCGGATGATACTATAACTATACTGGAACTCGACAAACTAAACGACGTAACCGAAGTAGAGCTGCCAAATTAAAATCACTGAATTCTGCAAAGAATGAGCTTAGCAAGTTTTAGAATGCGTATCATAGTCGTTTACTTACTGGTTTAAAAAGATGATATCTTATTAAAGCACGCAGTTATTGCGCTAGATCCTAATCAGTAATCGGAATGATATTTTAGCTCTGGAGTATCTTCAGAAAAATCGAGCTTGTATTTTACTACTTCAGTAAAAACATTCCTGTTACGTCGATTTTATTACTCACTTTCGATTTTACTACACTCGGAATTTTAATCGCATAATCGCTGGCATTTACGTTAAATGAGGTTTGAATTTCGATGCCTCCGTCGTTCTTTCTAATTTTAGCTGCTGCGGTAACGTCGTTGGTTTTTCCGTGCATTTCAAGTTTGCCTTTTATTTGATATTCTGTCCACGAAGTAGTGAGTTTATCGGCATTAAACCCCGTGATTTTTCCTTTAAAAGTAGCTTTTGGATAGGTATCGCTTTCCACATAATTTTCATTAAAATGCTCTTCCATCAATGCAATTTTAAAACGGAATGCTTTCATGAGCGCCAAAGTTGCTATTTCACCGTTTTCTTTATTTAAAACACAGGTTACATTTTCGTTTTTAGCTTTTACTTCTTCAAAACCCGGAACGCTGGCTTCAAAGGCAAGCTTGCCCGTTTTTGTTGTTAATTTTTGAGCAAGCGACAGACTTGTACTGAGGATAGCGAATAAAAAGAGTATTTTTCTCATGGTTTTTGGATTTTAATTTTGAAAGCCGTCTTGCTGCCAACGAACAAATAGTTCTATCGTTGAATCGGGAAAACGCGGACCGCCTTGTGGCATAAGTAAATCGTCGCCGTTAGGAAGTGCAATACGTCCGAGTAAATCTTGATTTAAAATGGCATTTCTTACTTGATCGGCGGTTACTAAGGGCATCGGAGCACCTAAAGTAGGAACGGCGCCGTGGCAATTGGTACAGCTGTTAGATACAATGGGCGCAATATCGCGCGAATAAAGTACCGCTTCATCTGCGGGAACTTCCGCTATCAAGTCGTTTGTACTATCGTTTGTACAAGAAGTTAGTGCCGCTGCAAAACTTATTACAATTAGATATCGTAAATACATCATATTACTCAACTTTTTATCTATTTTTAAATCTACAAAACAATTTCTATGAATCGCAAAAAAATTATTATCATCTGTTCCGCTCTGGTACTTCTCTGCTTTTTGGGCTATCAGTACGTTTACAAAGGGCATCGGGATATTTCTTCTGAGGATGCTGTAGCAACGCTTTCGGTTGCGCAACTCAACGAGCAATATACTCAATCTGCCGAGAAAACAACTCAAAAATTCCTGGATCAAACTATTGTTATATACGGGAAAGTAACGTCTTCAGATTTAAAATCGAAGAACTTATTGATAGACAATGGAGTAGATGTTACCTTGACAATGGCTGAAACCGTACCTGCAGCAGGAGCTGAAGTTCGTGTGAAAGGACGCTATGTTGGTTTCGACGATTTGCTCGAGCAACATAAAATTGTAGATGCAACATTAATTACAAAATAAGATGAAAAAGAATATTTTACTAGTTTGTTTATTGGCGTTTTTTGGAGGACAAGCTCAAGATGATTTGCTGAATGAAATCGACACGGCAAAGGCCGAGCCTGTTGTTGAATCGGCTTTTAAAGCGTTGAAAATTGTAAATCTTGAATCAACGAAATTAGCAGCGAAAGGCGATTTCTATTTCATTGTAGCGCACCGTTTTGCTTCTATTGAAACAGGTTTCGAAGATTTTTTTGGACTTGATAATGCCGTTACTCAGCTTAAATTTTTATATGGCGCAACCGATTGGCTTACTATTGCAGCTGCGCGAAGCGAACAGGCTTACGACTTTTCGGCAAAATACAGTTTGGTACGTCAGAAAGTTGGCGGTTTCCCGGTAGCCATTGTTGGATTTAACAGTTTGGGAATTAACAATGAATTGGATAAGGCTATTTATCCGAAATTAGAGTTTAATAATCGTCTGATTTATGTTTCTCAATTGTTGGTTTCGCGGAAGTTTTCAAAGCGCCTATCACTCGAATTGGCGCCAACTTTCTTCCATGAGAATTTTGTAGATATCGATTCGCAAGACAATAGCCAGTTTGCTGTTGGAATGGGTGGTAGATACAAGATAAGTAACCGCGTTTCCATAAATATTGATTATGCCGCTCACTTAAATCGTTCAACAGATTCGCCGTATCGCAACCCGCTTTCTGTAGGAGTTGATGTAGAAACAGGGGGGCACGTATTTCAGATGCATTTCTCGAACAGTCAAGGTATTCACGAAGCAGGTTTCTTAGGCAGAACAACGGGTGATTGGAGCACTGCCAATATCTTTTTTGGATTTAACTTAGTTCGTGTTTTTTAAAAGATTTATTTCATAAAAAAAGGCGTCGCAAGCAATGCGACGCCTTTTTTTGTTCTAGTTTCTAGCTTATTGCTTAATGAACTTAGCTGTTTTGCTTTTACCGTCAGTTGTTTTGATAACGGCAACATATGTCCCAGGAGTAAGGTTAGAAACATTCACTGTGTTGTTTTTCACCAATCCTTTCAATAATTTCTTACCAGTAAGGTCGAAGATTTCGTAAGAGTCGAGTTCAAAACCATCAGCTTTGATGTTTAGCGATTCGCGAACTGGGTTTGGATAAATAGTTACAAGATCCTGTGAAACTCCGCCGGTAGAAAGCGTTTGTCCTTCAGTAAGGATTATGGCTTTGTTAACTTCAGGGCCCCATAATTCGTCGATTGTTCCAGAAGGCCATTTTACTACTACTTTAACAATCGCTTCGTTAGATCCAAGTCCGAAATGGGTATTAAGTGAACTCATATGACGAAAACCATCACCACTTCTTACATCACGAATTTGCATGCCAGACGCGGTATGCATTTCTATACGTGCACCAATACCGTTTTTATTACTTTGAACGCCATTTAAACAAATCTTAGACCAGTTATTATCGTTACCGTTAGATAAGTAGATTTGATTGTTGTTCTGAATATCCAAGAAACCATCGTTGTTCAGGTCACCTACAGGTCCATTAGTTGGCACTATAGTTTTTGGTGTAAAAGTCCAATCACCATTATTTTTCATGATGGTATTGTTGCCCATGAAGATATCAACCCATCCATCATTATCATAATCGTGAGCGTTATTCTCGATGTTAGTTGCTGTAAAGGTATCAAGCCCAGATCCTACAGTAATGTCGGTAAAAGTACCGTCGCCATTGTTTTTTCTTAGTTTATGTCCGCCATCTGCAAATGAGCTTGCACCAATCATTGCGTCCATATCCCCATCATTATCAAAATCAGCCCATGCAGCCGACCAAGATTGCGATGGTTCATTCATTCCAGCGGCAACACTTACATCTGTCCAGGTATTATTCCCGTCGTTTCTGTGCAACTCGTCAACTTTCGCATTAGAAGCGCCACCACGACATTTCGCTATGAATAAATCTTGATCGCCATCATTATCGTAATCAACAAATATAGAACCATAGTTTCCTCCTGAAGGAAAATCGCCGAGACCTCCTTGACTAAACGTATAGTTTCCGTTTCCGTCGTTCAGATAGCGCACATTTGGTTGCACATCGTGACATACAAAAGCATCTAGATTTCCATCATTGTTCAGGTCGATGAAATTACTTCTTTGCGAAAAAACATATTCGGTTCCTTGCATTAACGTAAAACCTGTTCCAGCGGCATTTTGTTTCATAAAAGCAACACCAGAACCATTTCCGTAAAGTAAGTCGTTCTTACCATCTTTGTCGATATCTCCAGCAGCAACACTCCATGTAGGCATGTAGTTTGTAGAAGGTGCAGACATTTGAATTGTGGTAAATCCGCCTACGTTTGGAATTTGACGCAAAACAGTTACCTGATTTGGCGCAATCGAAACAATGTCGTCCAAGTAATCACCGTTCATGTCAACTACACAATTTTGGTAGCCGCCAGTTAATGAAATCGACTGTTGAGTGAAGGTTAGAAATGGAGGTGGTGGAGGAACGAACTCGTCTTCTATAAGAGAAAAAGTAAAACCGTTAGCGCTCCAGTTGTTATCAAAAGCAATGTAATATGTTGTTCCTGCAGTAGCTTCGAATTCTGCTACAGAAAGATAACTTGGGTTGCCTAATACTCCGCTGTCGTCATCGCCAGTAACACAAGTAAGCGATCCACAGCTTCCAGAATAAACGGAAAAGCGCGTGTCGCCGTTAAGGTTTACCTCTAGGTCGGTCGTTATCGTTACTAAAAAGTTTTGGGTGGGAGTGTACACATACCAGTTTGCTGCTGTTGCTGGATCTCCAGTATTACAGAAAGTAGTGTGAGGTGTTCCAGCAATCGTTGGAACAACTGTTAATCCGGCTGTAACTGGAACGGCATTTGCGCAATTTGATTGTGCTACTGCTGCCTGTAAAGACAGGACGGAGAGTGTTAAAAGTAGTTTGTTTTTCATGGTAATTAGTTACAGTTAGGTAATGAGTTAATCCATTCTTGAATCATTAATACAGCTTCTTCATGAACTAATGAGCGTCCAAGTAATGGCATTCGAATACTTTCATCAGAGGTATTCAATCGTGAGTTGAGGGCAGAACGTGCAATCCGACCTGGAGAAACAATAGCACTAGTTCCATCGTTGAGCGGATCTTGTGGCGTCATACAAACACCGAGATTCGTATTTGTAGTTGATTCGCTGAAAGCAAATCGCATGGGGCGGTAACTGCAGTGACTTCCTTCCTGATGGCAATGAGCACAATTGATGTCTATGTACGAGCGAACACGTGTTTCTAGCGGTTTTGAAGTATCTTTCCAATCAACTACGGTGTTTATTTCCGCGGGATAATTGCTGTCCAAATACCCCATTTCAACCCATTTTGCAAGCTGATTCTTGGAACCATCTGCGAAAGTGTAATTGTTGTTTAGGTTTTGTGGTTTTGGTCCGATTGGAATTGCTTTATCAGTCATCTTATGACAAGTTAAGCATTCGCCATTACTTGGAAACCTGTAATTAACCGATTTTAGATTTCCATATTCGTTTATGAAACTGATTTCTCGATATCCGCCTTCGGTAACTAAATTCGCTTCAGTTTGTTCGTCGTTCCAAATATATTCTGCGAAAATCCATCCGTCTTCTTTCTTAATCAATAACCGAGTTTCCATAATACGAGTTGTATTACTTGGCTGCACATTGTCGTAATAAAACGTTTTTATAATTACGGCACCAGTCGGAAACTCTAATATCTTTCCGTCACCGTTATAAGTAGCTTTTACGCCTTTAGGCATCCATATAAAACGTTTCTTATGTGCGTAATCTGTAAATAGCTGGCTGATAGGCTCGTAGGGTAAAACGCCGAGCGAAGGGTTTTGAAGTTTCATCTCTCCTTCAAAAAACTTGTAATTGGATAGTTTAGCGTAAGGAACGGCCGACAGATCTACATTAACTGGACTAACAGGCGTATACTCATCTTTGTCATCATCTCCGGAGCATGATGCAATCAAAGCTGCTGTTCCGAGGATACAAACAATAAACCAGGCGTAATACTTTCTCATATGTTTGGAAAAATGATTTCAAAAGTAAGAATTTGATATGTTTTTTTTAAATTTTTTATTAATTCAAATGTTAAATTGGCAGTTGTAACTTCTTTCTTGCCGTAAACACAAGCATTCAAGAATTCAAAATCTACGATCTCTAAATTCTTAAACTCGCAATTTAGATACGTTTTTGTTGCGCCTGCCGACTTCATGATGCGTAATTTCTAGAAAAGTTGCTTGTTCGAAATCTTTAATGTTAAGCAGAAGTGTATTTTTAAATGTCTAGGTTATTTCCATAGTATTTGCAAACGCGAAACGACTCTTTGAATGTTTGCTTCTAGTGCATTAACGGCCTCTGTCATTTCTGCTTTAGCTATACCTTTTGAAGTAAATAAGGATTCAAGTTTTAAAGAACTTGGTTCTTGTCCGTCCATAAATTCCAGCACGTCAATTTGTAGCCGACGTTTTCCTTCCGTTAAAATAAAAGTTAATCGAACTTTTACGTGATAGGAGTAGGTTTCGCCAAGACTTGAGTACGTAAATGCATTACGTCGTATCGTTTCTAATCTGATTATTTCGCCACGGTCTTGATAATCATATCCATTTCGAAAACTCTGCTCAGCCCATCGTTCGATTTTGTCTTTTAAATCGGGCAACAAACGGGTATCGCTAATGCTTACAGTTGGTATTCCCTCTTTAGTCAATGTAATTTTTTGACTGTAGACGCCATTCGCTAAAATGAGTAACAGTCCAATGATAAATTTTGTCTTCATGAATTTTTAGCGGTATTTCAACTGTTGAAGTTTCTCGCTGTAAGTTAAGAATTTGGAGGGAAATATTCGATTTATGGCAGCAGTATCTTTAATTGAATCAATATGTTCCAGTTTAAAGCCATCGGAAGTACATACTAATACTTCTTTAACCGCCTCAAACATAAATTCGACGTCGTGCGTAGAAAACAGTACTAATTTACCCTTTTCATAAGCAAGTTTATTAAGAATGAAAAGCAGTTCCGATTTTTTTGCCGGATCTAAATGCGTAGTAGGTTCATCTAAGAGGAGTATTGGCGTATCCTGCGCCACTGCGCGTGCGAGCATAACGAGCTGAAATTGCCCGTCGCTTAATTCAACCGCTTTTTTGTTAAGAAAAGGGAGGCAGTTGCATACAGTTGCCGCTTCATAACATAGTGCTCGATCTGTTGCACTTTCCTTGTAAAACCAGCTTTTATGCGGATTTCTTCCCAAGCCAATCAACTCCTCAACGGTCAAGTCGGCTACAAAAGGTCGGCCCGTCAAAACAATAGCAACTTCTTTTGCTCGCTGTTCAGGGGTTAATTGTTGCAAATTTGTACCGTCCCAAAGACAGCTTCCGCCGATTGGATCTAGGATTCCCGCAATAGTTTTCAATAAGGTCGATTTTCCAATCCCGTTTTGTCCTAAAATCGCATAAACATTACCTGCTTTAAAATTTGCAGAGAATGGTTCGTTTAACTGCTTTTTTTCGAATCCGACCACCAAATTTTCCAATCCTAATTCCATAGTATGCATTTAAACGTTGCGATTTTTCAAGATCAGGTACATTACAACGGGCGCACCAATGAGCGATGTTACTGCATTGATTGGCAAATTCCATCCTGTAATCGGAAGTTTGCATAATAGGTCAGCTAAAAGCATGATGGTACCACCAGTGGCAACAGTTAAGGGAAATAACTTTTGATGCGTGTTTACACTATATAATTGTCTGCTTAAATGCGGGACGGCTAGGCCTACAAAAGCAATTGGTCCGCAAAACGCAGTGCTAACACCCACCAATAATGCAGTAACTAATATTAAATAAAAACGTGCTTGTTGCAAGGCTACTCCCATACTTTGTGCGTACTGATCGCCTAAGATTAAACTGTCTAAAGTGCCTAATTTGGGTAAAAACAATAGTAATCCTACGATGCTAACTACAACCAAGATCAACAATTCGATTCCTGTTAAATTCGCTAAGCTGCCCATACTCCAAAAGGTGTATCGTTGCAAATTTTCGGCTGTAGTGAAATAGCTCAAAACGCCCGTAATTGCTCCGGCAAAACTGCTAAGCATAATTCCGGCGACTAGAACGGTCGAGCTGTCTGCAACCCGTTTTGCAATTCCTAAAACTAAAAAAAGTACTGCCAAACTACCCGCGAATGACGCAAGGGCGATCGCATAAGGTTGGTTCAGGAAATTCGACAAACTTCCTTGCAAAATGGAGTTTCCCATCAAAAGGAAAGCAACTGCCAACGACGAACCGGAACTTAAGCCGAGTACGTATGGGCCTGCCAAGCGGTTCCGGAATAATGTTTGCATGACTAATCCAGCTGCGGAAAGCGACATGCCTACAAAAAGTGCTGTCAGCGCTTTCGGAATGCGAATACTTCCGATGATAAAGCTTAATTCTTCATCGGTATTTCCAAAAACGTAATCAACAACTGCCCGTAAAGAAATTCCGGTACTTCCCGTACAAATGTTAGCTATAAAACACAGTGCAAGCAGCGCAAAAGCGACTGTAATTTTCAAAGACTGTGTTTGGAAGAATTTCATAAAACGGCAGTGAAAAAGTAAGGTTTGTGGTTGGGAAGTAGGTGTGGGTGAAAGATACTCACTAAATCTTCTAAAACTAAATCAGGACGGTGCGATGCAAGTTCATAAAACAAAACACCGCCTGTTGCACCTTTCTTAGAACTATAACTGTATATTTTTTTGTTCTGAAATGCAGCGAACTTTCCGTAACGCGAATCGGCTTCTAATAATTGCTGCCGCGTTTCGAACTGAGCTGGGCCTATCCAATAATCAGCGGCTTTGCAATCGCTATATACTTTTTCCAAATCGTATTTTAAACTTCCGGTTCCAGTTGTGTTTGCGTAAATATATGAAGCTCCAGCATCTTTAATAAACTGTGCGCCCCAGCTATTTCCTTGCGGCGCATACCAACTGTCTTCTAAAAGTGCCCCAGCCATTACAGATGGCTTGTTTTTTTCTAAAGCTACCTTTTCTTTCAGCTGTAAATATTTGGATTTGATTTGGTTGTAAATTTTCTCTGCCTCGGCGTCTTTGTCGTAAAGTGCCCCGAAAAATTTAATGTATTCAGCTTTTCCAAGAGCGGTTTGTTCATTCCAATCGGCGTTAAGTAAAATCGGGATGTTAATGCTTTTTAGCGTTTCGTTTAAATTCCGACTCTGATCAATTTGATATCCAACGTACAACTCTGCTTTCGAAACGGCTAACTTTTCTAAATCTATTTCTTGGTTCGAACCTAAGTCGATAACCGCTCCATTATCTATTCTTTTTCGAATGTTTGGCGAAGAAATATAACTCGTATTTGGAAAGGCTACTAAACGAGATTCTACTCCCAAAAGTACTAATGAGGGAATATGCGTGGTAGAACTTAAAGCAATTTTAGTAATAGGAATTCGGATAAAGGGTAATTTTCTTAAGGAATCCGGAACTTGAGAACGATCTTTAGCCAGTACATATTTAAATTGTTGTGTGGCTCCGGGAAAGTATTCTTGTACACTTAGAATTTTAAAATCGCTGTAATTGTATAGTGAGAAACCTTTCGCTTCGGTAATTTTATTTATTCCACTTTCTGTTTTGCTTTTTGGCGCTTCTTTACATTGAAAAGCAATGGCAAGAAATAGGTAGATTACGATGATTTTCAAGCGGAGCATTCGTGCATTCATGGCGCCAAAGGTAGCATAACCAAAATATTTTTCGAAAGGGTTTTAAATTAATTCCCGAATGCTATCTTTGTCGCGAAGTTGGTTGCACAGTGCATTTGGCTGTGCATTAAAAGGGAATATGGTTAAAATCCATAGCTGTACCCGCAACTGTAAGCTAACAAGCTTTTTGTCAGTTCTGCATACCACTGTGACAAACGGGAAGGTTCGACAAAAAGACGCAAGCCAGGAGACCTGCCACTTCATAATCAAAAACGAAAAGTCTTCGGGAATAAAGACTTGCGAATTTATGAAGTACAAAGCATTATTAGCTTGCCTTTATTTGTTGGCGTATGACCATGTTTCGTGCGCCCAAGAAGCTGTTGCACTGCAAGAAGTGGTGCTAACAGATACAGCTTTGCGCGATTTTTCGAATACTCATGCGGTATCTTCTTTAGCCGACTCGTTGCCGCGTTTTGCGAACCCATTTTTAGCACAAATTTTATCGGCTAATTCGTTGCTTTATGTCAAGGAAAACGGGGCAGGTATGGTGGCTTCAGTTGCTTTTCGCGGAACTACTGCGGCTCAAACGGCCGTTATTTGGAACGGCATTCCCATAAATTCGGTGCTTTTAGGGCAGGTCGATTTTAATACCATCCAAACAGCAAATTATCAAGAGATTAGCGTCCGTAGCGGTGGTGGAAGCACGTTTTACGGCAGTGGAGCAATCGGTGGATCGGTTCATCTTGAAAATAATTTCGATCTTTCTGAAAACAAGGCGCATCAAGTTCGATATGCCTACGGTTCGTATAATAATCACAACGCTTTCGCGGAAAGTAAGTTTCGTACGGGAAAATGGACTTTAGCCGGAAGCCTTTTTTTGAATGATGCTGAAAACGATTACGAATTTCCGAATCGCCGTCGACGAAATATAAACGGGGAATATCAGGTTTTTTCTGCCAATTTTCGAGCTTTACGTAAATTATCCGAACGTTCCGAGCTGCGTTTTTTTAATGAATATGTGCAGCAATACCGCAATTTCTCGGTCGTTTTTCCCACCGACGTAAAAACTGCGTACGACGACCTCAATTTTCGTCATTCAGCCGAGTTTGTAAATCGTAGAAATCGTATAGAACATTTGGTTCGCGTTGGTTTTTTAAGAGAAGTATATCGGTATTATCCCAATACAACTTTACCTGATTTTCAAAGTGGTTACGCGGCCACAGCATTGGCTCGGTACGAATTTAAATATCAAGTATCGAAAAAGTTGCGATTTACCAGCATTGCCGATGTACAACGCATTTTTGCCAATGGCGCCGATATTAACCGACAACAGCGTACGACACTTACAACCGCGTTAGGAGCGGCATGGCAACCATACAAATCCGATTTGATCGAGTTGGGATTACGTAAGGAGCAAGTGAGCGATTTCGAGAGTCCGTTTTTGTTTTCGTTAGGATATAAACACGCTTTCTTGGAAGAATTTTCTGCTCGTGCGGGCGTCTCAAGAAATTTTAGGGCACCAACATTTAACGATTTATATTGGAATAGCTTAGGGAATCCGAGCTTACGTGCTGAAAATGCTTGGCAATACGAATTAGGCTTGCAGTTTGCGAAGAAATATTGGAATCTCAGCCTAACGGCGTTTCAAAATCAGGTTAGTGATATGATTCGTTGGGTACCAGGCGCTTCGGGGCAATTTCAACCCGAAAATACCGATGAGGTGGATATTACTGGAGTTGAAGTACAGGGCGATTTCCGCTGGAAGTTTGGAAGTAACCAATGGGCAGTTGGCAGTAGCTACGCGTACACAAAGAGCATAAATGCAAATACCGATTTGCAATTGGTATATGTGCCTGAACACAAAGCAGTTTTTAACTTCAAGTACAGCTATAAATCGTTCGAGATTTTGTATAACCAGCAGTGGGTAAGTACAGTTGAAACACGCAGCGACCATAGCGGTGGTGCATTGGATGCGTTTTCGACGGCGGCGGTGTACTTGAACTATAAAATGTCGCGTTTTCCTGTACTTATCTCTTTAGCGGCGCAAAACTTATATAATACGGCTTATCAAACGGTTTTAAGCAGGCCAATGCCTTTGCGCACTTATCAAATTAATCTAACTCTCAATTTATAATTATGGAAATGAAGTTTAAAAATGTTTTGTGGATTTTAGCCGGCGCACTCTTTGTAGGCTGTAGCGATTCGAATAATGAATCGGATGATGACTCCGACAGCCTGTTTGATGATGGTTTTATTGTAATTAATGAAGGTAATATGTCGGGCGGAACTTTAAGCTTTGTGGACAACACTTTTACTGTTACTACAAACGATTTGTACGGTTCGATAAACGGCGGCGATGGATTAGGAGCTTATGTACAATCGGTTTTTGAAGCTGGCGAACGCGCTTTTGTTGTATCGAATGGTTCGAATGTTATTACTGTTGTGAATGAAAACGATTTTACATTAATCGATAAAATCGACACGAATTTAGCTGTTCCTCGATACGGACTTGTTTACGGAAATCGAATTTATGTGACTAATCAGGATAGTTTTTTAACCACAACCGACGATTATGTGGCTGTATTCGATGCAACGACCTATGGTCATATAACTAATATTGCACTTAATACTGCTGCCGAACGAATCATCGAAGAAAACGGGAAAATTATTGTTTCGAACGGGGCATTCGGAGTAGGGACAGGGATTACAATTATCGATCCGGCAACAAATACTATAAGTGCTCAAGTTGCTACACCTTTGGCGCCCAATACAATAGAAGAGGAGAACGGAATCTTATACGTTTTGTGTTCCAATTACGAATCGGCGTCGCAATTAGTTAAAATTAATTTGTCGACTAATGCCATTACAGAAACGATTACTTTTCCGGAGACCTTAATTAATTGTTCAAATCTGACCTTGGAAAACGGGTCGTTTTATTTTACGAAAGACAGTAAGGTATATCGTTTTCCATTGACGGCTACAGCTGTTACGGATTCGCCACTTTTTACTTCGCAAGCACAAGTATTGTATGGCTTTGCCGTAGAAGACAATCAGATTTTTGTGGCAGACGCGAAAGATTATCAGTCGGCTGGGGCAGTTTTCGTGTATTCAGCTGATGGTACTTTAGCACATACGTTAACGGTTGGATTGATTCCGAACGGATTCTTTTTTGTAGACTAAACGTGGGTAACGATTGCCTGCGTGAGCGGGCGCAGCGGTATCCTCTAAGCAAGCGTTCGAAGCTACAAATTTTCGGATTGCGCATTTGGGGGTGCTATATTTAGATGAGACTTTTCAATGAAAAAGTGCGTCGGTTTGCAAGTTTAAAAGCTTGCATCGGACGCACTTTTGTTTTTCGAACGCGGGCTTAGAGATTTAGCGGAGCACGCGACCCGCCGGAAGTATGGAGGCGGGGCACGCCCAAATAAAAAAACTACTTCGTTGGCAGATACATATCTGTCGCAAAAGGAGTCATTTTTTTACTGTCGCTAAACTGAATCGAATTTACAGCATTTCGATTTGCCGGACGGTTGCCTGTTTCGATGTAATTGAGTGCAGCGGCGAGTAAAGGTTCGCTTTCGTTACCGAGTACACCCATATTTTGCGCTTGCTCAGGAAGGTTTAAATCGGGTTCGATACCGTTACTGTAATCGCCAAAATCGTCGGCATTGATGGTTTTAATCACCAACGGTTGCATAGCATACTTGTGGTTTGGATTTCGGTTTTGGGTTCCGAAAGTTGGCGAATCGTACAAAGTAATGGATCCGGTGTTTTTCCCCGTTGTTTTAGTTCCGATTTGGCGTACTTGAATGTATGGTTTTAAACAATTGATTACCAATTCAGAAGCTGATGCTGAAGAACCTGTCGTGATGACATAAACTTTAGTAAGATTTAGGCTGTTGATAGGCGCAGACCCAACGCTATTTGGGAAATTGATTCGCAATTCGTCAGGATTTGTCGCTTCGAATTGTGCTTGTATGTCGCTGTTATACTGATATTTCGCAAAGAGTTGTCCTGTGAATTGTCCGGTTATCATTGCTGCAAGTCGCGATGCAGTAAGTACGCTTCCGCCGGAATTGTATCGTAAATCTAATATAAGATCGGTTGGATTCTGCGCTTTTAATTCTGCGAAAGCAGCGTTGAGTTGGGTATCGAAGTTCGCTGTAAAACCGTTGTAAATTAGGTAAGCAATTCTTTTACTGCCTCTGACGAAAACGGTTTTAAAGAAGACAGGATTTTCGGTAACTGCTGCGCGAGATACCGTAACTGCTTCCGACGATGAGGTAACAGTTGTTCCGTCGAAAGAGCCTAAGTTAAAAGTAATTGTGCTTGATGCTAACAGATTTCGGTAATTGGAGGCCGTGAGTTCTTGGCCGTTTATGCCTGTAAAAATATCGCCTCTGCTGATATTTTGCGACGCTGCGGGTGAGCCCGGAATGATGTAGCGCACCACGCCGTAAATGTTAGTATCTGAGCCAGGTTCGTAAAACAATCCGTATTCTACGCCTGTGGTTGTAGTATTTCCAGCGAATAAATTGTTGAGCACTTCATAATCGTTTACAATAATGCTAAACCGATCGGTAGGTGCTGGAGCTTTTAAAGCGGCGAATAGTGCCTCGGGACTATCGAAACCACGAAGATAATTTTGATAATCGGCAGCAGAAGCAAATCGATTGTCTGCCAAATCTGCGATATCATCTTCATAAAGGTACCACGTATTCATACCTCTATAAATAAAATCTTCGATTTCAAGTCCGCTTATTCGTTCAATTTGATCATCTTGATCATCGCAAGCTGTAAGAAAGAGCGCGGTAATAGCGGTGAAGAACAGTACCTGAATGAGTTTCATATTTTTCATAACAAGAATCAAAGTGGCTTTAAAAGTAAATATACGAGTTATCTAGTAATTCTGGATTTACATTTAACAATTAACGTTTTTTAAAAGGGTTTAATATTAAATCTGGAGAAGTAAATTTAAAGTATTGATTTTGAAGTATTTGCGGCTTAGTATTCATTTTGTTTTCTACAATATTGAAAAAAATACGTGTTTAAGTAACAAATATCTTTGTGTTTCGTCTTCACTATATAACCAACAAACCAAAACTTGCTTTCAACGGATTTCATATCGATAACTTCTGGTTTTAAGAACAAGATGTTCCGACTAGCCAAACGGTTGCTTGTGAGTACCGAAGAAGCGGAAGATGCGACTCAGGAAGTGTTGATGAAACTGTGGACAAAAGGTGATTCTTTGCAGCAATTGGGTAGTGTTGAGGCCTTTGCAATGACACTTACAAAGAATTACTGTTTGGATCAGCTGAAGGCAAAACGATCGTCGAATGTGACCTTAGAGCATCATTATTTTGAGGATGCTTCGCAGCAAACACTACGTAAAGTGGAAGCTGAAGATCGATTGGCGATTGTTGAAAAGTTAATGGCACAATTACCCGAGCAACAGCGATTGATATTGCAGTTGCGAGAGGTTGAAGAATATGAATTTGCTGAAATAGCAAAAGTGATGGAAATGAATGAAACAGCTGTTCGAGTAGCATTATCAAGAGCGCGAAAGCAGTTGCGGGAACAAATGTTGAAAATGGACGAATATGGAATTAGTAGAAATTAAAGCATTGCTGGAAAAATACTTCGATGGAGAAACTACTCTTGCTGAAGAAAAGTTATTGGCGTCGTATTTTTCAGGAGAAGTAGCGCCAGAATTAGAAGCATACAAGAGCTATTTCGGATATTTTGCACAAGAAAAAGAAGTTAGTTATCCGGTTAGGCAATTGCATTCTTCGCGTAAACAACAATATACGTATATCTCGATAGCTGCTGCGGTGGTTGTATTTTTGGGAATTGGATATTACACCTTTTTTGGAACACCCGATGTAGGAAGATCAGGAGTAATTAAAGATCCAGAAGTTGCTTACAAAGAAACCGAGAAAGCCTTAATGATGCTGTCTGGGCATATCAATAAAGGTGTGGAAAGTGTACAACAGTTAGAGAAAATAGAAAAGAGTAAAAGAAAAGTTTTTAAAGAAGAAAAGAAATAATCATCAATCAAAATTTAAATTAGTTTATCATGAAAAAGTTCATTTTAGTAGTTGTGTTGGCTTTAGCTCCAACTTTATTTTACGGACAGTCGGTTTTTGATAAGTTCGATGGTCCAGAGGATGTTACTGCGGTAGTCGTCAATAAGAAGATGTTCGAAATGATGGGTAACGTAAACACCAAAGACAAGGATGCGCAGCAGTTTATGAAACTTGTAAAGCAGTTGGATAATTTGCGTGTATTTACCACCACAAATCCGAAAATTGCCGCCGATATGAAAGCCACAGCGGCCAAGTATTTGAAATCGGCTGGATTAGAAGATTTAATGCGTATAAACGATAAAGGTCAGAATATTCGCATAGCAGTGAAATCGGGCTCCAAAGAATCACAGATTACCGAGTTGTTAATGTTTGTTGAAGGAAGTGGCAAAGACGAAACAGTAATCTTATCTTTAACAGGTTTGTTCGACTTAGACGATATTTCGATGTTAACTGATAAAATGAATTTACCAGGAGGTGTCGATCTCCAACGAGCCTCAAAATCTAAAAAATAAGTTCATGAAAAAAGTTTTGTTTGGAATATTCGCTAGTGCTTTCATTTTTGTTTCGTGTGATTCGAAGCCTACTCTTGAGTCGTATTTTGTAGAAAATCAAGAAAATAAGGATTTTATCTTTGTGGATATTTCCCCGCAAATGTTGGGTTTGGATAAGTCGAAACTCACCGTCGAACAATCGAAAGCCTTGAACCAGTTTGAAAAAGTAAACGTTCTTGCTTTCAAGAAAAGTGCTGCTAACGATTCGCTTTATGCAGTCGAGAAAACCAAAGTTCAGGAATTGCTAAAAGATAAAAAGTACGAACAGTTGATGCGCTTTGGTTCAGGTAAAGCTGGAGCCGTGGTTAAAGCGCTTGCAGATGGAGATAAAGTGGATGAGTTTGTGCTCTTCGGATATGAAAGTGAAAATGGATTTGCATTGGTTCGAATTTTAGGAACCGATATGACTGCAGATAGTTTCACCGCTTTATTATCGCTAATGCAACAAGGGAATTTAAATTTAGATCAACTAAAGCCATTACAAGCTTTTGTAAAATAACGCAATCACGTTTAAATAATTTTTAGGTTAGTTATTGAATTTGATAAAAAAGTCGCCTCATTGGGCGACTTTTTTTAGCTATTCTTGAAGTACTTGTAAGGAAAAAGGAGCATTCCAAAGCACTCACCTTTATCTTTACCAATATGTTTGTGATGCATTTTGTGTGCGCGTCGTACGGCTTTTGCATATCGGCTGTTTGCCGTACGGAATAATTTAAAACGCTGGTGTATAAAAATATCGTGCACTAAAAAGTACACCAATCCGTAGGCAAATATTCCTAATCCAATGGCGAGTCCGATTGATAAAATACCATTGTTCCACAACAGAAAAAACCCGATACTCACAACGGCGTAGAAAATAAAGAAGGCGTCGTTGCGTTCAAACCAGCTGTCGTGATCTTTTTTGTGGTGATCGGCGTGTAAGTTCCAAAGAAATCCATGCATTACATATTTGTGGGTAAACCAAGCCATGAATTCCATCATAAAAAAAGTCAGGAAGAAAACGAGAAAATGAATCCACATAACTATAATAAATTTAAGCGGTAAGATACATAACAGCGTGCAAATAGTTGCAGTTTTTGATAATCGTTAACGCGTATACGTGCTGATTTAATTTTTTCAGACGGCGTCGATTTTAATTTCTTGAGTAACTTCTGGTAGTAAACAAAAGCGGTATATACGCCAAACTTGGCTGCATCTGGTAATAGTAAGATTCCGTCGAAGGCTTCGCGAAATTCGGCTTCAATTTCTTTAACGATTGCACGTTTGGAGTTCTCGTCCAAATTTGCCAAATCGGCGTTTGGAAAGTATGTTCGACTAAGTTGTTCGAAATCGGCTTTTAAATCGCGAAGAAAATTCACCTTTTGAAAAGCCGAGCCCAATTTCATGGCTGGAACTTTTAAGGCATCATACTGTGCCTGATTTCCGTTAACGAAAACTTTCAAGCACATCAATCCGACCACATCGGCTGATCCGTAAACGTACTGTGCCAACTCTTCTGGTGTGCTGTAAACAGTTTTGTGTAAATCCAAACGCATGCTGTACATAAACGCATCGATTAAATCGCGCGGGATGTCGTATTTGTGCACGGTGTATTGAAATGCATTCAAAATCGGATTCAAACTGATTTTGTCTTTTAACGCATTTTCCAGGTCGGTTTCGAAACGTTCGAATAAGGTTTTTTTGTCGTAATCGTGGAACGTATCCACAATTTCGTCGGCTAAACGAACAAATCCATAGATGTTATAAATGTCTTGTCTAATCGATTTGTCGAGCATTTTAACTGCTGCTGAAAACGATGTGCTATAGGCAGTTGTTACTTTTCTGCTGCAGCTTCCCGAAACTTGATCAAATAATGCTTTCAT
Source organism: Flavobacterium sp. (assembly GCF_049240005.1). GTDB lineage: Bacteria > Bacteroidota > Bacteroidia > Flavobacteriales > Flavobacteriaceae > Flavobacterium. The sequence continues at coordinate 2,959 of NZ_JBMLTK010000014.1, read as the reverse complement.
AATTTCTAAACTTTAACGATTAGAATATTTTTCTATTAAACCGGCGGTAAGTTTTCCTGAAATCAGGGCGGGAGGAACTCCGGGTCCTGGAACGGTTAACTGTCCGGTAAAGTATAAATGTTTTACTTTTTTACTTCGTAATTTGGGTCGTAAAAAGGCCGTTTGAAGTAAAGTGTTGGCCATTCCATAAGCATTTCCTTTGTACGAGTTGTATTCGGAAACAAAATCATTTTTACAAAAAGACTCACTAAAGGTAATATAATTTCGAACGTCTTGTTTAGTTAAGCGTTCAAATCGGGTCATAATTTTATCGAAGTACTGTTGTCTCAGAGCCGGCGTGTCCTCAATTCCAGGCGCAAGCGGTACTAAAAAGAAACCTGCTTCGCAACCTTCTGGCGCACATGTAGAATCGGTTAGCGAAGGAAAATTAGCGTAAAACAGCGGTTCGTCGGGCCATCTGGGCGCTTCGTATATATCTTTAGCGTGTGCTTTAAAATCGGTATCAAAAAATAAAATGTGGTGATTTATGTTCTCCAACTTCTTGTTAAATCCTACATAAAACAATAAGGAAGAGGGCGCGAAAACACGAGAATCCCAATAGGAATCGCTATACATGCGGTATTGTTTTGGCAGCAATTGTTCGCTGTGCGCGTAATCAGCACCAGAAACTACCACATCCGATTCGATGAATTCGTTGTTCACTCGGATGCCTTTCGCGATGCCGTTTTCAACAACAATTTCTGAAATCGCTGCATTGGTATGAAAGCTAACTCCTAAGCTAAACGCAAGTTTGTGCATTCCCGCCACCACATCGAACATGCCTGTTTTTGGATGCCAAGTTCCCAAACCAAAATCGGCAAAATTCATAAAACTATAGAAAGATGGTGTGTCTTCGGGCTTTGCACCTAAAAACAATACTGGAAATTCTAGTATTTGGCGCAGTTTTTCGTTTTTAAATTGCTTGCGAACATCGGCACTAATGTTAGAGAAAAACTGCGTTAGTCTTCCGATAGTTTCTGGAGTTACTAATTCCAAAGGCGATTCGCCCGGACGGTACACTAGATTTTCAATGGCAATTCGGTAATTGTCGCGAGCCGTATTCATGAAACGTTCCAGTTTGGCAGCACTTCCAGGCTCAATTGCTTCGAAAGTGGCCTTAATTTTAGCAAGTTCGTCGTCGATAACCACACTATCATCTGCGCCAAAGAAAACACGGTACGCTGGAGCAAGCTTTATCAAGGTGTAGTAATCGGCGGCACTTTTACCAAAATCTGCGAAAAATCGTTCGAAAACGTCGGGCATCCAATACCAACTCGGACCCATATCGAATGTAAAGCCATTCTTTTTTAACTGGCGTGCGCGTCCGCCAATCGAATTATTTTTTTCATAAATGTGAACTTGGTGTCCGGCTTTAGCCAAATAACAAGCAACAGAAAGCGACGAAAATCCAGAACCAATTACAGAAACTTTTAGAGACATAAAAACTAGAGTGTGCGAATAAAGGTATTAATAGATTCGTATACAGTAACTCTGCTGTCTAAAAGTTTATCCGAAACTAATTGCGCCTGCTTTCCAAGCAAAACAATTTTGGTACTGTCGTCGTTAAGTAAATTTTCTTTCAGATCTTTTACATACGTATTCATTTCTTCGGCAATCGGCTCAACAGTACAATACGTCACGTAGGTAATGTTGCTGAAAGCTTTTTTCATATCGGATAGACACTCGAGTGGTACTGATTCACCTAAATACACCGTTTGAAAACCGGCATTGATGATTTCGTAGTTAACGAATAGAATTCCCAATTCGTGAATTTCATTCATCGGAAGGTAAAGTACGTAGGTTCGATCCGTGTACTGCGGACTATTTAACTGCGCTTTCTCCGTATTAACCAAAACTTTTTGTTTGATTTGGTGGCTAATGAAATGTTCGTGTACGATATTAATGGTATCTGTTTGCCACAATAAGCCGATTTCGTTAAGAAGGGGTACAAAGATTTCATGAAAGATTTCGCGGAACGGCTTCTCTGAAAGCAATTTATTATACGTTTGAACGAAAAGTGTCTGGTCGAAGTTCATCATGGCGAGTTTGAAATCGCTGATGGCATGAACTTTTACACTTTTGCTCGAGATTATTTCGTTGACTAATTCCGGAATTCGTTCTTCGGGATATTTTGATATCTTCGAAATTTTGTAACCGTGATTGTGCAACAAAGTAATGTTGAGTAGCTTTTGCAAGCTCGCCAAATCGTAATAACGAATGTTGGTGTCGGTTCGTTTTGGCTCGAGGACATTGTAGCGTTTCTCCCAAATACGAATTGTGTGGGCCTTAATGCCGCTCAAATTCTCGAGATCTTTAATCGTCAGGATGTTCTTAACGTAAGCCATAGTCTTATTTTGTTTAACAAATATAGATAAATACTTAAACAAAATAATTTATTGGCTAAGTTTTAGGATTTTTTAAACAGTTGATTTATTGAAGAAAACAATTCATAGTTATTTTCAAGCATCTGTTTTTCAATTAATTGCATGCTGATTAGTGGATTGTATTTTGGCGTGAGAATAATTTTTGCTTCAATCTGCTTTTTGTTTAATCAACTCTTGTCTGGAGTTTTAATTTGCGCATTATAGTTTGCTTAGCAGAAGCGAGAGAAAATAAAAAAAGTCTGCTAAAAAACAGACTTTCGATGTGACCAAGGTGGGATTTGAACCCACACGCCCTTACGAGCACCACCCCCTCAAGATGGCGAGTCTACCGTTTCTCCACTTGGCCGAGTATAAAAAAAGTCAAACGCAGAACGTCCGACTTTCGTGACTCGACTGGGGCTCGAACCCAGGACCCCATCATTAAAAGTGATGTGCTCTACCGACTGAGCTATCGAGTCTGGAACATAAAGCAAAAAAAAAAGTGACTCGACTGGGGCTCGAACCCAGGACCCCATCATTAAAAGTGATGTGCTCTA
>NZ_JBMLTK010000013.1:0-15715 GCF_049240005.1 Flavobacterium sp. | reverse complement strand
TAATCTTTTAATCTTTTAATCTTTTAATCTTTTAATCTTTTAATCTTTCAATCTTATAATCTTTCCGCATTATTGCTACGATTGCCGGGTGAGCGATAGAAGCGACATACTTTTTGGCGTTATGATTTTCCACCATTGTGATGCCAAAAAGATATAGCGGATAGCGCGACGGCAGCTATAATAGATATCTGCGAAGCGCTATGGAACGACTGCCGGCACCCCGAAATACAAAAAATTATACATTCTCGAAACCAATCAATCTTTAAATCTTTAAATTTCGAAATCTCGAAATCTCGAAATCTTTAAATCTCGCAATCTCCCTAAAACACCGCCTTGGCAATCTTTGAGATCGATTCGGATTTACCCATCGAATAGTAGTGCAAGACTTCCACTCCTGCTTTTTTGAGTTCTAAGCTTTGGCTGATACACCATTCGATTCCGGCTTGTTTGGCTGCATCGGCCGATTTTGTTTTGTACAGTTCCGAAATGAGCTCGTCGGGCAAATCAACACGAAAACGCTGCGGAATCATGCTTAACTGTTTTAATGACGTTAACGGTTTCAATCCGGGAATAATCGGAACCGTAATTCCTGCGGCGCGACATTTTTCCACAAAAGCAAAAAACTTCTGGTTATCAAAAAACATTTGTGTGACTACATAATGCGCACCTGCATCGATTTTCTGCTTTAAAAATGCAATATCAGTATCCAAATTCGGTGCTTCCATGTGTTTTTCTGGATAGCCAGCGACACCAATACAAAAGTTGGTTTTGCTTTTGTTCTCTAATTCTTCGTCGAGATAAATACCGTTGTTTAGTGCCACAATCTGAGTTACCAATTCCGAAGCATACTTGTGCCCATCGGGTTCTGGTCTGAAGTAAATTTCGTTCTTCACGGCATCGCCGCGTAAGGCAACTACATTTTCAATTCCCAAGAAATCGATATCAATCAAAAAGTTCTCGGTATCTTCCTTCGAAAATCCGCCACAAAGAATGTGCGGAACAGCATCGACACCGTATTTATTCTGAATTGCCGCACAAATACCCACGGTTCCGGGTCGCTTTTTTACGATACGCTTCTTCAACAAGCCGCCGGGTAATTCGGTATAGGCCACTTCTTCCCGATGGTACGTTACGTCGATAAACGGCGGTTTAAATTCCATCAAAGGTTCGATACTCTGAAAAATCGAATCGATGTTTTCGCCTTTAAGCGGTGGTAAAATCTCGAATGAGAATAAAGTTTCTTGTGCGTTTTGTATGTGCTCAGTTATTTTCATAATGATGTTAAGATGGGAGCAAGCCATTTTTCGGCTTCATTGATACTGATATTTCTTCGGTTGGCATAATCTGCCAGTTGGTCTTTTCCAATTTTTCCCAAACCAAAATAACGGCTGTTAGGATGTGCGAAATAATAGCCAGAAACGGCAGCCGTTGGAAACATGGCCATGCTTTCAGTTAAAGACACACCAATAGCATGTTCCACATTTAGAACTTCCCAAATGGTTTGCTTTTCAAGATGATCCGGACAAGCGGGATAACCGGGAGCAGGTCGTATACCTACGTATCGTTCTGCTATTAAATCGTCGTTATTTAATGCTTCTGTTTCCACATATCCCCAATATTCCTTTCGAACCAGTTGATGTAAATACTCGGCAGCGGCTTCAGCCAAACGATCGGCTAAAGCTTGTAGCATAATCGCTTCGTAGTCGTTATTCGAGGCACGCAATGCTGCTGCTTTTTCTTCTACATCGTAACCGGTACACACTGCAAATAAGCCCATGTAGTCGGTAATGTTTGCTGATTTTGGTGCAATAAAATCGGACAAGGCCAAATTGGGTGCTGTGGCTGTTTTTTGAGATTGTTGACGCAAAGTGAGCAACTTAAACTTCTGTTTATCCGTTGTGGTAATTTCAATATCATCGTCAATTCGGTTGGCTTCAAACAATCCAAAAATACCTTTACCTGAAATTTGATTTTCCTCAATCAATCGATTTAACGTTGCTTGTGCATCGCTAAATAAGGCTGTCGCTTCTTTACCAACAATAGGATCTTCTAGAATTTCTGGAAACTTTCCGAACAACTGCCACGATCGGAAAAAAGGTGTCCAATCAATAAAATCGAGTAAAGTTTCTATGTTAAAATCAACTTGTTTAGTCCCTAAAAACTTGGGCTTACTAATGGTTTCGTTCGTAAAATTCAGCTGCAGGGCATTTTTACGCGCAGCTTCTAAAGAAAGTAGCTTCTTTTCCGATTGTCTGTTTAAATAGCCTTCGCGCAACTGTTTGTACTCCAATTTGATCTCGTTTTGATACGTTTCCGCTTCTTTTCCGATACTTTGAGCACAAACGTGTACGGCTTTCGATGCATCGTTCACATGAATCACTAAACCGTCGTACTCCGGATCAATTTTAACGGCTGTGTGAACGCGCGAAGTTGTTGCCCCACCAATAATCAAAGGGATTTTAAGTTTGCGTCGTTGAAGTTCTTTTGCAACTTGCACCATTTCTTCCAGCGAAGGCGTAATTAATCCGCTTAAGCCAATGGCGTCGGCATTTTGAGCGATTGCTGTATCGATAATTTGGTGCGTGGGCACCATCACACCTAAATCTACAATCTCAAAATTATTGCATGCCAGTACAACGCCCACAATGTTCTTCCCAATATCGTGTACATCCCCTTTAACCGTTGCCATGACAATTTTTCCTGCACTAGAGCTTTTTCCGCTTTTAGATGCTTCGATGTAGGGCAACAAATAAGCAACCGCCTTCTTCATAACACGAGCCGATTTAACAACTTGTGGAAGAAACATTTTTCCAGCTCCAAAGAGTTCACCTACCTCACCCATGCCATTCATCAACTGATTTTCGATGACTTGTAAAGGTAATTCGGCTAATTTGCGGGCTTCTTCGGTATCTTCTTCGATAAATGCATCGACACCGTGCACCAAGCTGTACGTAATCCGACTTTGAAGGTCTGAATTTCTCCAATCGGCCGTTTTGGTTTCTTGCTTTTTAGACGCAGCATAATTGGGAGCAATATCGAGTAAGCGTTCGGTCGCATCGGCACGTCTGTTCAAGATAACATCTTCCACAGCTTCCTTGAGTTCGGCTTCGATATCTTCGTAAATTACCAGCATTTCCGGATTCACAATTCCCATCGTTAAACCGTGTTTGATGGCGTGAAAGAGAAAAACTGCATGCATGGCTTCACGAACGGTATTGTTTCCGCGAAACGAAAAAGAAACGTTACTTACTCCTCCGCTAACTTTGGCGTGTGGCAGATTCTGGCGAATCCAAAGTGTGGCTTTGAAGAAATCAGTTGCATTGCTCCGATGCTCTTCCATTCCTGTTGCGACTGGGAAAATGTTAGGATCGAATATGATGTCTTGCGGCGGAAAACGAACGATTTCGGTCAAAATCTGGTACGACCGACTGCAAATTTCGATGCGGCGTTCGAACGTATCGGCCTGACCTTTTTCATCAAAAGCCATAACTAAAACCGCGGCTCCGTACTTTCTGATGATTTTAGCTTGCTCGATAAACTTTTCTGCGCCTTCTTTTAAAGATATCGAATTGACGATTCCTTTTCCCTGCAAGCATTTTAATCCGGCTTCAAGAACATCCCAGTCGGAACTGTCGACCATTATCGGAACACGTGCAATATCGGGTTCGGAGGCAATTAGGTTGATAAACGTAACCATTGCTTCTACCCCATCGAGCAAAGCCTCGTCCATATTGATATCTAATATCTGCGCTCCTTCGAGTACTTGTTTACGTGCAATTTCAACAGCTTCAGTATAATCACCGTTTTTTATCAGATTTAAAAACTTTTTGGAACCAGCTACGTTGGTACGCTCTCCGATATTAACGAAATTGGTAGTATCAGAAATCACAAACGGCTCTAAACCACTGAGCTTTAATGGCAACGAATCTGGAAAATTGATAGAATTATCGAGCATAGGTGCTAGTTACTTTTCGAGGTTGGTATTTGTGCGCAAGTTGTGCTAAGGCGGCTATATGTGTGGGAGTAGTTCCACAACAACCGCCGACGATGTTTAACAGATTTTCTTCGAAGAAAGGCGTAAGATGATTTGCCATTAATTCGGCCGACTGGTCGTAAGCGCCGAATGCGTTGGGCAATCCGGCATTGGGATGTACCGACACATGGCAATTGGCAATTTGTTTTAGCAATTGTGTGTGCGGAAATAATTGCTCGGCACCCAAGGCACAATTTAATCCAATGGAAAGCAGCGGTAGGTGTTCGATACTGTAAACAAAAGCTTCGAGCGTTTGCCCGGATAACAATCGGCCCGACAAATCGGTTATTGTTCCTGACACCATAACGGGAATTGGCTCGGTACGCTTTTCGTTGCATTCGGCTATAGCAACCAGAGCAGCTTTTGCATTTAGCGTATCGAAAATGGTTTCTACAAGGAAAAGATCTACACCACCGTTAACCAATGCTTGAATTTGTTCTGCGTAAGCGTCTTTCAGTTCGTCGAAGGTAACGGCTCTAAATCCGGGTCGGTTAACATCAGGGCTCATACTCGCCGTACGGTTAGTCGGACCAATAGAACCCGCCACGAATCGCGGCTTTTCAGGATTTGCTTCGGAATAGGTATTAGTTAGTTCTTTGGCAAGTTTTGCGGCTTCGAAATTGAGTTCATAAACGAGTGATTCCATGTGGTAATCGGCCATGGAAATACTGTTGCTGTTAAAAGTATTCGTTTCGATAATATCAGCACCTGCGTCGAGATATTGACTGTGTATTTCACGAATAGCTTTGGGCTGCGTAAGGGTAAGTAGGTCGTTATTTCCTTTAAGAAGTGTATTGTGATTTTTAAAACGCGCTCCACGGAAATCGGACTCATCAAATTGATAAGCTTGCAACATGGTTCCCATGGCGCCGTCGAGTATCAATATTTTTTCAGAAAGTAGTTCTGATATGCTTTTCATAACTGTTGTTGATTTTAAACTGTTACGAAAGCCCAGAAAATGGATTTAAGTTATCTGTGTCTGAATTCAGACTAGAATGTAGCACCTTCTTTAAGATAAAGGGTTGCTAAGCTGTCATTGGGTCTATTCCCTCGAGCTTTCGTGATAACAGTCGATATATTAAAGAACGCTGCAAAGAAACAACACAGTTTGGTATAAAGCAAAAAAAAGTCCGCCAAAGCGGACTTTTTATTATGAGGATGTGGAAATTACTTTTTGATAACTTTAGAAGTCGAAACCGCTCCTTCGTTTGAAGTAACATTTAACATATAAACTCCAGCTGCTAAATCAGCAATTGAAATTTGAACGTCGTTACCCGTTTTTCCAGCAATTGTTTTTACGGTTCTTCCGTTCAAATCAGTTAAAGTTGCGCCAGCAAATCCACCGTTAAGGTTTGTAATGTTCAACACATCCGTTGTTGGATTTGGGAATACAGCCAATTTAGATCCCTCAGGATTATTTACTGAAAGCGGAGCTTGGAATGAAATAGTATCAAATATAATAGCATGTGCACCACCAGTAGTATTTTGCTGAGATTCATTTAGGAAACTGAAGTAGTAAATACCAGCAGCCGGAGCAGTGAAAGAAGTAGAAGCTTGTTCGAAAGTTTCGTTGGTGAACTCTAAGTTAGCAGTTAACACTGTTGTTTGAGCCTCTTCTGTATCGTCTGTACCAACTGAAACCACAAAGCTACCTACGCTTGTATTTGGTGCAACACTTACATTTCTATAGTAAAAAGACAAAGCAACTTGCTGACCTGCCGCTAATGAAATTCCACGTGAATATAGTCTTTCATTAGTTGGTGCTGTCGTGCTGCTAATAGAAACAATTGAGCTTGTCCCATCATTAACGAAAGCTGCGCCTAAGTCATTGCGGATATTCCAATCAAAAGCAGTACCTGTAATTGAACTAGTCCAACCGATGAAATCTAAGTTTGTTGACTGATCAAAGCTCATAGTGTAAGGTATAATTGCAGGTGTAAACTGTGTTGCGAATGCAATTGGACCCACCCAAGCGCTATATTCTGTACCACCACAAAAAGTTCTAACATAGAACGAATAAACGGTACCAGAAGTCAAATTCGTTAAATCAGCAGTGTTTGTATCTAAATTTAAAAGTGTACCACTTCCTTGAACAAAACCTTGAACTCCGTATTCAAATTGATATCCTTCAGGTGTTCCTACTGTAGGAGCATCCCAAGTAATACCAGCTGCAGTAGTAGTTGGTAGCGTTGAAAATGCAAATCCTGTAGGTGAAAAACATTCAACAGGTGTAAATGTAAACTCGAAAGTAAATCCTGCGTCACTCCATCTATCATCCCAAACAATAAAATAGGTGTTCCCCGCCATAACTTCAAGGTTAGATACAGTCGAGCGGTAGTTTTCAGGAGCTGTCGCCTGAACGTCATCGCTTCCATCTAAACAAGTCAAAGCGTCGCATGATCCAGAGAAGATACTCAAACGAGAGTCTGTCCCATTTGGTCCACCTGGGTTAGCAGCGATATCCGAAGTTACCGTAATTAGTCCATTAGACGCTGGTGTAAAGCTATACCACATTGCTGCTGTACCAGGTGTTTGCCAGCAGCCTGTCGCTGGATACTCTCCTACAATAGTACCAACAACGCTTGTTCCGCTTCCAGTCAGCTCAATAGCAGTATCGCACGACTCTTGAGAATAACCTGCAAAACTACTCAAGCAAACCGATACAAAAAGTAATAGTTTTTTCATAATCCTTATTTAATATTAAATTCAACGGTAAAAGTATATATTTTTCGATTAAAAAGTATTTCTAGCTAAAAAAAGTTGGAAAAATCGGTGTTAAAATATACTTTTGCGCACGAAAATCACGGAGGAAAAATTTGATCTGATTGCAACCTCGTAAAAAAAATGCTAAAGCAGTGCCTCACCTCCCTACTTTAGCTTCCGCAATCATCCTCCATTTAATTTACAAGTAAAATGGCATATTTCTTTACATCCGAATCTGTTAGCGAAGGTCATCCAGACAAAATCGCAGACCAAATCTCCGACGCTTTAATCGACCATTTCCTGGCGCTAGACCCACAATCGAAGGTAGCTTGTGAAACTCTAGTTACTACAGGTCAGGTGGTTTTAGCAGGTGAAATAAAATCGGATATTTATCTTGATGTACAAAAAATTACCCGCGAGGTGATTCGAAAAATTGGATACACCAAAAGCGAGTACAAATTCGATGCGGAATCTTGCGGAATTTTATCAGCTCTGCATGAGCAATCCGCCGATATCAATCAAGGTGTTGAACGCAAAGACCCGAAAGAGCAAGGTGCAGGCGACCAAGGTATGATGTTTGGTTATGCAACCAACGAAACTGCCGATTACATGCCTTTGGCTCTCGATCTTTCTCACAAATTGCTTCAAGAATTAGCTGAGCTTCGTCGCGAAAATAACGAAATCAAATACTTACGCCCAGACGCCAAATCGCAAGTAACTTTGGAATACGACGACAACAACAAACCGTCGCGTATTCATACAATAGTTCTTTCTACACAGCACGACGATTTCAATGCCGAAGAAACCGTTATGCAAAAACAAATCGAGGCCGACGTTAAGAACATTCTCGTTCCGCGAATTCTGAATAAATACCCTGAATACGCACACCTATTCAACAACGAAATTACCTACCACGTAAACCCGACAGGTAAGTTCGTAATTGGCGGACCACACGGAGATACCGGACTTACCGGAAGAAAAATCATCGTTGATACATACGGTGGAAAAGGAGCACACGGCGGAGGTGCTTTCTCTGGAAAAGACCCGAGTAAAGTAGACCGCTCGGCAGCTTACGCAACAAGACATATCGCAAAAAATTTAGTTGCTGCAGGCGTTGCTAGCGAAATACTTGTTCAAGTTTCTTACGCAATTGGTGTTGCCCGACCTATGGCCGTTTATGTAAATACATACGGAACGGCAACTGTATCTTTGAACGATGCGCAAATCGCCGAGAAAGTGCAAGAATTATTCGACCTAACACCATACGGTATCGAAACATCTTTGGAATTACGTAACCCAATTTACCAAGAAACGGCAGCCTACGGACACATGGGACGTCGTCCGGAAACCAAAGAAAAAACGTTCTTGGGCCCAGACGGAAAATTACTTACAAAGACCGTTAATCTTTTTACGTGGGAAAAACTAGATCGCGTAAACGATATCAAACAAGCCTTCGGATTATAAAACTAAGCCTCCTTCGGGAGGCTTTTTTATTTGAAAAGCGACTATTTTGCTTCCGATTTATTTTTCTGTAGCTTCGCTTCAAACCGATTAAACAACTATGAATTCACGCTTCGAGCTCAACAACAAGCAAATTTGTTTTGCTTTGGGATTATTCAGTGCAGCTGTGGCCATGAATTTTCACAGCAAATCAGAATTCATGCTTTGGTTTAAATACACCAGCATTCTATTGCTATTAGTCCAAGCTTTTCGTTTGAGTTGGTATTTACCTGCCCTGATTTCCACCTGTGTTGCAAGCTTATATTATACCCTTTTTTTTCCGCGCTTACCAAACCATTCGTCTTTAGAGCTTTTTATCGGAATTTGTATAATCATCCTTTTCGGACTAAAATTTATACGCCGTAAAAGTCCGCTTTCGCCAGAAATCATCCCCTGGATTTTTAGAGTGTCTTTGATTAGCGTTTATTGGTTTGCCGGTTTTCATAAACTAAATACGGGATACTTCGACCTCAACAGCAGCTGCGCCATACGTGTTAATGACCTAATCATCGATGGTTCCGTGAATTATTTAGGTTTGGCGAGAACTAGCGTGATTAAAACACTCATCATCGCAACTTTTGTTCTCGAAATGATTATTCCATTCGGATTGTTATTTCGCTCAAGCAGAAAAATAACCGCCTGGCTCCTACTCCTTTTTCATGCCTATTTGAGTATTCGGGTTTTCGCCGATTTTAGTGCGCTCGCTGTCTTTCTGATTGCCGGTTCCTTGCTGGACTTTTCGCCGAAAACCCAAACAGATCATTTAGAGAAATCGTTTCGAACCTACAGCGTTTTTGTCGCTTCAGCCATCTTAATCGAAACGCTGTTAAACCAATTTAAGTACCCAATGACCGTGTACACTGTAGTTCATGGCATCATTTACAATTTCGGCGTCTTGTTGTTGTTTGTAGCCATCTATCGAACTAAAACAACAGCGCTACCGCTTTCAAGAAATCAAAAAATTGGCTTGCTAATAATCCCAATCGCAGTAGCTCTTTGGTCAATTCGTCCGTATTTAGGATTAGGAAATACAGCAAACCTGACGATGTTCTCGAACCTTGTTACGGAAAAATCAAGATCAAATCATTTTTTCATCGATACAAAATTCACAAAATTGACGACTTGGGAAGAAAATTATGTAGAATGTGTTGCTCTTCCCGAACAAATGAAAAACGAAGAACTCGAGGGTTTTCTTTTACCTAAGCAAGAACTGTCGTTTATCATCCGCACATATGCCGCTCGTTATCCCAAAAATAAATTGCCTGCGATTCTCGTTTATCAAGGAAAAAGATTAAACATACCCGATTTAAAAACTTCCGCTTTCGCAGAATACGAGCGTCTTTATAAGTACGTTTTCTTCCGACGCATTCCTAAAGATGGTCCGTGTCCGTGCTTGTGGTAAAACGACTCAATTATAAATTATACTTCACACTAAACAGCAAAAATCGAGGTTGTACACGATATTGGCTGGTTCGGAACGAAAACTCGGAAAAACTATCGTCGTTCAGTGAAGTCGTATTCAATAAATTGGTTCCCGAAACTTTGAACTCCCAATTACTTCCTTTCTTGAAATACGACAAACTTGCGCTGAGGAAATCATATTCGTTATTTACCGATTTATCTCGGCTGTAGTAGTGGAAAAACTCATATTCTGCAACAAATGAAAATCCATCGGCAAAATAGTAATCGAGATTTACAAACGGCCGATCGGTAAGGAAGGTCTGATTTTGATAGTCATTTTGTGTATATCCGTAACCAAACTCGATATTCGGTGCGTTTTTAAAATTGGTTGAAGCGCGCAAGGTATAGCTTTGTGTAAAACTTTCGGTTGTGATAAAAGTAGCATTCTGTAAGTTATTGAACTTCGACCAGTTCATAGAAATGTTTAGCGAAGCCTTGTAGAATCGTGCAAAAGAACGACCGTACGATCCGCTACCATTTAAAGCTTCGTCGATACGCGGCGAATTAAACGGTGTTGAAAACTGATTCACACCATCGAAAAACGCATTCCGCTTTACAGCATCTAAGGTTCGGGTGTAATTCAAAAATCCAAAGATGTTTTCAAAATTAAACATATTGTATCGGAAATAGCGCAACGAGTGCGACTGTGCTGTGGCGTTCTGTATGCTTCGCAATCCACGAAATAAACTGTTGTAGTTCGTAAGAATATAGCCTTCGGGCAGCTGACTCACATCGGTGAAGCTATTGGTCCATGCGTAATTATACGTCAAGGTTTCCGACTTTTTAATCTGATATAAGGCATAAAAATCAGGCAATAGTTGGTCGAAATTTTGGGTGTAAAGCGTTCCTTGTTGCTCGTTTCTTAGCGAAAACCTATGATAACTCACGCCTGGCATAATAGTAAACTTGCCAAAAAGCAATTTGTAGTGTAAGCCCAGGTAACTGTCAATAAATCGGTATCGCACATCGTTGTCGGTAACCGGATTCAACGCTTCGGAAGTTCCGTTGTCGAGCTGTTGGAATAAATCGCCCGTTAATCGCTGATTGGAATACGTATTTGCCAACGTAAGATTGATGTTGCTCTTCGGTGTTAATACGTAGTAATAGTCAATTTTCGCGTCGAGCTTATTGGTTTTTATAAATCGGTTTTGAAACAAATTGAAGCGTCCTGAAGGCTGATTGACGATTCCTAAATTAAAATCGTCGTTGCCTGTTGTATTGTCTGGAAACGGATTTTCTCCTAAATCGGCTGCATACATCGGATCTTCATCCTGGTACAAGTGCTGCACTTCCGCTGCAAAAATATGGTTGTCAGACAAGGTGTAATAGGCAGCAAAATTTTGGTTCAATGACGCTGGTTTTTGTGTTTTATCGGTGAAAATTTGCTCGTCGCGGTTGCCTTGCGATGTTAAAATCTGGCGAAACAAACTCGTTCCTTCACTTTGATCAGACAATTTACCTAACGCATCGTAATCAATTTGCAATTTAGAATTAGGCTTGTAGCTGGCGCTGAGTTTAAACAATCCCAGCTTATTGCTCTGATCGGCATTTTCTTCAGTTAGCTGTCGGTCGCCGGTTTGAACAATTTGCAAGCGACTGTCGGTTTCCAACCGTGTGTCGGATCGTGAAAAGATAGCAAAACCACTTAACGTAAGCTTTGACGTCGGACTGTACGAAAAGTTCGTTGCACCAAATTTGGTTAAAATCTCGGCCGCACGATTGTTTCGGAGTCCGAGTAAACCTAAGTCGTTACTACTTACATTAAAGCGACTCCCTCCTTTTCCCATGATATTTCGAAAACCGCCTGTAAACTTGAAGTAATCCTGTGTAGTTAGTGGTAATTCGCCTACATTATTTGTATTTGCAATCACATTAATGCTGTACTTGGGCGAATAATAAAACAGCTTTGGGTTTAAAATGTAGCGTTTGTCTGGTCCGCCAGCGGCAGTGACATCCCCAAACCAAAAATTCTTCTTTCCTTTTTTGAGTTTGATGTTCATTGCAACGTTTTCTTCGTTGTTTTCCAAACCTTTCAACGCGCCTACCTCATTGTAGTTTCGGAGTACTTGCACTTTATCAATCGCATCGGCAGGAATATTCTTAACACCCAACTTCGTATCGCCATCGAAAAAGTCTTTTCCTTCTACCATCAATTTCTGAACGGTTTTTCCCTCTACTTCTATCTGTCCGTCGGCATTTACTTGAACGCCCGGCAACTTTTTCAAAACATCTTCAAGTTTGCGTTCGGTACCCGAAGTAAACGAATCGGCATTGTAAACAATCGTATCGCCTTTTATAGAAACCGGCATCTCATTTACAATCTCTACACCTTCTAACTCTACACTATCCGGATCTAAAACAATATTTTTTACAACATTCTCGTTTCCAACCACTAAAGTTAGTTCCTTCGGGCGGTATCCCAAAAAACTGATGCGCAGCAAATACGTTTTGTTGGCTTTAACGTTTAGTGAATAACGGCCTTTATCGCTAGTTATCGAATAGGATTCCATGGATTGGGAATCGACGTTAACAGCCATGACGTTAGCCAATTCAATCGGACTTTTGATCGAGTCGGTTACAACACCTTCAATACGAACTGTTTGCGAAAAAGAAAAAAGAGTCGAAAAAACAAAAATGATGATTAAGGATATACGCATTGATTGATGATTTAAATCGTTAGTTTCCCGACATGAAGATTACATTTCCATCGGAATCTTGCATACTTTCGATTTTCTTCCGCTGAATTTCTTCGAACTTCTTACGAGAAACTTTCTCGCCTGTACTTGGCGCTTTGATTTTAAAATTTTCTTTGGAATTCAAGGTTACTTTTTGGCATAAGATCACCAATTCTTCTTCTTGCAACTCCAAAATTAAACCTGGTAATCCCCAATAATTTTTTGGGCCAAAGCTCACTGGGATTTCAGGTGTGTACCAAGCAACTACAACGCGATCTTTTGGTTCTGGAATTTTAAATACAGACGGTTTCTTCTTTTCACGCTCTAAAAAGTCGGCGTAATCCTTGCGCTCTTGTTCGGTAACGGGAATAATTAACTCGGCTTTCATACAAGTGTACACGCCAATTTTCTTGGTTTCTGTTCCGAGTTTCCAATTAAGTGGTTCCAGTGGTTCGGAAATCAAAAACTCTTTTCCAAAAATATCTTCCTCTTCTAAAACTTCCTTTTTCTTCAGATTTAGGTACTTTTTTCCGCCACCCGGTATGCTTATCGAAATTCCCATACCCGCTGAGGCACCCGAAGGTTTTTCGAGTTGCTGATTCTCTTCGTAAACTGCCTCTACTTTATTGAATGTGAGTGTATATTGTTTTTCTGTTGCCGATTTTAGCGCATCCTTAATCGATTGCTCAAACTCCGGACCTAGACTTTCTTTTACCGAATCGTCGCCTACGGTAATGTCCGACTTAATAATCAATTTCGAGAAATATTCGGCTTTTCCTTGAAATTCTTGAGCCCAAGCAGCGGTTAAACCAAACGTACATGCAATAAGTAGTAGTGTTTTTCTCATATCAAAAAGATTAGCTTTTACTATAAGTTTTAATGAATTACTTAAAACATTGGTGGATCCAACTGTCGGATTGTTACAGTAAAACCGAAATTTAACACATAAAACCTTAAACGGCAAGCTATCTCGGAATGCGCATTTGGTTACCGCGACCGTTCTGATACATGTCGCGCATTTCCTGCATTTTCTTGGTAACCGTTTCGTCGAAATCTTTTTGGTTGATTTCTTTCCCGTTTGTAGGTGCCTTGATTTCCTTTTTGTCTTTAGCGTTGAGCACCACTTTTGAGGCGAGAATGATTGTTTTATCAGCAGCTACTTCCAAAATCAAACCAGGCAACCCGTAATACATTTCCGGACCCTGACTTACTGGAATATCTGGCGAGTACCAAGCAACGACTTCGATTTCGGTAGGCATTTCCATTTGATCCATGAAATTCGTTGGTCGGTCGTTCTTTTTCTCGTCGGTAGTTTCTTCTTGCTTTTTTCGACGCATGTTTCGGAAATCCGATTGGCTAGGTTTTACTTTAGCCGTAGCCTTAAAACAGGTATAGTTCCCAATTTTCTTGGACTCACCCGTCATTTTCCAATCGTATTTTGGCAAAGAGTCTTTCACTAAAAATTCTTTTCCGAAAATCTCTTTGTCCACCACATAGTTTTTGGTTTTTACATTCTTGTAAAATGTTCCGCCACCACCAGCAAAACTGGCCATCATACGCATAGAGCCACCGCCTTGAGTTCCTGGCGTTTCGAGCTTTTCTTGCTCTTTGTAAATACTGGCGTTTAAATCGAAGTATAAATCGAATGTCTTTTCAGACAATTTTTTCATGCGCTCATCAATCATCTTCTGCATTTCCGGCGTAATTTCTCGGTTACCACCCATCTTAAAATCAGAAACCGATGTTTTTGATTCGTAAACCACATAACCCTGAAAATCTTTTTGGGCAAAAACCAGAGTTGTTAAAATAAGAAAGAAGGAAGTGAGCAGGTTTTTCATTTTAGTTACTTTAGCTGTAAGCAAAGATGACGAATGACTTTGATTATTGTTACCATAAAAATGTTAAACTGTTAGCCCAACATGTTAAGAAAAATACTGCGTACCACACTAATGGTAAGTCTTTTACTACTTGTTTCTGGGCTTTCTGCGCAAGCACAGTCGGTAAAATGGCTTCGAGATATTCCGTTGGAATACGGCGAAAAGCTGGCAGCTATCGACAAATACGGCTCTGTTTACACCTTTATGGGAAGCGTGGTGACCAAGCGCGATTCTATTCGCAAATACGTTTACCAAAATACAGGTATGGGTGCTCCGCAAAACATCGAGTTGCAAAATCCGCTGAAACCTTTGCTCTTTTATCCGAATTTTAATGCAGCCATAATACTCGACAACTTATTCAACGAAATCGAAACTTTATCGTTTCAACAACTCGCTCCGAATCTCGTGGCTTCGGCGGTATTTACGGCAGCGCAGAACAATTTGTGGATTTGCAACGAAACCGATCAGAAAATCTACCGCTACGAACTCCAAAGCCGAAAACTGCAACCACTTACACAAAATTTACGCTTAAACGCCACTTGGTTTGCGGCCGATTTAAATTTTCTGTACTGGAACGATGCCGAAAACTACTTGTGGAAACTAAATTTCTTCGGAAACATGAGCTCCGACTTAGCCATTCCGGCCTTTGAGCAGCTGCAATTGTTGGAAAATTACGGTCTAATTTACAGTTTCGACGGAAAAATTTTCACACTCGACTATAAAAATAAACAGATAAAAAACCTGGAATTACCGATTAACAACTTCCAATCTTTTGCCGTTAAAGGTCAATTTTTAGCTATTTTTACCGAAAGTCAAATCAAAGTTTATTACCTAAATATACCTTAATGCACATAGCAGTTGCCGGCAATATTGGTGCCGGAAAAACCACACTTACCGGATTATTAGCCAAGCAATTTAAATGGGAACCACATTACGAAGATGTGGTTGATAATCCGTATCTCGACGATTTCTACCACCAAATGGAACGCTGGTCGTTTAATCTACAAATTTACTTTCTAAACTCGCGTTTTCGCCAAATCTTGCAAATTCGCCAGAGTGGTAAACGAATCATTCAAGACCGAACCATTTACGAAGATGCACATATTTTTGCGCCCAATTTGCATGCCATGGGACTTATGACGAACCGCGATTTTCAAAACTATAGCTCGCTGTTCGAACTCATGGAAACGCTCGTAAAAGCGCCCGACTTGCTCATTTATCTGCGCAGTTCGATCCCAAATTTGGTCGGTCAAATTCACAAACGCGGACGCGAGTACGAGAATAGTATTTCGATCGATTACCTCAGCCGACTCAACGAGCGTTACGAAGCATGGATTCACGGCTACGACAAAGGTAAACTACTCATCATCGATGTAGATAATATCGATTTTGTAAACAATCCCGAAGATTTAGGTACAATCATTACACGAGTGGATACCGAACTAAACGGCTTGTTTTAATCCGCT
>NZ_JBMLTK010000012.1:0-8708 GCF_049240005.1 Flavobacterium sp. | reverse complement strand
GCTGAGGCAAAATCTATTTTGCGTAATTGAGTCGTTCGCATACAAAAACGTGTCGCTCGTCCCGTTGCGTAAAAAGCTAATAATTTTTAACATTATTTTTGGAATATAATAAGCAGCTACGAAAAGCTGTAGACCAAGAATTGTTTGGGGTTTTGCTATTTAGATGAGATTTTTTTGCTAGAAGCATTTGATTTTCTGCTGATTTCTTTTTCACCATTCCTTTTTAAAGTTTACTGTTTGATATGAGTTGCGAAAAACAAACCAACTTATGTTTAAACGAATTCTACTTTTTTTTCTTTTAGTATTTGGGGCGACAATGCCGTGCTATTCGCAAGAAATTTATACGGGTGAAGCTCAGTTCACTATTTCCAATTTCAATGGCCCGTTAACCGCCGAACTATCTAGTTATTATGGTGGACCGTACTACAGTATTCCAGAAACGGTAGAATACGACGGAAATATGTACACGGTTACTAGTATAGGAAACTTCGCATTTAACTTTTCAGGTATCTCCGAATTGACTGTTCCGAACACAGTAACCTCTATCGGTTATTATGCATTTTATTACTGCACTAGTTTATACTATATTTCTTTACCGAACACAATTACATCTATTGGTGCAAACTGTTTTGATAGCTGTTACTCCTTGCAAACAATTACACTACCAAGTAATTTAACCTCAATTTCTTGGGGACTTTTTTTTGAATGCTCTAACCTGAATTCTGTTATCATTCCTTCTACGGTTACAACTATAGAGCCACACAGTTTTTATAATTGCGATTCGTTAACCTCTATCGATATACCGGAAGGAGTTTCAACAATTGGGAATTATGCCATTAGTTATTGTGATAATTTAAATACAGTAACTATTCCCTCAAGTGTCACATCTATTGAAGACTATGCATTTTTCTTTTGCCCACAATTAACCAATGTAAATTGTTATATTGAATCTCCCTTAACTATAGATTCAACTGTTTTTGAGGGGATAAATTATGCTAATGCTACTTTATTTGTTCCATTTTCTAGCTATAATAGTTACTTAACTGCACCTGTATGGCAGAATTTTGGCAATATTATTACAGATGGTTGTGTTACGCCGCTCGTCTTTAACGTGTCTGGTGGCGGAACTACTTGTTCGGGAGTTCCTGGATATGCCATTTCATTATCCGATTCACAAACTAATGTTAGTTACATTCTTAACCGAAACAACGTATATGTGACACAAATGGCAGGAACTGGCTCGCAGATAACATTTCCTCCACAGGTCGCAGCGGGTACGTATACTGTTACTGCTCAACGTGCCGCTGATTGTACCCAACTTATGAATGGAAATGCCGTAATCGTTGCCGCAGCTGTGTCGCCCATGCCTACAGGTAGCGCTTCACAGCAATTTTGCGAAGGAACAACTGCTGCAAGTCTTCAAGCTACAGGAACAAATTTGAGATGGTATGAATACTTAAATTCAACAAGCACACTTCCCACAAATCATGTTTTAAGAACAGGAACATACTATGTTACGCAACAAAATTTAACCTGTGAAAGTGAACGTCGTGCAATCTCTGTTACATTACTACCTTTTGCAGCTGCTCCAACTGGCTTAACTACACAAGTTTACACGGGTACGGCTACACTCGCAAATTTAAGCTTAACGGGAACTGCTATAAAATGGTATGCAAGTGCATCGAGTACTACAGTATTACCTAATTCAACACCGCTAGTCGACGGAGCTACCTACTATGCCACGCAAACACCAGGACTTTGTGAATCTTTTTATAGACTACCCGTAAAAGTGAAAAAAGTAAGTGAAAATACACAAGCCTTTTGTAATGCAGCTACGGTTTCAAGTCTAGCTACTACGGCTACTGCTGGAGCAACAACAAATTGGTTTACATCGGCTAGTGGCGGGACAGCCCTCGCAGCAAACACTAATTTAACTTCTGGAACGTACTATCTTCAAGAAAGTTATCCCGCTATCTCTGAAACGCTCGGTGGTAGTTATACACAACCAGCCGATGTTTTTGCTGAACCATCTGGAAACATATTAGTAGCAAACGGAACCCATCCAAGTCTAAACCGCGTTACGTCATCAGGTAGCAATCTTTTGGCATTTAGTAACATAAGCGGACCTTTTTCTGGAATCTCAGGATTTTCAGATGGTAAGTTACTAGCTATAAGCAACACCAGCCTTTATCTTTTTTATCTAAGCAACAACGGTTCCTCTGTTGCAGCGGTTTTATGGGGTGGAAACCCGATCAATATTGCAGCTCAACCCGATGGCAAAATTCTTTACAACTCTAGTTCTACGATATACCGCATTAATACAAATGGCATAGATCAAGTTATTCTCGCAACGGGATTGAATAACGTATCCGATATTGCTGTTGAAAACGACGGAAAGATACTTTTTGCGGAAGCGGGTACAAATTCTATCAAAAGAATGAACGC
Source organism: Flavobacterium sp. (assembly GCF_049240005.1). Lineage (GTDB taxonomy): Bacteria > Bacteroidota > Bacteroidia > Flavobacteriales > Flavobacteriaceae > Flavobacterium. The sequence continues at coordinate 6,263 of NZ_JBMLTK010000012.1, read as the reverse complement.
AGACGGAAGCAATATTGTTACCGTGAGTAATGCATTTAATCAACCCAGAGGAGTTGCAGTTCAAGCCGACGGGCGTATTCTAATTTCTGATACAGGAAATAACGCACTTAAACGCATGAATGCCAATGGAACCAATATCGAAACCCTTTTAACCGGCTTAAACAGTCCACGTGGCATTTCCATAGAAAACAACGGTGCTATACTCGTTGCAGATCGAAACAATAACGCAATCAAACGCTACAAGGAAGTAACTTACTCCAATCGTGTACCAGTTACCGTAACTGTTGAAAGTACTCCAGCTACACCAGTTGGCGAAACCGCTCAAATTTATTCGGGCAGCACTACTTTGGGGCAACTAAATGCCTCGGGAACAAATGTAAAATGGTATAATGCCGCTACAGCCGGAACCGAGTTACCGAACTCAACTTCGGTAGTCGATGGAACTACCTACTACGCTGAAAGCAGTAACGGAATCTGCGCGTCGCCAACTCGTTTAGCTGTAAAAGTGAAAAATATCGGCGCCCCAAGCCAGTCGTTTTGCAACAGTGCAACGGTCAACGATTTAGCTGCTACACCCGCTTCCGGAACAACTGTAAATTGGTTTAACACTGCCACTAGCACGACCGCTTTAGAGTATTTTGAATCACTTTCAACAGGTACCTACTACATCGAACAAGAAAATCCAAGCGTCACCTCTACCCTTACAACTGGTTTCAATGCTTACGGCGTAGCCATTCAAGCAGACGGAAAAATTGTTGTGGCTAATCGAAACGGCAGTCAGATCCGTCGTTTTAATCCCGATGGTAGTGGTGTAGAAATTCTCGGCTCTGGATTTGGCAACCCTTCTGGAGTGGCTATTCAAGCCGATGGGAAAATCGTAATAACAAATTCCGGAGACAACACAATCAAGCGCATGGATGCCGATGGATCAAATATCGTGACCCTAGCAACTGGATTCAACAATCCGACTGGAATCGCTATCGATGCGTCGGGAAATATTTGGTTTTGCGACACCTACAATAACGCTGTAAAGCGAATGGCTGCAAACGGAACAGGCATTACCACTGTGGGTTCTGGATTTAATAATCCGCGAGGAATTGCCATCGACAGCAACGGAAAAATCTTAGTTGGCGATAACAGTTCGGCAAAAGTAAAACGAATGGATTCGGACGGAACAAATAGTGTAGCTGTTGGTTCCGGTTTTGGATATCCTTTCGCTATTGCACTTCGACCTAACGGCAAAATCATCGTTGCTGACTACGGAAATTTACAGGTAGTTCAAATGGATGCCGACGGTGGAAACAGAAAATTAATTGGATCAGGTATAGGCTATTGTGCCGGCGCAGCGGTCACCACTACAGATCAAATCATAGTATCTGATTTTGTGGCGAACTCTGTAAAGAAAATCATTCCACCAGTAACTTCAAACCGCTATCCGATTTCCGTTACCGTAACACCTAACTCGGAAAATACTACGACAATAAATACGTGTGAACCTTATACATGGGCACATAACAATCAGACTTACAACTATTCCGGAACTTTCTACGGAACTACGACAAACTGCGTTACCGAAAAACTTGTCTTGAATATTGGTTTTCCAACAGTTTGGGATGGAACCGAATGGACCGGCGGACTTCCAGACGCATCGCGCAAAGCAATTATCGCCGGAAATTACTCCGAAGCAGCAAACATTCATGCATGTACCTTAGACATTGTAAATGAAGCTGTAGTGGTTGTGCCTTCTGGATTTGATTTTGTTATCGATGGAAAAGTAACTGTGGAACCGGGCTCATCTTTAACGTTCCAAAATAACGCCAACTTATTACAAACTAAAGCGGTGGCTAATGAAGGTGAAATCACTTCAAAACGTATGGCATACATGCGTCGACAAGATTATGTGTATTGGTCTTCCCCAGTTTCCAATCAAAATCTGCTGGACTTTTCCCCACAAACACTTACCAACCGTTTTTACACGTTTAATGAAAATACAGGTCAATTTGCCGCTGTAGATCCAATTGCCAACGACTTTATTCCCGGAACTGGCTATATGGTACGTGCGCCAAACACGTATTTAAATCCGCCTGCAGCGCCACAAGCTTTTCAAGGAAGCTTTACGGGTGTTGCCAACAACGGTAATTACTCCCTAACGTTAACGCATGACGGTAATGGGTATAATTTTATTGGAAACCCCTACCCTTCGCCCATCGATGCGAATGAGCTCTTACAAAACGTAACAGGTACAGTTTACTTCTGGACACACACCTTGCAAGGCGTTGGCGTGTTAAACTACGCTTCGTACAATCTATTTGGTGGAATTGCTAGTCTTGCAGGAGGTGCTATTCCAAACGGAATCATTCAGACGGGACAAGGATTTCTGCTGAAAGTTACTGCTCCAACAACCCTAAACTTCAGCAACGATATGCGTGTTGGAAATAACGACGGGCAATTCTTCCGAACAGCTAATTCCGAAAAACACCGAATCTGGTTAAATTTAAGCTCGGGCGAAACCGACTTAAACCAGATACTAGTTGGTTACACTGCCGGAGCAACAAACGAATTAGACGCAGCATTTGACGGACCGTTATTAAGCAGCGGAAATTCACTATCAAGCTATGTAAACGATACACGTTTGGGCATACAAGCGAGAGCACTTCCGTTTGAAACTACCGATGTGGTAGCGCTGAATTTACAAGTTGACCAAGCGGCAAACTTTACGCTTGCCATAGATCATACAGACGGTGTATTTGCAGAAGGACAAAATGTGTACGTTAAAGACAACCTACTTAATCAAACACATAACTTAAGTGAGACGCCTTATACTTTTTATGCAGAAGCTGGCGCGTTTACGTCACGATTAGAATTAGTGTTTGAGGCTGAAACTTTAGGAATTGAAAATCCTACGAACAGCGGAAACAGCGTTTTGGCCTATCATTCGGGCGACACTGTTGTAGTAGAATCGGCTGCGGAAGAACTAAACAGCATTCGCATTTTCGATTTACGCGGACGTGAAATGTATTCCTCAAAACAAATTACGGGTCAAAAATTCAGCATTCCGCTCCCAGCCGGACAGCAAATGATTCTCGTTCAAATACAAACTACAACGGGAACAAGTACAACAAAAAAAGTGATGCACTAATTAAAATCGAAATCTACTCCAATAAGCCGCTGCAAAACAGCGGCTTATGTTTTTTAAATAAACTTGTAATTTATTTGCTCAAAATGATTTTATAACTAAATTTGCGCCCACATTAGACCAACCTCTGACGAGAATCGTGAATGTTGCTCTGATTTTAAATCAAATTTTTTAAAAAATGTCAGATTTATTAAAGTTCGTAAACGACGAACTAATCGCGAAAAAAGATTTTCCTGATTTCGGAGCAGGTGATACCATTACCGTTTATTACGAAATTAAAGAAGGTGAAAAAACACGTACACAGTTTTTTAAAGGTGTAGTGATTCAGCGCAGAGGTACTGGTAGTACTGAAACGTTTACAATCCGTAAAATGTCTGGTGCTGTTGGTGTAGAGCGTATCTTCCCAATCAACCTTCCTGCTTTGCAGAAAATCGAAATCAACAAAAAAGGTTCTGTACGCAGAGCACGTATCTTCTACTTCCGTGAACTTACCGGAAAGAAAGCGAAAATCCGCGACAAGCGAAGATAATTTGTTTCAGTGTTCAAATATCAAGTGCCCGTTTTCTTTGGAAAGCGGGTTTTTTTATGAATTTCGTAAAAAGTACACCAAGTTTTTTTCGCATCTGCAAAACTGTGTTAACATCAGAGAAAACGATATAGCAGCCGCAGATTTGGCTATCTTTGCCCGGTTTTAAAATTCTCAAAAAGATGTCAAATAACGCTGGAATTATTTACACGATTACTGACGAAGCTCCCATGCTTGCAACGCATTCGCTGTACCCAATCCTTAAAAAATTTTTATCGGCTGCTGAAATTAACATCGAAACAGCCGACATTTCTTTAGCAGCTCGAATCATGGCTGTTTTTGCCGACGAACTGCCCTTTGAAATAACCGACAACCTCTCTAAATTAGGATTGTTAGCCACTAAGCCAGAAGCTAATATCATCAAACTTCCGAATATCTCTGCTTCGATTCCACAACTCAAAGCAGCCATAGCCGAACTTCAAGCGCAAGGCGTGGCCGTTCCCGATTATCCGGCCGATGCAACCGACGCTAAAGCTATAGCAATTAAAAATAAATACGCCAAAGTACTCGGATCAGCAGTAAACCCAGTTCTTCGCGAAGGCAATTCCGACCGCCGTGCTCCAAAAGCAGTAAAAAACTACGCCAAAAAACATCCGCACAGTATGGGTAGTTGGTCGAGCGATTCAAAAACTCGCGTAGCCAGCATGTCTACAGCAGATTTTTACAGCACTGAAAAATCGATAACCGTACCTACTGAAACTACATTTGCCATTCATTTCAAAAACGAAAACGGCACAGTAACCGAACTGAAAAGCCCAGCGCCACTGCAAGCCGGTGAGATCATAGATTCGGCTGTATTAAGTATTTCAGAATTAAAGAAGTTCGTTGCCGAAGAAATCGAAAAAGCAAAAAAAGACGACTTGCTTTTTTCTGTGCACCTGAAAGCAACCATGATGAAAGTTTCAGACCCCATTATGTTTGGAGCTGTCGTCTCGGAATTTTACAAACCAGTACTTTCAAAATATAGCGAGACGCTTACAGAAATAGGTTTCAATGAAAACAACGGTTTAGGCGACTTGTACGATAAACTACAAGGACATCCGTTGCAAGCTGAAATCGAAAAAGCTATTGCCGATTTATACTCGGATCGCCCGGCACTTGCCATGGTTAATTCCGATAAAGGGATTACAAACCTGCATGTACCTTCTGATGTAATTGTAGACGCTTCGATGCCGGCAATGATTCGAACCAGCGGGCGCATGTGGAACAAAGACGGTAATGCGCAAGACACCGTTGCGGTTATTCCGGACCGTTGTTATGCTGGCTTGTACACGGCTACAATCGATTTTTGTAAGCAAAACGGCGCATTCGATCCGACAACCATGGGAAGCGTTCCGAATGTTGGTCTGATGGCACAAGCTGCCGAAGAGTACGGCTCGCACAACAAAACGTTTCAAATAAAAGAAGCCGGAACCGTATTTGTAGTTTTAGGCGATGGCCGCGAAGTTTTAGAACAAAAAGTACAAGCAGGCGATATTTTTAGAATGTGTCAGGTTAAAGACGCGCCGATTAAAGATTGGGTAAAACTTGCTGTGAATCGCGCGCGACTCAGCAACACCCCAGCTGTGTTTTGGTTAGACGACAAACGGGCACACGATCGTGAATTGATCGCTAAAGTACAAACGTACCTAGCCGATTTCGACACAAGCGGATTAGATATTCGCATTATGAACATTACCGACGCGACCGTACACACCTTAACACGATTGAAAAACGGCCTGGATACGATCTCGGTAACGGGTAACGTTTTACGCGACTACCTCACTGATTTATTCCCCATTTTAGAGTTGGGAACTTCGGCAAAAATGTTGTCAATTGTACCGTTAATGAATGGCGGAGGTTTGTTTGAAACAGGCGCAGGCGGATCAGCGCCTAAACATGTCGAACAATTTTTGACTGAAGGCTATCTGCGTTGGGATTCCTTGGGAGAATTCTTGGCTATTGGCGTTTCTTTAGAACATCTCGGACAAACGCAAAACAATGCAAAAGCACTTGTTCTTTCGGAAACTTTAGATCAGGCGACCGAGAAATTTTTAGATGAAGATAAATCGCCCGCGCGTAAAGTAGGTCAAATAGACAATCGTGGTTCGCATTTTTATTTGGCTTTGTATTGGGCTGAGGCGTTAGCAGCGCAAGAAAAAGACACAGACTTGCAAGAAACGTTCAAACACATTGCAGCAGCGTTACGTTTGAACGAAGAACAAATTAACGCCGAGTTTATTGCTGCGCAAGGAAAAGTTCAGGATATTGGAGGCTATTACCGTCCGAATCCAGCATTAGCGAGCAGTGCGATGCGCCCGAGTGCAACACTGAATGCAATCATCGGAAATTAAGCACGCGATTTCAAATAAACTAAACCGACAAGTGCGCATTGTGCTTGTCGGTTTTTTATTTAGAAATGATATGGTTTTAGCTTAGTTGATAGGTGTTTGGGATGAGTTTACTGCTTTGAGAAGATAGTTTCGATAGTTATTGGGATTGTGAAGTTCACCACTTCAAGTATCGTCGGAGCCTGAGCCTGTCGAAGGCCGGTGCCTGAGC
>NZ_JBMLTK010000011.1:21307-36699 GCF_049240005.1 Flavobacterium sp. | reverse complement strand
GAATCGCTGTAAAACTGCTCGTCGGCACCACTGGTCCCGTACGAATACGTCGGTATATTTTGGTGATCGCCAATAAGTAACACGTACGTTAAATCCGGATTTGAGTCATAAAAAGTAGTGACATACGACTTAATACTTTCTGGAGTGCTTCCCGTTTGCGCCGTGGTAACGACTGTAGTTTTGATTCCACTTTCGTTTTTCCAATTCACAAAATTGGTGAGTAAATTCTGGTAGTTCGGCGGTGTAATGATCAGTAAATCGCCTAAATCAGAAACCGGCGTGTAACCTGCTTCATCGAGAAACAAGGCAGAATAGAGCGACTGAAATGTATCTCCTTCGCGAATCGGACTAACATCCGCAGGCGTTTGAACCACTAGATTTATTTCGTTATAAACACGTAGTACTTTAGTAACGGGATTGTATTGAAAAGGAGTGAAACTTAAATTAACCCCAAATCGATTTCGAAATGTAAATGGATTTGATACGCTAGCGATTTGCTCCGGATAAAATTTATTTTCGGCATATTCCGATCCAAATAGGTACGGAACTTCGGCTGGATTTACATTTCGTTTCAAGCTACCTTTAGAAGGCAAAACATCAATATTTTGATATTCGACATAAGAGCCCGGTAGCACTTGGAACGTCACTGGATTTGCTGTTGGAACGGTAATAGATTCGCGGAAAACAGGTAAGGCCGGCGCTCCTGCGTTCATTAATAAAACTTTCGAAACCTTTGAAAAATCCAAATAGGAATTTCCGTTCAAATTAACGCTTGGTGGTAAATTCAAAGCATTTGTAAATTTAATCGACTTTTGGCGCGGCGTATTCCCAGTCAAGGAAATTTGTTGCGCATGAAAATTAATGGCGGATAAAACAAGAATAATGGCTAATAGTCTTTTCATGATAAATTGTTTTGGTTTACTAAAATACTGTTTTTCAATGGCTATCAAAAATAGCGCTAAATTTTCGAATGCTAAAACTACGGCAGAATTTAATTAGTTGGTTACGGAAAAACCGTAAATTTTTATTTTCGCGCAAAAAAAATGGTTGTGAACGCGCACAACCATTTTACCTTTTATAATCATCGCTAACTAGCGCTGTTCAAACGTTTTGAACGGGCGCAGCGGATATCCGGTATAAATTTGTCGCGGACGACCGATTGGCTCTTTATTTTCGCGCATTTCTTTCCATTGCGCGATCCATCCGGGTAAACGACCGATAGCAAAAAGTACGGTAAACATATCCGTTGGAATACCTAGCGCACGGTAAATGATACCGCTGTAGAAATCGACGTTTGGATACAGCTTACGACTTACGAAGTATTCATCAACAAGAGCAGCTTCCTCCAATTGCTTGGCTATAGTTAAAATCGGATCATTAACTCCTAAATTCGCCAATACTTCATCGGCAGCTTTTTTAATAATTTTCGCTCTAGGATCGAAGTTTTTGTAAACGCGGTGTCCGAATCCCATCAAACGGAACGGATCATTTTTATCTTTTGCTTTTGCAAGGTATTTTCCTGCATCGCCACCGTCTTTTTGAATAGCTTCAAGCATTTCCAATACCGCTTGGTTAGCACCGCCGTGCAACGGACCCCACAAAGCAGAAACGCCCGCTGAAATTGATGCGAACAAGCCTGCGTGCGAAGATCCAACCATACGAACTGTAGATGTAGAGCAGTTTTGTTCGTGATCGGCGTGCAGAATAAATAATTTGTCGAGTGCTTTTACGACAACTGGATTTATTTCATACGGACCAGTTGGTAATTCAAACATGAGTCGCATGAAGTTCTCGACATATCCTTTTGTATTATCGTAATAATTCAATGGATATCCCGACGACTTGCGGAATGTCCAAGTAGCCAAAACCAAGAATTTACCCATAGTTTTAACGATAGCCTCATACATTTCGGCTTCGTTTTCAACATTAACAACTTTTGGATTAAAAGCGGTTAAGGCACTTGTTAGCGAAGAAAGTACACCCATCGGATGTGCTGTTTTTGGAAAACCATCGATGATGTTTTTCATTTCTTCGTTCACAAGCGAATATTTTCTAATATCAGCTTCAAATTGTGCTAATTGCGCATGTGTTGGTAATTCGCCAAAAATAATAAGGTAAGAAACTTCAAGAAAAGTCGCTTTTTCTGCCAGATCTTCGATGGCGTAACCACGGTAGCGCAAGATACCTTCCTCTCCGTCGAGAAATGTAATGTTGCTGGTACACGAACCTGAATTTTTGTATCCCGGATCCATGGTTATTGCACCGGTAACATCTCGCAGTTTATTGATATCAATTGCAACTTCGTTTTCGCTTCCAACAATTACGGGAAACTCATACCTATTGCCATCTAATTCTAGAAATGCCGATTTTGACATATAATAAATGTGTTTAAGTAAACTTGTTTAAAGATTTAACAAACTTACATAATACAAAACCGTTAAAAAAATCTTTGCGCTAACGTTTTCGTTAATTTATTTATAAATCGGTCGAAATTGAAAGAACTGAGTGCTGAATAAGAAATCAATTTCATTTCAAATTATTGTAATAAAGATTTCTTATTAGCATAACACCACTAAGATGTAAAGCTTTAAGCAAGTGAAGAGTCTTGATAATGCCTTTACAGATTAAACTTGTTTTCAACGGCAAATCGCACCAAATCGGCACGACCCTCTAGATTTAGCTTTTGAAGTATATTTTTTCGGTGTGTGTCTACAGTTGTCTTACTAATGTTCAGGGCTGTTGCAATCTCAATTGAGGTTTGTCCTTTAGCGATAAGTTCTAAAATTTCTTGTTCCCGTTTACTGAGCTGCACTTTTTCATCAAAATTATCGATACTAAAAGTAGTTACAGGTCTTTCAAAATACGTTCCTCCATGTGCTACTGTTTCTATTGCGTTTATCAATACCGAAAGCGGTGAACTTTTAAAAACGTAGCCTCGAGCACCAATTTCTTGAAAATGTTTTACTAGCGGTGGCGAATCAAACATACTGAATGCAATTACTCGTGCATGGGGCTGATATTTAAGAATTTCGTATACAGCTGCTTTACCGTCGATTCCTGGCATACGAATATCGGTTACAACTACATCCGGATTCTTTAAACGCACTAGTTTAACCAAATCGGCACCGTTCTGAGCTGTTCCAATAACGCTAATGTTGCCGCTATCGGAGATTCCCGAAACCATTCCATCGATAAGTGCTTGATGATCGTCAGCTAAAACAATTCGAATCATATTCTTAAAGTTGCAATAATTGTAGTTCCGTTATTGATGTTTGAATCAACACTAAATGTACCGCCTAAATCTTCAATTACTCGCTCTATTTTTTTCAAACCCGACTCTTCTTTTGCGTTCACAGAATCGAATGTAAAACCTTTTCCGTTGTCTTCTACAATAATAGTTAAATTTCGAGAGTCGTCTTCATTAAGATAAATCGTTAAGTCGGATGCTTGTGCATGTTCAACGACATTCGTACCAAGTTCGCGAATCACACAAAAAAGCAATAGTTCGATACGTTCTTCCATACGTGTTTGCAAGTTAAATGGAAGTACTTGTACTTTCAATTTTCCGACAACACCAATTTGCTTCGCTAGCGATTGGACCGCTGCCACGAGGCCAGATGATTTTGGAGCTTGAACATATTTGTTTTCTGGCGCTTTGCGAACATTCTCATACACTTTCGACAATAATTCTGATATACGTTGTGCTTTATATTCTGGCTTTCGAACATCAGAAGCATATTCTTCGAAGTTGAGGCGAATTGCTGTTATCGTATTTCCTATGAAGTCGATAAGATCTTCCGCATTGCGCTTGCGATAGGTTTCGTGGCTTTCGAGAATCAAGCTTATTTGATCCAACTCACGCTCTTTTATTTCTGAAACTTTTCGCTGGAGAATTAGCTTATGACTTTGTTGAACGTAAACTCGGCGACAAAGGATAGTTAAATAAACTAAGAGCGCAACGACTGCGAAAAGTACCAAGATTAAGGTTAAGGCGAAAGTTGACGTAATGTGGCCGATAATTACTTGCATATTATTGTTTTTTAGCTGTTACCTTATTGAAATCGAGCAACTGCAATTATTAAATCAGAAACTGTTGATTTCGTTCTGCTTTGGTGTAAAACCGTTTAATTCCTAATAACTCCCATTCCGTATTTTGTTGGAAAACTTGAAGCTTCGACTGAATCGTCTTCAAAATAAGCACCTCCGTCTAAAGCAAAATACCGACTCTCTTCGAGAAGTAAACTTGCTAAAGTAGCGGGGCCTGGCACATGATTTTGACAAAAAACCACATCGTTAATATTTCGTAATTCGGGAGCTTGATGACAAACGTAAACGTGAATGCTATCACGCGAAAAATTAATGTCTCTGCTCCCTTCTACTGCGATTAAATTGTCGAGATTGATGTTAAAACTCTTGTTGATTAAGAAAGATGATTCCCTTGAAACGTTGATGTCGTTACCACTTTTTTCTTTGAGGTAAATCATAATCGCGTTTCGAATACCACTTGAAATATTATAAACCGGCCCTATTTCAAAATGTAAGGGCAATCCGTTCACTTCCTCTGGCAAAATAATTTGCACATTGATGCTTCCTGAACTAAAATTTCGAGAATTTCTAACTGAATATGGTTTGTGCGGGTAATTAACAATGATGGACATAACAAACTTGTTTTTTACATGTCCAAACTTATAGAGAAGCAAAAACTAAAAACTACCTACTTATAGGTATTTTTTGGTTTGATTAAAATTTTAACAAAGCTAGCACAAAAAGAAAAAGTCGGCTCAACTGGCCGACTTTCCCTCGTAAAATACATAGAACTTCTGTAATTTACTTTTTCATAAATTTTTGAACGGATTTACCGCTAGACGTTTCTACATTGAGAATATACATCCCCGGAGCTAAACTTTGCACGTCGATTCCAGTAGTACTGTTATATGTTGTAGTTAAAACTTGCTTTCCAGCGAGATCGCTAATAGCAATTTTTCCAATTGTTTTATTCTTCGCGTCGATGAATAATTTGCTGCTCGTTGGATTTGGATATACGCCAACAGTAACTTGATTGTCATCAACAGAAAGAGGAGCGGCTTGGAACGTTGTTTGGGCTAAATTGGTGTTAACCATGGTGTCGTAATCCAGATAAACTGAAGTGCCGTACACCACTGTATCTCCGGGCTGCAAATTAGGGTTCGACTTCATTCTAAGCAGTACGTCTCCTTCAGCACCTGGTTGCAGATTTAAATCTTCAAAAATCAATTCCAGCACATTTCCTGTGATTTGTGTTGTAACTGGAGAAGTGGCGCTAACTACTTGAATGGAACTTAAATCGAAGCTATTTCCGTCTAACTCGGAACGCAACACTACAAAAGGTGCTGCTGTTGTGCCGGTATTTCTAAAGCTTACCGCATAGTGCAGGTATTCTCCAATTTCCGACGCATCAACCGTTTCGCCTTCCAAACAGAAAACTGCATTTTCAATTTGAGCTTCTTGTGTTGATTGAATAAACTCGAATGTATTGTCGTCTGGGTTAACATCGGTTTGATTAATTACAAATTGAGCTGAAAAATTAAATAAATCTATCGGAAGTGCTACTGTAGGATCAGCCTGAAACATTAAAGCTACTAAAATAGTACGTTGTTCGAAAGGCAATAACTGATCGACGTTGAAAGCTGCTTGATTCGCGGTTACCGAATCGGCGAAAGGCGAAGCAATACTTAAATATGCAACATTTCCATCGAAGTTAAAGAAAACCGTTCCAGATATGGGTAAGCTGCCTTTGTTTGTTACGATGATTTGGTAATACGTTTCGTATCCGATGTACGGAACAGAAAACGGAAGTACGGTAATTTCTCCGTCGGCAGTCGGATTTATTGGTGTCAAGCAAAAATCAACGGTTGCGGTTTGCGCGCCGTCTTCCTCTGTAAAGGAAACGGTTGATTGCGATGGAGAAATTTGAAAGGCTTCCGCATTAGCTATCGAAGCATTTAAAGTATAGGTTCCGGCGGGAACTGCAAAGGCAAAGGTCCCGCTTTCGTTAGTGAAATAAGCTCCGCTTCCTTGACCATTTGTGATGTTTATTTGAAGATTCGGTACCGGTAAATCGGCATCTTCGCAACCATCGTTGTCGAAGTCAAATCGCGCAACACCAGAAATAGTATTGAATGTTCCTGTGGGTTCAAACGTACAATATCCGTTGATAATGATATTCGGATTTACTTGATTGACGTAATATTGGAAGAACGACGTTTCGAATTCGTCTACACAAATAAACTGCAAATCCGGAACTTGAGTAAAATCGTTTCCAGAGAATGAGATATCCTGAAAACCGTTGTTCTTTAAATTAACCGATTCAAGATTCTCGTTTGGAGCGAATCGCACTACAAACAAGTATGAGGCATTCGATAAATCTAAATCAACCACGTTGGTGTTGTTTGCGTACAGTTCTGACAAGTACATTTGCGCACTTAAATCGATTTCTGAAATAGGATTCGACGAAAAATCCAACACATAAAGAGTAGGCTGTGCTGAAACATCTAAAGCAGTTAATGCATTATTATTGCAGCGCAACGAATAAATAGCGGTATTTGATTCTAGAGACAGGCTTGTAAGCGTGTTATAGCTGCAATCTACTTGCAACAAAACATTTAAACCTTCGGTATTAAGTGTACTTAAGTTATTATTTGCACATTCGAGCATGTTTAAACCTTGATTTGCTGTTAAGTCGAGTTCGCTCAAGCTATTTTGTGAAACGAACAACCCTCGCAATGAAGTATTTGACGTTACGTTTAAGGTGCTTAATTGATTGTTAGAAAGTGCTAAATCGGAGAGAGATGTTAGACCCGACACGTCGATTGCTGTAAGTTGATTGTTTGACAAATTGACTGTATAAAGTAGTGAATTTGAAGAGGAAAAGTTTATCGAGGTAATTTCGTTATCGCTTAAACCAAGCTCGAATAAATTAGCGTTAGATGACACGTCGACTGTTGTCAAGTTATTATCGTAACCAATAATGCTTCGCAGAAATTGAAAGCTCGAAAAATCTATCTGACTTATGGAATTACTGAAAAAGGACAGGTGTTCAAGAGCAGGTGTGTTATCTAATTCCAGCGCTGATAGTTGATTTACATTGACATTTAAAAGCTTCAAGCTAGGCAAATTTGACAAGTTTATGGATGTTAATTGATTGTAAGACAACGAAATATTTTCTATAGCATTGTGATTAGCTAGCGTAAAGCTTGTAAGATTATTTTGGTCGGCGTATACTATTTTAAGCGCGTTTAATCCCTCTATATTCAGCGCGGAAATTCCACAACTGCTAATTCGAAGATTTTCTAGATTGGTTAAACTGGTTAGATCCACAGACTGTCCTGCCAAATTTGTATATGAACAATCGAGCATCCGCAGATTAGTAAAAGCCTCTAAACCACCAATACTACTGATATCGAAAAAGGCGATATCTAAATAGTAAACGGCTTGAGCTTCTTGAACAGATATTTCACCATCGCCGTCTGCATCGACAGCAATTGGATTATAATTTTCGTCGAAAGCGTTTGAAAAACTTGTTCCGGCAGTAAGTAGGAATGCCTTTAAATTGGGGTCGGTAAAATTTACCTGCTGGGAAAATCCGCTCCATGCTACAAAGAGCAATAGAAGTAATTTCTGTTTCATGTCCTGGGTTTGTTTAAAGGTTACAACCATAGGATAAACAAAAATGAATCGGGTTGCGTTAATGGATTAGATTCCCATCAAATCTTGGGGTTAAAAACTGAGATTCATTGACTTAATTGCACAAAAAAACCCGGAAAATCCGGGCTTTAACATAAAATCTGTATGCTTATTTTATTTTAAACGCGCGCTCTCCAGGAAAATAAGCCGTTTCTCCCAACTCTTCTTCAATGCGCAAAAGTTGGTTGTATTTGGCCATACGATCAGAACGTGATGCGGAACCAGTTTTAATTTGTCCACAATTCAAAGCTACTGCCAAATCAGCAATTGTACTGTCTTCGGTTTCTCCGGAACGGTGACTCATAACTGAGGTATAACCTGCGTTGTGTGCCATATTTACCGCAGCGATCGTTTCAGATAAAGTACCAATCTGATTTACTTTAACCAAGATTGAGTTCGCGATACCTTTTTCAATACCTGTAGATAATCGTTGTACGTTGGTAACAAACAAATCGTCGCCAACGAGCTGTACTTTATCGCCCACTAATTCGGTTAGGTATTTCCATCCGTCCCAATCATCTTCATACATACCGTCTTCGATAGAAATAATTGGGTATTTAGAAGCTAGTTCCGCCAAATATTCGGCTTGTTCTTTAGATGAGCGAATTTTTCCACCTTCACCTTCGAACTTTTTATAGTCGTAGTTTCCGTTTACGTAAAACTCGGAAGCGGCGCAATCGAGTGCAATTTTCACATCGTCGCCAAAGCTATAACCGGCATTTTCAACTGCTGTTTTGATGCTGTCGAGTGCATCTTCTGTACCGCCGGCTAAATTTGGAGCGAAACCACCTTCATCGCCAACCGCTGTTGATAAGCCACGGTCATGAAGTACTTTCTTAAGATTGTGAAAAATTTCGGTTCCCATTTGCATGGCATGCGTGAACGAAGTTGCTTTAACAGGCATAATCATGAATTCCTGAAAAGCGATTGGTGCATCGGAGTGCGAACCTCCGTTAATGATGTTCATCATCGGAACTGGTAGCGTTTTTGCAGCTACGCCTCCAATGTAGCGATATAAAGGCAATCCTAATTCGGCTGCGGCAGCTTTACTCGCTGCAAGCGAAACGCCGAGAATAGCATTAGCACCTAAATTTGATTTGTTTGGAGTACCGTCGAGTGCAATCATGGTTCGATCGAGTAATTCTTGCTCAAAAACAGAAATTCCAACAAGCGCCTCGGCAATTTTTGTGTTCACATTTTCAACAGCTTTAGAAACGCCTTTACCCATATAAGCTTTACCGCCGTCGCGCAATTCTACCGCTTCGTGTTCGCCTGTCGACGCTCCAGAAGGCACAGCTGCTCTGCCAAGAACACCGTTTTCAGTAATTACATCAACTTCGATAGTCGGATTTCCGCGAGAATCCAAGATTTGTCGCGCATGCACTTTAATGATGATACTCATAAAAAAAGATTTAATTTTTTGATGATTCGAAAATATGCATTTCTCTTAAGCTGGTAAAATTCACAGAACTAAAGTTATAAACGCAAACGATTTCGGCGAGATTAAAATGCAGAACACTTATGTTATGACGTGACTTTTTTATCCGATTTAGATTTTTTGGTGCTAGACCAACTCAGTTTTATTATTGCTGCGCCAAAGAAGAGTGAATTTGTATTTCTACGAAAATAAAAATATAGACTGTTCAAATTCCCGTTCGATTAAAACCAAAACTCAACGATAATTAGAGTCGCGTCAACAAATGGTGTTTGGTAAAAAATTCCTACTTTCAACACCTAATAAACAAAAAACTGTGCTGTTTAATTCGTTTGATTATGCGCTCTTTTTACCAATCGTTTTCGGTTTGTATTGGATCCGTTTTCAAAACAGCATCAAATGGCAAAACAGCTTACTATTAGGTGCGAGCTTTTTATTTTATGGTTTTTGGGACTACCGATTTTTGGCTCTGTTGGGGTTTTCTACGCTGCTCGACTATTATTGTGCGTTTAAAATAGACCGAGAAAAGGTTCTAAAAAAACGAAAACTTTGGCTTTGGGTAAGCGTCGGAATGAATTTGGCATTTCTTGGCTATTTTAAGTACGTCAACTTTTTCATCGACTCGTTCAGCCAGTTACTAGAAAATATCGGATTTAACATAGGAATGCATAGCCTAGAGATAATTCTGCCAGTTGGAATATCGTTCTACACGTTCCACGGACTTTCTTATATAATCGACGTTTACAAAGAGCGAATAAAGCCAGAAAGAGATATTATAACTTATGCCTTGTTTGTAAGCTATTTCCCTTTATTAGTTGCAGGCCCCATCGAGCGAGCTACGCATTTGTTACCACAGCTAAAAAAATCGCGAAAGTTCAGTTACGATGCGGCGATTCAAGGATTTTATCAAATCGCTTGGGGCTTTTTCAAGAAAGTTGTCGTTGCCGACCAGTGTGCCGTTATTGCGAATGCGGCTTTCGACAACAGCGAAAATCACGACTCAACGTTTTTAGCACTTGGCGCTATTTGTTTCGCTTTTCAGATATACGGCGACTTTTCTGGTTATTCCGACATTGCACTAGGTACGTCAAAACTTTTCGGAATAGAGCTGATTCAAAATTTCAAACAACCTTATTTTTCGAGAGATATAGCCGAATTTTGGCGCCGCTGGCACTTGTCGCTTTCCAATTGGTTTCGCGACTATGTGTACATCCCATTGGGAGGGAATCGGCAAGGAAAAGCGATAACGATTCGAAATACCTTAATTGTTTTTTTACTCAGTGGTTTCTGGCATGGCGCTAACCTAACTTTTGTTTTTTGGGGATTACTCCATGCTGTATTTTACCTGCCGTTAATTTTTCTTAATCAAACCAAGAAACACCTAGGAGTGGTTGCAGAAAATAGAATTATTCCGCAAGTAAAAGAGCTTTTTCGGATGTCTGTTACATTCGCATTAGTTTGCTTTGCATGGATTTTTTTTCGTTCTAGCACCATAAGGGGAGCTCTTTTTTACCTAGAAAGACTAGTCACTTCTTTCGAAAGTAAAGACAATATCGGGTGGCCGGGAAATACGAAATTAGCAATGATTCTTCTGGTGGTATTTGTCTTTATCGAATGGCTATCGCGTGGAAGGGAACATCCTATTTTTGGTAAATATCAGTATCAGAAATGTGTTTTACTGTTAATTGCGATACTTGTATTTGGTGTTTTTACCACACAAACGACCTTCATTTATTTTCAATTTTAAAAGCCTTTTCAACGGGCACGTCGAGCTAATACTATATAGCCAACAATCGGAATCGCAAGAAGCAGTACAATTAGAGGCAGCAACCAGATACTTAAATCGTTATCGGTTTTATCGCCTAATCCGTATGCAGCAAATTCGATACTTAGGAAAATGAAGCCGACAACAATTCGCAGCACAAGTATAAAACGTCGTCCAAGTTGAAGCTGGCGTTCTTTATTCTCCGCTGTAAGTTTCATTGGTACATTAAATAAATCTGTCGATTGGGAGATTGTACTCATTAACAACTGTAAGAATAAATAGATCCCAGGCAAGATAAATACAGTAGATTTGGGACCGTACGCATCGGCATTACCCACTGCATTAAAATGTGTTGCAATAGTTTCTGGCAAATTAAAATAAAGATAGATCGAAAAGCCCAGAAGAATAGCGAACATTGAAAGCGCTGCAATCTCAAGCCTTTTATCTAAACTGAGAACGTTTTTCATATGCGATATTGACTTTGAGAAGTTATGCTACTTAGACCTTTAATAAGAAGCTCGTCTGCACAAAAGTACGAATCGATTGATTTAGAAGAAGAACCAATAGCTACTGCTTAACCACTTTCGCCACTCCAATTCCTTGTGATGAATGCATCTTGACAAAATAATTGCCCGCAGCCAATCGAGATACATCAACAATTTCTTCGGAACTAGGTTGTACAACGCTAATTACTAATTGGCCAAGAGTATTGAACACTTCAATTTTAGTCGCAACAGTTTCAGCCAGACTTTTCACAGTTAATTCGTCATGCATCGGATTAGGAAAAACTGCAAACGATTTCTGCCAATCGAAATTTTCTGTTCCCAAAACTTGAACT
This sequence comes from Flavobacterium sp., assembly GCF_049240005.1. GTDB lineage: Bacteria > Bacteroidota > Bacteroidia > Flavobacteriales > Flavobacteriaceae > Flavobacterium. Next base: position 24,939 of record NZ_JBMLTK010000011.1, on the reverse strand, counting down.
TCGGTAGTAGCATCATTGGTAAAAATCGGGTAGTTAAAATCAAAGTAAATTGCAGCGCTGTTACTAAATGTATCGCCTACAACTAAAGTGGGAACCGTTTTAATTTTAAATACCACGTAACCATCGTTGGTCTCGTCGGTAAAGCCCAATTGGATGTTTTCGAAAATAAACTCTACACGATTACCGTCGTAGATACGCGTTGTAAAGGGATGACTTGAGTTTACAGGCGTTAATGTACTGATATCGAATTTCTCGGTATCAATTCGGTCGGTAACAATTACACGTTGCGCTGCTGCTGTACCTGTGTTTTCAAAGCGAATCATGTAGTTTACAAACTTTCCAACTTGCTCAGGTCCGATTGTTGGTCCAGCCAAACACGTTTTATCGTTAGGATCAAACGAATTCACTACAACTTGCCTTAATGTTGAAACATTGTTATCAGGTGCTGAATCTGTAGCTGCGGTTTGCATATTTGCAGAAAAAGAAAGTAAATCATTGCTATTTAAAGCAGGGGTTTCCATCGGAGAATTGTGGTTAAGAGTCACAAAAAACTCTAGTTCGCTGAACGGTGCTAAATTATTTACCGTCCAAGAAACCGAACCTGCATTTATTGTTGGGGAAGTCGGCGTGGCTTCGATAAAATCTGAAACCGACTCATTATAAGCAAAGGAAACTGTACCCGATTGAACCGTAGTACCTACATTTTTAACCAGAACTTTATAAAATGAATCGAAGCCAGGCCTAGCACTTCCTATAGGAATAAGATTTACTTCTATGTCTGGAAAAGTGCCATTGGCAGTGATGCAAAAATTTTGTGTTAACGGACTGGTTTGTGTTGGGAAATCTGCCACGAAACTAGCTGGAGAGACAGTATAATATGTTGAAGAAGGCATTACTGGTGTAATCGTATGCTGACCTTCCTGCACAGTAATGGAATAGGCTCCCGATTCGTCGGAAATAATGGTTCTATTTACTGTGCCATTTGTAATATTAAACTTCAAGTTAGGAACTATCGGATCTGAGGTTGAGCAGAACGAACCATTAAAATTATAACTTTGGTTGCCTGAGATGGTGTAAAATGAACCACTGGGAGTATAACTACAATATGAATTTACTTCGACATTTTCATAACCAATCTCTGCCAATCTGTCGGAGATTTCCTGAATCACATTTGGCGTAGCACAGATATACTCCAGGTCGGGATTATTAATAACATTGAAAGTAGCTAAATCGAAGAATTCAACAACAGCATCTTTAAAAAAAATTGACTTAAGATTATTGTTGCTAAAATTCAATTCACCGTAATTTTGCACATAAAGGCTCTTTAAACTAAGTGAATCGAATTGGTTGTTGGAAAAATTAGCATCATATACCTTTATTTCATCAAGAGATGTCAAATTGTTAAAAGAGCAGTCAAACTCATCGATTTTTTGATTTTGGCCAAGTAAAAGCGTATTTAAGTTATTGTGTGAAACATCTACTGAATGCCAAGAAAGGCTATTAATAAATGATTGGAAATTAAGACTGCTTATTTGATTATAACTACAGTTGAAACTCTCTAAGAAATTAATTCCTGGCGGAAACTCTAGGCTTGTAAGTTCATTATGTGAGCAATCAAGTATGTATAGCAGAGTCGAATTTGCTAATATGAGCTGCGATAACTGATTATACGAACAATTTAAAACCATGACTACATTGTTTTGTAAATTTAAACTTGATAGTTGATTATTGTTTAAAATGAGCTCCGAGTACCAAACACCAGGCTGTAACGATAACGTCGTGATTTGATTATTATCGCATCTAATAGAATTTAATAAATTTAGCCCCGCTGCTTCTAAAGAAGTTAACAGGTTGTTACTACAATAAAGTCTACTTAGATATATAAGACTGGCTATGTTCAGATTAGATAATTGATTTGCCGAACAATCAAGATGTCCGAGATTCGAAAAAAAGGAAATCTCATTTAGGTTGGTAATATTTTGATTAGAAATTTTTAATGAGTGTACCATATTGGCTTCGGCTACTTGAATTTCGCCGTCGTTGTTCGAATCTATCTTTATAAACACGCCAGCTTGATTTTGTGCAATGTCGACTTGAGCAGAAGATGCCAATAAAGCTGTTTTAAATGCTGGATCTGAAAAATCGATTGTTTGACCGTGTGCGACAGATAAAGCGAGAAAAATCAAGAAAAAGTAAAGCTGCTTCATAACTGAAAAAATCAAATATGTAAAGCTAAAATAAATTATCTCAGAAACCTCAAAGACCAATCAATTAATTTGTTACAAAATTAAAAAACTGGATATCTTTTTCGGTTTTAGAAGTCTTTACTAGCTTTCCAATTTTAGATTAAGGAAGCAACAAACGCATCAAATAAATAAATCGAATCGTTAGGTCCTGGACTTGCTTCGGGATGGTATTGTACTGAAAATACGGGTTTATTTTTCATTCGCATTCCTGCAATAGTTCCGTCGTTTAAGTGAAGGTGAGTGATTTCAAGTTCGGAATGCGCTTCAACCGCGGCACGTTCTACCGCAAATCCGTGGTTTTGGGATGTGATTTCGCCTTTTCCCGTTACTACATTGAAAACAGGATGGTTTATGCCTCGATGCCCATTAAACATTTTGTAGGTTGGAACATCATTTGCCAATCCGATTAGCTGATGGCCGAGACAAATACCAAATAGAGGAAGATCGCGACTAATAATTTCCTTTGCTAAGGCGATTACACCCGGTAGCGGTTCGGGATCGCCTGGGCCGTTTGACAAGAAATATCCGTGCGGGTCAAAGCTTTTTAAATCAGCAAAAGAACTGTTGTATGGAAATACTTTGATGTAACAATCGCGGCTTGCCAAGTGGCGAAGAATATTTTCTTTGATTCCTAAATCGAGTGCTGATATCCGGAATTTTGCTTCCGGATTACCGTAGAAGTATGCTTCGGTAGTTGACACTTTACTTGCCAATTCCAGACCTTTCATGTCGGGAACGGTCATAAGAATCGATTTTAGCTCGTCGATAGGCGTCTCGTCTGTGCAAATGATGGCGTTTTGAGCGCCGTGATCACGGATGTAAGCCGTTAACGCACGTGTATCCACATCGCTGATTGCGATTAAACTTTGTGCTTTAAAATAATCGAATAGATTACCATCGGAATCGGGACGCGAGTGCTGAAAACTAAAATTACGACAAATCAAGCCCGCAATTTTTATAGATCCGGATTCCTTTTCGTTGCGGTTAACGCCGTAATTACCAATGTGGGCATTGGTTGTCACCATAAGCTGACCGAAGTACGACGGATCGGTAAAGATTTCCTGATAGCCGGTCATTCCGGTATTGAAACAAAGTTCACCAGTTGCTTTTCCTGGTATTCCAATAGATTTTCCGTGGAAGATAGTGCCATCTGCAAGGAGAAGGATGGCTGCATCGCGTTGTTGATATTTCATAGTTGTGTTGTTCATGCAAAAGTAGTCTTTGATACGTAAACACGCAACCCCTGCCCCCGGTTGAAGTGGAAAACCCGCAAGGCCAGAAACCGACCGCGGCGGTATTTAACACAGCGACCAACGGAAGCTGCTGTTAAAGGCCAGCAAGCGGCGGTTTTTGGCTGCGGCTTTGAAACGTAAAACGGGATTAGGC
>NZ_JBMLTK010000011.1:0-21207 GCF_049240005.1 Flavobacterium sp. | reverse complement strand
GGAGCTTGAACTTCTTCGGCAACTGGAGCAGTTTCAGTAGTAGCAGCCGCTTTCGACTTCCCACCTCTTCTGCTTTTTGCTTTCTTAACTTCTTTTTTACCTCCGTTATACAGTTCGTTGAAGTCAACCAATTCGATCATCGCCATATCCGCGTTGTCGCCAAGACGGTTTCCTAATTTGATGATTCGGCAGTAACCTCCTGGACGATCTCCCACTTTAGCAGCAACGTCGCGGAACAAATCTGTTACAGCGTATTTGCTACGTAGGTAAGAGAAAACGATACGACGATTGTGAGTAGTATCTTCTTTTGATTTAGTAATCAAAGGCTCTACGTATGAACGAAGCGCTTTAGCTTTCGCCACAGTAGTATTAATTCGCTTGTGTTCGATTAACGAGCAAGCCATATTTGCAAGTAAAGCGCGTCTGTGACCAGCTTTTCTGCTTAAGTGATTATTTTTCTTTCCGTGTCTCATTTCTTAATAAACTTAGAATCTGCAAACTTCAGACTCAGGTTAGTCTTTATCTAATTTGTATTTGCTTAAGTCCATTCCGAAAGTAAGGTTCTTCACGGCAACAAGCTCGTCAAGCTCAGTAAGAGATTTCTTACCGAAGTTTCTGAATTTCATTAAGTCGTTTTTGTTGAAAGATACAAGATCTCCAAGTGTTTCTACTTCAGCGGCTTTCAAGCAGTTAAGTGCGCGAACGGATAAATCCATATCGACCAACTTGGTTTTAAGCAACTGACGCATGTGCAATGACTCTTCGTCGTACGATTCAGTTTGTGCAATTTCGTCTGCTTCAAGCGTGATACGCTCGTCAGAGAATAGCATAAAGTGGTGAATCAAAACTTTTGCAGCTTCTGTCAACGCATCTTTAGGCGTGATAGACCCATCGGTTTTAATTTCGAACACTAACTTTTCGTAGTCGGTTTTTTGTTCTACACGGAAGTTTTCAATTGCGTACTTCACATTGATTACCGGAGTGTAGATTGAGTCTGTAGCGATAGTTCCGATTGGAGCATTTGCTTTCTTGTTTTCTTCAGCAGGAACGTATCCACGACCTTTTTCGATCGTAAGTTCCATATTGATATTGACTTTACTGTCTAGATTACAGATCACTAAATCTGGGTTAAGAACCTGAAAACCAGAGATGAACTTTTGAAAGTCGCCTGCAGTAATTTGGTCTTTACCTGAAATAGAGATTGTGATCGCTTCATTGTCAACATCTTCAATCTGACGTTTGAATCGAACTTGCTTCAAATTCAAGATGATTTCGGTTACGTCTTCTACAACGCCCGGGATGGTGGAGAATTCGTGATCTACACCTTCAATACGGACAGAAGTGATGGCATAACCTTCAAGAGCAGAAAGTAGAACTCTTCTCAGCGCATTACCGACAGTAAGACCGTATCCGGGTTCTAATGGTCTGAATTCGAACTTTCCTTCGAAGTCCGTTGAGTCGACCATAATTACCTTATCGGGCTTTTGAAAATTAAATATTGCCATAATTTCGACTAAGTCAGTTATTATTTGTTGTACAATTCGACGATCAACTGTTCTTTGATGTTTTCTGGGATTTGAGTACGTGTAGGTACTGAAACGAAAACACCTTCTTTTTGTGAATCGTTCCAAGTGATCCACTCATAAACATGAGAAGATGCAGCTAGGGAACGCTCGATGATATCTAAAGATTTTGATTTCTCACGAACGGCAACTTTATCGCCTGCTTTCAGGTGATACGATGGGATGTTTACAACTTCACCATTAACTGTAATGTGTCTGTGAGAAACGATTTGGCGTGCACTTCTGCGAGAAGGTGCAATACCCATACGGAAAACTACATTATCAAGACGTGCTTCACACAACTGGATAAGTACTTCACCCGTTACACCACGAGCAGCAGAAGCTCTTTCGAACAAACCACGGAATTGTTTTTCAAGGATTCCATAGGTGTATTTCGCTTTTTGCTTCTCCATTAATTGGATTGCGTACTCTGATTTTTTACCTCTTTTCTTAGCGAGACCGTGTTGTCCCGGTGGGTAATTTCTCTTTTCGAAAGCGCGGTCTTCGCCGAAGATTGCCTCGCCGAATTTACGCGCGATTTTGGTTTTTGGACCAGTATATCTTGCCATTTTTAATGATTTTGGAAAGCCACTATGAATTCAGGTCAGATCCTTCGATAGCGCTTTTGCTTTCCGGGTTATACTATACTACTTTAATTTGGGATTAAACTCGACGTCTTTTAGGAGGTCTACACCCGTTGTGTGGCATTGGAGTTACGTCGATGATTTCAGTAACTTCGATTCCACCATTGTGAATAGAGCGGATAGCAGACTCGCGTCCGTTACCTGGTCCTTTCACGAAAACTTTCACTTTCTTCAAACCAGCTTCCAAAGCTACGCGGCTACAGTCTTCAGCGGCCATTTGCGCAGCGTAAGGTGTGTTTTTCTTAGATCCACGGAAGCCCATTTTACCGGCCGATGACCAAGAGATAACTTCACCTTTTTTATTGGTAAGTGATATGATGATGTTATTGAAAGTTGCGTTAATATGAGCTTCACCTGAAGACTCGATAATAACTTTACGTTTTTTAGTTGTTGCTTTAGCCATACTAATTCTTATTTAGTTGCTTTTTTCTTGTTAGCGACAGTTTTTCTCTTACCTTTTCTAGTACGAGAGTTATTTTTAGTTCTCTGACCACGCAATGGAAGTCCGCTTCTGTGACGGATACCACGGTAGCATCCGATGTCCATTAAACGTTTGATGTTTAATGAAATTTCAGAACGAAGTTCACCTTCGATTTTGTAGTATGAAACGGCGTCACGGATTGCTCCGATTTCGTCGTCATTCCAATCTTGAACTTTTTTGTCTTCGCTTACTTGCGCTTTCGCTAAAATATCTTTAGCACGGCTTCTTCCTAATCCGAAGATGTAGGTTAAAGCAATTACGCCTCTTTTATTTTTTGGGATGTCTACCCCTGCTATTCTTGCCATAATTATCCTTGTCTTTGTTTAAATCTAGGATTCTTTTTGTTGATTACGTACAGACGCCCTTTTCTACGCACAATAATGCACTCGGCGCTTCTTTTCTTAACTGATGCTCTAACTTTCATCTTTTTTTAGCTTTTAGCTTTTAGCTTTTGGTTTCACTTCCACACGATTATGAACATGAAACCAATTGCTATGTGCTATATTAATATCTATAAGTTATTCTTGCCTTTGACAAGTCGTAAGGGCTCATTTCCAGTTTCACCTTATCGCCCGGAAGCAATTTGATATAGTGCATACGCATCTTTCCAGAAATGTGAGCAATTACTACGTGTCCGTTTTCCAATTCGACACGGAACATTGCGTTCGACAATGCTTCGATGATAGATCCGTCTTGTTCAATAGCCGCTTGTTTTGCCATAATTATGCTACAGCTTTACGGTTTTTGCCCGATTTCATCAAGCTGTCATAATGCTTGTTAAGCAGATATGAATTCACTTGTTGAACGGTATCAATAACAACACCTACCATGATGATCAAAGAGGTACCTCCGAAAAACATTGCCCAAGACTGTTGTACACCTAAACTACCTACGATTGCTGGGAACACAGCAAGTAGCGCTAGGAATAACGAACCCGGAAATGTAATCAAAGACATAATCTTATCCAGATAATCAGACGTTTCAACTCCTGGTCTGATTCCAGGGATAAAGCCACCGCTTCGCTTAAGGTCGTCTGCCATTTTATTCGTTGGAACAGTAATAGCAGTATAAAAGTAAGTAAAGATTATGATTAAGGATGCGAATACGAGATTGTACCAGAATCCGAACAAATCACCAAACGTTGATGCAATAGATCGTGAAGTTTCTGACTGCGACAAGCCTGCCACTGCTGCTGGAATAAACATAATTGCTTGCGCAAAGATGATTGGCATTACACCAGAAGCATTTAATTTTAGAGGAATGAATTGTCTGTTTTCACCATTGATATCTTGTTCGAAATCTCCAGAAACGGTACGACGTGCATACTGTACCGGTATCTTTCTCACAGCCATAACAAGGAGTACACAAGACATGATTACTAATAACCAGCCGATAACTTCAAGCACCAAAATCATTGGTCCACCTCCGTTATTTGTGATGGTCGAAGTAAATTCTTGTAAAAATGCTTGTGGAAGACGAGCCAAGATTCCAACCATGATTAGGAGCGAAATTCCGTTTCCGATACCTTTATCAGTAATCTTCTCACCAAGCCACATTGCGAATATTGTTCCCGTTGTTAGGATTACAATAGAAAGCGCCACAAACACTTGTTGACTTACTTCTGGATAAAATGCTTGTGCAGGTAGCGTTGAATACAAGTTATAGATATAACCTGGACCCTGAACAACTGTAATGACAATTGTCAACCAACGGGTAATTTGATTGAGCTTTTTGCGACCGCTTTCCCCATCTTTCTGAAGTTTCTGGAGGTAAGGAATTGCAATGCCCATTAATTGTACTACGATAGAAGCCGAGATGTATGGCATGATTCCCAATGCAAAAACGGAAGCCTTAGAAAAAGCACCTCCGGTAAACATATCAAGAATAGAACCAATACCGTCTTTAGTTTGGCCTGCTAACGCATTCAACTGGGTTGCATCGATGCCCGGCAACGTTACGTGAGCGCCGAAACGATAAACCAACAAAAGGCCTAAGGTTAGAACGATACGAGAACGTAGTTCATCGATTTTCCAGATATTCGATACAGATTCGAAAAATTTCTTCATCAGTCTTAGAATTACAAGCTAACTGCCTCACCACCTGCCGCTTCAATAGCAGCTTTAGCAGTAGCAGTAAATTTATGTGCGCTAACTTTCACTTTTGCAGTAAGAGTACCTCTACCCAAAATTTTAACTACTTCATTTTTAGTAGCCAAACGGTTCTCAACAATTGTTGCGAAATCTAATGAGTCGGAGATAACACCTGCATCAACTAGTGCCTGAATAGTGTCAAGGTTGATTCCTTGATATTCCACTCTGTTGATATTTTTAAATCCAAATTTAGGAACACGTCTTTGTAGTGGCATTTGTCCACCTTCAAATCCGATCTTCTTTGAGTAACCTGAGCGAGACTTCGCACCTTTGTGTCCACGTGCAGCAGTTCCGCCTTTTCCGGAGCCTTCTCCACGACCTACGCGCTTATTTTGGTTGTGCGTTGATCCCTCTGCAGGTTGTAAGTTATGTAAGTTCATAGTTTACGGATTATTTAGCTTCTTCAACAGAAACTAAGTGTTTAACTTTATTGATAATTCCGAGAATAGCAGGGTTGGCTTCGTGCTCAACAACCTGTCCCATTCTGCGAAGTCCAAGAGCCTCAAGGCTTCTTTTCTGTGTTAGCGGGCAATTGATTTTGCTGCGAACTTGTTTTACTTTAATTTTTGCCATGATTCGCTGAATTAACCTTTAAACACTTTATCTAATGAAATACCACGCTGTTTTGCTACCGTGTGAGCGCTTCTCATTTGAAGCAATGCATCGAAAGTAGCTTTAACTACGTTGTGTGGGTTTGATGATCCTTGCGACTTAGAAAGTACGTCGTGAATACCAACAGACTCCAATACCGCACGTACAGCACCACCAGCAATAACTCCAGTACCGTGAGATGCTGGCATCAAGAATACTCTTGCACCACCAAATTTACCTTTTTGCTCGTGCGGAACTGATTGTCCACTAAGCGGTACACGTACCAAGTTTTTCTTAGCATCTTCCACAGCTTTAGCAATTGCTTCAGATACGTCTTTAGATTTTCCTAAACCGTGACCTACCACTCCGTTTTCGTCGCCAACTACTACGATGGCAGAGAAACCGAAAGCACGTCCACCTTTAGTAACTTTCGTTACACGGTTTACACTCACCAATCGATCTTTCAATTCAAGACCGCTAGGCTTTACGAATTCTACGTTTTTATACTTTGACATCTTCGATTAGAATTTTAAACCAGCGGCTCTTGCGCCTTCGGCTAGTGATTTAATACGACCGTGGTACAAATAACCACCACGATCAAATGTTACATTCTCGATACCTGCTTTAAGTGCTTTTTCAGCGATAGCTTTTCCTACAGCTGCAGCCACTTCCACATTAGTACCTTTAGAATCTACGTCTTTGTCGCGAGATGAAGCTGCCAAGATAGTTACACCTTGTACATCGTCAATCAGCTGAACATAGATTTCTTTATTACTTCTAAACACAGACAAACGTGGCTTAGCAGCAGTACCCGAAACGATTTTACGGATTCTGAATTTGATACGTTGTCTTCTTTCAGTTTTTGTTAATGACATAATCTAATATTTTTAAGCTGATTTACCTGCTTTTCTTCTCAATACTTCACCTACGAATTTCACACCTTTTCCTTTGTAAGGTTCTGGCTTACGGAATCCGCGGATTTTAGCAGCTACTTGACCTAACAATTGTTTGTCGTATGAAGTTAGTTTCACGATTGGGTTTTTACCTTTCTCAGAAATTGTTTCCAAAGTTACTTCTGGAGCAACTTCAAGAATAATGTTATGAGAAAAACCAAGTGCTAGATCGAGCTTTTGACCTTGGTTAGAAGCTCTGTAACCTACCCCTACTAATTCTAACTCTTTTGTAAAACCTTCAGAAACACCAATAACCATATTGTTGATTAGTGATCTGTACAAACCGTGTTTCGCGCGTTGATCTTTGTGATCTGATGAGCGCTCTACAATGATTTGGTTCTCTTCTATTTTAAGATCCACATCGCTGATAACTTGCGTAAGCTGACCTTTTTTTCCTTTCACTGTAAGGATACCATCTGCATAGTTTACTGTAACACCTGCAGGAATCGAAACGGGATTTTTACCAATTCTAGACATTTCTTGCTGGATTAAGATTAATAAACGTAGCAGATGACCTCACCACCAATGTTTAATTGGCGTGCTTGTTTTCCGGTCATCAAACCTTTTGAAGTTGATACAATAGCGATACCAAGACCATTCAAGATTCTTGGAATTTCTGTAGCTCCGGCATATTTTCTCAAACCAGGCTTGCTGATTCTTTGAATGTCCTTAATTACAGGCTCTTTGGTTTCTTTGTCGTATTTGAGAGCGATTTTAATCGTACCCTGTACGGTGTTTTGCTCGAATTTGTAGCTCAGGATATAACCCTGATCGAACAAAATCTTAGTGATTTCTTTTTTCAGATTAGAAGCCGGAATTTCGACAACTTTGTGGTTTGCAGCCACAGCGTTTCGTACTCGGGTCAGATAATCTGCGATTGGATCTGTGTACATATTTAATTAATTGCGGTTTTGGTTTTCGCCTACGGCTCTCGCGGCGAACCTTAAACCAATTGATACTCTTTTTTTAATTACCAAGAAGCTTTTTTAACTCCAGGAATCAATCCCATATTTGCCATTTCACGGAAAGTAACACGTGAAATACCAAACTGGCGCATATAACCTCTTGGACGACCTGTAAGTTTGCAACGATTGTGCATTCTTACTGGAGAAGCGTTTTTAGGCAATTTTTGAAGGCCAACATAGTCGCCAGCTTCCAAAAGTGCTTTTCTTTTCGCAGCGTATTTCTCTACAGTTTTTGCACGTTTTACTTCACGTGCTTTCATTGATTCTTTAGCCATCCTTAATTCTTTTTAAATGGTAAACCTAATTCTGCTAAAAGTGATTTTGCTTCTTTGTCTGTTTTAGCGGTAGTCACAAAAGTGATATCCATACCTGCAATTTTATTCACCTTATCGATATCGATTTCTGGGAAAATAATTTGCTCAGTAATACCCAAGTTGTAGTTACCACGTCCATCAAAGCCAGTAGCCTTAATACCGTTGAAATCTCTTACACGTGGAAGTGCAGAAGTAATTAAACGATCCAAGAATTCGTACATACGCTCACCGCGAAGGGTAACTTTTGCACCAATTGGCATACCTTTTCTAAGTTTGAACGATGCAACGTCTTTCTTAGAGATTGTAGAAACCGCTTTTTGACCAGTGATTTTCGTCAATTCGTCTACTGCGTATTCGATTAATTTCTTATCAGAAACAGCAGCACCAACACCACGGCTTAAAACGATTTTCTCCAATTTAGGAACTTGCATTACGTTTTTATAGCCGAATTCTTCTTTTAAAGCAGCGATTACGCGGGCTTTATATTCTTCTTTAAGTCTAGGGATATAAGCCATAACTACAATACTTGATTTGATTTTTTAGAAAATCTCACTTTCTTATCTCCTTCAACACGGAAACCAACGCGAGTAGTCTCTTTAGACTTTGGGTCGATTAGTGCAATGTTTGAGATATGAATAGGAGCTTCTTTTTTAATAATACCGCCTTGAGGGTTTTTAGCGCTAGGCTTTGTATGCTTAGATACCATGTTTACCCCTTCAACGATTGCTCTGTTCTTTTCGCGATCTACGCGTACAACTTTGCCTTCGGCACCTTTGTGATCACCTGCGATAACGCGAACAACGTCTCCTGATTTAATTTTTAACTTAGTCATTGTCTCCTAAAATTAAAGCACCTCAGGTGCAAGTGATACAATTTTCATGAATTGCTTTTCGCGAAGTTCTCTCGCTACTGGACCGAAAACGCGGGTTCCGCGCATTTCACCAGCTGCGTTCAAAAGTACGCAAGCATTATCGTCAAAACGGATGTAAGAACCATCTGCACGACGTACTTCTTTCTTAGTACGTACTACCACAGCAGTTGATACAGCTCCTTTTTTCACGTTACCGTTTGGAGTAGCATCTTTGATTGAAACTACAATTTTATCGCCAACAGAGGCATATCTGCGCTTAGTACCTCCAAGCACACGGATGGTCAGTACTTCTTTAGCACCGGTGTTATCCGCAACTTTTAATCTACTTTCTTGTTGTACCATTACTTAGCTCTTTCAATGATTTCTACTAATCTCCAACACTTTGTTTTACTCATTGGACGTGTTTCGCTGATGCGAACAGTATCTCCAATGTTACAGTCGTTTTTCTCGTCGTGCGCAACAAATTTCTTAGTACGCAATACGAATTTACCGTATAGTGGGTGTTTTACACGTGTTACCTGAGCCACAACGATTGACTTTTCCATTTTATTGGAAGTCACCACACCGATTCTCTCTTTTCTTAAATTTCTTTTAGCTTCCATAATACAGAATTATTGTTGCTCACGTTTAGTTATTTCAGTAGCAAGACGAGCGACTGTTCGGCGAACAGTTCTGATCTGAAGCGGATTCTCGATTGGAGAGATCGCGTGAGCCATCTTCAAACTGTTGTAAGTTTTCTTGGCCTGGCTTAAGTTTTCTCGTAGTTGCTCTACGGAAAGATTTTTAATTTCTGATTGTTTCATAATTAACAGATTAGGCTTCGAAATCTCTAGCGATTACAAATTTAGTTTTCACTGGAAGTTTTTGAGCCGCAAGGCGCAAAGCTTCTTTTGCAACTGCCAATGGCACTCCACCAACTTCGAACATGATTCTTCCTGGCTTAACAACTGCTGCCCAATATTCGACAGCACCTTTACCTTTACCCATACGTACCTCTAGAGGTTTTTTGGTGATTGGTTTATCTGGGAAGATTTTGATCCAAAGTTGTCCTTCACGTTTCATGTAACGAGTTGCAGCAATACGAGCTGCTTCGATCTGACGTGAGGTTAAGAACATGCCTGTTTCGTGCACAGATTTAATTCCGAACATGCCATTTGAAAGTTCGTGGCCTCTTTGGCTGTTCCCTTTCATTCTACCTTTTTGTACCTTGCGGTACTTCGTTCTTTTAGGCTGTAACATTCGATTTTACTTTTAAAAATTATTTGCGTTTACGAGCGTCCGATTTTGGACCCTTGTTAAAGTTTGACTTTCCTCCGCGTGGTGCATCAGACTTACCTGAATTACCTCCCGCTTGCTTCTTATCCATTCCGATAAGTGGAGAAAGATCTCTCTTTCCGTAAACTTCACCTTTCATAATCCATACTTTGATTCCCATACGACCATAAGTTGTATGTGCTTCAGCCAAAGCATAATCAATGTCGGCTCTGAAAGTAGACAAAGGAATACGACCTTCTTTGAAAGACTCTGAACGCGCCATTTCAGCACCATTCAAACGTCCTGAAATCATAACTTTGATACCTTCAGCATTCATGCGCATAGAAGCTGCAATTGCCATTTTGATCGCTCTTCTGTAAGAAATACGGCTTTCAATCTGACGTGCAATGCTTGAAGCAACAAGAAATGCATCTAGCTCAGGTCTTTTGATTTCGAAAATATTGATCTGAACTTCTTTGTCGGTAATCTTCTTCAATTCCTCTTTCAACTTGTCTACCTCCTGTCCGCCTTTTCCAATGATAATACCTGGACGAGCGGTGGTGATAGTAACGGTTACAAGTTTTAAAGTTCTCTCGATGATTACTTTAGAAACACTAGCTTTTGATAAACGAGCATGGATGTACTTTCTGATTTTGTAGTCTTCAGCGATTTTGTCGCCGTAGTCATTACCACCGAACCAGTTAGAATCCCAACCTCTGATGATCCCAAGTCTGTTACCAATTGGATTTGTCTTCTGTCCCATACTGCTTATGAATTGCTTTGTGTATTATCTGCTTGTCCTAAAACTACGGTAACGTGGTTAGAACGTTTTCTAATTCTGTGTGCGCGACCTTGAGGTGCTGGACGTAGTCTTTTCAACATCATACCACCGTCAACGCGGATTTCTTTAACGAATAGTCCGGCTGCACTAACATCCCCACCTTCATTTTTCTGTTCCCAGTTGTTGATGGCAGATAACAATAGTTTTTCCAACTTTCGTGAAGCTTCTTTAGAGCTGAATCTCAAAAGACTCAATGCTCTTTCCACCTTCTGACCTCTTACTAAATCAGCGACTAAACGCATTTTTCTTGGAGAAGAAGGACAGTTATTTAGTTTAGCAAAAGCAACTTGTTTATTAGCTTCTTTAATGCCTTCAGCTCTTTCTCTTTTACGAACTCCCATAACTGCTTATTTTTTACCTTTATTTTTAGCACCGGCATGACCGCGGAACGAACGTGTTGGTGAAAATTCACCCAGTTTGTGTCCTACCATGTTCTCAGTAACGTATACTGGAACAAATTGGCGACCATTGTGTACTGCAATTGTTTGACCTACGAAATCTGGAGTAATCATCGAAGCACGAGACCACGTTTTGATTACAGCCTTATTTCCTTTCTCGTTATTCTCTAATACCTTTTTCTCTAATTTATAGTGAACAAAAGGTCCTTTTTTTAATGAACGTGCCATCTCTTATTATTTCTTTCTACGTTCTACAATGTACTTGTTGCTCGGATTTTGATTAGAACGGGTTCTGTATCCTTTAGCAGGTAAACCTTTTCTAGATCTTGGGTGTCCTCCAGAAGAACGACCTTCACCACCACCCATCGGGTGATCGACAGGGTTCATCGCTACTGGTCTTGTTCTTGGACGACGACCTAACCAACGACTGCGACCGGCTTTACCGCTCACGATCAATTGGTGATCCGAGTTTGAAACTGCACCGATAGTTGCTGAACAAGTCAACAAAATCAAACGAGTTTCACCGGATGGCATTTTAATTGTTGCATATTTTCCGTCACGAGCCATAAGCTGCGCGAAAGTACCAGCAGAACGAGCAATAACAGCTCCCTGACCTGGGCGTAACTCAATACAAGAGATTACAGTTCCCAGAGGAATTTGCGACAATGGCATCGTGTTTCCGATCTCTGGCTGAGCAGTCGCACCGCTCATAACCGTTTGACCTACTTGTAAACCATTTTGTGCAATGATGTATGTTTTCTCACCATCAGCATACGCCAATAAAGCGATAAACGCAGTTCTGTTTGGATCGTATTCGATAGATTTCACAGTAGCAGGAATTCCCGCTTTTGTTCTTTTGAAATCAATAACACGATAACGTTTTTTGTGACCACCACCTGTGTAGCGCATGGTCATCTTTCCTTGACTATTTCTACCTCCAGATTTTTTTATCGGTGCGAGTAATGAACGCTCCGGCTTATCAGTTGTAATAGCGTCAAAACTATTAACAACTCTAAAACGCTGACCCGGGGTAATAGGTTTTAATTTTCTAACTGACATTGTTCTGCCTTGTATTAGATGTTGTTATTATATAAATCGATTGTTTCACCTTCAGCGATTTCGACAATTGCTTTTTTGATCGCGTTTGTTTTGCCGTGAATCATTCCGCTTTTGGTGTATTTTGTAGAGCGATCTGGACGAACGTTCATTGTGTTCACACTAACTACAGTTACTCCATAAGCAGCCTCAACAGCTTTCTTAATTTGAACTTTATTAGCGCGACGCTCCACTACAAAGCCATACTGGTTCAAAACCTCGCTTTGTTTGGTAACTTTTTCAGTTACAATTGGCTTAACTAGGATCTCCATTTGCGTCTTATTTATTTAAATTCTCTACAATTCCTTCCAAAGCGCTCTCTAAAACTACTAAAGAATTAGCGTTAAGAATGCTGTAAGTATTTAATTCTGAGGTTGTTACGACAGAAGTAGCCTTCAAATTGCGTGAGGACAAATATACATTATTATTAGACTCACCCAACACGAATAAAGATTTTTTACCTTCTAACCCTAAAGCTTTCAGGATGTTAATAAAACCTTTAGTACTTGGAGCGTCTAGTGTAATGTCCTCAAGCACGATTAAAGACGCCTCATTTGCTTTTATACTTAAAGCCGAGCGACGTGCTAAACGCTTTAAATTCTTATTCAATTTGAAAGAATAGCTTCTTGGTCTAGGACCAAAAATAGTACCTCCTCCTTTGAATACAGGGCTCTTTACAGAACCTGCACGAGCAGTACCTGTACCTTTTTGTTTCTTGATTTTGCGAGTAGAACCTGTAACTTCGTTACGCTCTTTCGCCTTGTGTGTTCCTTGACGTTGGTTAGCAAGATATTGCTTAACATCTAAGTAAATGGCGTGCTTATTAGGCTCAATTCCAAAAACTGAATCAGATAGCGTAATTGTTCTACCTGTTTCTTTTCCGCTGGTATTTAAAACTTTTACTTCCATTACTTCTGAATGATTACATAAGAGTTTGTGTGACCTGGAACGCAACCTTTAACAAGAAGTAAGTTCTTCTCCGCCATCACTTTTAAAACTCTAAGGTTTTGAACTTTTACATTTTCGCCACCCATACGGCCGGCCATACGCATTCCTTTGAATACGCGAGATGGGTAAGACGATGCTCCGACAGAACCTGGAGCTCTTAAACGGTTGTGCTGACCGTGCGTAGACTGACCAACACCACCAAATCCGTGACGCTTAACAACGCCCTGGAATCCCTTACCTTTAGAAACACCTTGAACATCAACAAATTCTCCTTCTTCGAAGATTGTAACATCAATGATGTCTCCTAATTTTTGTTCTGTTGCAAATTCTTGAAACTCGACAACTTTCTTTTTAGCAACAGTTCCTGCCTTCTTGAAATGACCAAGAGCAGCTTTTGTACTGTGCTTTTCAGTTTTGTCATCGAAACCAAGTTGCAACGCTTCATACCCGTCGACCTCTTTGGTTCTGACTTGGGTAACAACGCATGGTCCAGCTTCAATTACGGTGCAAGGAATATTCTTCCCGTTCTCGTCGAAGATGCTGGTCATGCCGATTTTTCTTCCAATTAACCCAGACATATTAAATTAGTTATAAATTATTAAATTTGAGAATAGTGCATACTACTCCCAAGAGAGCGCGCAAAAGTAATATTTTTATTTTGTAATGCAAACTATTGATATTCCTTTTTTTAAGAAGTTTTCCTAACAACTTAAAAAAGTTAAATAGCAGTACTAAAATCCCTTATTTCATCCAGGAATAAATAGACAGTTCTGGGCAAATTCCGATGTTTGTAGTTACAGTAGCGATGAGTCCACTATAAGGAATTCATCGCGTAAAACACTTGATATTTGCCGTACGTTTCGATATTAATATTTTTCAAAAAGGAATCTGTGAGCTGAATTTTCTTCAAAAAAAAATCCGCCGAACTGTGTCCGACGGATTTGACTTATTGCTTACGAAGCATCACACTTTAATTTCCACTTCAACACCGCTAGGCAATTCAAGTTTCATTAATGCATCGATAGTTTTCGAAGACGAAGAGTAAATATCGATCAATCTCTTGTACGACATTACTTCAAATTGCTCACGCGCTTTCTTGTTTACGTGTGGCGAACGCAACACAGTAAAAAGTTTTTTGTGTGTTGGAAGTGGAATTGGACCAGTAACAACAGCTCCGGTACTTTTCACAGTCTTCACAATTTTCTCCGAAGATTTATCAACCAACATATGGTCGTAAGACTTCAATTTTATTCTGATTTTTTGACTCATTTTCTTAAGAATTAAGCGTTACCTTTTGCTTTTTTGATTACCTCTTCAGAGATGTTTGAAGGTGTCTCAGCGTAGTGCGAGAACTCCATAGTTGAAGTTGCACGACCGGAAGAAAGGGTACGTAAAGTTGTTACATATCCGAACATTTCCGAAAGTGGCACATTTGCTTTGATAACCTTAGAACCAGCTCTGTCGCTCATATCGTTCACCTGACCACGTCTTCTGTTGATATCACCAACGATATCACCCATGTTTTCTTCAGGAGTTAATACTTCAAGCTTCATGATTGGCTCAAGGATGATTGCACCTGCAGCTTTAGCTACCTCTTTGTAACCCATACGCGCTGCTAATTCGAAAGAAAGTGCATCCGAGTCAACAGGGTGGTACGAACCATCCAAAAGTGTAACTTTTAAACTATCTACTTGGTAACCAGCCAAAGGACCTGTTTTCATGGCTTCACGGAAACCTTTCTCAACAGCAGGAACGTATTCTTTTGGTACGTTACCACCTTTAACTTCGTTAACAAACTGTAATCCATCTGGAACTTTTCCATCCACTTCATCAGCTGGCTCAAGACGGAATACAATGTCACCAAATTTACCACGACCACCCGATTGTTTCTTGTAAACTTCACGGTGTTGTGCTGATTTAGTAAACGCTTCTTTGTACTCTACTTGAGGCTCACCTTGGTTAACTTCAACCTTGAACTCACGCTTCATACGATCGATCAAGATATCTAAGTGAAGCTCACCCATACCCGAAATGATTGTTTGACCTGACGCCTCGTCTGTACGAACGGTAAACGTTGGATCTTCCTCAGAAAGTTTTGCCAACGCCATTCCCATTTTATCTACATCAGCCTTAGTTTTAGGCTCGATAGCGATACCAATTACTGGCGCAGGGAACTTCATTGATTCCAAGATAATAGGATTCTTCTCGTCGCAAAGAGTATCTCCTGTTTTGATATCTTTAAATCCAACTGCTGCACCAATATCACCTGCTTCGATAAAATCGATTGGGTTTTGCTTGTTTGCGTGCATTTGGTAGATACGAGAAATACGCTCTTTGTTACCTGAACGTGTATTCAACACATATGAACCGGCATCTAAACGACCTGAGTACGCTCTAAAGAAAGCTAAACGACCTACGAAAGGATCGGTTGCAATCTTGAAAGCTAAAGCCGCGAAAGGCTCTTTAACGTCAGGACGACGCATAATTTTCTTTTGATCTTCTTCTAACAAATCTGAATCATCAGGGTGAATACCTTCGATACCTTCTTTATCTAAAGGAGATGGAAGATATTTACAAACTGCATCTAGCATGAACTGAACGCCTTTGTTTTTGAAAGAAGAACCACACAACATTGGAATAATTGCCATGTCGATGGTAGCAGCACGAAGTGCATTGTTGATTTCTTCCTCAGTAATAGAATTTTCATCTTCCATATACTTATCAAGAAGATTCTCGTCGTATTCGGCTACTGCTTCGATAAGCGCTGAACGGTATTCTTTAACCTCATCAACCATATCCGCAGGA
Organism: Flavobacterium sp.; assembly: GCF_049240005.1. Lineage (GTDB taxonomy): Bacteria > Bacteroidota > Bacteroidia > Flavobacteriales > Flavobacteriaceae > Flavobacterium. Next base: position 5,335 of record NZ_JBMLTK010000011.1, on the reverse strand, counting down.
ATCTCTACGATATCGAAAGTTGCTCCTTGTGTTTCGTCATGCCAAATGATAGCCTGATTCTTCACCAAGTCAACTACTCCTTTGAAATCAGCTTCTTCACCGATAGGAAGTGTAATTGCAACTGCATTAGATTTCAACATATCGCGAACTTGCTGACATACGGCCAAGAAGTTTGAACCTTGACGGTCCATCTTGTTCACGAAGCCCATACGAGGCACTCGGTACTGGTCTGCAAGACGCCAGTTAGTTTCTGATTGTGGCTCAACACCGTCAACCGCTGAAAACAAGAACACCAATCCGTCGAGAACACGCAATGAACGGTTTACCTCTACGGTAAAGTCAACGTGTCCGGGAGTATCGATGATGTTAAAGTGGTATGGTTTAGATTCTGGAATAACTTTACCTTGTACAGTTGGGAAATTCCATTCGCAAGTTGTCGCTGCAGAGGTAATGGTAATACCACGCTCCTGCTCTTGCGCCATCCAGTCCATGGTAGCAGCTCCATCGTGTACTTCACCGATTTTGTGCGATTTTCCTGTATAGAACAAGATACGCTCAGTGGTGGTTGTTTTACCCGCATCAATGTGCGCAGCAATACCGATATTTCTTGTATATTTAAGATCTCTTGCCATTTCCGATTAGAATCTAAAGTGTGAAAACGCTTTGTTAGCTTCTGCCATTTTGTGAGTATCCATTCTCTTTTTAACCGCAGCACCTTCTTCTTTAGCAGCAGCTAAAACTTCGGCAGCAAGTTTTTGAGACATCGATTTTTCGTTTCTGCGGCGTGCATAAAGGATTAACCATTTCATTGCCATAGAAATCTTGCGATCTGGTCTGATTTGCATCGGAATTTGGAATGTTGCTCCACCAACACGACGGCTACGTACTTCTACGTGCGGCATCACATTAGTTAATGCATCTTTCCAAATCTCTAAAGCTGATTTTTCAGCGTCTTGCTTCTTGTTTTCTACGATATCAAGCGCATCGTAAAACACTTTAAAAGCGGTAGATTTTTTACCATCCCACATCAAATTGTTCACAAAACGTGTAACTAATTGATCGTTAAAACGAGGATCTGGTAAAAGAGGTCTCTTTTTTGCCTGTCTTTTTCTCATGTCTTTTTCTTAAAAGTTTGAATTACTTTTTAGCTTCTTTTGGGCGTTTAGCACCATACTTAGAGCGTCTTTGTGTTCTACCAGCAACACCAGATGTATCTAGTGCACCGCGAACAATGTGATAACGAACTCCAGGTAAGTCTTTTACCCTTCCTCCCCTAACTAATACTATCGAGTGCTCTTGAAGATTGTGTCCTTCACCAGGAATGTACGCGTTTACCTCGTTTCCATTAGTCAAACGTACACGCGCAACTTTACGCATTGCAGAGTTTGGTTTCTTTGGCGTTGTGGTGTAAACACGAGTACAAACTCCTCGTCTTTGTGGACAAGAATCTAATGCAACCGATTTACTCTTCTTAGTTATCTGGGTTCTTCCAGTTCTTACTAATTGTTGAATTGTTGGCATAATTAATACTACAAGTTTCTAAAATTTCTAAATTCCCGCTTTTTACGGGGTTGCAAAGGTAGAAATAATATTTATGCTTCCAAATCTTAAACTATTAATTTTCAATACAATTCTAAAACAAGCTTTTGCAAAAGATTTTCCGATACTTTTACGTTATGGGTAGTATGACACCAAAATCGGCTTATTTATTGCTTTTCTTGCTACTGCAAACACTGATGTACGGCCAAAAAACCGTTTTGATAAAAGTTAATTTTCCCGATAAAAAGATAGAGCGCACACTAAAAATCCCTGCCAAAGTATCCGATGAAGACCGGCTACAGCAATTCACAGATTCTTTAAGGCAATCGGGCTATTTGTTTGCCAGCTGTAAATCGAGCATCATTGAAAAAAACAGCATTCTTTTTGAATGTGAATCTGGAACGAAATTTAATACCGTTCAAATCGACTTAAGCTCGATAACACCCTATCTAAAAGAACAAGCGGAAAGTATATTGATGAAACCCGCCGAGCTGCCTGCTTTTATGGAATCAATCACTGCTAAACTTCAAGATCAAGGAATGGCACTTGCTGGTTTAAAAACGGTGGTTACTGAAGAGCGCGCTGATCAAGTTTTTTTAAAAGTGGAGATTTCGAATACGACGGTACGAAAAATTTCAAATTTAATCTTTGCAGAAAATACCGAGATTCCTAAAAACGTTTTAAAACACTTAAAAGCCCGCTATCGGAGAAGCATTTTCAACGATAAAACCATTTCTAAAATCGAAGCAGAAATCAACAACTTGAAATTTGCTCGGATTGCGCGTAAAAGTGAAGTCTTGTTTACCAAAGATTCGACACTCCTATATATATACGATGAGAAAGTACGAAATAATCGATTTGAAGGATTTGCAGGACTACAAAACGCAGACAATAAATTGGTGGTAAATGGCTATTTAGATTTAGCATTGGTCAATATTTTAAAGTCTAGCGAAGAATTTCAGTTAAACTGGAAAACCGACGGGCAAGAACAACGCAATTTCTTTTTCTCCGGTACCCTACCCTATCTTTTCAATTCGAACTTAGTGCTACGAGGTCAGCTAAACATTTTCAGGCAAGACAGCACCTTTCAAACTTCAAAATCGGCCATAGAAATTGGTTATCTACTCAAACACAATTCACGGATATTTTTAGGATATGAAAGTGGAGAATCCAGTGATATTCAGTCGCAAAATAGCGAGACACTCCAAGATTTTCGCAGCACATTTTACACGGTTGGTTTCGACTTTAGTAGGAACGCGGAAAGTGATGATTATTTTCGGTACACGGATTTTGTAAACTTAAAATTAGGGTTAGGGAAATCGGTTCGTGAAACCAACGAGGTCGACCAAACTCTATTAAGACTTACTGGAAGCTACAACATAGCCTTTTCTGCAAAAAGCAGAGTTCAAATAAACACCGACAACTACTTCTTGGGATCTCAGAAAATTCTGGTGAATGAATTGTATCGTTTCGGTGGTTTTAACTCGATTCGCGGATTGAATGAAAATGTTTTGCAAGCCCACAGCTTTACCTCGCTTATGAATAATTATTATTATTTGGTAGCTCCGAACTTAAATGTACAGATTTTAAGTGATTTTGGATTTTTCAGTGATCAAACGACAAACATTTCAAAAACGGTATTCGCGGCAGGCGCAGGATTTGTTTTGGCTACCAAGAATGGTTTTCTGAATTTCACATATGCGTTTTCTCGATTATCTGGAACAGAAAATTCATTTCGCAACGCATTGGCACACATAAGTTTTAAGAGTTATTTTTAAGCTTTTAACGAAAGATGTGTAAATTTCTTACAAATTTTATTGTTTCGTTAAGATTTATTTAAGACTTTTGGGTAAGTAAACTAATCCAAATCCTAACTAATGAAAATGAAACTAACCAGCTATCTCGCGCTACTACTATGTTTAGTTGCGGAGATTACTTTTGCGCAACAGCGCACCGTATCGGGCGTCGTTTCAGACAGTAAAGGGCTTCCATTGCCGGGAGTCTCTGTTGTCGAAAAAGGAACTACCAATGGTACACAAACCGACCTAGATGGAAAATATTCCATCAACACGAGTAGCAACAAAACCCTTGTTTTTAGCTTTATTGGCATGAAGACGAAAGAAGTAGTTGTCTCCGGAAATTCAATAAATGTAAAACTTGAAGACGACTCTGTAGAACTTGAGGGGGTCGTGGTAACTGCTTTTGGGATAAAACGTAATCCGAGGGATTTAGGATATGCCGTTAGTTCCATCAAAGCAGCTGAGCTAACAGAAGTATCTGAACCTGATGTTACACGGGCACTTAATGGTAAAGTTCCTGGGGTTAACGTTAATGTTTCGACTGGTGTTGCAGGTGCAGCCAACCAAATTACGATTCGTGGAGTTAACACGTTAAGCGGTGATATTCAACCCCTAATTATTGTGGACGGAATTGCATACAGTAATCCCGAAGTAACAACATCTAGCCAAACGACAGGCGGAGGTGGCTACCAGTCTGGATTATCGAGTATTGATCCTAACGACATCGCATCCATGACTGTCCTTAAGTCAATTCCTGCGGCAGCGCTTTACGGTTCAAGAGCCGTAAACGGAGTAATTGTAATTACAACAAAGTCGGGTAGCTCTAAGGGTAAGAGAGATAAAAAGCTTGGGGTAAATGTTAGTAGCGGTACGTATTTTGAAACCATTGCTAATTTGCCTGAGTATCAAAACTCTTATGGCGCTGGTAGTAATTTCAACTACGCTAGCGCTAATGGTTCTTGGGGCCCAAAATTTGGAACTATCACAGAAATCCCTACCTGGGCGCCAATTCTAGCAGCGTTTCCAGACCAATTTGGTCCAACTGTTCCATACGTAGCGAAACCTAATAACGTAAAAGACTTATTTACTACCGGAATTGTAAACGATCAAAGTGTCAATTTAAGTTATGGCTCGGATGAGGGTTCATTCAACCTTACATTATCGGACTTGAACCAAAACGGTTACATTCCATTCAATACCTTTGATAGAACTTCGATTTCGACTGGTGGCACTTTCAAACTTAAAAATGGAATTACGGTTGGAAGCAATATGTCGTATACAAAAACAGATCAAGTAGGAGGTTTTTTTGGAGAAAATCAGTTTGACGGTTCATCGTCTTCATTCGCTAGAACAATGATTCTTGCTCGTAACTGGGACTTTAACCTTCCTTACAAAGATCCGCTTACGGGAGCTTCTGTAACCCCCCTTGAAGGACAATTTGATCATCCTTTGTGGAGTTGGGAAAACGACCAAATACGAACGGAAACGAATAGAACAGTGGCTGGATTTAATCTAGCATACAGTTTCAACAAGAACATTTCAGCATCTTATCGATTAGGATACAACCGTTACGAGCTAAACCGTTTGGAAATTCGAGACATCAACTCGCGTGCTAACGGAGGTGTTGGTTCTTTAACCTCAGATGATTTTACTACAACAGACCTCGAGCAGACTCTCTTAGTGAACTTCGACTATGAGTTAACGGATAATATTGCACTGTCGGCGATCACAGGAACTAACATTTTAAACAATAAAACAAATCGTATAGTTTATCAAGGTAATGATATGATTTTGCCTGAACTTTTCAATATGCGAAATGTTGAAACCATTACTAATTTACTTGACTCAAAAACTAGAAGAAGAAATGTTGGCTTCTTTGGTGATTTAACTTTATCATACAAAAATTATTGGTTTTTGAATTTCACGGCTCGTAACGATATTTCTTCTACATTACCAAAAAACAATAATTCCTACTTCTACCCATCGTTTTCAACTTC
>NZ_JBMLTK010000010.1:0-49184 GCF_049240005.1 Flavobacterium sp. | reverse complement strand
TCGCCGTTATCGGCTGCTTTTTGAATTTTATTTCGGGTCGTATTGGCTACGACTTGCATCAGAAATTTATCGATGCGCAATAATTCTTGTCCTTTTGGAACTTCAAATCTGAAATGTTCGAATAAACTATCTTCTTCTTCGATTTCAGCTATTTCGTCTGTACTCATGGCAAGCTATCTATTTGTTCCTGAGCATCTTCTTCGTCTTCAAAACCTCCGCTTCCATCGCCAAGCACGAGGTCGATTTTACTTCCTTTGAGAATTTTCTCTCCAGCTTTCACGGTTTTTCCGTTGCATTTCACTTCTAGAACCATGTCTTTTCCGATGTACGGCTTGTAAGTGAGTGAACCTAAAGTAAGTCCGGCAGATTGAAGTGTACTTTCGGCGTTACGTAGCGTTTTCTCTACCAGTTCGGGCATACGAATGGTGCTGTAACCTCCGGAATTGATTTTTAAATAGATTTTACGATCCGACTTTACCTTTTCACCCGGCGCGGGATCTTGTTGAACAACCGAAAATTTGGGAAATTCCGGATTAAAATCGACTGTATCGAGAACCACGTAATCTAAATCAGCATCGTCTAAAACTTCTTCTGCTTGTTCGGTACTCATTTTAGATAAGTTGGGTACGGCAATTTCTTCGCCGTGATTGGTGGAGAAATCCAGGTATTGCAGCAAGAGAAATCCGACAGCAATGGTGATGATAAATGCCAGAAAAAGCTGACCGAAAAACGTTTTTGAAGTTAAATATTCCCGAAGGGTCATGCGCCAAATTTTAGTTGCAAAGATACAGAATGAACAACTGAAACGGATGTGAAAAAAATGATATTTTTGTTTACGCGTTTGGAAGAAAAAATAGAGCGTTTAACACCTATTTTCCGAATCGTAGCGCAGCATTTTTGTTGTGTTTTTTTTAAGCGTATTAATCTTCAATTACAGACGAATGAAAAACATCGCCGTTATAATGGGCGGATATTCAAGCGAATACCAAATCTCAATAAAGAGTGGCAACGTAGTTTACGAAACCTTAGATCGACAGAAATACCGGCCATATCGGATAGTGATTACTGCCGAACGTTGGTATCATCTTACCGATGACCATAGAGAGATTGCTGTAAATCGCGGTGATTTCAGTGTGGAAATAGACGGAGAAACGATTTTTTTCGACGCTGTTTTTAACGCCATTCACGGAAGTCCGGGTGAAGATGGGTTGTTGCAAGCGTATTTTGAGTTGTTGGGCATTCCGCAGAACTCCTGCAATTATTATCAGGCCGCACTCACGTTTAACAAGCGTGATTTATTAGCCGTTTTGCGTCCGTACGGAATTAAAATGGCAAAATCGTTTTATGTAAACAAAGGCGATGTCGTTGATTATGAAGCGATTGTTGACACGGTTGGTTTACCTTGTTTTGTAAAACCGAATAAATCGGGAAGTAGTTTTGGAATCTCGAAAGTTAAGGACAAAGCGGCTTTGCCAGAGGCGCTTAAAGTTGCTTTTGCAGAAGATCACGAAGTTTTAATCGAATCGTTTTTAGATGGAACGGAAGTTTCGATTGGTGTTTTACGAATTGCTGGCGAGGTAAAAGCTTTGCCGATTACTGAAATTGTTTCGGAAAACGACTTTTTTGATTACGAAGCCAAGTACGAAGGTAAGTCGCAAGAAATCACACCGGCACGTATTTCAGAGGAATTGGCCGAAAAAGTGCGCGCCGCTGCTATAAAAGCCTATACGATTTTAGGCATGAAAGGATTTTCAAGAAGCGAGTTTATTTTGGTAAACGACGAGCCGTATATGCTGGAAATGAACACAATTCCCGGACTAACGAAGGAGAGTTTGATCCCGCAACAGGCGGCAGTAGCTGGCATATCGTTACAAGATTTATTTACAAACAGCATTGAAGATTCGATGCGTTAACTGATTCACAGCCATGAGAAAAGCTATTTTTCCGGGATCTTTTGATCCGATAACGCTCGGACATTACGATATCATAAAACGGAGTTTGCCTTTGTTTGACGAAATAATTGTTGCCATCGGTGTAAATGCCGAGAAAAAGTACATGTTTTCGTTAGAACAACGACTCGATTTTATTCAAAAAGCGTTTGCAGACGAACCAAAAGTGCGCGTAATTACGTACGAAGGTTTAACGGTATCGCTTTGCAAGAAAGAAAAAGCGGGTTTTATTTTGCGTGGACTTCGCAATCCGGCTGATTTTGAATTTGAAAAAGCGATTGCACATACGAATCGGAAGTTATCTAAAATAGAGACCGTTTTTTTATTGACTGCTGCAAATACTTCGTACATCAGTTCGAGTATTGTTCGAGATGTTATTCGAAATGGCGGCGATTATACTGTTTTGGTTCCGGATTCGGTTCGGGTATAAATAGCGTTACGTGGAAACGATTGGCCGCAGCAGGGATTGAAGCGAAAAGCCTTTTTAAGTCGCCGCGGTTTCGCGGACTAATAACCTGAGTTCGATTAAAAATCTTTTTCAGATCGCTTAAAATCAACAAATTGTAAAATCAAACAGCAATCTAAATGAACAGCTGCCACGCTAAACAGATAAACGGCTGCCTACTTCGTTGGATTTTTTTGCGATACTACAGTATCCCAACAAAAATCCGCCTTGTATTCAACCATTTATCTGTTTTCTGACCACAATTTTTATATCGAACTCAGTTTAAAAAGCTTGTAGCGTAAAGCCCGGTGCCGACCGTTACGACTTTTGTTTTACCACGATTTTTGAGGGAGGCAGCTGCCCTACTCTTCAAAAAGTAATTTAATGTTTTCGTAGGAATTTTTTAAGGCTTCGGCGCAGGCTTGAGCATCTAACCAGACTACTTTTTCGATGCCTTCTTCGGCTTGCGGAATAAGCTGCTGAACGCTAGAACTTCGCATTTCGTACCACTGCGTAACTTTGAGTTTATAGCGTCCGTTTCGTTTAAAAATGTGATAGGTTTTTTGAAGTTTATCGGTGATAATGAGGTTATCGATTCCGGTTTCTTCTTGCACTTCGCGAATGGCGGCAATTTCGTTGGTTTCGCCCTTTTCGAGTCCGCCTTTGGGTAAATCCCATTTGCCGTTTCGGAAGATGAAAAGCACTTCATTTTTCTTGTTATACACTAAACCACCTGCGGCTTTATGTACAGGTAATTTCGATTTCAGGGTTTTGAGCATTTCTTTTTCGTCGGGATGATATAGAAAGGCTTTATCGACTTTACCTTGAAAGAGTTTTACGATAAGTTTTTTAATATCAACGCTTTCCAGCAAAAACAGATCGAAATCGGTTTCTTTTTGGGTTTGGTTTGTCAAAAAAAGAGGTTTATCGTTGACAAAAACTTTATACATTTGTGCTATGGTTTTTAACAAAGAAACAGCCGCCAAGACAGCCGAGCTTTTGCTGCAAATTAATGCAATTAAATTGAATCCGGGAAATCCGTTTTTATGGTCTTCGGGATGGAAATCGCCTATTTATTGTGACAATCGTGTGACTTTATCTTTTCCTCCGATTCGGAATTATCTAAAAGAGGAGTTCGCTAAAAACATTGAAAAGCAATTTGGAAAACCTGACGTGATTGCTGGGGTTGCTACAGGAGCCATTGGCATTGGTTTATTGGTTGCCGAGGCATTAGCGTTGCCTTTTGTTTATGTGCGTCCGGAGCCAAAAAAGCACGGCAGACAGAACCAAATTGAAGGATTTTTGCAGAAAGGGCAACAAGTGGTTGTTATTGAAGACTTAATTAGTACGGGAAACAGCAGTTTGATGGCTGTTGAAGCTTTGCGCGAAGCTGGAGCTCAGGTAAAGGGAATGGCTGCGATTTTTGATTATGGATTTGATGTTGCGAAAGCAAATTTCAAAAAATCGAATGTCGATTTATTTACCTTAAGTAATTACGAGCATTTACTACCCTTGGCAGTTACCAAACGATACATAACTGAAACCGAAGAACAAACTTTAGTCGAATGGCGCGTTAATCCTGCCGGCTGGGGAATGGAAGTGGAATAAAAAATACCTTTATGAAATTAGAAAGCCCTAGAACCGAAGTTGGAAAATCAGCTCAATATTTATTTGAATCGTTAACCGACATTAAGAATTTTGAAAAATTAATGCCTGAGAGCATTGCAAAATTTGAAGTTACCGATGCCGATAGCTTTATTTTTGGATTGAAGGGCATGCCTGAGATAAAATTGCGTTTGAAGGAAAAAACAGCGCCAAATCACATTGTTTTAGGTGCTGCGAGCGACAAACTGCCTTTTACTTTGCGTGCAGCCATAGAAGACTTAGGTGCTGATAAAGCAGGAATTCAACTTTTTTTTGAAGGCGAATTCAATGCCATGATGGCGATGATGGTTAAAGGACCGATTCAGAAGTTTATCGACACTTTGTCGGAAAACATGTCGAAACTTTAGTACATCATTTTTACTTCTTTGATACTGTACTCCCGAATTTCGTCGTTTTCGTGCTGAAGTACTAATTTACCTTCGGGAGAAACCCCTAGTATTAGTGCGTTAAAAAGATGGGTGTTTACTTGGTAAACGGCCGGTTTCTGGTATTTCATCAAAACACTGAGATATTTAGTTCGAATTATGGCTAGTGATTCTGCGGTGCGATTATCGAGTAGTGCGATTATTTGATCGCGGATTTCAAGCATCAATATCGTATCGTCTTCAATGTCAACACCATTTAGCAGCAAAGAAGTGGCAGAAGGTAGTTCGTTGAAATTGCTTTGTTTGACGTTTATTCCGATTCCCACGATAAAAGTCGGATTTCCTTGACTGTCGTTTAGCTGTTCGATTAAAATGCCACCGAGTTTCCTGCCGTCTGCCATAATGTCGTTCGGCCATTTTATTTCACTTGCTAGTCCGAATTTGTTTAAGCTTTGATGAATAGCAACAGACACGAGCATTTGAAATTCGAAATCGTGTTCAAATTTTTCGACGGGCTTTCGCACCAACAAACTAAATGTTAACGACTTACCAGCTTCGGACAGCCAAGTTGCGCCCATTTGACCGCGTCCGGCGGTTTGTTCTACGGCATGAACCAGCGTAAAGTTGGCAACAAAAGTTTGTTTGGTTTGTTGTTTTAAAAAGCTGTTGGTCGAATCTATGGCATTTAGTTTGATAACTGTTAGCTTGTTGCTCATGAACGTCGTTTAATCTTGTGTTAACGACCGAAAGTAACAACAAAAATTGGTAAATTTGCGCACTTACACTTAAAGAATAGATGGCGAAAAAAACTACGGGTAACGACGAATTACTAGCAGAGATTATTAAAGGAATCGAAGAGGTTAAAGGAAACGATATTGATATTTTGGATTTGCGTGCTATAGACAACTCGGCCTGCGACTACTTTGTAATTTGTAATGGAAACTCAAACACACAGGTAAACGCCATTGTAAACTCCGTACAAAAAACGGTATCTCGTGCATTGAAAGACAAGCCTTGGCATGTTGAAGGATCAGAGAATGCCGAATGGGTTTTAATGGATTACGTGAGCATAGTAGTTCATGTTTTTCAGAAGCACATTCGCGAGTATTACAATATTGAAAGTTTATGGGGCGACGCCAAGATTACCTCTATTCCCTCTAATTATTAAAGAAAAAAAGGCTTATGTCTAAGGAAAATAATTCGCAGCCGCGAAAAATTAAGTTTAACCCCATGTGGTTCTATGCCGCATTAGTTGGATTTTTGGTCTTCGTGTACGTGACTGGAAGCACAAATATCAAAGATCCTTCTAAAATTAGTACTTCTACTTTCCGCCAATATCTCGAAATGGGCTTGATTGACCGAGTAGTAGTTTACAATAAAACCGAAGCAGAGGTATATCTCAATGCAGCAGCTTTAAAGCAGGCCGCATTTAAGGATGTAGCTAAAGGCGTTTTTAGTTCACCCAACGGACCCCATTTTTATCTGGACGATATTGGTGATGGAGAAACATTCCAAAAAAATCTGGAGAATGCTGTTGCAACGAAAAAGCTGAAGGACTATAATTTTGAAGTGCGCAGTGATTGGGGAGAAATTCTTTCCTTCCTATTCCCAATTATTATAATCGTTATCTTTTGGTTGTACATCATGCGCCGCATGTCGGCTGGTGGTGCTGGCGGACCGGGCGGACAAATTTTCAACATTGGAAAATCAAAAGCGCGTTTGTTCGACGAAAAAAGCGATATAAAAATTACATTTAAAGACGTTGCCGGTTTAGAAGGAGCGAAAGAAGAAATTCAAGAAATTGTTGAATTCTTAAAAAACCCGGAACGCTATACGAATTTAGGAGGAAAGATTCCGAAAGGCGCCTTATTAGTTGGACCTCCAGGGACTGGTAAAACCTTACTCGCGAAAGCTGTAGCCGGCGAAGCTCGTGTGCCTTTTTTCTCGCTTTCAGGTTCAGATTTTGTGGAAATGTTTGTTGGCGTAGGTGCATCACGCGTTCGGGACTTGTTCAAACAGGCTAAGGAAAAATCGCCCGCAATCATCTTCATCGATGAAATCGACGCTGTAGGTCGTGCTCGAGGAAAAAATTCATTTAGTGGTGGAAACGATGAACGCGAAAACACACTGAATCAGCTCCTTACAGAAATGGACGGTTTTGGAACAAACAGCAACGTAATTGTTTTAGCAGCTACAAACCGCTCCGACGTTTTGGATAAAGCCTTGATGCGCGCCGGACGATTCGACCGACAGATCTTCGTTGATTTACCAGATATCCGTGAAAGAAAAGAGATTTTCGAAGTGCATTTGAAGCCTTTGAAAAAAGTTGAAGATTTGGATACTGATTTTCTTGCCAAACAAACGCCTGGTTTTTCAGGAGCCGACATTGCCAATGTTTGTAACGAAGCAGCGCTTATTGCAGCTCGTAAAAACAAACCGGCGGTAGACAAACAAGATTTCTTGGATGCTGTTGACCGAATTGTTGGCGGTTTGGAGAAGAAAAATAAAATCATAACTAAAGAAGAAAAACGCGCCATTGCCATTCACGAGGCCGGACATGCAACGGTGAGTTGGATGCTTGAGCACGCTGCGCCTTTAGTGAAAGTTACCATTGTACCTCGCGGACAAAGTTTGGGTGCAGCATGGTACTTACCAGAAGAACGACAAATTGTCAGACCCGACCAAATGCTCGATGAAATGTGTGCTACCATGGGTGGAAGAGCTGCCGAAAAAGTAACGTTTGATACAATCTCTACTGGAGCTTTGAGCGATTTAGAGAAGGTAACACGCCAAGCACGAGCTATGGTAACCATTTTTGGTTTGAACGATAAGATTGGAAATGTAACCTATTACGACAGTTCTGGGCAAGCAGAATACAACTTCTCTAAACCCTATTCAGAAGATACTGCCAGGGTAATCGACAAAGAAATTAGCGATTTGATTGAGTCGCAATACCAACGTGCCATTGCTATTTTGGAAGAAAATAAGGAAAAACTATTTCAATTGGCCGACATTTTAATTGAACGCGAAGTGATTTTTAAAGACGATTTAGAAGCGATTTTTGGTCAGCGCCAATGGCAAACTGCCGAAGAAGCTGATAAACAGCTGTAAGAATACGCCTTCCTAATTTTATAAAAACTTGTTTCAATCAGTAGTTGAAACAAGTTTTTTTTATCTTTGGACGCAACGAACTTTTGCGAGCAGTAAAGCCAAATGAGTATTTTTAAAAAGTTTTTTAATTCCAGCACCGACAACTCCGGAGAAACTCCAGGAGACGACCTAACCAATCTGCACGCCGGACTGACAACCGACGAGCTTTTCACATTAAAATTCCGCAAAAACGGAGGCAAGTTCCTGTATTGTGAAAATATGGCTGAAGTTAAAACGCATTTTGAAGATATTTTGGAAGAAAACGATTGGTTTGAACAGGAAGCTATGTGTTTTGAACCCAAGCTGTTTTCACTTTTGGATGAGAATAAAATTCCACACGAAAAAACTGCAAATCCCAAATTTTTATTAGCTAGCTGCGAAAATTTAATTGCCGAAGAAGGATCGGTATTGTTATCTTCCAACCAAATTAAACATCACAAACCACAGGAACTTCCTGCGAATTTTGTCATTTTTGCGACTACTTCGCAACTGGTTCAAACAAAATCAGACAGCTTGCGCACTATCAAGCAGCGCTACGACAAAAACTATCCGAGCAACATCATGGCTTTTACGTATTTTGAAAAGTCAAAAGAAGAAGATTTTCTTCACTACGGAAGCGTTGCTAAAAATCTGTATTTGCTTCTTTTAGAGGACGCTTAGTATGAACGAAACGTTGCAGCGGGCGCTATCAGGAGCGGTGTACATCTTGCTCCTACTCTCGGCTGTATTGTATTCTACCGAAAGTTTCTTCGTATTATTTTACTTTTTTTTACTGATAGCGGTTTTCGAATTTTCAAAGCTCGTTCGCATCCATTCACTAATTCCAACACTTTTAGCGAGTTTAATTTACGGCAGCTCTGCGTACATGCTTGTTTACAAGGTAAATATACAGTACGTCGATATTGTTGTTCTCGGAATCACGCTGTTTGTTTCGTTAATCAGTATGATTTTTCTATTCGATAACAAACACACCGAACTGCGTCGCGTAAGTAAATACATCTTTTTAATTGGCTATATCATTTTGCCCTTTATAAGTATAATGAACATAACCGCCTTGGGTGAAGAAGATCCGAATTCGGTGTATTTGCTAAAAACGTACAAGCCAAAAATATTAATCAGTGTTTTTATTTTGATTTGGACAAACGATACATTTGCGTACATCGTTGGAAAATCTATTGGGCGCAATAAACTTTTTGAACGAATTTCTCCTAAAAAAACGATAGAAGGTTTTCTCGGAGGTCTTTTCTTCTCGTTACTTGCTGCTTTTTTGATTTCGAAATTTTACATGCAACCAAAACCAATTCATTTCCAAAAGTCTTTAATCATTTGGGGAATAACTGCGGTTTTAATCAGTGTTTTCGGAACAATTGGCGACTTAATTGAATCAAAATTCAAACGAATTGCCGGTGTTAAAGACAGCGGAAACATCATGCCCGGACACGGCGGTATACTCGATCGGCTCGATAGTATTATATTTGTCGCACCATTTATATTTTTACTGTACAAAATTCTCCCAAAATGATTGTATCATTCCACAAAGAAGGCGCAAAAATTATCTTAATCTCCTGCATGATTGTTGTGGCGGGAATACTCGTGGCTGAAGCCGTTTTTCCGAATATTTATTTGAGAAAAGGCATCCAGAGCTTTCTTTTGATTTTTCTGATATTGATTCTTCAGTTTTTTCGAAACCCGAACCGAAGCTTAATTCCCACCTTAGACACCATTACTGCACCAGTAGATGGAAAAGTTGTGGTTATTGAGGAAGTATACGAACCTGAAATTTTTAAATCGAATCGATTACAAGTATCGATTTTCATGTCGCCTATAAACGTACACGTGACGCGTTATCCGATAGGCGGAAAAATCACACACAGTATTTACCATCCTGGAAAGTATTTGGTTGCTTGGCATCCGAAAGCAAGTACAGAAAACGAGCGAACAACTGTAGTTATTGAAAATGAAGTGCTGGGAGAAATCATGTACCGACAAATTGCTGGTGCTTTAGCGAAACGTATTGTGAACTACGCCAAAGAAGGTCAGATGGTGCTTCAAGGATCGGATGCTGGATTTATAAAATTTGGAAGTCGCGTTGATTTATTCTTGCCCCCAGGCACTCCCGTTCAGGTTAAAATCGGAGATGTGGTAAAAGGAAATAGAACTGTAATTTTCAAAAAATAATGTCGGACTTATCTTTAGAAGAACGATTTCAACAGGCTTTTCAGAAAGCTTCGGAGATGCGTCAGGCCGATTTGCCTCCAGACGTTCAATTGCGTTTATATTCGTTTTATAAACAAGCTACTTTTGGAAATATAGACCGAAGTATGCAAACGGATTACGATTTGCGAAATGCTTTTAAAACGAACGCTTGGATGCAGATAAGATCTATGAGTGTTGAAGATGCCATGAAAAATTATATTCAAGTTGTTGAAGATATTCTAAAAAACGAATTATGAAGTCTTTTACACGAGCAGTTATTCTAGCAGTTATTCTCAGTTCTTGTAACGAGAAAAAGCTCATTGAAGTTGAAGTTCCACTACCTGAAAAAGAAGTAAAAGCTGCCTTATCTAGCCCAGATGATGTAAGAGCAGAGCCCGGAACTTTTGAGTTGGCGAAATTACCCTACGCCTATAATGCGTTAAGCCCATCGATAGACGCAAGCACGATGGAAAATCATTATTCAAAGCATTATTTAACATACACGAACAACCTCAATAAAGCCATTAAAGGAACTGAAATGGAGCAGCTTACTATAGAAGAAATTCTGAAGAAAGCGAGCTCGGCTGATGAAAATCTGCGCAACAATGCGGGAGGATATTACAACCACAGCTTATTTTGGGAAATCATGGGACCAAAAGGTGGCGGACAACCGAAAGATACGCTTGCCTTAGCGATTTCGAGAGATTTTGGTTCGTTTGAGAATTTTAAAAACGAATTTAGCAATCAAGCAACGGCTGTTTTCGGTTCGGGCTGGACGTGGTTGAGCGTTGATAAAGCGGGAAAACTACAAATATCTACGACACCAAATCAGGATAATCCGTTGATGCCGGGCGTTTCGGTTAGTGGAACACCTATACTGGCGTTAGACGTTTGGGAACATGCGTACTATTTGCAATATCAGTACCGTCGAAGAAATTACATCAATGCGTTTTTTGAAGTGATCAATTGGCAGAAAGTAAACGAAAAATACGAGGAGGCGATAAAAAAGTAAAGCTAGTTCACAGCATTTACGGAACTCATTTGTAGCGTTAAATCTCTAGATATAACTACACACGAATTGTCGTTTAAAAATAATCATTAAATTTACAAAACCAGTACTAATGAGTACCAAGCAGTGAATTTCCTATCTTGACGTATTCATGTAAAATTGCTGGTAAAGAACTTTATGATGATAACCTCAAGAACCCTAGCGCTAACTGCGATTCTTCTTCTTAATCTGCTAACTTATGGTCAGGTAAGTTATGACTTCAATTTTATGAAATCAATTTTGGTTTCTTTAAAAGAGGACGGAAAGGAAGAAAAAAAATACAAAAAATTGATTTTGACAAATACAGCAAATCAAGATTATTTTGCAGAAATTATGCGTACCAAGGATTCGCTTGAGCTTGTAATCATTGATGTAAAAAGTTTGAAAAGACATAAATTCGTAGCATCACAAAAGTCAACCGCTGACTCGACCTACAAGTTTGTATATAAAATCAGTCACAACATTTTGATCCCTAACAATCAAGTGGCTTTTCGCTATTTGTTAACCCAAAACGAATCAAAAGACAAAGACACCGTTACTCAAACGATTATTTACTACAAAAACAACCGCTTAAAGAAAAAGAATAAGCCCGCAATAAGTTGCAGACTAATTTTCTCCACCAAAGGCCTACCAAATTGGAGTTTGCTGAAAACATACGTTTATCCCCTAAATAATAAGCTACTAAGCGAGCTAAAAAATTATGGCGAAATCATAGAACATCAACACATCGACTACAAGCATCACTATAATCAAACAGAAACGCTGGGGGAAACTATTCCTATTGATTTACACTTGCAAGCGCCAGCTGATCTGAAATTTCCACCAGCCTACGTTCAAATCATTTTTCGCTAAGAATTTTTATCCAATCAGTTCTTTTAACGCAGCAATCTTCGCCAAAGCATCGGCTTGTTTTTGACGTTCTATGGCAATAACCTTTTCGGGAGCACTGCTCACAAAACGTTCGTTTGAAAGTTTAGCTTCAACCGATTTTAAAAAGCCTTTATAATATTCGAGCTCTTCTTGCAGTTTAGCACGTTCGGCTTCCAAATCGATTTTTTCACCTAAAATCACGTAGTATTCGTTGGTTTTGTATCGGAAAGAAGCTGCATTTTCCGGCTTTTCTGAAACGTATTCCAAGGAAGAAATGTTTAGCAATTTTGCGATTACAGTATCGGTTTTATCGCTAATCTTTTCCTTATTTATGATTTGTACTTGAATCGCGTCTTTAAAAGGTAAATTTCGGTCTTTACGAATGCTACGAAGTCCGCTTACAATTTCAAAACAAATGTCGAATTGCTGCAGCAAGTCGTTGTTTTCGCCAGTAATCTTTGGCCAACTATTTACAATCAACGCTTCTTCTTTAGCACGTGGTTTTATCGCGTGCCATATTTCTTCAGTTAAGAACGGCATAAACGGATTGAGCAAGCGTAAATTGTCTTCCAGTAAATCGATGATTGCCTGCAAGGTCTGGCTGTCAATGGGTTGTTGATAGCCCGGTTTTACTATTTCGAGCAACCACGAACAGAAATCGTCCCAAATGAGTTTGTAAGTGCTCATCATGGCATCGGAAATGCGGTATTTACTAAAGTGATCGTCGATTTCAACTACGGCTTGCGACAATTTAGCACGATACCAGTCGATAGCAATTTTACTAGCGGCCGGTTGTTGAATATCGCCTGAAACTTCCCAACCTTTAATTAATCGGAATGCATTCCAAATTTTGTGCGCAAATGCTTTTCCTTGAGCGCAGTAGGCTTCATCAAACAAAATATCGTTACCGTCGGATCCGGCTAAGAGCATACCTACACGCACACCGTCGGCACCGAACTTCTCGATAAGTTCTAGCGGTTCCGGAGAGTTACCGAGTGATTTCGACATTTTTCTGCGTTGCGTGTCGCGAACAATACCTGTGAGATAAACTCCAGTAAACGGTTTTTCTCCAACGAATTCGTAACCGGCAATAATCATACGGGCTACCCAGAAAAACAAAATCTCAG
Source organism: Flavobacterium sp. (assembly GCF_049240005.1). GTDB lineage: Bacteria > Bacteroidota > Bacteroidia > Flavobacteriales > Flavobacteriaceae > Flavobacterium. The sequence continues at coordinate 36,369 of NZ_JBMLTK010000010.1, read as the reverse complement.
GCGCTGTCACCAAATCTTGAGTCGGATAGTAGTATTTAAACTCTTCGTTATTCGGATTCATTATTCCTCCAAAAACCGAAATAGGCCACAACCACGACGAAAACCAGGTATCGAGTGCATCTGGATCTTGTCGTAAGTCTGTTTGCTGCAAATTGTTGTTTCCGGTAGCTATTCGCGCGAGTTGCAAGGCTTCGTCCCAGTTTTCGGCAACTACAAAATCTTGTTTGCCGTCGCCATAGAAATAGGCTGGTATTTGTTGTCCCCACCACAATTGTCGTGAAATATTCCAGTCGCGAACATTCTCTAACCAATGGCGGTAGGTATTTTCGAATTTCTTTGGATACAAATTAATTTCATCCGATTCTAAAACTGCCTTTAATGCTGGCTTAGCTAGATCTTCCATTTTCAAAAACCACTGGTCGGAAAGACGTGGCTCGATTACGGCTTTAGTTCGTTCAGAAGTTCCCACTTTATTTTGGTGGTTTTCTACTTTTAGCAACAAACCTTTTTCCTGCAGTTCTTTTTCGATGGCTTTTCTAACGTCAAAACGATCTTTGCCAGCATAATGCAAGCCAAAGCTGTTTAAAGTAGCGTCTTCATTAAAAATATCGATGACTTCCAAATTGTATTTATCCCCGATGTTCTTGTCGTTGATGTCGTGCGCTGGCGTAACTTTCAAACAACCTGTACCGAATTCAATATCAATATAATCGTCGGAAATAATAGGCACTTCGCGGTTTGCAATCGGAACAATAACGGTCTTTCCGATAAACTTTGCATAACGCTCGTCGTTTGGATTCACGCAAACCGCCGTATCGCCAAAAATGGTTTCCGGACGCGTAGTTGCTACGGTTAAAAAGTCGTCGCTGTCCGTAAATTTATATTTTAGGTAAAACAACTTCGATTGTTGCTCTTCGTAAATCACTTCTTCATCGGAAAGTGTCGTTTTAGCTTCCGGATCCCAGTTTACCATGCGATAGCCGCGATAAATCAGACCTTTTCGATACAAATCCACAAAGCATTTGATTACGGAAGCCGACATATCGGGATCCATCGTGAATTTCGTGCGATTCCAATCGCAGGATGCACCTAACTTTTTGAGTTGTTCCAGAATCACACCGCCGTATTTGTGCGTCCAATCCCAAGCGTGTTCAAGGAATTCCTCTCGGGTAAGGTCGTTTTTATTGATGCCTTCGGCTTTCAGTTTAGCGACAACTTTTGCTTCGGTAGCGATCGATGCGTGATCGGTTCCAGGTACCCAACATGCGTTAAAACCCTTCAAACGTGCACGTCGGATGAGTACGTCTTGGATGGTGTTGTTTAGCATGTGTCCCATGTGCAACACGCCAGTTACATTTGGTGGTGGAATCACAATAGTGTATGCTTTTCTGTGATCGGGCACAGAATTAAAATAACCGTTTTCCATCCAATACTGGTACCATTTTTCTTCAATTGAAGCGGCGTCGAACTGAGTTGCTAATGCAGACATAAACTAAATTTGTTTTCGCGAAATAAACTTTACTAACGCAAGTTTTAATGAACGAACAAGCTATGAGTCGATTACAGAGACATATTGGGCTTGAACACAATCAAAACAAGGCAATTTTTTTCTAAATCAGATTTTGTGGTCTGATTTTTGGAAGTGGCAAAAGTACGATTTTAAGAATAAAATTTTAACTCTTAATCGATACAAATAGCGGAAGAACTTTTACATTTACGACACAAAAAAATAAAAGATGAAGCACTTTACCTCAACTCTACTCGTACTGCTTTTTGCTGTAGCAGGTATGGCGCAAAAAGGGCCGATAATTGAATTTGAAGCCAAAGACAATACAATTGATTACGGCGAAGTTTCGAAAGAAACCGATAACGGTATTCGAACCTTTGTATTCACTAATACCGGTGATCAACCATTGATTATTACGAATGTGAAGTCGACCTGCGGTTGCACAGTCCCGACGAAGCCTACCGACCCAATTTTACCGGGAAAGTCGGATAAAATTCAAGTCAAGTATAACATGAATCCCGGGCCGATTCGCAAAACAATTACTGTAGAATCGAATGCAGTAAATTACGATGGAGGTATCATCGCGTTGAAGATAAAAGGAGAAGTTATTCCGCCAAAGCCGAAACAAAGCGTACTCGAAAAAAAGAAGAGTATGTTGGAAAAATAAAAACTAAAGCCGCTTTTTGAGCGGCTTTTTTGTTAGATCTTGACAATTCTGATTTCTACACGGCGATTTTCTTCTTCCTCTAGTTCCGATTTTTCGGGTATTTTATGAATGGGCTTACTGATGCCGTAGCCTTTATAGGTGAGTCGTTTTCGATTGATTCCCTTTTGAATTAGGTAATTGAAAACGGCACGAGCTCTTGCAGTCGAAACGTCGTTTACATCGCGTTCTTTCTGACAGCAAATATGACCTTGGATTTCGATGTGTAAATTCGGATTCTCTTCTAAAATGCACAGCAATTCTTCTAGAGTAGGAACCGATTTTGGTAACATTTTTGCGCTGTTGTTGAAGAAATTCATGCCCGGAAGCTTGATAATATCGCCGACTTTTGCGTTGAGTGTTGACTTTCGAAATTCTGATAATTCCGACTTTACAGCGACTTTTTCGGGAAGTTTATAAACGATACTTACCTTGCGGTTGGCACTTTGTTCCGGCAACTGTTCAAAACGCTCGCCGTAGGATTTTATCGTAGTTTTATCAGGAACGTTGAATTGAAGTTCCCGCAGGGCGTTTTGTACTGCTCGAATACGTTTCATGGCTAGCGTGTCGTTGTAAGCATCGCTGCCCACATGATCGCAATAACCTCTGAGCTCGACAATTAGCGCGTCTTTGTGCGATTGCGTAAACAACTGTAATGTTTGTTTCGCCTGCATGTTAATATCGTATTTATTGAAATCGAAATAAATGTCGACTTCCTGTGCCATGCAGCTTCCGCAGAAAAAAAGCAAGTAATACAGTAGTTTCATTAGTTTGCTATGATTTCAAATTCGACTCTACGATTTGTGGCACGTTCTTCTTCATTTTTCTCCGGTATTGGATAGATGGGTTGTGTGACACCGAGGCCTTTGTAAGACAAACGCGATTTGTCTATACCGTTCATTTGCAAAAAATTAGCTATTGCTTTGGCACGTTGTGTGGAAAGGTCGCGCGAATCGTTGGGCATGCAACAAATATGTCCCTGAATTTGAATTTTCAAACTGGGTTTGGCTTGCATCACGGTGAGCAATTCGTACAGTGCCCCATGCGATCTCGGTTCGATGATAAACGTATTAATTTTAAATTCTAGATTTTTCAGTTTCAGCTTCTCTCCTACTCGTGCTTCGTAAATGCTTTTCATAGCCAATGTATCGAGCGAAAACTCGCTAACTGAACCATCGATATTTTTAAAACGAAGTGATTCGGGGAATTTAGGTGCCGAAGTGGGAACAACCGGAGCAACAGGTTCTGGTGATTTTGGTTTTAGACCTAAAATTTCTTCTTCCCGAGGGATGTCGGCTTCTTTAAGGTATAGAATAGAAACCTTTCGATTGAGAGCATTTTCGCCCAAACCTTGTGCAAATTTTTCTCCGAAGTTATTGGTTCTAAAATCGGTTCGTGTTAAAATTCGATTATTTAGAATATCGACTACGGTTTGCACTCGTGCTTTAGCTAGTTTGTTGTTGGCTTGTGCCGCACCTACTTCGTCGGTAAAGCCACTGATCGAGACAATTTTAACTGTGGTATTTTTTTGGATAAACTGTTCGAGGCGATTTTGTTCGACGGGTTCGAAAGTAGCTTTTCCAGTTTTGAAATAAAAGTCGATGCGTTCTTGCGCTTTCGCAGAAGAAAAAACGAGTAGTAAAAAAGTGATATATGAGGCGAACTGTTTCAAAACTATTTGTTGAAATTTACTATCAAAGGTAGTTAAATTGCTGAGGATGGTTTCGGTTTTAGCCCAGAAGCTTGCTGGATCATCTCGACAAGCAAAAACACGAGCGTTTCATTTAATCTGTATTTCTATAACGTGGATTTTGTTGATTATTGCGTTGATTTTTCGGTAAAAACCGAACGTTTTCCAAAGACTTTACTTCGCAATAGGGATGGAAGCGATATCCTTTTAGTGGAGCGAAGCGGAACTAAAAGATACAGCGGACAGCCCGGGCGCGGCGGTTTGCTCGTTATTGAAAAAGCACTTTTGCCGCGTATTGCCCTAAAAAATCACTTTTTAAATTTGTGGAGAAATCCGTTAAAGGCCGCAGAAATTTCAGGAGATACGTTCCAGCGAAGTACTACAAAAACGTAGAAAACCGTGATCATTGCCGACTTGCAGCAAATGTTTATAACCGGATGGAATTTGAAATCCCAACCGAAAAACAGTGCAAAAGTTACTCCGATAATTGCAAAGCTTTTGATTGTGGCTGTGGAGAACGGCGACATCTGTAACTTACGCACAACAAAAAGTAACTTTACCGTATTGTAGATAGCTACACTGAGTAAGGTTGCAAGTGCAGCACCAGTTATGCCATAAATGGGGATGAGCCACAGGTTAAAAAAGATCATAAGTACAACTACGCCCACTCCGAAAGCTAAAGCCCATTTATAATGTTTCGTGTTTACCAAAATGGCGTTATTATTTCCTAAAATCACGTCGTAGAATTTCGCTAATCCGACTAAGATCACCGACCAATATCCGGTTTCGTATCCTGCTGGGATAATTAAATATAATTGCTTGATATTTAGGAAGATACCTAACAAAACCAATCCGCCAATGATTTGTAAAGTGAGTGCACTCTTTTTGTACAGGCTGCGAAGCTCGTCCCATTTTTCAGCACCGATTAATTGCGCCGTAAGCGGATACGTGATATGATTCATGGCGCGCGCTGGAACTGCAATAACAGTAGAAATAAAACCTGCAACGCCATAAATAGCAACTGCTTCTGGCGAGCTAAAACGTGGAATCATGAGTTTATCGAGATCTATAAGCAGCGTGGCGATGCTTCCTGAAACGATAATAAAGGCCGAAAACTGTAAAATCTCGTTTCGGTTGTGTGGAAATCCGATTCGGAAGCGCAACGGCCGCATCGACACGGCATAAACAAACATGCACAAGGTTTGAAGAACGTACGCTATAACTAATCCGTAGAGAAACTGTTCAGTGGAAAGCCAATTATAATGCACGCCGATTAAAAGAAGCATGGCCAGCAAGCGCACTAAAACTTCACTGAGGAAATTCCCGAGGTTTGAACGCAAATGAACTTTTGCATAGGCATAGAAAATCTCGAAATAGGCCATGGCGAGTCCGACGACGGGAATCATCCAGAGGTATTTAGAAACATCCATGTTCGGACTCAAAAAATGCGTAACAAAAGCTTCGCTGAAAAAGCCGTAAAGCACCGCCACAATCGAACTGATAAGCAAGGGCAACAGGACTACAAAACTCAGCAATTGGTCTTTTTCCTTTTCAGAAGTACAGCGACTAAAAAAGCGAATCAAACTAGAATGCACGCCAAATGCCATGAAAGGCATTAAAATGTTTGCTGCCGACAGTAAATACTGCGTGTAACCGTAATACTCTTGATCTAGAAAATTGGTGTAGAGAAACAACGCATTTACAGCGCCAATAGCAAAACCGAAATAGGTAATGACAAAATTACCGGACGACTGTTTAATTACGATTCCCATAACGTATCGAGCAAAGCTGCGAGTTTTTTAGTAAGCGATTTTCTGCTAAATTGCTCAATATCTTTTGTTTCTACAAATAACTTACCTGCTTGAAAGTCGGAAAAAAGGAGTTGTATGTATTCTTTAAGTGCTTGTTTGTTCGAATAATTAAAAAATCGGCCGGCGGAGGCGTCTTCAAGTATTGAGCGAAAATCGGCGCCTTCGGGTCCGATGGCTAAAATCGGACGCTGTGCTGCTAAATACTCGAACAACTTACCCGGAATAATTACTTTGCTTTCGGGTCGGTCGATTTCGATAAGAAGTAAAACTTGCGACGCACGTTGCTGTTTCACGGCTTCGAGATGTGGCAAATAGCCCAGTAGCGTTACGTAGTCGGCGAGATTATTATTCTTGATGCTTTCGACAACAATTGGCGATACCGCGCCGATGATTTTTAGCTCGAATGCTTTTTCAAAAGCTGCGTTTTCTCGAATAAGCTCGGCTAAGACTTGCCAAAGAATTTCTGGATTTCGATCGGCTAAAAACGAACCGATGTGTGCCATACTAAACTTTTCATCTAACGGAATTCGCTGTATTTCATACGAATCAAAACCATTGGTTATAACCGAGATAGGTGTTTTTGTAGCAGCTTGAAACTCTGTTTTTGTTCCCGAACTCGTTACCAACAAATGGTCGGCGGTATCGAGCACGTACTTTTCTAGTTTTTTGTGTTTATTAGCTGCCCAAGAGGTGAGTAATAAATCTTTGTGATAACCAATGGTAGTCCACGGATCTCGAAAATCGGCCATCCACGTTACATTGGGTTTACGTTCTTTAAGTTTTGCTCCGATCAGATGTAACGAATGCGGCGGTCCGGTTGTAATTACTAGCTTAATTTGTTCTTCTTGAATAAATTGTTCGAGAAATTCGACCGAGGGTTTTACCCACAAAACACGTGCATCGGGAATGAATAGGTTTCCGCGAATCCACAATAAAATCTTGTCTTTCAGCGATTGCTTTTTGGGAATAAGGCCGCTACTTATTTTTCGGGTACGTTTTAAAGAAAACCAAGCTGCAAATTTATACGGCTCGGAAATTGCCTTCTTAACGACGCGAATATCGTGCGGAACTTCATCCAATAAGCCGGAGTCGATAATCGGATATGTAGGATTATCGGGTACGTACAGTATAGGTTCGTAACCAAACTCGCGCAAATAGGTCGCAAATTTTAACCAACGCTGAACGCCGGGCCCTCCCGCAGGCGGCCAGTAATAAGCAACGATTAGCACTTTTCGCTGCGCGCTCATGAGTTTACTTTTTTGATTCTTTAGCGTATTTCACTCCAACAGCCCCTAAAATCAAGAGCAGGATGATTGTGCTTATCAGCGATATCGTTCCGCCGGTTTCAACCACTTTTGGTTTGAATTCAAAAGTGATTTGGTGGGCGCCTTTTGGAATGAATAATCCGCGTAAGACGTAATCAGTACGATAAATCGGTACTTCTTTTCCATCGATTTTTGCTGTCCAGCCGTCTTTGTAAAACGATTCTGAAAAAACGGCAAATCCGTCGGTCGTGTTATTCGATTGGTACGTAATTTTATTTGGTGTGTACGCTTTCGCGGAAGATAAGCGGATTTGCGACAGACTGTCGGCCGCAATGGTTTTCCCGGCAAGAGCTTTCGCATCGGAACTCGCAAGAATGGCTGTTTGACGTAGATTTGAATTCAGCGTAGCTTTAAACTCTTCGTCGGCCGATTTTGCCGGAACAATCGACTTCACAAACCAAGCGTTTCCGTAGGCAAACGGATTTCCAACAACAACCTCGCCTTGTTCGGTAGGAATCAAAACGTATTTTACGTTTAGCGCACTCAACACCGGATAATCGATGCCCAATAAACCTGTTTCTGGATTTATTTGCGATGCCCATTTTTGCAAATCGCGCTCTACACCAAATTCAAACAATTGATCGTAACGACGTGGTCGGACCGCCGAATAGCCACCCACCGATTTATGGAAATAAGATGCTCGGGCATTTAAACGTCCTTGAATGTCGTAAACTCTAAAAACGGTACTATCGGCTAAAATCTCTGAGTCGGCTGAAGTACGCTCGAAAGGCTCGCGCATTTTGATTCCCGGAACAAAATTATCGGCGTTCAAATAACGTTTATCTACCGATATTAAATCGACTAAAATCAGCAATCCAATTAAGGAAAGTGCGGTAGCCGATTTCAACTTTTGCTTCACAAAGAGCCACAAAATTCCTGCAAGGACTGCCGTTAATCCGATGGCTTTTAGCGTATCGGTGGTGTACATGGCTTCTCGGTCTTTGCGTAAGGCAGCAACAATCTCAGTGCCTAATTGCTTCACCAGTTCGTCGTCTTTAACGGTGGTGAATTCCAAAAAGTACTTTCCACCAAAGATGAGCAATAAAATAGCCAAAACGGTTCCGCCGGTTTTAATAACTGCTTTTTGCTGCTGCGCCGCATCGAGTTTCCAAAAGGTTTGTAAGCCCATTACTGCGAGTAAAGGCATACATAATTCTAGCACCACTTGGATGGAAGAAACTGCTCTAAACTTGTCGTACAACGGAACATAATCGACAAAAAAGCGGGTAAGAAAATCCAGGTTTTTTCCCCATGATAAGAACAAACTTAGCAAAGACGCAGCTAAAAAAGCGTATTTGATCTTACGTTGATCGTAGTACAAGGCAAGTAATGCCAAAAAGAAAACGGTAACGCCGATATAGGCCGGTGCTGCCACAATTGGTTGATCGCCCCAATACGTTGGCATTCCTTCTTTGGCATACTCAATCGCTTGTTCTTTTGGAATGTATTGATTTTCGGCTATTTGTGTTTTTTGAAGTTGGTCGACAACTGCCGAATTTTCGTCTAAAGATTCACTATTGCTGCCGCCGAACAATCGTGGAACAATTAAATTTAAACTCTCGCCGATACCGTAACTGTATTCGGTGATGTATTCATACTCCATAGCCGCGTCCGAAGTATTCTTGGATCCATCGGCTTTAAAAGTGAGTTCGCTTTTTCCACGTATACTCCAATCGGTGTATTCTGCAGTAGCCAACAAGCCAGCTGCATTGGCGCCAAGGGCTAAGATCCCAGCACCTAAAAGAATTCCGAAATTGATGAACAGGGGTTTGTATTCCTTTTGTTTAGCGAATTCGTAAATGTAGTAGATTGCCACCGCTGCCAGCAAAAACAGCAGATAATACGTCATCTGGAAGTGGTTCGCGTTAATCTCGAGTGCGATAGCCAAAGTGCTTACAACAAATCCGAGTGTGCGTTTTCCGCGAAATACCCAAATTAGTCCAGCGAGCACGAGCGGCATGTAAGCAATGGCATGCGCTTTTGCGTTGTGACCCACATTGAGAATTACGATTAAATAGGTTGAAAATCCGAACGCTAACGCACCGATGATGCCTTTGCGGTAATCGATTCCCAATGCAACAATTAAGGTGTAAAATCCTAAAAAGTAGAGAAAAATGTAGTCTGCTGGTCGCGGTAAAAATCGGATAACTGAATCTAATTTCTTTACGTAATTATGCGGATAATTGGCGCCGAGCTGATAGGTAGGCATTCCGCCAAAAGCAGCGTTTGTCCAGTAAGGTTCTTGGTCGTTGGTGGATCGAAAATCGTTTTGTTCTTTAGCCATTCCGGTATATTGAACGATATCCGATTGGTATACGGTTTTTCGTTGCAAGACGGGATAACAATAAATAAGTGCGGCTATAACAAAGAACAAGAGCGCAATAAAATGCGGAACGAATTTTTGAAGTATTTTCATGTAGTTTTCAGCGTTTACTGAACCTTAGCAGGTCGGAAAATTGTCAGGCAAACTTAGTCAATTTCCTCAAAGTCTACATACTCCCCTACCTTTTTGGTTTCGCGCGGTTTCTGGTTGGATTGCGCCTGATTTTGATGCGTTTGCTGTTGTTGCTGATACGCTTGTTGTTGGTTTTGGAATTGCGTTGCCGCTTTTTCGACCACTTTTTTCATTGCGTAAGGTAAAAGTAAACGAACGATGAGTCGGAACGCATAATAAAATACAACAATCCAAAATAGGGTTTTAATAAAACCAGTAAAAGAGGCGGTTTCCATACGCTTGAATATCTACGACAAAATTAAACAATCGTAAAATTTATCTCTCCTTTTACTTCTTAAATAAATAATAAAAATGATACTTTTGAAACTACGCTTAAACAAAGGTCTCATGCTTAGAAACCGTCTGCTCCTTCTTGCCCTTTTAACAGTTGTTCTCGCTCACGGACAATTTACTGATGTCATAAACTCAAACCGTCCTGGAAAATCGATGGCAGCATTTTCTGTCGGTAAATCGGTTGTTCAAGCCGAAGGTGGCACGTATTTTTTTCGAGAAGAGCACAATTTATTGCAAACAACCTCTACAGGTTTGGGTCTGGAAGCGGTTTTACGCTGGGGAATTTACAAGGAAGAATTAGAAGGGATTTTCGAAACACAATACCAAGGCGATCAATTTGTCACGCCGTTTGGAACTGAAAACCGACGCTCGTTGAAATCGACCATCATTGGTGCGAAATACCTGTTGTACGATCCCTACAAAAACTACGAGGAAAAGCCGAACGTTAAAAGTTGGAAAGCCAAATATAAATTCAAATGGCGGCAGTTAATCCCGGCCGTAGCGGTGTATGGTGGTGTTAATTTGAACTTCGACAATCCATACACATTTGAATCGGATCCCATTATTTCACCAAAACTTATGGTAATTACGCAAAATCAATTCAGCGGCGGTTTGGTTTTGGTTACCAACATCATCGCAGATAAAGTAACTACTGATTATCCATCGCTTGGTGGCGTAATTACTCTTACACGCGGATTTTCAGAAAAGTGGAGCGGATTTCTCGAAAGTCAGATTTACAGTAGCGACTTCTACGCCGACGTACTGTTTCGAAGCGGTGCTGCCTATTTAGTGAAGGAAAATATACAATTAGATGGTTCAATTACCGCTAATCTAAAAGATACACCGACTGTGTTCTATGCGAGTGTTGGTATTGCTTGGCGTTTTGACGACAACTACAAACCGGTTCTGATTCGATCTGGAAAAGATAAAGATAAAGACAAGGACAAAAAAGGAAAAAAGAAAAAGAAAAAGAAAAAGAAAGGGAAAAAAGGTGAAGAAACTGTACCTCAACCCACTGGAACTAAATAGCACCTATGATTACTGTTAAAGAAGCGATAAGCAAAAGCGAACTTACTGATTTTGTCAAATTTCCGATGAAATTGTATCGCGATAATCCCTACTTCGTTCCACCTTTAATAAACGATGAACTAGCGGCATTCGACAAAAAAAACAATCCGGCTTTCGATCATGCAGAAGCGCAATTTTATCTCGCTTACCGCGGAAAAGAAATCGTTGGACGTGTGGCTGCTATCGTCAATTGGCAAGAAGTAAACGAACAGAAAAAGTCGAAAGTACGCTTCGGTTGGTTTGATGTAATCGACGATATCGAAGTCACCAAAGCCTTGTTGCAAAAAGTTTACGAACTCGGTCGAAAACACCAACTTGCTATGGTAGAAGGACCCATCGGATTTTCAAACCTCGATAAAGTAGGTGCCTTAACTTTTGGTTACGATGAATTGGGTACTGCCGTAACCTGGTACAACGCTCCGTATTATATCACGCATTTAGAACAACTTGGCTTCCAAACAGAGAAAGAATACATCGAAAGTACGTTTCTCGTCAAGGACGTAGATCCCGAACCACTGTATCGCGGCGAAGAATTAGTTAAAAAACGTTACGGAGTATATTCTAAAAATTTCGACCGCACGGCAGACATCATGCCATATGTAGATCAAATGTTCGATTTGTTTAACGAGTCGTATAAAAATTTAGCGTCGTTTGTAGCTGTCTCGGAGCGGCAGAAAGAATTTTTTAAGAAAAAGTATATTTCGTTCATCAATCCAGAATACATCAAGTTTGTTTTCAATAGCCAAAACCAAATGATTGCTTTCGCGATTGTTATGCCTGGCTACGCTCAAGCCTTGCAAAAAGCAAACGGAAAGCTGTTCCCTTTTGGTATATTTCATTTACTAAAGGCAAGAAAATCTAGTAAAGACGCTGTTTTTTACTTGATAGGCATAGCACCAGAATACCAAAATAAAGGAGTAACTGCCTTAATCATGTCGGAGTTTTACCGCACCGTAATCAAAAAAGGTGTAGAACGCTGTATTCGAACTCCCGAATTAGCCGAAAATCAAGCCATTCATCTGCTTTGGAGAAATTTCAACCCTAAGGTTACTGCTCGGAGAAAAACGTTTTCAATACTACTCGAAAACTTAAAATCGTAAAGTTTTAAAATTAAAACCACCCGATTTTCATCGAGATAAAATCCAGATTCACGGCAAGATGCTGTTACATTTTTAGAAAAAATGCTACTAATGTTTTGAAATCTGAACTCGATGAACAAACACGTGTACAGCGATGCCCATAACAACCAAATTCGAATTTCTGCCTTTCAGAGCTTCGAAGGTAGTACGCATTTCAATCAAATAGCTGCGAAATTCGTGGTTTCAGGAGCCGAAACGTACGTCATCAACGGAAAGAAATTCCTCGTAAAACAAGGCGAATACGTTATCGGGAACAACAACCAATACAGCGAGGTACACATAAATCAACAAACCGTCGGACTCTGCATCGATATTGCACCGGAAATTATAACCGAAATAACCGACAGTATTTTCGACACCACCGACTTCAGAAACTTTATTCTATCCGACAAATTCCTGATTAACAAGTATAAAGCGCAACACACGCACCTCGGACATCAATTAAACAAGCTCTCACGGCTGCTGCTGGTCGAAAATCAAAACAGCTTGCTCTCACACGAACTGTTCTACAGCATCGGCGAAAGTATCGTACGCGACCAATCGCTCATTTTCGAACAATTTTCTAAGCTGCGGTACAAAAAGCAACTAGTCAACGAAACCGTATTCCGCAATTTGCTCAATGCAAAAACGTACATCGACGATAACTTCCTGAAAGTCATTACCATAACCGAGCTTACACAACTCGCTTGTATGTCGAAATACGATTTCATCCGCCGTTTTAAATCCGCATTTTTGGTAACGCCTTTTCAGTATCTCATTAAAAAAAGACTCCTACACGCCAAACTACTCTTGTTGCAAGGCGAAAAAGTAAGTCAAGTTGCTCTCTTAACCGGATTTGCCGACACAGCTGCCTTCAGTAAAGCGTTCAAAAATCAGTTTGGATGCGCGCCTTCACAGATAAAAATTTAAATGAGAATAATTTGGGGGTTCCGGCGGGTCGTTCCTCCGGCGCCGTCGGGCTATTCGCGGCAATTCAAGCACGCCGAATGGGTGTTTTTGCACGCCGCAAACCGGCTTCTGTGGTCGCCGTTTTCCAGTGGCAAAAACTACCCACAGCGCACTTTCATTTCTGCTGCTATCCCTAACCCGAAAATGTGCGCAAAAACGTGCTAACCTTAGTTCGATTTAAAAACTAAGTTCAGAAAATAGATAAGGGATTGATTACCAAGCAGATTTGATTTGGAATACTGTGGTACCCAAAAAAATCTACCGGAGTAGGCTGCCGTTTAGCGATTTAGCGTGGAAGTTGTTCATGTCAAGCATTCTGGCCAAGATTATGAATCGAACTCAAGTGCTAAATTCCCATTTCAACTTGCAGGCGTAAATACCAATTTCTGCGGTTGCTACCGTCGGCAAAATCGAGGTCGTCGTAATTAATTTCGGCCTGCAATTTAAAGGCGTGCTCGCGTAAATACTTGGTAACGCCAAAACTGTACTCTTTGGTAGTGGGTAGAAATGCCTTGATTTCGGAACCTAATTTCTGAATGGAATACCGACCAATTAGTTCGAAGTCGTTTCGAAATAAATAACTCATTTGGTAATCGAAACCGTTTCCAACAACAACGTAACGAATATCCGTAGCGTCGAGCGGATTTACGGTAATTGGCGTATCGGAGGTTGAACGCGACATGTAGCTGCTCATCAGCGAAAAGCCGTTGTATTTGAGCATCGCGTCGAGTAAGACCGAGCGCATGGTGCGTGGTGCAAACAAATCGTCGCCGAGTTGTCCTTGGGTTCGTTTTGCTAAATTGTTTTGTTGAAAAGCGCCCGAAAGCAACAATTTGGGCTTGGCTTCGCGCACTAAATCGCCTTCAAAATTGGTTCCGTCGCGCTGAAAAGCACCGAACGGAAACAACTCTACCTTACCCGTTATAGCTACACCGTCGTCGGAACCATTGGTTACATTTCGTCCTTCTCCGGTGGATAAAGCCGCTTTCAGATTGTAGGACGGCTTTCCGAGCTTTTCGTTGAGATAATGCGCTTGAAAACCGAAATCGCGATCGATGGTAAAACGCGCGTTATTAATGGTTCGATCGGTGAGTTGAAGTGCACCGGATGAGTTGATACGCTGTCGGTTTCCGGGCAGTTTCGTTTGTCCGAAACTCAAACTCCACTTAGCTGACGGGCGATAAAAAACTACCGCATCGCGAATGATATTGATGTTTTCGCCTTCTTGCACTTCGCCTACATCGCCGGGCGCAAACGAAAGTTGTATGGCGTACAAAAATTTGGGACTGCCCACATAGCCGTCGAATCGCAGGCGAAGACGTCGTATTTGCCCGTCGTACGCAGGCTTTTCATCTTCTTCGTCGAGATACGTAACGCGATTTTGCATCCGAAATCGGATGTTCATTTGAAATAAACTGTCGGGCGAGGTAATACCAATTCCCTTTCCGAATGAATAATACGGAATTGTTGACAGCTTTAGGTCGTTGTTAGGCGTTTCGGGCTTTCGTTGGGCAAACGCAAGTGCCGTGGCAAACGTTAAGCACGCAGTTACAAAAAATCTCATGCACAAAAATAGCTAAATTACAATGCTTGCCACAAGCTTATAAAACGGAAATTGTTGGCGTGAAAACGTCTTGATGGCAGCGGATTTTTGGGAAACGACTTTCGCGGTAAGGACAGCAGCGAAAAACCTTGGAGCTTGTTTTGACAACTGACGGCAGTGGCAACGCGACGAGAGGAGCGCTTGCAAACGCCTGACTGTTGCAAAACAAGTGAACAAGTTTGTAGCGGATGGCCTGACGGCGGCTATGGATTTCCACGAGACGTTTGCCGCCGGACCGCCCAAAAAACTAAAAAAGCGATGAACAATTATTGATATATGTCGGTTTTTTAGACCAGAAGCGAGTACTTTTGCAGAAAATTATTGGCATGTCGCAGCATTATTTTGCATATCATTTTACAATTAATCCGGTACAGCCGGGCACCGATATTGTTTTGGCGTCTTTAGAAGCGCTTCCCTTTGAATCGTTTGAAGAAACTGAAACAGGCTTAACGGCTTATATTCAAGAAAATATGCCGGATGCAGGCGCTGAAATGGCCTTTGATTTTTTAGAAAATGAGTTTTTTAGCGTTACGTATCGCATCGAAAAAATTGAACAAGTAAATTGGAATGAGGAGTGGGAAAAAAACTTTGAACCGATTGATGTAAACGGAAAATGTTATGTGCGTGCGCCATTTCATGAACCAAAAAATGCTGATTTTGAGATTGTTATTGAGCCGAAAATGAGTTTTGGTACCGGACATCACGAGACTACCTTTATGATGATTGAACATTTGCTGGAGTTTTCGGTTGAAAATCAGACGGTTTTGGATATGGGTTGTGGCACCGCGATTTTAGCGATTTTAGCTGCGAAGAAATCGGCGGGAAAGGTCGATGCAATCGACAACGATACGTGGTGCTATGAAAATTCACTCGAGAATATTGCACGCAACCAAACGCCTGATATTCGCGTGTTTTTGGGCGATGCCAGCACACTCGAAACCCTTGACGTTACGTACGACCTGATTATTGCGAACATCAACCGAAATATTTTGTTGCAGGATTTAGCTACTTATGTTAAATACCTACAAAAAGGTGGCACTATTTTACTGAGCGGCTTTTACAAGCACGACATTCCGGTTATGGATGAAAAATGTGTTTCGCTCGGACTGTCACAGCAGTTGGTAAAAGAGCGCAACCATTGGGTAGCCATGAAATATGTGAAGTTGTAGAGGAAACGAATCGGCGTGCCACTTCTAGAAGGCTAGCTGTAGTTCTTTCGACACGATTATTTCATTTTCTTTCTGATTCTGCTTAGAGTTTCGGGTTTCATTCCCAAAAAAGAAGCGATAAATTGTAAGGGAACTGTTTGAAGTAGTTCGGGTTGTTCGGTAAGCAGTTTAAAATAGCGTTCGGTTTGCGAATCTTTGATAAAAGATATTTGTCTTTTGGTGCCCAAAATGTAAATGTGCTCGTACAGCTTTAAAAAGAGCTTTCGGAGGTTGGCGTTATCTTGCATCATTTTTTCCACTTTAGCAAAACTAGCGCGGTAATAACACGTTACGTTTATAGATTGAATGTTGATAAACGTTGGCGTATTGTTTCTGATGGAGAACAATTCGGCATAAATACATGGGCCGGTAAGAAACTTGGTGGTAAATTCTTCGCCGTCTTTAATTAAGTAAACGCGACAAATACCTTCGTCGAAGTAAATTAAATCTCGAATAGAATCGCCGGCAGTAAATACGTGATCCATTTTTTTGATGGTTACCGGTTCGAAGAGCGCTTCTAAATCTTCGCGTTCTTGAGCTGAGATACGGCAAAACGTCTCGATAAATTGCTGAAAGTGTTTCATTTTACAATTCTTTAAAGATTCGTTTCCGCACGCGACTTAAGGTTTCGGGTGTCATGCCGAGATAGGATGCAATGAAACGTTGTGGAATTTCGGCGATTACCTTCGGGCGATCGTTAAACAACTTTAGGTAGCGCTCTTGGGGCGAATCGAAGATAAAGGAGTGTTGTCGAAGCAATCCGAATAGATACAGATGTTCTAAGAATTTAAAGAAGATGAGTTCCATTCTGGGATGTAAGGCAATTAGATCATCGAGATCGCTCATTTCAGCCTGCATTAAAACTGCATCTTTTAAGGCTTGCACGTTCATTTTTGTGGGTTCAACGGCACGAACGGCCATTAAATCGGTGAACATCGTCGGACCGAAATAAAAATTCGAGGTGACTTCGCCGGTAGCCGTATTTAAGTACCCGCGCATGATGCCTTCATTCAAAAAGTAAATGCGAGAAACCCGTTCGCCTTCTACAAAAAGATGATCGAGTTTTCGGATTTCCATAGGCTTAAAGATGGAGATAAATGCGGCAATTTCTTCCTCAGTTAAAACTTCAAATCGCTGTAAAAAAATATGTAAATTCGTGTACATGCGTATTTTAATCGATTGTATTATAACCAGAAAAACGGGTAAGGAAGAGTCTGCTTGGTAAAGATACTTCGCAGACTCTTACAATCCCATTCCAAACTAACTAAAAAAACGTAAACTTCTGTTTATCGAGCCATTAACTTATTTGTCGTTGTGGTTTTGCAGCGTACAAATTGATTTTAAAATTGGAAACGGTATCCGAAATCCGGTTGAAAACCAATTTGGTCGATCTGATTTACCTGCTGCGTTACCCGGTTATAATCTCGGGTAAAGACGTTTTCATTATTTGTAATATTCTGAAAATCAATATAAAACTGATGTGAACTCTTTTTCTTAGCGCTATTAAATTTGAAAGAGAACTTTAAATCGAGTCGCAAATAAGCGTCGTATTGTTCTGAATAATACGCTGATTCGTCGAGAACTTCATAGCCTTGCGCTATAGATTCTTGTAAATCGACAGGCGTGTAATAGCGTCCGCCGGAAGTGGTAAACTTGGTATTTATGGCAAAAACGTTCTTTCTTGCTTTTCCAATTTTGAATTCTTTCCCAGCTAAAACATTGAGAATATATCCGTTATTAAAAGGCGAATCGCGTTCAACTTGATCGCTTCCTTTGTACTTGCTTTCAAAGGTAGAAGCGGTTATTAGCGCATTGTATCCTTTGCTAAAGAACTTTTCCAAAGTTAATTCCATACCTCTGTTGTAGCCTGTACCTTCGCTAACTAAGTTGGTTTTGTCGATCGAAAATCCGAAATCAGCGCCTTCTGTTAACGACGAATAACCAGTTGGCACGCGTTCTACCGCTGCGTTATCGATGTCTTGATAATATACCTCAACTTTCAATCGCCAATCTTTTCCAAAACGGTAATCGTAGCCCAAAACGTGATGCTGGCTGCGCACCAATTTCAAATCTCTGTTCGACTGAATGGCAACACCGTCTACGTATTGGTTTAGAAATAAAATAGGAGCAGCTACATTTTGGTGGTGTAGTCCGTAACCGTAGCTGATATTGCTCTTGGGGTTTAGCGAATAACTCGCTGAAAATCGCGGTTCAACAACAGTTTGTTCGTTTAGCGAAAAGTACTGGCCGTGAATACCGGCATTGAACAAGAGTTTTTCGGTAAGTCGAAATTGTCCTTGCACATAAGGTTGAAAAACGGTGTAATTTCCATCGATGTCAATAAGATTTACAAAATCAGGAAGTTGATCGTTATCGGTATCTGCTTGTTGTTCGCGATCCGATAATTCGGAATTTAGTCGGAAGAATTCTACTAAAGCACCCGCGCGGATTGTTGCTTTTCGCGATAATTTGGTATTGAATAAAGAAGAAAGTGTTACGCGACTTTCGGTATTGTCGGCTTCTGTCCAACGTATTTTAAACTCTTCAGGCGTTTCGAGATTGAAATAGCGATCTTGGTCGAATAAATTCCCTGAAGTCGAAACACTTACCACATTTTTAAGGAAGGAACGCTCGCCGAGTTCGATTTGTTGTTTGACACCCAGAACGGCAAATCTCGATTCTACGAAACTGTCTTCATCACGGGTTGCAAAAAGGTCGTCGCTAGATAATTCGACATCCCTTCCTAACAAATCGATGTTTGAATTTCCGAGTATTCCGAAAGCTGAAAACCGGCCTAATTTACTGCGTCCGAAATCGAAATTAAAGGTTACATCGTTATAATTTGGTTGTGCAGCGGTTCCAGCCAAGCCAAGTGAACCAACGATTCCGTAGCGTGCTGCCACGAGAAACGAACCGCCGTTCTTACCTAACGGACCTTCGGCAAGCGCTTCGGCACCAGGAAACGCTGCCACACCTACTGTATATTCGTATGATTCTGAATTTCCTTTTCGTAATCCTAAATCAAAAACGGCTCCGAGCGCATTACCGTATTCTGCCGGAAATGCTGACGTTAAGAAATCGGAATTTGCTAATACGTTCGGATTCAATGCTGAAACCGGGCTTCCCGTAGTGGCAAGAGTTGAAAAGTGGTTCGGACTCGGAATTGGAATTCCTTCCAAACGCCACAACAAACCTGTCGATGAATTTCCGCGAACAATAATGTCGTTTCTACTATCATCGGCGGTAGAAACACCGGCAAAGTTCGATGCTAAACGTGCCACATCGCTTCGTCCGCCGGCATATCGGTTAACTTCGTCTGGCGAAAATTGTCGCACCGAAACAGCAGCCATTTTGTTGATCGCTTTTGCCTTGTTGTTTGGCGCTGCGATTACAACTTCGCTAAGTTCATTAAAGGTTTGGGTGAGTGCAATGTTTGTTAAGACTTCTTTTCCTGAAACAACTTCTAATTCGGGCAAAACGCTGCTTTCATAACCTGTGGCATCTATGGCAATACTTTGTCGACCAAGCGGCACTTGTTCGAGTTTAAAGCGGCCAAACGCATCGGAAACTGCTGTGATGCCGTCGTTTCCGAGTAAGGTAATGACAGCTCCTTCGATCGTTTTTTCAGACTGTTTATCTGTGATTACTCCTCGAATAACACCATTTTGCGCCTGAACTTGCAAAATTAAGAGCATAAAAAAAGAGAACACCAATTTTTTCATTGTACTTGTATTTTTGGGCAAAGGTGTTACAAGAGGAAATGATACAAATTGATTAAAATCAATAAAAAATGAGTGCGCTTAAAGAATCGCCAGCTGATGGCAAAAAATCAATAAATAGAGAAACATCTTTACTTGGAGTAAACAAAGTCTCGCTACAGTTACGCTCAATGAAGTAGGCGAATTTTCCGTAATTACAGAAAACTGCTTGTTTCCGATGGATCTCGCGAGACATTTGTTGAACAGCCGTTTATTAGTACTTTTGCAAACCATTGAATTTAGATGAAAGATTATGCCGCTTGAATTAACCGAATTTGAAACCGACGTTCTCGAAAAAATTGCCGATACGTACGAATTGGTGTTGTATAACGACGATGTAAACACTTTTGATCACGTGATTGAAACGCTGATTCGCGTTTGTGAACATACGCCGATTCAAGCCGAGCAATGTGCCATTTTGGTTCATTACAAAGGACAGTGCACTGTGAAATCGGGTGGATTAGAAGAATTGGCACCAAAATGCAGTGCTTTGCACGATGCCGGACTGAGCGCCGAGATTCAAAAGTCATAAAAAAGCACCTGAAATTTCTTTCAGATGCTTTCGGTTTGGATTATTTGGTTTATCGTTATTGTGCTACTTTAGTGAAAAAGCGCGTAGTTTTTGTGGTAACTCCAGCGTTTGTTTCTTCTATTTCAATTTGCAATTCGGTATTTGTTAATCGAACTATTTGATAAGAACCACCGTAGATATCGCCCGTAATCACAAGAGTGTTTTCTGTTTTGGTATATGTTGCTGGTTCAGCAGCACTCGCTGTGCAAGTGTTTGTAGCATCTCTGAAAAACACGACATTGTTAAAGGCATTTCCTGCGGTAAATTCAATGTAATCTTTGTCGCAACCAGGTTCGTTACCAGTGTAATTTGAAGATATATTCCCTCCATTTGCCGAAATAACCGTGCGAGTTGGTGTCCATTTTGCGATAATAGAAGCTGGCGTGGTTGGTCCGTTGTCGTCGCTACCACACGAAACTAACACAAGGGCAGAAAACCAAAAAAGGAGGCCAACTTTAAAGAAACTTTTCATGATATGCGTTTTAAATTGAGCTGCAAAGTAAGCAGAATATTTTTAAAATTTAACACAAGGTACAATTATACAAAAGCCCGATGAAATCGTGTAATTTTGCAAAAACTCTCGACAATGAAGAATTTTCAAATTGAATACAAGTGGGCCTTCATTCTTACAGTACTCGGCATAGTTTGGATTGCCCTTGAACGAGCGGCCGGTTTACACGATCAGCACATAGATCAGCATCCTATTTATACGAATATAGTGGTACTACCTTCGGTTTTGGTCTATTATCTAGCTTTAAGAGAAAAGAAAAGTAGCTTTTTCAAGAACCAAATGGATTGGAAACAGGGATTCTTATCGGGTTCGGTAATGGCAATCTTTGCTGCATTGATGTCGATACCCGCTGTCTTCTTTTCTTTAAAGGTAGTTTCGCCCGACTTTTTTGCCAATCAAATTAAGTATCAAATTGAGGTTCATGGAAGAACGTTGGAAACGGCAAGCTCTTATTTCAACATGAATACCTATTTGATTACTTCTGCAATTGGCAGTATTTCTTTTGGAATAGTGGTTTCAGCAATTGTGGCGTACTTTTTGAAATCGAAAACGCAAAAAGGATAATATGCGTAAAAAAGTAATTGGCTGTTTGCTTATTGCCGTAGTACTTAGTGCGTGCGTTAGCACAAAATCGACTTTAAAAAACGTGGATGAAAATGCGCCGGACTTGCAACTTAATGCGGTCGGAAATTTTGTCATAACTGACATAAGCACCAATCCTAAATACGGTTACGATAAAGACTATCCGATAAATGTCTTTTTTCAAAACACAAAAAACGATACCATTAATCAATTTCGATTTTTGAATGCTTTGGCGGGTCCGAAAGGTGAAAAAATTCGATTTCGCAAGATCGACGATTGTTGTCCGTTTCCCTCCAAACGCAATGATATTGGTGTTGGATTGCTAAACCGCTACGAGCTCACCTGGGACGGGCAACTAAAACCCGTTGTACTCTACTTAAACATATTTGCCAAAGGCCGAATTGCCGTACCTGTTGGTCTAACTCTTAAAAAATAACTATGCAACTTTCGAATATTCCAAAAATTAAAAATTTAGAAAGCGGAAACTTTTTTGTATTAGCGGGTCCGTGTGCTATCGAAGGCGAAGAAATGGCACTTCGCATCGCTGAAAAACTGGTTGGTATTACCGACAAACTACGTATTCCGTACGTTTTTAAAGGATCGTTCAAAAAAGCAAACCGCAGCCGAATCGACAGTTTTTCGGGTATCGGAGATGAAAAAGCTTTGAAAATTCTTCAAAAAGTTGGACAAACATTCGACATTCCAACAGTAACCGATATTCACACCAACGAAGATGCTCCTAAAGCTGCAGAATTTGTTAATGTTTTGCAAATTCCGGCATTTTTAGTACGTCAGACCGATTTGGTTGTAGCCGCAGCTCAAACCGGTAAAACTGTGAATTTGAAAAAAGGACAGTTTATGAGTCCGGAAAGTATGAAACACGCAGTGCAGAAAGTACTTGACTGCCATAATCAAAACGTAATGGCCACCGATCGTGGAAGTATGTTTGGTTATCAGGATATGATTGTCGATTTCCGCGGTATCCCGGCGATGCAGCAGTTTGCAACCACCGTGCTCGATGTAACACATTCCCTGCAACAGCCTAATCAAATCGCGGGAGTTACGGGCGGCCGACCCGACATGATTGAAACGATTGCGAAAGCAGGAATCGCCGTAGGTGTCGATGGTATCTTTATTGAAACACACTTCGATCCGGCAAATGCCAAAAGCGACGGTGCCAACATGCTACACCTCGACTATTTTGAAGGTTTAATGACACGTTTGGTGGCCATTAGGCAAACGATTAATAGCTTTTAAATCGGAGTTCGATTTATCAGTTGAGCTTAAGCTGTTAAATAAACGCCGAAACAGATATAAGGATTCTCACGTTTCATCTAGTTATCCTCAAACTCACTAATACATAGATATTATTGATTTTGAGGATTTTTTTATGCCGACCATAAAGGTTGACTAGTCATCTAGATAAATGGAAATGCTATTCTGAAAGTGCTTACAGAAATTAAACATATGCTAAGGAAAAGAATTGACTACTACGAAAGTGCCGAGAACACTGCGTACGACGGAAACAAGGCAGTAATAAAACTTTCCCTAAAACAATAAAAAAGTCACAACTAGTTGATAATGTTTCTATTGTACTGTCTTTTATTTATAATTTAAGATTCGTTTAACATTTTTTAATTAATTTTAAACATTTATTAAAATTACAGACGCAACCTTTCAATTTCGCCATTATCTTACAATCGAACCAAAAACGAAAAACGCATGAAATCACTAGTACGCTTAATTGCTATGGTACTGTTTTTTAGCACAACCGCTTCTGTAGGTCAGTGCATTAACAACAGCCAATATCCATGGTCGCCAGTAATATTGCAAAACAGTGGCGCGCAGGAGTATATATCAAATTGTACTTGGACTATGGAGTTCGCCTATCTTATGAATGTGGCTCCTAACATCGGTTACATTTTTACCTGTAACCAAAACGGAAGTGCAAAATACATCACTGTAACCTCTGTGGCTAACGAAGTGATTGCACACGGTATTTCACCACTTACTGTACAAAATATTCCTTATTCGGAAATTCGTGTACATTATTCTGAAGACGAAACGTGTGGTGTAGAGACAAACTGTGCTGATACGTTTGTGCAAGCGGTGTTATCTTGCATGCCGCCAACGAATTTAAATGCAACTGTTTTATCGAGTTCAAGCGCAGAATTAACATGGACAGCGCCACAAGACACCAATAATTTTGAAGTTTATGTTGTTAATATGGATAACCAAAATCCACAACCCGACAGCATACTTCCCATTCCCGTAACCGGAACATCCTATACGGCAACTAACTTAACAGCAGGAACACTGTATCAGTTTGCGGTTCGTTCGGTTTGCGAAGATGAAACAGGACCAATTAACATTTCACCTTATTTTTACACGCCGTGTGATTCGTTTACTTCATTAAATGAAACTTTCGAACAATCGTATTACACGTTGCCTAACTGCTGGCAGGCTATCCGACGTGGCGACGGACTAACCGGACATGCCAGTATCACTGCTAACTACGCTTACCCAACAACTTCGGGAACAACTGCCGTTCAGTTTTATGCAGATGGTTCCAACTTATCGAATGCCGATTTAATCTTGGTAACTCCTCCCCTTTCTAACATAAACGAAAATTACCGTTTGAGATTTGCTGCACGCGGAAGTCAGAGCTTACAAGTGGGCACACTAGACAGCAATACTTTAGATGCAGTATTCACACCGCTTCAAACAATTACGCCTACCGATGTTATGGCATACTACACTGTTGATTTTTCAAATTATGTTGGTAGTGATACGTACATCGGAATCCGTTTAACAGGCAACGGAAGTTATGATCCTGTTTTTGTTGATGATGTAGTTTGGGAACAGAACCCCGCTTGTCCGGACATTGCTGCAGCCGAAGTAACTGCAACCGGAACCAATTCGGCAACGATTTCCTTCCAAAATATCCCCGCAGCTGCATCCTACGATATTTCTTATGCCGTTAGTTCTACAAACGATCCAAATCAAGGAGCTATCGTAAACACAACTGCAAATCCATTTGAAATCAATTCTTTAGAACCAAATACAACCTATAATTTCTGGATCCGCACCCGTTGTGGCGAAGAAGAAGTAGGATATTGGTCGGCTGCTACAACTGCCACTACCAACTGTGCTGCTGTAGCGACATTTTACGAGCAATTCACTGGAGCATACGAATTACCTAACTGTTGGAGAGGCATAGTAAGAAACCAACCCGCTTCATCGTATTCAGGAATTTACATTACTAATTTCAGTAATACTACCGAGCAAAATAGCGCCTATTTATACCAAGATTATCTGATAGAAAATCTAGACGTTATTTTAGTGTCGCCTGCGGTAACTAATTTGAACACAGGAACGAACCGAGTCAAATTCAAAGCGTTTGGAACCGGCGATGTAATTTTAGGAACCATTAGTGGTTCTGGCGACAATGCCGTATTCACTGCCTTGCAAACTTTCGATTTAAATGAAAACGTACAAACCATTACGTACAATTTTGCCGCAAGTGCTTCAACCGATGCTAACATCGCGTTTAAAATAGCGGCGGAGATCGCATATTCGTATATCGTATTGGACGATATTTCCTACGAAGCCATTCCTGCTTGTCCGGATGTTACAGGTATCAGCGCAAGCAATGTAAGCACAAACCAAGCTCAAATTAATTTTAACGAGGTTTCCGGAGCTGTAGCCTACGAAGTTGTGGTAACCACAGCTAATTCGCCAGAAGGCGCAACACCAGTAACATTTGAAACAAATTCGGGCATCGTCACTAATCTACAAGCAAATACAGCTTACAAGGTTTTTGTGAGAAGCAGCTGCGGCGAAAATCAACTCGGCGTATGGTCGGAAGCCTTTACATTCTACACAAGTTGCGAAACTGTAGAAGGATTTATCGAAACGTTCGAAGCGGTAATTACTCCACAACTACCAAACTGTTGGACAGGAATTGTAAGCGGTCCAAATGTTTCGCCATACAGCAGTATTCAAACGTATTACTATGGACAAAACCAAGCAAACCTTCAACTTGTATATCTATTCGGTGACGGTTCCACAATCGATTCCAACTCAAACATAACCTTAGTTTCGCCACGCGTAAGTACATTAAATTCAGGCCAATACCGCGTTCGATTCTCCGCCTTCGGAAATGCTACTTTAGTAGTGGGTACCCTAAGCTCAAACAATGCCGATGCTACATTTACTCCGGTACAGACTTTTCAGTTCACTGAGTATAACAACTACACATATTCGGTAGTATTCGATACACCTACGACTGATGAATACATTGGTTTTAAATTAGAAGGTGGCGACATCTACAATTACGTGGCGCTCGACGACATTTACTACGAGCCAATTCCAGCTTGCGACGATATTTACAACGTTTCTATTGTTGATTTCGACGACGATGATATTTCACTAGCGTGGGAAGGAAATAACAATGATGGAGGTGTGGTTGTTTACAGCACCGTTCCAAATACAGATCCAAATCTGCTTTCAACTTATTATCCGACTTCTGAAAACAGCATCGAACTAGAAAATTTAGAGCCTTTAACGGTTTACTACATTTGGATTAAGTCAACTTGCGCTGCGGGAAGTGGCGTTTGGATTGGTCCGATTATCGCAAATACAGATTGTGCGACTTCAAATATTGAAGAAATTTCAGAAGAAGGATTTGATTATGAAAACGGCGCTATGCCTTACTGCTGGTCGGCTGCCGTGTATGAAGGAGACACCCAATGGCAGATGTACGAACCTACTGGTGATGGAAGTATTGCCGAAGCCTACTCAGGAAGTACGATCGCTTACAAACAACCTTCGGCTAGCTCTGCAGTATTATTCGCCGCACCGATTGATTATACCGATATCACACAAGCCACAGAAGTCGACGTTTACCTACACAGACATGAAAATGCCCACGAGAGCGACATGTACAATGTTTATGTGAACACCGAAAGAAGCATGGACGGAGCTATGTTAATCGGTACTATTCACTCGAGAAACAGTATTGAACCCGTAGTTAGTGCTTCTGGCTTCTACAATTATAAATTCGACATCCCAGCACAGATGAACGGAATGGAAAGTGTTTATGTGATGATTGAAGGAATTACAGTAGATAGCGATACTTCCGAAGGTTTGGGAGTTGAAAACTTTATAGTTCAATTCGCTGAAACTTTAAATGTAGATGCTCCAAATTTCGAAGGATCTGTACGCGTTTTCCCAAATCCGGCGACAACACTTCTAAATGTATCGGCCTCCGAGAATATCGAAGCAGTAAAAATCTTAAACCAATTAGGTCAGGTTGTATTTGAAAAGAAAAATACAGGCAACAGCGCACAAATCGATGTTTCGCAACTCGCAACAGGCGCATATTTCGTGCAGCTATTCAGCAATAAAGCAAACACTACAAAGAAGTTTATCAAGCAGTAGTTTTTAATTAAGTTGTTTATCAAAAACCTATCACCAAAAGTGGTAGGTTTTTTCGTTAGAAAAAGATAGTAATCCTACTTTTTTGTGATATATCTCTTTTGCCTCGTTTAGATTAGGTGGAAACAGTAACTTCGTAGGAATGTAAAACTTAAAGTACTATGAAGAAAATTACGATCTTTTTGCTGCTGCTCTGTAGTTATGGAGCAATAGCGCAATGCATCAATCCGAATCAGTTCCCTGCCGATCCGATAGTTTCTAATAACTTGGGGCTCGTACAGGAAATTTCATCCTGTAATTATACCTCGGAGTATGCTGCCGTATCCAATCTATCAATCGGAACGGATTACGTATTCACCTGTGTACGCAATGGCGTAGACAAGTACATTACAATTACCGATTCCTCTAATGAAGTAATTGCCTCCGGACCGTCGCCATTAACCGTCTCGGCAATTCCCGTGTCAACCATTCGCGCACATTATTCCGAAGACGAATCGTGCACTACGCAAAACAGCTGCCACATTACCACTATTCAGGCGCTCTTAGCCTGCGCACCACCAACCAATGTTGCTACATCAGCTATTGGAACAACTACCGCTTCATTTACATGGAATACCGGTGGCTCCGAAACGCAATGGGAAGTACTTGTACAATTAGCAACCGCTGCCGCTCCTGAAAGCTCGCAAAACGGAACGGTGGTTACCGAAAATAACTATACTGTAAGTAACTTAACGTTAAGTACCGAGTACGAATTTTACGTTCGCTCAAGTTGCGACGGTGATTTCAGTCCGTGGACACTTGCAGTACCTTTTACAACAAACTGCGAAAACAGCGATTTCGTCAGCGAGAATTTCGATACTGCAGAAATCGGAGAATTACCCGCTTGTTGGAGCAAAATTATTCGCGGCGACAACATTACCTTTTCTTCAGTTGGAGCAGTCGATTATAATTCGACCGTTTCAGCACCAGTTTCGGTTCGTTTAAATCAATCAAATGCAAATATTAATAACAGCGACATCATTTTAGTGTCTCCACCACTTTCAAATGCTGGCGCAGGAACACATAGAGTTAAATTCTTCGCTGAAGGTACCGCAAACATTCAAGTAGGCACCTTAGACAACAATTCAAATACCGGAACTTTTACCGAAGTCCAAGCATTTGAATTGACTAATAACATGACCGAATATGTTGTCGACTTCAGTTCGGTTACTAACACAGATAATTTTATCGCATTTCGCCTGCAAGCAAGCTTTACTTTTGAAGAGGCTTTTCTTGATAACATCGTTTGGGAAGCCATTCCAAGCTGTCCAGATGTAATTGAACTCGCTGCCGTAGGTATTTCTGAATCTAGTGCCATCATTTCATGGAGTTCGCAAGGTACAGAAACTACCTGGCAAGGTGTAATTAGTACAACTGCGAATACCAATCCAAACCAATTAACGCCAGCAAATTTTGACTCTACCTCGGGAACTTTCGCAGGTCTAAATGCAGATACACGTTACTTCATCTGGATCCGTTCGTACTGCTCTGCAACCGACCTTGGAGCTTGGATTGGCCCACTCGAAGTAAGAACCGATTGTGAACCAATTGCAGCATTCAGCGAAAACTTCGACAGCTCGCAATCACTACCTGCTTGCTGGAGAGGTATCCGAAGAGGTCCGACCATTTCAGAATTTTCAAGCATAAGCATTACTTCGTTCCAACCAGCCGGTTCATTGCCAAATTCAGTTGAACTCTACAACAGTAATTCTGCAACCACAAACGGAGACGATATTATTCTGGTTTCACCTACTTTATCGAACCTTAGCCAAGGAACCAACCGCATCAAGTTTAGAGCAAGAGGTTCGGGTAGTATTGAAGTAGGAACGGTTGATAATTCACTCAATACAGCAGTTTTCAACCTGATCGAATCGATACCCGTTACAAATAACAGCGCAGAGTTTGTAGTAAATTACGACAGCTACACAGGAACCGATCGTCACG
Source organism: Flavobacterium sp. (assembly GCF_049240005.1). Classification (GTDB taxonomy): domain Bacteria; phylum Bacteroidota; class Bacteroidia; order Flavobacteriales; family Flavobacteriaceae; genus Flavobacterium. The sequence continues at coordinate 7,735 of NZ_JBMLTK010000010.1, read as the reverse complement.
TAGCTTTCCGCATGAGCAACCCATCACTGTTCTCCTCTATCTTTTTAGACGACATTACCTGGGAAACAATTCCAAATTGCCCCGATGTTATCGAATTAGCCCTTGCTTCAACTACCACAACCACCGCAACGGTAATTTGGACAAGCCAAGGAAACGAAACCAATTGGCAATATGTTATCGGCAGCAATACCGAGACAAATCCAAACAGCTTAACTCCTGCACTTGTTAATGCAACCGAGGCCGTGATTCCCGATTTAACCGCAAATACACCTTATCGTGTTTGGATCAGATCGTATTGCAGCGCTAACGAACTTGGAGCTTGGATTGGTCCACTTAACATCCGAACTGCCTGCGAAGCTGTTGCCGAATTTTCAGAGGATTTTGACGATGTTACCACACCTGCCCTACCCGATTGTTGGACAAGAATTCTTCGTGGACCTTCAATTTCAAACTTTGCAAACGTGAACACCGTATCCTTTGTTACAGGTTCTTCTGAGCCAAATTCCGTGCAGCTATACAACGACAACTCGACCACAACTGAAAATGATATTGTACTCGTTAGCCCGAATTTGTCTACGCTAGCAAGTAACTCCTATAGAGTGAAATTCTTCGCTTTCGGTCAAGGTTCAGTGCAAATCGTAACACTCGACAGCAATACTAGCGAAGCAAACTATACGGTAATTGCCGATGTGCCAATTACAAGCGATATCCCGCAAGAATTTGCTGTAAATTTCGATACCTCAACAACCGATACGTATTTCGGCTTCAGACACAACGCAACAGGAATTTTTCAATCGATCTACATAGACGATGTGCGCTACGAAGTTGCTCCAACCTGCCCAGATGTTACCGAAATTGTATCAAACGGACCTTCAACTACCACAACAGCAGATATTGCATGGACAGCTGGAGGTAGCGAAACAAACTGGCAATATGCGGTTACAACAGACGACAATACCGACCCAGACACAGTAACGCCTAGTGAAGTTCTTAATGATACGTCAGCTACTATCACTAACCTAGAACCAGGCACAGAATACTTCGTATATGTACGCTCGGTTTGTCCAAATAACGACTTTGGGGCGTGGATCGGACCGTTCGAATTCGAAACACAGTGTATTCCAGCAGTATATAGCGAAGAAGAAGTAGAAGACTTCGAAGGAACTACAGGAACTGAGCTACCAACGTGTTGGACTGCCGAATTAGTTTCTGGAGACAACAACTGGGAAGGTCTAACTCCGCAATTCGGCGATATCACCACTACGCACTCAGGAACACGTATCGCGTTTAAAAACTATCAGAATTCAACCGCATACTTGTACTCGCGTCCGTACGACTTCGCAAATATTACCGAAGAAACACAGCTTAATGTGTGGTTACACAGACATAATCTGGCCGACGAAGCCGATAAATATAACATCTACGTTAACACAGTTCCAAGTATAGAAGGCGCAGAGTTAATTTTCGAACAATTCTCGATTTCGTCTGCCGAGCCTACCGTTCCAAGTACCGGTTTTTACAACTACATTGCGCCAATTCCTGCATCGGTAAACGGGCAATCTACCGTGTACTTCATCATCGAAGGTATCACAACCGCAGGATTTAGCTCGTACGCCTTAGGTGTCGACGATTTTAACGTAGAAACCGTTCTTGGCGTAGATGTGCCCGTAAACGATACGTTCAAAATGGCACCGAATCCAGCGAACGACCTATTGCAAATAAGCGCTTCAAACGCCATGCAAAACGTGCGTGTTTACAATTTAATCGGTCAAGAATTAATTGTTAAAGAGGTTAATGCAACCACAACAACAATCGATGTTCGAAGCTTACCTACAGGAACTTACGTGGTTAAAATCACTTCCGACGGCAAGTCACAAACACAAAAGCTGATCAAAAAGTAAAAAACACCATTTTTAAATTTAAAAAGACTGTATCTCCAGATGCAGTCTTTTTTTTTGCCCCAAACTTCACCGAGCAATACACAACCACGCCGTTCTAGGCTTCTTATTTGGGCGGCATTTCGCGCTTTCCGTTTCAATAAAGCTTTGCAACAGCCGTTTTTGCAGTTACCGGCAAAGCTTCCGCTGGTCGCTTTCCCAGCAACGCAAACACAGGCCATTGCCGCAACTTTATTTCCACTGCAATCACGGCCGCGGGCATACGTGACCAAAATTGCGTTCAGGTTCTTCGCGCCGATTTAAACCCGAGAACAAATCCAAGTTCTAATCGACCAATATGCAAACAAAACAATGCCTGTAACAAAGACAAAACGATACCCGAAAACTTAAAATCCACGTGTCAATCACTAAGTGCTTTTCGACTGTTAATTCTCCAACAAACAACATTTATTTTGTTAAAAATTTATACAACGCGCTAACTGTTACGACCTGGTAACAACCGAATTTTTACAGTAAACACAAGGCTTTGCAAAAAAATGGATTAAAAAAACACAATTAATTGTAAATCAATTTTTGAAATATTTGTGTTATAAAATCATTAACGGTTGTTTGAGCCGTTTTTACAGTCATTTTTTCTCTACTTTTAATCCCAACCAATTAATAACCCAAAACGTATGCTCCGATACATTTTACCGCTGTTACCGTTAGCGGCTTTCAGCCAAGACATTCAATGGGAGAAATCGTTTGGCGGTAGGCAAGCCGAGTATTTATTCGACATTCAAGCCACAGCCGATTACGGTTTTCTGCTCGCCGGAAGTTCGCTTTCCGAAAAATCAGGTAATAAAAAAACCGACGGTCTGGGCGACCTCGACTACTGGTTGTGTAAAATGGACGAGCAAGGCCAACTCGTATGGCAAAAAAGTTACGGCTCGCTAAACTCCGACGTGCTCAAAGTGGTTAGAAATACTCGCGACGGCGGTTTTATCCTCGGCGGAACCTCTAACAATAGTTTTGGAAACCCCGCTGAAGCAACGGGCAGCAAACGTTACGGCGGCAACGATTTTTGGATTGTAAAACTCGACGCATACGGAAACCAACTTTGGGAGCAAACCTACGGCGGTAAAGGACAAGATGAACTAAGCAGTATTCTGGTACTTCCCAACGGCGAGTTTCTGCTGGCTGGCTCCTCGAATTCAAGCGCCGAATCGGCTACAACACCAAACCCATTCAGCAAAACAGCCGCACAAGGAGGTATGGATTATTGGTTGCTGCGTATCGATTCGAGCGGCGAAGTGCTGTGGCAAAAAACCTACGGCGGCAAATACAACGACCAACTTACGGCGGCAACGGCAACTACCGACGGTGGTTTTGTAATTGGCGGTTACTCCAACTCGCCTGCTTCTGGCGATAAAACCGAAACTTCCGGCGCCGTAGGATCAGATTATTGGGTTTTAAAACTCGACAAAAACGGCACGCTAGAATGGCAAAAAACGTACGGCGGCGATAAAGACGACCAACTTCAAGTAGTGGTAAACTGCCAAGACAAAGGAATTATTCTAGCAGGAACCTCAGCCTCGGCATCCGGCAAGACAAAAAAGGTGAGCAACGGCAGCGGCAACGACTTTTGGTTGATTAAACTAGACGAATTCGGTACCGAGCGTTGGCAAAAAACCTATAACTTCTCGGAAACCGACGTGCTGAAATCGGTGGTTGAAAATCCGGATGGTACGCTCTTGATCGGCGGATACAGCGGATCGAACGCGCAAGTAGATAGCGCTTTCAACGGCGATTTCATTGCATTAAAGCTCGATGCTTCGGGCGAGGAACTTTGGAGTAAAATCGTAGGCAGTGAAGGGGTCGATATGCTTACCAAGGTTATCGAAACCCGCGACGGCGGCTACGTTTTGGTAGGAACAGCCGATGGAACGCCGGTACAAAAGAAAAAGAAAAAAAGTGTTTTAAAGAAAAACGGCATTACCAACGACAGCCAGCAGCTGCACGGCGCCCAAACGCTCAACAACGAACTCAACTCGGAGTTCGACCAAGCACGTGCCGACATTAACGATGCGTACAAAAAACAAGCCGATGCGCTTACAACGGGCGTTAAAGATGCGGTAGGCTTAAAAGACGACAGTCCAATTAAACTCGGTGGGCTTTCCGACCAGCTTGTTGGCGCAGGAGGCTCTGCTGGAGGAAACGGGTATAAAAACAAATTACTCGGCGACGAAGGCAAGAAAAAGCTACCCGCATCGGGCGATAAATCCGAAAACTTGGGCGGCAAAGATTACTGGATTGTCAAGCTAAAAGACAAACAAAAGAAAGAGGAAGCGCGCAAAAGTTTAGAAGCATTTCCGAACCCCACAACCGATCAAACCAACATTGTAGTTGGCTTCCCTTACGAAAAAGGCACGCTAAGTGTGTTCGATATTAGCGGACGTTTGCTCGATACGTTTGCTGTTACCGAACAAACCATACCCATTGCCATCGGAAAATACCCCGCAGGGATTTATGTGGTAGAAGTAGCTACTAATAAAGGAACAGGAAGTGTGAAGATAATTTTGAATTAAGCAAGTACTGAAATATGAAATTACCAGCTATAGTTTTACTATTTACAGCCTTTTTTGGGTTTGCACAACCCGGCGCTAGCAGCACTAATGAAAGAACCGACGCTTTCATACCGCCATCTCCATCAGTTAGTGCGCTGATGAAATATGAAGAAATACCTGTTTCAAATTATACGGGTGTCCCATCTATTGACGTACCTATTTTTAATCACCAAGATGCTACCTCGAACTTTAGCTTCCCTGTTTCTTTAAGTTATCACACCGGTAACATTAAGCAAAGCGATGTAGCAACAGAAGTAGGTTTAGGTTGGAGCTTAAAAGCTGGGGGCTGTGTTTCACGAGTCGTGCAAGATGTACCGGATGAAATGGCAAAACCGATGCAGAAGTACGGTATATACCGATCGGATCCGTATAGCTCAACCGTGAATTTTTCAAATACTATAAACTACCTTACCTCTACTGAGCCTTTTTCCAATCTAAATGCATTTCTATTTGCACCAAATGCGAACATGCCCGATAATGTGCAACAATTTTTGTGGGAGACCACTGCAAAAGGAAAATACGATACGAAGCACGACCTCTGGCAGTTTAATTTCGGTAATTACACAGGAAGGTTCATTATTAAAAAAAATGCGCAGGGAATACTACATGTGGTGCTCTTGGAACACAGTAACTTAAAAGTAATAAATCACTATGACGGTGAAGGGCAAAATGGAAATTCCACCACACCACCTTCATACACACCAACTGGTTTCACAATAGTAGACACTTACGGAAATAGATACATTTTTGATATTGTAGAAAATGTCACATCCAGCACATTTTATACACGAACTTATCAGAACAACGTAAGTAACTTAGGATATAGCATCAACTTCACCTGTCCAAGTACCTTTTACCTTTCACGAGTTGAAAACGAAGCCGGTCAAGTTTTGGCTACTTTAGAGTATGAAGCTGCGGCTCAAGAAGAACCCAAAGTTGGCGCTACGACAAGAAACACTATAACCAGTCATGATCAAATTGTAGAAAACTGGTTTAACCAATTTGTAACTGATTGTTTTGTAATCTATACTCCCATAAATTATACAAGTATTTTACCGACTATTGAGACAACAAAATCAAGCAATCTATACGAAGCTAAAAAAGTAAAGAAGATAAATATTGTTAGAAAAGGATCAATAGAATTCACGTATACTTTAGGGCGTGAAGACGAAAATATCGTAACCCCAGAAAACTGCGTATTTTTAGACAAGATTGATATTAAAGCAGCAGATTCTTCACTAATTAGTACCTATGACTTTTCTTACACGTATATAGACGCGGTAGTAAAAAAACTATTTCTACGCAATATTACTCTAAGAAATGGTGTTCAAGGAGAATCCATACGGTTTAGGGAATTTCGGTACAAAGAAATTCCTCAAACATTAGATACACCACACTCCGACTACTGGGGATATTTAAAAGACTGCCGAATTCTGGGCACAAACACGTTCGATAAAGAAACTGATGACCTTTTAGCAGCTACATTCAGTCTAGAAGAAATCATTTTACCAACCGATGGAAAAATAAAACTAGAATTTGAACCAAATACGTACTCTGCGATTGGTACCGAGGTACTCGATAATTTCGATGCAAATCCAAACAATTGGGATTACTTTACAACACCTAAGACCATCCCGTTACCTGCAAGCCCCACTGCTGTTAGTTTTTTTACGCTATACCAAGAGCAAGACGTTTACTTTGAAATTAACAACAACTTCGGAAACCATACCAATGTAGCATGGCAATACAAATTGTTCAAAAATAATGAAACAACTCCAACAGCCACAATTCTAGATTTTGATGGAGAAAATCCTATAACAACCGCCGAACGTACCTTACCTCCCGGTAATTATACCGTTAAGTTTGAAGTTTTAAACATGGGATTGAATTTTTCCAATGGCGCTCAGGCAAAAATTACGGCACATCACAAAAACAAAAAAGTTGGCTTATCAAGCCCTAACGTACCAGCAACGGGAATACCTTTTGAATTTCTCTATGGCGGCGGTATTCGAGTAAAAGAAATAGCATATTTTAATGAAATAAACAGCCAAACACCTGTTATTACAAAAAGCTATGACTATCAAGACGAAAACAATAGCAAGCGATCAAGTGGAGCATTAGTTTCATTACCAATCTTCAGACAAACTCGGCAAAAAAGACTCCCTTTACTCTACTGTACACAACAGCCTACTTCTGGCGGTGCCTCCGCGGCAGGTGGTTTTACAGTAACTTACAATTCGATTTCTACGAGTGCCCTCAATGACAGTGGTAATACCAAAGGTGGGTTCGTGGGTTATAAAAACGTTACTGTTTATCAGACCGACCTAGGCAGATCCGTATTTACTTATACCAATGCAACCGACTATCCCGATCTATTGGTCGGAATTGCCGCTTTAAATCAAAAAAAATTAAATTACGATTATAAGCGCGGTTTACTTCTTTCAGAAAAACATTTTGAAAATTCGAGTAAGCTCTTGAAAAAGGTTGAATACGGTTACGATTTTGAGCAGGAAGAGCTACTTCTGGGTTTAAATATGTTTGGTGACTATGATGAAATGTACAGTGTTCACCCTGCCTTTCAGTTTTTTCAGTCGTATAGTCAATTCAAAGAAATGGCTCAAACGGGATGCGTAGAAGAAGGAAATATGAATAAGCCTTGTTATGTTGGAGATCCCGCTGAAGTAGTGGAACCCGACCTTGGAACTCGATTTAATTACGCACGTGAAATAAAAGGTTGGGCAAAACTAACCACACAAACCACAACAGAATATTTCTACGAAGGTGTCAACCAAAACCCAGTTACAACCCAACAGAGCTTTAGTTATAATGCGGGTAATCGTTTAGTAAAACAAGTTACCACATCTAACTCTCTGGGTCAAGAACTTCGGACAAAAACCATTTTTGTTAACGATTCTGACTATACAGAAGCAATAAAACCGCAACTAATCGCTAAAAACCTCGTTGAAACTCCCTTGCGTACCGAAGTGTATAATCAGAATTTACTTACGGCGGTAAAACGGTTCGACTATAGTTTATTCCCTAATAATAGACTGTTGCCTTCTTTTGAATTTCTTACTAAAGGAGCACATACGGCTGTGGCAGATGTAAACTATACCAAATACGATAATTTCGGAAACTTAAACGAGTATATCTTGAAAAACAATGCCGTTGTTAGCTTCATCTACGGCTACCAATCGACCTTACCTGTAGCTAAGATTGAAAACCTGGCCT
>NZ_JBMLTK010000009.1:0-49013 GCF_049240005.1 Flavobacterium sp. | reverse complement strand
ACTGCAATACGAAAAGAGTCTATTCAATGGCTAAATAAAGCCCGAACCGCTAACAACGGTTTTGCGTCAGGCGGGGTTCAGTGCTACGTTTGACGCTTTTTGCTATATTTGAACTGTCGTTCTTCGTATCAATTGCAGTGGTATAAATCCCGCCCGAACGCAAAGCCGCCAACCGTTACCAGTAAGCCTGATTACCGACGTACTCGAATGACTTTAAAAAATTTCGACAAGCTTTAATAAACACATATTTAATGACTTTGTGACATAAAAAATTAAATCTAAATTTGACAAAGAAACATTTTGAATGAATAAATAAAAAATGAGTAAAATAAAAATAAAGAATTTTGGACCAATAAAAGAAGGCTATCAAGAAGATGATGGTTGGTTTGATATAAAAAAAGTTACAGTTTTTATTGGAAATCAGGGTTCAGGTAAAAGTACAATAGCAAAATTAATTTCAACTTTTACATGGATTGAAAAAGCCTTGTATAAACAGCTAGTAAAAAAGAGTGAAGTTACAAGAAAATCAAAATTTGAAAATTACTACTGTGAATATCAGAATTTAAAAAACTATTTCAATCATGAAACTGAAATCCAATTCGAAGGAATAGCATACAAATTTCATTATAAAAATGGTAGACTAAGTATTGACGAAGTAAAAGGTCATAAATATTTAGTTCCTAAAATCATGTATGTTCCTGCAGAGAGGAATTTTGTAAGTGCTGTTGCACAGCCTGAAAAATTAAAGTACTTACCAAAAACACTTTATACATTTTTAGAGGAATTTGAACGTTCAAAAAATGAGTTAATTGACTTTTTATATTTACCTATAAACAATTTACGTTTTTCTCACGATAACAAAAAGGGAATTTCTAAAATTATTGGAGATGATTACGACTTACCTCTTTACGAAGCTTCAAGTGGGCTTCAATCTTCAATCCCTCTTTTTCTAGTATCAAAAAATCTAGCAGAAGGAATTGACCGAATAAGTGATAATTCAATAAGTAAAGTTAGTTTGGAAGAAATGCAGACTTTAAGAACACGCATTCTTTCTTTAATTAGAAACGATAATTTAACAGAAGAAATCAGAAATCAAGCAATTGAATTATTATCATCAGTTACAAAAAACGATTGTTTTATTAATGTTGTGGAAGAGCCTGAACAAAATCTTTTTCCTTCCTCACAGAGAAGTATATTAAACAGTTTATTAGAATTCAACTCTATAAACGAAGGTAATATGTTGGTAATGACAACTCATAGCCCTTATTTAATAAATTACTTGACATTAGCTGTTGAGGCAAATAAGTTAAAATATAATGTCAACACTGAAGAACTTGCGTCTAAATTAAATAAAATTGTTCCCCTAAATTCCACTTTGAATGGTGATGATTTAGTTGTTTACCAATTAGATGAAAAGAACGGGCAGATTGTGAAACTAAAAACATATAAAGGTCTTCCATCTGATGAAAATTATTTAAATATTGGTTTAGCCGAATCAAATGATGAATTTTCTAAACTCTTAGACATTGAAGATTTATGCCAGTAGATTTTTTTATTACTCCTTGTGCAAATCCAGCTGGTAATTGTACAACATATCCACTTCCTTGTTTAACAAACATCCCTAACGATAGATTTGGAATTACAGATGAAGACGGTGGCAATAGCACACCTGCTAGGGTTGACAATGTAGATCCTACGATTTGGGACTTAACTGTTGTAAATAATTCAGGCGTCAATGTCATATTTAAAGCGGTAGATTGGTGTGTTCCAATTTATAGAACTGGCACTTATAATTTAGATGATGAAACAAGAACAGCGGCTCAATTTTCATCGGACAATATTGGTACAGAATTAATAAAAAGGTGCGAAGGTTTTCTACAATTTGATTCTAAGATACTTTTTATTGAAATAAAAAAACGTCCAAAAAAACCAAGTGAATGGATTAAAGATGCAAGAGGAAAATTTGAAGAAACTATTTTAAGTTTTAAAGAGCATCATCCACATCTAGCTAGTCAAATAGTAAAGCCTATTTTGGTAAATACTTTACATACAGGGCTTGCTACAAGTGAAATGTTACAGAAAAGAATATTAAAAGATAAAATTGGCGTTGAATTTGAAAGACATAATAGTATAACCATTTAAGTTAAATTAAAGAATACTCGTAAATAATCAGCAGTCAAATAAACCATAAGACAGCTTAAAAGGCCTACTGGTAACACACGTAGCCATTGCACAACCTCTTTTAAAAAGTAAAAAATATAAATCTGAACAGAAAAAGACCTCTTTAGAAGCGATTTTAGAGTGCCTTATTTTTTAGTTCAAGTTGTAATTGGCAAATTTTAGAGGGGTTAGAATAGCTCTTTGTAAGCGATAATGGAAGCTTCCCATTAAACCAAACTGTCTTAAATAGAAAAATCGATTACAAAAAACAACCAATTTTAAACCAATTCCCTTCGGTAACGATTTTCGCGGCCGTGATGGCAGTGAAAATAAAAGCGTGGCAGTGGATTGTGGAGGCATTTTTAGCTAGCGACCAACGGAAGCTGGGCGAAAAATAGCCGAAACTGCCGCTGCAAGATTTTATTGCAACGAACAGCACGAAATGCCGCCATAAAAAAATAACTTAGTGTTTGCTGTGAAAAACTTTGCGAAACATTGTGCTCCTTCTTGTTCGCAATCTTAGCTAATCGAAAGCAAATCCACCCTCAACTCTTAAACGCGCCGTACTTTAAAATACACCAAATGGCTCGGAAGCCGTCTTTCCAGTTAATTTTTTTGCCTTCGGCGTAGGTTCTGCCGTAGTACGAAATGCCCACTTCGTAAATTCGAATGCCCGGAATGCGCGCAATTTTTGCTGTAACCTCAGGCTCAAACCCAAAACGGTTTTCCTGCAACGAAACCGATTTCAACTTTTCAGCACGAAACATCTTGTAACAAGTTTCCATGTCTGTAAGGTTCAAATTGCTAAACATATTCGATAAAAACGTTAGGAATTTGTTTCCAATGGTATGCCAGAAAAACAAGACGCGGTGGGGTTTTCCGCCCATAAATCGGGAGCCGTAAACCACATCGGCATGACCTTGCAAAATCGGATTCAAAAGTATAGTAAACTCATTCGGATCGTATTCTAAATCGGCGTCTTGTACAATGATGAAATCGCCCGTTGCCGTTTCAATTCCGGTTCGAATGGCCGCGCCTTTACCGCGATTTTTCGGATGACTAACCAAGCGGGCACGAACCTCCGGGTTGGCGCTTATCCAGTTGGCTACACGTTGTTCGGTACCGTCGGAACTGGCATCGTTTACAATAATCAGTTCCAAACTAATTTCTGGAAACAAGGTAGCTTCGGCAACTTTTGTGAGTATCGCCTCAACCGTAGCGGCCTCGTTATACGCCGGAATTAAAACACTTAAAACCTGCATTATACGGCGCGTTGTACCACTTCAAACAAGGTTCCGTTTTCGCATTTCAACGTTTTCGACGGAAATTTCAGCAACAAAGCGTAATCGTGCGTTGCCATAATAACCGATTTCCCGTTGGCATTAATCTTTCGCAAGACTTCCAATACTTCCACAGAAGTTTGCGGATCGAGATTTCCCGTAGGTTCGTCGGCTAAAATCAGTTCCGGATCGTTCAGCAAAGCACGGGCAATAGCCACACGTTGCTGCTCGCCGCCCGATAACTGATGCGGCATTTTCTTAGCAAACGCTTGCATATCAACACGCGACAGTACTTCATCGATTTTCGCATCCATATCGCTCGGGTTTTTCCAACCTGTGGCACGCAACACAAAATGCATGTTTTCATACACATTTCGGTCGGGTAGGAGTTGGAAATCTTGAAAAACGATACCAATTTTTCGTCTTAAAAAAGGAATATCTGCTTCTTTTAAACCTTTCAAATTGAAGTCAACAATCTGCGCTTCACCTTGTTCCAGCGGCAAATCGGCATAGAGCGTTTTCATTAAACTCGATTTTCCCGAGCCCGTTTTCCCAATGATGTATAGGAAGTCGCCCTGCTTGACGTCTAAATTCACGTCGGTTAAAACTGCACGCTTGTCTTGGAATATACTGACGTTCTGCAAATGCACAACAGATGAAGCCATTTCGTTTTTATCTTTAGTTGTGGGTAAAAGTAAGAAGTTTAGCCGCGTCTTTCAAATAATATTTCCGACTTAAATTGTTAGTTCAATTGTTGATATCATTATACTAAATGCTCGTTTACGCTCGTTCTCACTATAGCCAATTTGATATATTTGACCATCTAAAACAAAGTTTAAGCAATGCGTATACGCACATTCATTCCATTGCTGTTCGTCTTCCTTTTTTCGACGGCAGTAGCGCAAAAAACAGCCATTTTCACGCACAATCGCGCCGATTTTGATAAGGCTATTCAACTGTATCAAGCCGGGCAGTATCAAAGCGCGTCGATTCTATTCGACAACATTTATCAAGCGCTTCCCGACGCCGACCGGCAATCGGATCTTGCAGCCGACTGTTCCTATTACGCAGCGATTTCTGCCGTAAAGTTGCAGCAACCCGGCGCCGACGCCAAGATTCTGAAGTTCCTAAAAGAGTTTCCAACCAGCAGTAAGCACAACGAGGCGTACACCGAAGTGGCGCACTATTACTTCAATGCCGGCAACTACGAACAAGCTTTGGAATGGTTTGATAAGGTAGATGAAGGTACGTTAAGCGCCGACGATTCGGAACGTTTTTCTTTCCAAAAAGGCTATTGCTATTTTGTGACCAAGAATAAGAAAGAAGCGCAAAAGTACTTTAATCGTGTGGCGAATTCGAAAACCTACGGCAAGCAAGCCAAGTACTACTTAGGTTTTATCGCCTACGAATCGGAAGATTATAAAGAAGCTACACGGCAATTCGAACAAGTTGGCGACGACGAACGTTACAAAGAAAAAATGTCGTATTTCCAAGCCGATATGAATTTTAAGCAAGGAAAGTTTGAAAAAGCTATTGAAGAAGGAAACCGCGCTATGGCGAAATCGACTGCCGGAGAGAAGTCGGAATTAAATAAAATTATCGGCGAAAGCTATTTTAATCTGAAGAAATATCAAGAGGCAATTCCGTATTTATCGGCGTACAAAGGCAAGAAAGGCAAATGGTCGAATACCGATTATTACATGTTAGGCTATGCGTACTACCAGCAAAAAGACTACGAAAATGCAATCGGTCAGTTTAACAAAATCATCAACGGAAACGACTTTGTGAGTCAGAATGCCTACTACCATTTAGGAGAAAGCTATCTGAAAACCGACAAGAAGCAACAGGCTTTGAACGCTTTTAAGAACGCTTCGGAAATGGAATTTGATTTGAAAATTCAGGAAGATGCGTATTTGAATTATGCGAAATTGAGTTATGAGATTGGGAATTCTTACCAGCCGATTCCCGATGTTTTAGCCGGCTTCTTGCAGAAATATCCCACAAATCCGAACAAGCCGGAAATCGAAACTTTATTGATAAACTCGTTCATTACCTCGAAAAATTACAAAGGTGCTTTGGAATTGTTGGAACGCAATAAAAGTTTCGCCAACAAACATGCCTACCAAAAAGTTACTTTTTACCGCGGTTTGGAATTATATACCGACGGCGACTATCAGGAAGCGTTATCGATGTTTGAAAAGTCGATTAACGAACCACGCGACGCCAAGTTTACCGCTCGTGCTACGTTTTGGAAAGGAGAAACGCAATATGTACTCGATCGTTTCAACGAGAGTTTGTTGAGTTTTAGAGAATTTCAGTCGCTTCCCGCGGCGAAAGAAACGCCGGAGTTCAAGAATTTGGATTACAACTTAGGATACGCCTATTTTAAGTTGAAAGAATACGAACAAGCCGGAACCTATTTCGAGCAATTTACCACAAAAGGCAACACGGATAAAGTTCGTTTAAACGACGCGTATTTACGTTTGGGCGACAGCCGATTTGTATCTGCGAAATACTGGCCGGCAATGGATGCGTACAACAAAGCCATTGATTTAAAAGGTGTGGATGCCGATTACGCAGCGTTTCAAAAAGCCATTAGCTACGGATTTGTTTCTAAAAACGATCGTAAAATCGAAGACTTGAGCAAGTTTGTATCGACATATCCGAAGTCGCAATACCGCGACGATGCCTTGTACGAGCTTGGAAATACGTATCTAACCGAGAAAAAAACCGAACAAGCTGTAGCGACATACGACAAATTGCTTGCCGATTACAAAGACGGAACGTATTCTGCCAAAGCCGTTTTAAAACAAGGCTTGGTGTACTACAATGCCGATAAAGATAATTTGGCATTGGCGAAGTTTAAAAAAGTTGCCGCCGATTATCCGAGTACTTCGGAAGCTTTGGAAGCCGTAAGTACAGCCCGAATTATTTATTTGGATTCAGGAAGAATTGATGAGTACGCAGCTTGGGTAAAAACCTTGAGTTTTGTGGAAGTTACCGATGCCGAATTGGATAACGATACTTACGCTGCCGCGGAAAAGCAGTATTTGCAAGGAAACAACAAACAAGCCATTTCGGGTTTTACCGGTTATTTGGCGAAATTCCCGAACGGAATTAGTGCTTTGAAAGCCAATTTTTACTTGGGTCAGTTGTACTACGCCGATAAATTGGAACAAAATGCCATTCCGAATTACGAATACGTGATCGATCAGCCTAAAAATGAATTTACCGAACAAGCCTTAGTTCGTTTGTCGGAAACGTATTTGAAAGCCGAGCAGTATGCAAAGGCAGTTCCGGTTTTGGAAAAGTTGAAAGACGCCGCCGATTATCCGCAGAACAAAACTTTTGCACAAGCGAATTTGATGAAAAGCTATTACAATTTGAAGGAATATCCGAAAGCAGTTAGCGCTGCTGAAGTGGTACTTCAAAATCCAAAAATTGAAGATAAAGTAAAAGCCGATGCACAAATTATCATTGCTCGTGCCGCGTTTCAAAGTGGCGATGAGGTAAAAGCCAAAGCGGCTTATGCCAAATTGCAAACGATTGCCAAAGGCGAATTAGCAGCCGAAGCGTTGTACTACGATGTGTATTTCAAAAATAAAGAAGGCAAGTTTGAAGATTCGAACAAAGCGGTTCAAAAGCTAACCAAAGATTACAGCGGTTATCGCTATTACGGTGCGAAAGCACTGGTAGTTATGGCGAAGAACTTCTACGGATTGAAGGACAGTTTTAACGCTACGTACATTCTTGAAAATGTAGTTAAGAATTTCACAGAATTTGAAGATGTAACTGCTGAAGCAAAAGCAGAATTAGAGAAAATTACGGCAGAAGAAGCTAAAACAAATTCATCTGTTAAAGAATAAGAACCATGCAAAAACAATTGATATATATAGCCGTATTCGCTGGATTTACCACTGCAGTTTCGGCACAAAAAGACGATAAAGATTTAGGAACCGAAGTGGTGAACGTAGTAAAACCGTACACACCGACACTTTCAGATGCATTTAAAGTGAAAGAAGTTCCGGTGATCGACGACGAAGAAACACGTGCTAAAGAAACGATTACGTATAGTATATTTTCGTTTCCGGTAGCTTCAACATTCGCACCGGCGAAAGGAAAAGCCGCAGGAGTAGAAGCGGAAGAAGCTGAAAAAACCTATAAGAATTACGCCGCTTTAGGTTTTGGAAATTACGCCGCTGTAAACGGTGAATTGTATATTACTGAAAACGTTGGCGAAACGGATTTTGTTTCGGGGAATTTATCGCATGTTTCGCAGAATGCCGATATTAAAGATACGGAACTCGACAGTAAATTTATGGATACGCGTTTGGGCCTTTTGTACGGAAATACAGCCGAAACGTTTGATTATAAAGTTGATCTTGGATTTAGAAATCAACGTTACAATTGGTACGGTTTACCCGATTTTTTCGGAACGAGTTTAACGGAAACCCAGCGTGAATCATTGATTAGCAGTATCGATCCTTTGCAAACGTACAATGAGTTTGAATTGGGTGGAAATTTAAAGACGACGTCGGGTATTTTTAATCGTGGCGATGTACGATTTACACGCTTTTGGGACGCCTTTGGCAGTGCCGAGAACCGCTTTGTTTTCAAACCAGAGTTGAGCTTTGATGTGGCAGGCGTGCAATTAAATACCTCTTTTAAAGTAGATTATTTGTCGGCTACGTTTGAAAATGCCTTTCCGTCGGAGTTTCCAGTTACGTTTGCTCCAGGAAGCAACGAAAATGCAAATGTAATTTTAAACGCTTCGCCTTCGATTAAGTTTGCGAAAGACGATTTTAATGTGGATTTAGGTGTTGGAATTACGTATTTAGCTGAATCGAAAAACAGATTGTCGGGTTTAGATTTGGAAACGAAATCGCGTTTTTTCTTGTTTCCGAAAATCCGTGCGAGTTACCGAATTGTTGGCGATTTGATGATTGCTTACGCAGGTGCAGAAGGCGAATTGCGTCAGAATTCGTACCGAGATTTAGTGAATTTGAATCCGTTTTTGTCGCCAACTCTACGTTTAGCTCCTACCGAAAATCCGTATAATTTTTACGGAGGTTTGAAAGGAAAGTTAGCTAGTACGGTAAGCTTTAACGTGCGCGGGTCGTACAGTGTCGAAGAAAACCGTCCGTTTTTTGTAGCCAATTCGTATGATGTGCTGCCAGGCAACGAACCGTATTTGTACGGAACTTCGTTTTCGGTTGCGTATGATAAGTTGAAAACCTTGTCGTTTTATGGTGAATTGAACGCTGATTTATCGGAAGCGATTCGTTTTGGTGTAAACGGAACGTTCGCAACATACAATACCGATACACTCGACGAAGCATATAATTTACCAGAAATTCAGTTGGCTGGAACAATCGATTTTAAATTCTCGTCGAAATGGTCGGGTGGAAGTAAGGTGTTTTTTGTTGGAGAACGTACCGACATTCAAGCCGATCCGGAGTTTATTAGCATAGGCGATGAGAAGAAAACGCTCGACTCTTTTTTTGATGTAAATGCCTATTTGAAATACGACCACAACAAACAATTAGGTGCCTTTTTGCGATTGAACAACATTGCTAATCAAAGTTACCAGCGTTGGTTAAACCATCCGGTTACGGGCTTTCAGGTGTTGTTAGGTGCTACTTATAAGTTCGATTTTTAATTCGAATGTCGATTAAAAAGCAGTATCAGGATTACCACTTGCAGTTGTTGCAAGACAAGATGGACGCGTTTTCGGACATGATTCAAGCGTTGGCAGCTGGCGAACAAACAGATGCAAAAAGCAGTGCTGGCGACAAGCACGAAACGGCCGTTTCGATGGCGCAATTGGAGCAAGAACGCATCAACAAACAAGTAGCTTTGTTGCAACAGCAATATTTACGTTTGAAAGCTATAGACGCCACAGCCGTACATCAACGTTTAGGTTTGGGAAGTTTGGTATTTCTTAACTCATTTAAGATTTTTATCGGCGTTTCGTTGCCAAAGACTGAAATAGCCGGACATCAAATAATTGGTATTTCTCCAGAAACGCCTATTGGCGAAGCGGTTTTAGGAAAGCAAGCCGGCGATACTTTTTCTGTAAATGGTGTATCGTATCAAATTCTCGAATTGTATTAAATATGTGATTTTCGGTAACGATTTTCCGCAAGAGCGATTGGCGCGGAAATGAACAACTAAAAAAAGCCTGTGACGGTTTGGCTGCGGTGGCGATTTTATGAGCCGACGCAGCCACTACCGGAACGGCTTTTTTTGTTGAGAATTGCAGCAAAAGCGCGACCTGCCGCGGTATGAATTTCCACTAAACAGCGGCAGGGCTTGCCCAAAAAAATAAGCCTTAGCCGTTTTGCGTATTGCGATTTTTTGCGGTGAAAATCAAGATTAAACCGATGACAACGCAGGGAATACTAAGCCATTGACCGGTAGAAAGAATCGGGTTTTCGCCTTCGAAACCGCCCTGACTTTCTTTCACAAATTCGACGATGAAGCGCACCGTGAACAAGAAAACGAGAAAGATACCGAGTAATAAACCTGGTTTGTTGCGGGCGCCGGTTTTCCAGTACGCGTAGTAAAGTGTCAGGAAGACAAAGATATAACCAAACGCTTCGTACAGTTGCGACGGGTGACGAAAAGGAATTTGATCGAGAATGGGTTGAAACTTGGGGTCGGTTGCCACAGCGTTAAATGCTTCTTTTACAGAACTTTTCTGCGTGAGTTCCAGCGGATTTTTATCGGACCAAAATTCGTCGTCTTTTACAAAACGAATTGCGTAAAAGTTGCTGCTGGAAGTTGGGTGTCCGTAGATTTCGCTGTTAAAGAAATTTCCGAGACGAACGAAAATGGCTCCGGAAGCTACGGCAACAACGATGCGATCGAGAATCCACAAAACGGGTCGTTTGATAACTTTTTTACTGTAGAAAAACATGGCAATAACGATGGCGATAGCCGCACCGTGACTGGCCAGACCGCTGAATCCCGTAAATTCGAACGGATCAAAACGGAAGGGTAGAAAAATTTCGAGCGGCTTGTGTTTGTACACGTCCCAGTCGTAAAAAAACACATGTCCGAGGCGTGCGCCTACGAGCGTTGCAATGGCAGTCCAAACAAACAGCGAATCGAGGTTTTCGATGCTTTCGCCTTCGCGGATAAAGATTTTTTTAGTGAGGTAATATCCGAGAGAGAAGGCAACTACAAACATGAGGCTGTAGTAACGAATCATAAAAAATCCGAGGTCGATTCCTTCGGACGGATTCCAGGTAATTCCGAGTGTGGTCATATTTTTTATTTTGGTGGTGGAACGGGATCGTAGCCCGATTTTCCCCAGGGATGGCAAGAGCTGATACGCTTGAGTCCGAGGAAAAGGCCGCGAAACGGTCCGTGAATTTTTAGCGATTGAATCATGTAATGTGAGCAGCTAGGTTCGAAGCGGCAGGTCGCAGGAAACCAAGGCGAAATGAGCACTTGATAGATGCGAACCGGCAGGATGAGTATTTGAACCAGCAGTTTCACTAATATTTATAAGTAGTTCCGTCTTTTCCGTCTTTGAGTTCGATACCGAGTTGCAACAAATTGTCGCGCAGCTCGTCTGAAAGTTTCCAGTTTTTATCGGCACGCGCCTGATTGCGTTGTGCGATAAGTAAATCGATTAACTGCGGAATGAGTTCGTCTTTGGCCCCAGATTTTGATTCGAGTTCGATACCTAAAATATCTTCGATAAAAGCGTGAATGTAGGTTTTAAACTCGTGGAGGTCGGCAGCGGTAAGCGTTGTTTTTTGTTCGGCCAAGCTGTTAATCACTTTTACGGCTTCGAATAAATTAGCGATAAGAATAGGCGTGTTGAAATCGTCGTCCATGGCTTGCAAGCCTTGTTCGATCCACGATTTAACGTCGAAAGTACTTAGGTTTGCTGCTTCGATTTTGTCTAAAGTGGCAACTGCTTCGACTAAGCGATTAAAACCTTTTTCGGCCGCGAGTATCGCTTCGTCGGAAAAATCGAGTATGCTGCGGTAATGTGCTTGGAGCATGAAAAACCGAACAACCGCCGCAGAAAAAGCTTTGCTGAGAATGTTGTTGTCGCCGCTCAGGATTTCGCCTGGAAGTATACTGTTTCCGGTAGATTTTGCCATTTTCTTACCGTTGAGCGTAAGGAGGTTGGCGTGCATCCAATATTTTACGGGAGCGTGATTTTTAGCAGCTTCGTTTTGGGCGATTTCGCATTCGTGGTGTGGGAATTTTAAATCCATTCCGCCACCGTGAATATCGAATTGCGTTCCAAGATATTTGGTGCTCATTGCGGTACACTCGAGGTGCCAGCCCGGAAACCCGTCGCCCCACGGTGAAGGCCAACGCATGATGTGTTCGGGTTCGGCTTTTTTCCACAAAGCAAAATCAACGGCATTTTTTTTGTCGTCTTGCCCGTCTAGATCTCGCGAATTTGAGATCATATCTTCTAGATTTCTTCCGCTGAGAATACCGTAAGGTTTTGATTCATTGTATTTTAAAACATCGAAATACACGGAACCGTTGCTTACGTATGCGAGGCCGTTGTCGAGAATTTCTTGAACAATTTGAATTTGTTCGATGATGTGTCCGGTTGCCGTAGGTTCGATACTTGGCGGCAAGAAATTGAATTTGGAAAGAATGGTGTGGAAGTCGACCGTATATTTCTGTACGATTTCCATGGGTTCGAGTTGTTCGAGTCGGGCGCGTTTAGCGATTTTATCTTCGCCGTCGTCGACATCATCGACAATGTGTCCGACATCGGTAATGTTTCGGACGTAGCGTACTTTATATCCGAGGAATTTAAGGTAGCGGAAGATGACATCGAACGACATGAATGTGCGCACGTTTCCGAGGTGGACGTTGCTGTAGACGGTTGGTCCGCAGACGTACATTCCGACGTGATTTTCGTGAATGGGTTCGAATACTTCCTTTTGACCGGTAAGTGAGTTGTAGATTTTAAGATGATGAATTCTCGTCATGGCACATAAATAAAAAAACCTGTCCAAAAATAGTTATTTGGACAGGTTTATCGGGTATTTTTTTCAATTAAAACTTGGTTTCTAAAGAGATGTAGTTGAGAAATTCTTTTCTCATGGCTTCTTCTTTGAAACGTCCGCCGAATTCTGAGGTTACGGTGCTTGATTCGATGTCGCGTATTCCGCGTGAGTTCACGCAAAGGTGTTTTGCATCGATTACGCAGGCCACGTCGTCGGTACCGAGTGCAAGCTGCAGTTCTTGCACAATTTGCATGGTAAGACGTTCTTGTACTTGTGGGCGTTTTGCGTAAAAATCAACGATGCGGTTCATTTTCGACAAACCAATCACGCGGCCGTTAGAGATGTAGGCAACGTGTGCGCGACCGATTATTGGCAGCAAATGGTGTTCGCAAGTAGAATAAACGGTAATGTTTTTTTCTACGAGCATTTCGCCGTACTTGTAGTTGTTTTCGAAAGTTGAAGCACTCGGACGTTTTTCTGGGTTTAAACCGCCGAAGAGTTCTTTTACAAACATTTTGGCTACTCGGTTTGGAGTACCTTTAATGCTGTCGTCGGTTAAATCCATACCTAAAGTGTGGAGGATATTCGCAACATCTTTCTTTATTGATTCAATTTTTTCTTCATCCGATATTTCAAAAGCGTCTATTCGAACCGGATTTTGTGCACTTGTTGCGATGTGATTCTCGCCTATTTCGTCGATCATTGTTGTATCTGGCTTTCTTTGAAAGGTTAGGAGGGTTCAAAGTAAAAGCGTTGCAAAGATACGTGATTTCGCGAATTTGTATTTTGACGATTCTTAAATAAATCCCAAAAGTTATGGTGTTAAAAAAGTATAAAATCTCAGTAATTTTTGTACATTTCGCTCCTTAAAATTGATTTTGAAATGAAATTCACACTACGTCTAGTGGTTTCTCTGTTACTTGTTGCGAAAATGTCAAACGCACAAAATTTGTTGACAAATGGCGATTTCGAGGCAGGGACAAACAATACCGGTTTCAATGTTAATGGTGCTGGTTATAATTTTTTGAGTCCGCCTTACTCGGGTAATACCTCTTCAGGTGACTATGCGTTTGTAGCAAATCCGAATGTTTTAAATACCAACTTTTTCTTATCGGGTGGCGATCATACAACAGGCACAGGTTTGATGATGGTTATTGATGGGAACGGAACTGGAGGTGCTCAGAAATTTTGGCGAGCTGGAACAAATGGCAATGGAGTTTGTGGTTTGAATACGAATCTTGTCTACGAGTTTAGCTTTTGGGCGAAATCAGTGGGCAACAATATAGTAGATAACTCAGGTCGTGCGGATATTCGAATACAATGGAATAACGCTACCAATGTACAATTTGTTTCGCCTTCGTCGACCCTAGTTCCATTGCCAGCGGATGGTTGGCAAAAGTTCACATATAGATTTAAGCCTACAAATGCTTGCGTTTATATTGAATTGTACAATGAAAATACTGCTTTTGTTGGAAACGATTTTGCTGTAGATGATTTTTCAGTGCGAGCACTATTGACTGCGACGATTTCTCCAAATCAAGGTGTTTGCCAAGGGCCCGTTCCGGCGGAAGTTACTTTTACGGGAGAGAATGGGGTAGCTCCTTATACATTTACATACACGATCAATGGAGGTGCTCCTCAGACGGCGGTGTCTTCAGCTAGTAATAGTTCTGTTGTTGTATCAGTTCCAGCAGTTAACGCAGGGGTTACTATTGTTAACTTGGTCTCGGTAAGTAGTGGTTCAACTACCTCGCAAGTAGGTCAGTCTACGAACATTAATGTTGTTTCGCCTCCAACGGTTGTTATTGGTGGTCCGAGTACAGTAAGTTGTCCGGATAGTCCTCAAGTTTTAACGTTTACAGGAACGCCTGGTGCTACAGTGTCTTATACAAATGGAGTGAACAACTTCAGTGTTGTTCTTAATAACCAAGGTTTAGCCACGGCGATTCGAACCGATGATGTTACAACTACTTACAGTATTAATACGGTTGAGTTGTTGGGTTGTGAAGTTGCAGTTTCTAGTCAAACAACTGTTCAAGTTTCTCCTATTAACGCTGAATTTGAAAACGATGAAATTTTCGTGTGTCCAAACGGATCAGGTACCGTTGTTATTGAAGGTACACCCAATGCAACAGTTACATATACAGTTTCTACGGCTCCTACAGTACCTATAACCCTAACGTTAAATGGAGCAGGACAGGCTCAAATTACTCAGAATTTTTCGGCCAATACTACTTTCACATTGGTAAGTATTAGCGATGGTAGTTGTACTAGAGATTTAAGTGAAACAGCATCAGTTCGAGTGCTTGCTACCAATAGTGTAGCTATCACACCTCCACCGGGTTCCATTTGTCCTGGTGAGTCGTATGACGTTTTATTGAGTGGTCCAGCGGGCGCTACAATTACCTTAGGTTCATCGAGCTCAACTACACCGATTTCTGTGACGCTTGATGCTCAAGGAAACGGGTCGTTAAGTCCGATTATATTTGCGACCACTACTTTTACCTTACAGAATATTTCGTTTGGAGCATGCGCTTCTACATTAACTGGTTCTGCTACAGTAAATGTTTTACCAGCTTCTGCAACTCGTTGTTTGGGTGCACCTCAAAATGATGTAGAAATAAGGAATATGACCCCAATTTGTCAGCCGGGAGAGTGTACTAATTTAACGGCCACTTACTATGCTGTAGCTCCAACAACGACCTATGTTTCTCAACCAATTCCTTTTCAGCAAGTTAATTCCTTTACTGGAGGAACGGTTTTACAGGCAAATCAGGACGATATATTTTCTCCTGTATTTACATTACCATTCAATTTTAACTTTTATGGTGTTAATTATAACCAACTCGTAGTAGGCTCTAATGGAGTTATTAGTTTTAACACTACTCTAGCGGGACAATTTTGTCCGTGGGCTTTCAACCAAACGGTTCCAGCAAATGGAAATCCTGCTTTTCCAATACTTAATGCTATTTACGGCGTCTATCAAGATACAAATATCGCTTCGCCACCAGTTACTAATCCAGCGGTACAAAATGTTAACTATTATGTACAGGGGGTGGCTCCTAATCGGGTTTTTGTCGCAAATTTTAATGAATTACCTCTTTATCAATGTGGCAATCAGTTCGGATTAATGACTTCTCAGATTGTCTTATATGAAACAACTAATATCATTGATGTTATTATAAAGAATCGTCAGGGAGATTGTGGATGGAATGCTGGTAACGGTATAGTAGGTGTTCAAAACGCCACAGGAACAGCAGCTAATATTGCTTATCAGACTGGTAACTGGGATGCAGTCAATCAAGCGGTACGTTTTTATCCTACAACGACAAATGGAACGGATTTAGTAACTGTTCAATGGAACGACCAGTTTGGAACCAATTTAGGTACTTCTGATAATATTGTAGTATGTCCGGAAGTTGACACTACCTATACTGTAACGATAACGACGACAAGGCAAGATAATTCTGTAGTAACTGATAGCGATACTTATACTGTCGTAATTGAACCTCCTGTAAATGTCGCCAATACGCCTGAAAACGTTTTCAATTGTGATGTAGTTACAGGAAGTACGGTAACATTCGATATCGATCAGATTGCTGATATCACGGGTGGTGATCCGAATCTGGAAGTTAACTTTTTTGAGACTTTTCAAGATGCTAAAGATTTTGCAAGTCCAATCCCTTTTAATCAGCTTTCAAGTTATGTAGTTTCTGTGTCGGATTTGCCCAAAGAGCTTTGGGTTTCGGTTACAGATTTTAGTTCAACTAATGGTTGCTACAACTATATACCTTTTGTTCTCGATAATTTCTCCGCCCAAGGAACAATATCCTATACAGGTGGTACAGGTCCAAATCAAAACACGTTTTGTGCATCAGGAGGCTCGGCAGTCTTGCCGACTTTGTCGCCAGACTTGCTAGCTGGTGGAATTTATTCCGTGTCACCAAGCACAGGATTAGCAGTTGACCCTTTTACCGGTGCGGTGAATGTGACAGACCCTAATAATGTCGCGGGAACTTATCAGATTACCTATACTGTTACTGTTGCCGACTGTCCGCCTTACACAACACCGCCAGCCGAATTTATTCTTGACGCATGTTGTGTGTCAAATCCTGGAATAGGTTTTGCAGTTTGTAGTGGAAACCCCATAAATCTATCTATGGAAGATTTAGGTCCAACCGCAACTTATTCGTGGACGGGGCCTAATGGCTTCACTGCTAACACAAGACAAGTTACCATCACAGACATAACCACGCCAGGTAATTATGTTTTTACTGCAAATTCGACCGTACAAAGTGTAGCGTGTGATCCAGGAACGATTACAATAACTGTGTTGCCAGCTGCAACAGCTTCTATTGTGACTACTTCTTTTGGAACGTGTACAGGTTCATCACCGCAAGTACAGTTTTCGGGAACTTCAGGTGCAACAGTATCTTATCAAATAAATGGTGGTAGTACCCAAACAACCACATTAAGTACCGATGCCTCTGGAACTGGCACAGCTACTATTACAGTAAATAATATTACAACAGATACAACTATTGAACTTTTATCCGTATCTACCTCTAGTTCACCGGTTTGTTCTCAGATCTTTATTCCCGTACAGGCAATAACAATAACTGTTGGTTTGCCAACGGCAGTTTTAGTTACAACCTCTGCTGCTGTTTGTCCGACGGGCAATGCGCAATTGGAAGTTTCAGGAACACCGGGAGCAACAGTGAATTACACGGTTATTAATGCTTCTGGAAACACAGCTGCTTCAATTATCTTGGATGCTTCAACAGGTGTAGGTACCATAAACTTGACTAATTTAACGAGTACGACTACTGTTGAGTTGGTTTCTGTTAGTTCGGGAACCACTCCACCTTGTACAGCTAATATTACCGGACAATCAGCAATTCTAACTGTAAATCCGATTCCGGTTGTTACGCAGTTTACGACCAGCAATAGCAATGTTTGTGCAGGCGATCCGTTTAACTTACTAATTTCGGGTACTGCCAACGCTACGGTTACACTTTCGGATGGTACTTCTTCAACTCCTGTACTTTTGGATGCAGCGGGTAATGCGATAGTGAGCATCACAGCAGGTATTAGTGCTGCAACCACTTATTCTATAACCAGTATTGCTAGTGCCGATACACCTTCGTGTACCGCTACTACATTCCCGGCACCTGTAACGGTAAACGTTATTGCGCCGGCAGCAATCACCGCACAACCTGTTGGTCAGAGTTTGTGCCCAGGAATTACCTCTACCACCTTTACGGTAGCTTCAACGGGCGATTCTGTTACACACCAATGGTTCTATAATGGCAACCCGTTGAGTAATGGCGGACAGTTTTCGGGAGTGGATACAACGACTTTAACAATTTCCAATCCAACGCCAGCCAATGCGGGCGATTATTTCGTGCGTGTGAGCAACAGTTGTGGCAGTATCGATTCTGCTTTAGCTGCGTTGTCGGTAGATCAGCCGATTGTTATCGTTGCACCGTTTATCAGTTCGAATACGATTTGCGAAGGTGATACTCAGGTTTGGACGGTTAATGCCACAGGTCCTGGACTTACCTATCGTTGGTTTAAAGGGACTACACCAATCTCAGATTCAGCTACTGTTAGCGGCAGTCAGACCCAAACCTTAACGATTACCAACGCACAGCTTTCAGACGCAGGTACCTATCGCGTGGAGGTGAACAATAATTGTAACCTACCTCAATTTTCTACGGATGTAACGCTCACAGTAAATAGTTTGCCACAAATCACGACCCAACCTCAGGCAGCGACGGTCTATTGTACTGGTGAAACACTTACCTTAAGCGTGGGTGCTACAGGCACTAATTTGCAATACCAATGGTTTTTGGATTCTTTGTCAAATCCCATATCGAGTCTTTCAAATCTAAACAGCACCTACACTTTAACGGGAGTAACAGCAGCAGACGCTGGAGATTATTTTGTGGTAGTTAGCGGAGCATGTACGCCATCGGTGCAATCAGTTCCGACAACAGTAGTTGTATTGGACGCTGCACAAGTGGTTACCGATCCTTTAAGTCAGACGATTTGTGAGGGTGATACGCTTAATTTGACTGTCGTTGCAACTAGTGCCATTAATTATCAATGGAAGTTCAACGGAAATGATATTCCAGGCGCTAATTTAGCTACTTTAAGCATCCCGAATATGACGGTAGCTCAAGCGGGTGCATATACAGTATCGGTAGGCAATGGTGGTAATTGTCCGGATGATCTTTCGGCAGCAGCAAACATTGTTGTTAATACGCTTCCGCAGATCACTACCCAACCTCAAGCCGTTGCAAGCTATTGCGTGGGAGAAACTCTGACTCTGAGCGTTGTCGCCACAGGTACAAACTTGAGTTATCAATGGTTCTTGAACAATAATGCTATAACAGCTTCATTACCTTCCTTGTCAACATTAACTGTTTCAAATATTACTTTGGCGCAAGCAGGGAATTATACTGTTGTTGTTAGCGGTGCGTGTACTCCAGCGGCTCAATCAGTTCCAACAGCCGTTGTTGTTCTAGAGGCGCCACAAGTGGTAACCGATCCAGTGGGGGAGACACTCTGCGAAGGCGAAACGCTAAACTTGAGTGTTACTGCCACAGGTTCCGCATTGCAATATCAATGGAAACGCAACGGAGTGAACCTACCGGGCGAAATTAATCCTACTTTAACTATTACGGGAATTACTCAAGCACAAGCAGGAAATTATACCGTTGAGGTAAGTAATTCGGGAGTTTGTCCAGCCGATGAGTCTTTAGCTGCAGTTGTGGTTGTTAATCCAGCGACGGCAATCACGACCCAGCCCTCGAGTGTAACGGCTTGTTTCGGTGAAAACGTCACCTTCCTCGTGCAGGCAACGGGAATCGATTTAAGGTTTCAATGGAGGAAAAATAATGATGTTATTGTGGGCGAGATCAATCCGACGCTAACACTAAGCGCGGTTGATTTCGATGATCAAGCTAATTATACGGTTGTAGTTTCTAGCGCATCGTGTCCGCCTGTAACAAGCAACGTAGCCCGTTTGGCTGTGGTGGCACTTCCACAAGCGAGTATCGCCAACGGATTAGAGCCGAGTATTTGTGCGGGTAATTCGGCTGATGTGATTATCACAGGAACGCCATTTGCGGTAGTTACCTACAGCATCAATGGCGGCGTTCCACAAAGTGTTACACTGAGCGGTTCAGGTACGGCGGTTGTTGCTACAGGCATCATCGAAGAAACGCAGGTGTACCAATTGCTTACCGTGAAGCGCAATGATTTACCGGCTTGTTTGGTAGATTTATCAGCGACTCCGAATACACAAGCTACCGTTTCGGTAACCAACATACCACAACCTAAATTAGATCAAGACGGTTACATCTGTATCTTTAATAACGACCCAACCAACACGAGCACTTATACCTTGGATACAGGTTTACCTAACGACGGTACTTACGATTTCGAGTGGTTTATCGACAACGTACAGCAACCGCAATTCAGCAACTTAGCATCGATTGAAGCCGAGGCTGTTGGATTGTACCGCGTTGATGTAACCGATGTCGCAACAGGATGTACGCGTTCGGCAACGGCGAGTATTACGGCATCGGCGCCACCAACAAGTGTAACCGCTTCGGTTGAAACACTGTTTTTTGCAGAAAACGCTACAGTGACTGTTACGGTAAATCCACCCGGCGAATACGAATATCGACTAAACGACGGTCCGTGGCAAACGAGCAATGTATTTACAGGAGTTCGTACGGTGTTAAGCCAAGACAATACAGGTAATCACACCATTTACGCACGTGACTTACGCGCTTGTGGCGAAGCATTTACATCGATTACTGTAATCGATTATCCGAAATTCTTCACACCAAACGCCGACGGTTATAACGATACGTGGAATATTTCGACTTTGCAAAATCAGTTTGCTGCACGAATATTCATCTTCGACCGCGAAGGAAAACTGATGAAACAGATTGCAACCACGGGTCAAGGTTGGGACGGTACATTTAATGGCGCTCCAGTTCCGGCTGACGATTACTGGTTCACAATTCAGTATTCTGAAGGAGGCGTAAACAAAGAATTTAAGGCACACTTTGCTTTAAAACGATAAGAATTATTTACCAACCAAAACTAAAAATCCATGGTTTTGCCATGGATTTTTTTTGTGCTAATTGTTTGAACATCGTAAAAACAGTATTTTTGGCAAAATTGTCTATGGAATATACATACTTGCTTTTTTCCTTTGCCTTTTTAATCGTGTGGCTTTTTGTTTTCACTTCGCTGTCCGATTTAAAAAAGAGCATGCTTAAAGTTAGTTTCCTTGGAGCACTATCAGGAATACCAGCGCAAAATTGGTACCTGTCCGATTATTGGAACCCGCCAACTATTCTTGGTCAAGGGCACATTTCTGTTGAAGATATCCTTTCGGGCTTCGGAATAATCGGTTGTACGGTTTTCTTGTTTAACGCCGTGTTTAAAACCAAAGAAGTCCCAAGCTTTCAGCCACAAAATAAGCTGTTGACATATCTTTTTGCGCTCGGGATAGCAGGCGTAATTCTCGCGCTATATGTTGGGATAAATACCATGATAGCCACCTCCTCGTTATTCTTGATTATAGCAATATTTATGCTTTGGAAAAGACCCGATTTACTAAACCGAGCAATTATATCAGCACTATTTTCATTCACTTTAGCGTTCGTAATTTACTTCACAGTTTTTACTGTAATAATGCCCGGTTTCTGGGAAAGCGTTTGGAAAGTTGAATCCGGATTATTGCGAACTTTTTTGGTGGGTGAAGTTCCCTTAATCGAAGCTTTTTGGTTTATCAGTTGGGGTGCTTTTTCGGGAATTGTCTATAATTTCTATAAAGGAACCGTCTCCGTTCCCAGTCGATTTGTGAAACTCGTAACACAAAAAACAGTTTCTACGACTTAGTTGAAAAACTAGCCTTTATACACTTCAAAACGCTAGGTTTCTTACCTTAGCACTATGATTCAACGAAACAGATTTTCTTTTCCAACAATCGACATTAGTGTGTTTGAAAACAAGCTTCGCGAGTATGCTCTCACGCAAGAGTACGCCGTACACTTAAATTCTAACGCAAAACAAAATAGTTGCACGTATTCGAAAATATATGCATTTGGTTCAAGGAATGCCTCTGAGTGCCATCGTGCCAATGATTTAAATCAAGCTGCACGCCTTGTGTCAGTTCCCGATTGGAAGTTCCTTGCCATTGCATACGATTTTAAAAACTTGTACCATCAGAATCATTCATCCATTCCTGCATCTGTAGCTTTTCCTAAACTTGCTGTTTTTGTGCCCGAATTTGTTTTTATTGTGGAAGATGAAATTGTGTTGGAAACTTTTTTAGATTTCGCTGCCGCAGAAGAATTAGTACATCGAATTGCCAATGTTCAAGAAACAGAACAGTACAAGAATTTAGTTGCAAGCGAGGTTATACCGAAACTAAGTAAAGCCGATTATCTTGCACGCACAACTAAGATTTTGGAACATATTCAGGCAGGCGATTTCTACGAAATAAATTTCTGCTTTCCGTTTCAAACAAAAATTATTAGTCCGAATATAAACGCGCTGTATTCGGCGCTTAATTCAAAATCAGAAGCACCTTTTTCGGGCCTTTTTAAGTGGCATGAAAACGCAGTGATATCTTCATCTCCCGAGCGTTTTCTGCGAAAGCAAGGCGAAAAACTTAGCTCGCAACCCATCAAAGGAACCGCCAGAAGAAGCAGTGAACCGGAAATCGACGAGCAACTTAAAGCAGCACTGAAAAGCAACGCAAAAGAACGCGCCGAAAATGTGATGATAGTCGACTTAGTCCGAAACGATCTTTCTAAAGTTGCAACTAAGAATTCCGTTCGAGTCGAGGAATTATGTGAAATTTACAGTTTCAAACAAGTGCATCAGATGATTTCAACGATTTCCTGTGAGCTTCGCGCAGAAACGAGCTTTTTTGATATTCTGGAAGCCACTTTTCCGATGGGAAGCATGACCGGTGCACCTAAAATTGAGGCTATGAAATGGATTGATATATATGAACCCAGCGCGCGTGGCATGTATAGCGGAAGTTTCGGTTACATAGCACCAAACGGTGATTTCGACTTGAATGTCATCATTCGATCGATTCTTTGCGATACGAAATCGGGCGAAACAACGTTCTCCGTTGGAAGCGCGATTACTGCAAACGCAGATCCAGCCGAAGAGTATCAGGAATGTTTGCTTAAAGCAAAAGCAATGATGGAAGTTTTAAATCCGATTTCTGTTGAACAAGTTCGTTAGCCGATTTAGCAAAATCGTTCAGGAGCAATTTCCCGAGCTGAATAACGCACGCATTTTAGTTGCAGTTAGTGGAGGTGTCGACAGTATGGTTCTAACAGATTTACTGCTCGCAACTAACTTTTCAATCGGATTCGTTCATTGTAATTTCCAGCTTCGAGGTGTTGAAAGTGATGAAGATGAGCAATTTGTTCGCACTTTCGCGGAAACGCAACAGATACCATTTTTTAGCACGCGTTTCGACGCCAAATCGTTTGCCACGAACGCCAAAATATCCACTCAGGAAGCCGCCCGAATTTTGCGCTACAATTATTTTGAAGAAATTCGAACTCAAAATGCGTTCGATTATATTGTAACGGCACATCATTTAAACGATAGTATTGAAACTGTTTTATTTCATTTGGCACGCGGAACTGGAATTGATGGTTTGTTGGGAATTCCGAAACGCAATGGGCGTATTGTTAGACCTTTACTATCATTTTCTAAAGAAGAAATTCTCGAATATGCGGCTAAGCAAGAACTCAAGTGGCGAGAAGATGCTTCGAACGCAAAAACCGATTATACGCGAAATAAAATTCGACATGAATTACTGCCTATTTTTAAATCGTTGAATCCGAGTTTTGAAGCTAGTTTCCACTCAAGTATTCTAGCTTGGGAACAAACGCAGTCGCTCGCTACCGATGCCGCCGCCGCCGTTTTAAGTCAGGTTGTTCAAGAAAGTAATGGACATAAAAAATTGCACATACCAGAATTGTTGAAGTTTCCCAATTATCAAGCCTATTTGCAATTTTGGTTGGCCGATTTTGGTTTTCACGCATGGAACGATATTTACGATTTACCTTTCGGAGAAACAGGAAAACGCGTTTTTTCGGAGGATTACGTTTTGACAAAAGATCGGGATTTTTTGCTTCTTTCTGTAAAGCAAGCGAATTCACAGATTCATATTGAAATCAAAACCATTCCTTTTGCCTTGACAGAACCGATTGCATTTTCGGGCACTTACGTGGATGCATATCAGAAATCTACACGAACGGAAATATACGTCGATGCCGATTTGATTTCTGGGAATTTAAATCTCAGAAATTACGTACAAACTGATAAATTTGCTCCTGAAGGAATGTCTGCCGGCACCAAAAGTGTTGGGAAGTTTTTAAGAGACGAAAAGGTATCTTTGGAGTATCGAAAGAAAGCACTGGTTTTATGCGATTCACAGCAAGTCATTTGGGTCGTGGGTTACCGTGCAAACAGAAATTACCTCGCAACAACACAAACTAAATCAATTCTTAAGTTCACTTTGTATTCATGAAGAAAATACTTTCTTTTTTCGTTTTGCTCTTTGCCTTTTCGGCAGTGGCGCAGGTTATTCAGCCTGTAAAATGGCAAACTGCTGTTGAAGATAACGGCAATGAAACGTTCACTTTGGTTTTCACCGGAAAGATCGATGCTGGCTGGCACGTTTATTCGCAAACCACACCTGATGGCGGTCCGCTTCCGTTATTGGCAACATACGAAGCTGCGGGAAAAGGTTATGATTTGATTGGAAAAACGACAGAAAGCAAAACTAAACGCGCGTTTAACGATGTTTTTGGTGTGGATGAAGTTTTCTTTGAAGGAAAGGTTGTTTTACGCCAGAAAATTTCCAGAAAAAATCCGAAGATAAAGTCTGTTGTTGCGTCACTTTCCTATCAAGTTTGTGAAGAAAAATGTATTAACGAAGATAAAACCTTTACTTTTTCCCTACCTGAACCCAAGGTTTCCATTCCAGTAGCTGGTGAAAGCAATACGGTAACTGCTGTTGATACGCTTTCAAAAGCTGTTGACACAGCGGCAGTTGTTACCAATGTTGCGACCTCAAAAAAGGTGGAAAAATCCGCGGAAATTAAAGCAGAGAAAGCGGATGACAAGAGTATTTGGAGCATTTTTCTTTTAGCGTTTTTAGGCGGTATTGTTGCCACTATAACGCCTTGTGTTTTTCCGATGATTCCGATGACGGTAAGTTTCTTTTTGAAACAATCGGGAAGTAAGGCGAAAGGTCGATTTAATGCAATATTTTACGGCTTCTGCATCGTATTGATTTGCGTATTGATTACGTTGCCTTTTCATTTGTTGGAAGGAGCAAATCCAGACGTTTTTTCAGAGATTTCGACCAACGTTTGGCTGAATGTATTCTTCTTTATCATTTTCAGCATTTTCGCTGTTTCATTCTTTGGCGCATTCGAAATTACCATGCCAAGTGCTTTGGCTAACAAAGTTGATTCGGCTTCGGACCGCGGCGGCAAAATTGGTATTTTCTTTATGGCGCTTACGCTGATTATCGTATCGTTTTCCTGCATTGGTCCGGCATTGGGATTCGTTTTAGGAACATCGCTTAATTCGGATGGCGGCGCATGGATTTTATCTTTAGCGATGTTGGGATTTGGCCTCGGACTGGCTTTGCCGTTTATGTTTTTTGCTTTAGCGCCTTCTTTACTTGGAAATCTTCCAAAATCGGGTGGTTGGCTCAATACGGTCAAAGTTGTTTTTGGTTTTATTGAATTGGCATTAGCTTTTAAATTTTTATCGAATGCCGATTTAGTTTTGAATACGCATTATCTTGAACGTGAAGTATTTATCGCTATTTGGGTTGCCATTTTCGGCTCATTAAGCTTGTATTTGTTCGGAAAGATTCGTTTCCCGCACGATAGTCCGCTGGATCATTTATCCGTTTCGCGAGCATTACTTGCTGTCTTAACGTTTAGTTTTACAGTGTATTTAATTCCCGGATTGTGGGGCGCGCCCTTAAAGTTAATTAGCGCTTTTCCACCGCCGTTAACGTACAGTGAAAGTCCGAGTGGTTTTGGAGGAAGCGTAACTACCGAAAGTGCAACAGCTTTACCGGAAGGTGCCGTTGCTGGTCCGCACGGAATTGCCAGTTTTGAAGAATACGAAGCTGGTTTAGCGTATGCAAAAAAGGTGGGAAAGCCCGTATTAATTGATTTTACCGGAAGAGCTTGCCAAAATTGTAGATTGATGGAAGCCAATGTTTGGTCGG
Source organism: Flavobacterium sp. (assembly GCF_049240005.1). Lineage (GTDB taxonomy): Bacteria > Bacteroidota > Bacteroidia > Flavobacteriales > Flavobacteriaceae > Flavobacterium. The sequence continues at coordinate 23,265 of NZ_JBMLTK010000009.1, read as the reverse complement.
ATCAAGAAGTATTAAAAATTTTGAAGAACGAAGTTGTGCTCATCTCGTTGTTTGGTGATGAACGTACCAAATTACCCGAAGACGAGCAATACATTTCTAAAGAAACGGGAAATAAAATTGCGACCGTCGGGCAAAAATGGAGCGAGTTCCAAAGACAACGCTACGGCACGAACGCGCGTCCTTACTATGTTTTGATGGATCACGAGGAAAAGATTTTAAATGAACCTGTTGCGTACACACCGGATATAGACACCTATTTATCTTGGTTGAAGGATGGTGTAAAAAAGTTTTAAGACAACGACTCATTTCTGCGACAGCGATAGCAAAAGCAAGCGTACCGATAGAAAACGCAAACAACTGCGGTTAAAAGATGGCGACCTAAGAAGCCCTATTTTAAGCTGCAGTTGTGCGTTTTATGAGGTACCTTGACTTGGAAAGCGCGGTGCCCGGCGTTTTTCGACAAATAGTAACGACGCCGGGCAGTTGCCCAAAAATTACAGACCGCTCACGTAATTGGCGTACAAATCGCGGAACGTGGTGCTGTTTCGAACCCGATTTTTAGCGAGTTTCTTTTGAGCTGCGAGTCCCCAAAGTAACACCTCGGCGATGAAATAGCGGTCGGCTTTGTCGGCGTTTGCAGCATATTGATCGACCAATTGGAATAGGGCAGGGTTGCGTTCGAGCTCGGCTTTGTAGGCACGATCGCTTTGATCTTCGGTTAGTACAATTTCACCTTCGTTGAAAAACCAGGTATAAATGTCTTGATAAACGGAAGTTTGATTCGGCTTTTCGAGCTTTTCGATTTTTGGGAAAATACTCGTAAAAATCGACTTAACTGCTTCGTCTAGAATAAGTTGTGCGACATATGCGGCGCCTTCTTGCTCGCCTTCGTAAACCAACTCTACTTTACCAGTAATTGCGGGAATGACTCCTATGAAATCGCCCAAACGAATGGTCGTTCTGTTCTCGCCAGAGCGCAACGTACGTAACTCGGCAGTGCTTAGCAAATTTTCGAAAGCAGTAACCGACAAACGTGCACTAACGCCGCTTTTCTGGTCGATGTATTCACTTTCGCGTGCTGAGAAACTAATTTGTTCGAGCAAATCGCGGGCTAATTCCGGAATGTACACCTGTTCTAAACGCGTATCAGCTGCTGTTTCGTAGGAAGTAATTTTCTTGGCAGTTTCGATATCAATCGGATAATGCGTTAAAATTTGCGAACCAATACGGTCTTTCAAAGGCGTTACGATGCTTCCGCGGTTGGTGTAATCTTCGGGATTTGCCGTAAAAATAAACTGCATGTCGAGTTCTAAGCGAAGTTTAAATCCGCGAATTTGAACATCGCCTTCCTGCAAAATATTGAAAAGTGCCACCTGAATACGCGCTTGCAAATCGGGTAACTCGTTGATAACGAAAATACAACGGTTGGCGCGTGGAATCATGCCGTAGTGAATAACGCGGTGATCGGCGTACGAAAGTTTAAGATTTGCGGCTTTTATCGGGTCGATGTCGCCAATTAAATCGGCCACGGTAACGTCGGGCGTAGCTAATTTTTCGGAAAAACGTTCGTCGCGATGCAGCCATTCAATCGGGGTTTGGTCGCCATGTTCGGCGATTAGATTTTTCGCGTAAAAACTCACAGGAGCAAACGGATCGTCGTTAATTTCCGAGCCTTGAACCACGGGGATGTACTCATCGAGTAGGCCAATCATGGAGCGTGCAATTCGGGTTTTAGCCTGACCGCGCAATCCTAAAAGATTGATGTTGTGGCCGCTGAGAATGGCGCGTTCAATTTCAGGTAAAACGGTTTCGTGGTAGCCAAAAATTCCTGGAAAAGCATCTTGTTTGGCAGCAATTTTTGCCTTCAGATTTTTCTTAAGTTCTTGTTTTATTGACTGATACGAAAATCCGGCTTTTTTGAGTTCACCGAGGGTTTTCAACTTTGTTAGCTCGTTCATGTTATCTAAGTCTCTTTTTTCTATTGTTTTTATAATCTTCAAAAATCATTTCTCCCAAACCTTTAAGTCCGGTATAGAAGGCTTTTCCTTGATTGGCTTGCGTAAAGTTGTTTACAAATCGTTGTAAATAGGGGTCTTGAGCAATCATAAAGGTAGTTATCGGGATGTGTAGTTTTTTAGCTTGTCGGGCCACGTTATAGCATTGTTCTACGATATATTCGTCGAGTCCGTTACTGTTCATGTAATATCTACCGTCTTTTTCGCGCACACAGCTGGGTTTTCCGTCGGTAATCATAAAAATTTGCTTGTTGGTATTTCGCTTTCGCCGAAGAATATCGAGTGCCAATTGCAAACCTGCTACGGTATTGGTGTGAAAAGGTCCCACTTGCAAATACGGCAAATCTTTTAATTGAACTGGCCAGGCATCGTTTCCAAAAACAATAATGTCGAGCGTGTCTTTTGGATAACGCGTTGTTATGAGTTCGGCCAATGCCATAGCCACTTTTTTGGCTGGCGTGATGCGATCTTCGCCGTAGAGAATCATACTGTGACTGATGTCAATCATCAGTACTGTACTCATTTGCGATTTATATTCGGTTTCGTTTACGAGTAAATCGTCTTCGGTGAGTTGTAAATCGGCTCCGAAATTATTTTGGTGTGCGTTTCGTAGGCTGGCGGTTACGTCGATAAGTTCGGGTGCATCGCCAAATTGGTAGGCACGGTGCCCGCCGGTTAGTTCGTCGCCACGACCATCAGATTTACTTCCGTGGTTTCCGGTACCTCGTTTGGCTAAGTCGCCGAAGATTTGTTCAAGTGCCGATTTTCGAATGAGTTGTTCTAGCTTAGAAGAAAGCTCGGTTTCGCCACTGCCGTCGGGTCTGATTTCTTGTCGGATGAAGCCGCGTTCGATTAAATCTCGGATAAAATCGTCGATGGTGTATTCGGGAGTTGTTAGTTTATATTCGTCGTCGAGCTGTCGTAACCAGTCGATTGCCTCGTCAAAATCTCCCGAAGTATGTACAATGAGTTCTTTAAAAATCTCGAACAGCTTGTCGAAAGGGTCTTGTGGCAGCTTTTGGTAGGCACTAAATTTAAATCCAGATTTCATATCCTAAAGGTACGTTTTACGAATGTGAATTGTTTGCGAACGAGTATTAATCTTTAGTTAAACCAAAAACACACGGATTAACGTTTCTTTGCAACTTTACAAGCTTATATGCACTAATTTTGGACAAATTTTGAATATGGTAATTCGACAAATTTATACGCCTTGTTTGGCACAAGCTAGTTACTTTTTGGCTTCCGATGGCGAGGCCGCCGTTTTTGATCCGTTGCGCGAAACTCAGTCTTACATAGCCGAAGCACAGCAGCTTAACGCAGAAGTAAAATACGTTTTCGAAACGCATTTTCACGCTGATTTTGTTTCTGGACATCTCGATTTGGCTGCGAAAACCGGCGCAACTATCGTTTATGGACCAAATGCTACACCCAGTTTTGATGCCTTGATTGCAAGCGATTCTCAGGAATTTTTTGTGGGAAAATGCAAGATCAAAGTGTTGCACACGCCGGGTCACACCTTGGAAAGTAGCTGTTATTTAATTCATGATGAAGACGGAAAACCAACGTATTTAATTACGGGTGATACGTTATTTATTGGCGATGTGGGACGACCTGATTTGGCACAAGATACAGCTGCCGACTTAACTTCGGAGATTCTTGCCGGAATGTTGTACGATTCGTTGCGTACCAAAATATGGCCTTTACCCGACGATTTGGTGATATATCCGAGTCACGGTGCTGGTTCGGCCTGTGGAAAAAATATGAGCAAGGAAACCTTTGATACTTTAGGACATCAAAAGCAGGTAAATTATGCTTTGAATCCGAACTTAAGTAGAGAAGGATTTATAGCAGAATTGTTGGATGGATTGGCAAATCCGCCGGCGTACTTTCCGCAAAATGTATTTTTGAATGCAAAGGGCTACGATGCCTTAGATCATGTTTTAGAGAAATCGTTAAACCCACTTTCTGCGGAAGCATTTCGCACGGCAGCCGAGGCAACGGATGTTTTGATTTTGGATGTACGTCACGAAACAGAATTCACGGCCGCGCATATTCCCGGAAGTATTTTTATTGGTTTAAACGGAACGTTTGCTCCTTGGGTGGGATCGGTTTTAGAAGATGTAAACCGAAAGCTCTTGTTAGTAACGCCTGTGGGTAAAGAACAAGAAGCGATTACGCGTTTGGCTCGTGTTGGTTTCGACGGAGTTATTGGCTATCTAGACGGAGGTTTTGAGTCGTGGCAAGCAGCTAGATTTGAAACAGATTTTATCGAAAATATTTCTCCGGAAGCTTTCGCTGAAGTTTTAAGCGAAGAAACAACTGTTGTCGATGCACGTAAGCCTTCGGAGTATCAATCGGGGCATGTAAACAACGCCTTGAATTTGCCGTTAGATTCGATTAATAGTGCCATACAAGACTTTCCAAAATCTAAATTTTATGTGCATTGCGCGGGCGGATATCGTTCGGTAATTGCCGCTTCGGTATTGAAGAAGAACGGAAATCATCATGCCGTAAATGTATTGTTAGGAATGAATGGAATTCGCAAAACAGAATTGCCTCTAGTAAGCGTTTAAATAAGTGTAGAATTGTGGTGTGAAATAGGTATTTTTGCACCTTCAAAACAAATAAAAAGAATTAACTAATTAATTATGACTAAAAAAGTGATTTTCGGCTTACTGGCAGCCGTGTCCATCGTTGCGTGCAGTAAAGTTGGCGAAAATGAATTTATCATTACCGGAGAAGCTAAAGGTGTGAAAGACAGCACGAATGTTGTTTTACAAAAGCAAGATTCTACTGGAATCGTTTCTGTTGATACTGTTAAAGTTATCGATGGTAAGTTTAAAATCGAAGGTCAAGTTAAAGAGCCTTACTTGCATTTTATTGCCATTAACGGTATTCAAGGTGGTGTGCCTTTGATTTTGGAATCGGGTGAAATTAACGTAAAAGTTGACAAAGATTCTGTTCAAAACTCAACCGTTGGTGGAACTAAAAACAACGATTACTTGACGGATTACAGCAATAAGAGCAAAGAAATCAATAAAAAGATGATGGCTTTCCAGAAAGCAAACATGGAGAAGTTCAATCAAGCTCGTGCCACAAACGACACAGTTACGATGAACGACCTCATGAAGAAAAACAATCAGTTTGGTGAGCAGTTGAAAAACATGAGTTTTGAACACATCGATAAAAACAAAGATTCGTTCTTGTCGGTTTATTTCATCAACCAGTTTATCAACCAGCCTGATGCTGATTTAGCGAAATTGGAGAAGCAATTCAACGCCTTGACAGATGATTTGAAGAAAACTTCAGTTGGTAAGAAAATCAAAGAGCGTTTCGAAGCCATCAACAATACGAAAGTAGGTAGCACTGCTCCTGATTTTTCAGCTAAAACTCCAGATGGAAAAACGGTGTCTTTGAAGCAATCGTTAGGTAAAATTACCATCATCGATTTCTGGGCTTCTTGGTGCCAACCTTGTCGTCAGGAAAATCCAGCTATGGTGGCGCTTTACAATGAATTTAGCCCAAAAGGTTTAAAAATCATTGGCGTAAGTTTGGATAGCGAAGCTAAAGCGTGGACAGAGGCTATTGAAAAAGACAAGTTAACGTGGACACAAGTTGCAAATTTGAAACCACAGTCTGATCCAATTGCCCGTAAATACAACATTTCTCAAATTCCAACTACTTACTTATTGGATGAAAAAGGCAAAATCATTGCTGTGAATTTGAGAGGTGAGGAGTTAAAAGCAAAGGTACAATCCCTTTTAAACTAATATGAAAAAGCTACTATTGCCTATTTTAGGCTTGTTTTTATTGGCATTTGCAGTTGTAAATGGCGATTTCCAGATTCAAGGAACTGCCAACGGACTCGAAGGCAAAACAATCGTTTTCAGAAAGCAAGACGAAAAGTTAGGCTTAGTGGTAGTTGACAGCGCAAAAGTTGTTAACGGAAAATTCTCTTGGAAAGGAAAAGTAACTGAGCCAGAAATTTATTTTGCCGAAATTAAAGATACAGAAAGCCGTGTTGCTTTCATCTTGGAGAGCGGTAAAATTGAAATCACACTCTTGAAAGACAGCATTGGAAGCAGTGTTATAGGGGGAACGCAAAACAACAAAGATCTGCAAGGATTCAATGTTAAAGCAATGACGATTTCGCGGAAAATTCAAAAATTCCAAGAAACCAATAACGAAAAGATGCAGCAAGCACAGAAAAGCAACGACACCGCTACTGTGAATAGCCTCATGAAGGAGTTTGGGAACTACCAAAAAGAACTTATGAATTTGGCTGCTGAATTTCCAAAGAAAAACCCAAAGTCGTTTATCTCGGTTCTGTTTGTCGACAATATGTTCAATGCGCCTGAAGTTGATATCGAAGAAATCAAAAAAGTATACAATAGTTTGGATGCGAAAATCCGTGCTACAAAACCAGGTTTGAAAGTATTGAAGAAAATTCAGGATTACCGCTCTGTTAATATCGGCGATCAAGCACCCGATTTCTCGGCCTCTAGTCCAGATGGTAAGAAAATAAGCTTAAAAGAGTCGCTTGGTAAAGTTACCATAATCGATTTCTGGGCGAGTTGGTGCGGTCCGTGTCGACGTGAAAATCCGAATGTTGTGAAACTGTATAACGAGTTTCATGCCAAAGGATTGAACATTATTGGTGTATCACTCGATAAAGACGCAGCTAAGTGGAAAGAGGCTATTGAGAAAGACCAACTTACATGGCCACACATTTCAAACCTTATGTTTTGGGACGAACCCATTGCAGCAACTTACGGCGTAAAGAGTATTCCAGCGACATTCATCCTTGATGAAGATGGAAAAATCATCGCACGTGATTTACGAGGCGAAGAACTACGCGCTAAAATTGCAAGTATTTTAAAATAGTAAGATCCATATCGAATCAAAAGGCTTCCAGTTTTGGAAGCCTTTTTGTTTTAGCATTAGCCGATTATAGGTACAGAATATCAATTTAAAGTCCTGCTCGACTTTTGCTGTTTTTCGTCTATCCACAAACGTCGGTAACCAATGCTAATTCAAATCCAGTTATCAGACTTTTTAAAACTAGATTTTCTAAAACAAACTAAGCTGCGCATCAGGTTCTATGGGTTCAGCTACAGCCGTAAGTTTTACTTTATTTCTGTTTTCAAATAAAGATATAGGCTCGCGTTGCAGCCATAAATCTACTTCCTCTGCCTCTAAAACAACGGGCATGCGTTTTTTACTGTTGTGAATTTCGGCCATTAATTCGTTTGCCTGTGTGGTAATAATTGAAAAGCTCAGAAAACGCTTTCCCCAATTTTCGTAGATATTGAAAATACAGGCGAGCGATAACAAGTTGTCGTTTGTTGCAGAAATTTCAAATAAGCGTTTTTGTTTGCCTTTTGTATCGAGCCATTGGTATTCAAAAAACGATTGTATGGGCAGTACACAGCGGTTGTTCAACGACGACTTAAAAACGGCTTTTTCCGCCAATGTTTCAATTCGAGCGTTCAAAGTATTGGTTTCTTTGCGAAAAGCATCGACAGCCTTTGCGAAATCAGGAATGAGTCCCCAAACGCCAAAATCGGCAGTATCAGGTAGTATAAGCGGTAGTTCGGGATAGCTAAAACCGCTAATTTTTGCTCGGTGTGTTTCATCGGGAGCAATAGCACCTTTTTTATCTTTGAATTTCTTGCGGTATTGCTTTTCGATAGTCGACAGTTTTTGAACGGGATTTACAAAATAGCACATACCAACTCGAGTTTAATTTTTTTAATGAAAAACATCTAATCCCAACATTCCATCAGCAATAAATCGCCCGATTCGTGTTCTATTTTTACGATACCGTCACCGGCGGCGGCGTTGCTGTTTCCGTTTCGGTAACCCAGTGTAAGCGATTCGTTATTAAGTGGGTACAGTAAGTTTACAGTTCGAATGCCGTTCACTAAACCAAGGGGAACGAGTGATAATACAGTATTTTTCGGATACCATTTTTCGAAGTTTCGCGGTAAAAGTATCACCCGAGAATAGTCGTCGTAAACGGTTATTTTTAACGATTCGCGATAAGGTGCCAGCAGCGATAAGTTGCAAAACGCATGATCGGCTCGGCGTCCGGTAGCCCAAACCACATTCACAGCCGGATGTCCGTTTGCAATAAGATAATCGAATGCTTTTTCGAGATCGGTTTTGTTTTGATCGGGTGCCGAGATAAATTTTAAATCAGTCTGATTTTCAGCGATAAGCGCTTTTGTTATCGAGTCGAAATCGCCTAAAACAATATCCACTTTTATACGTTTCGCGAGCAGCCTTTCGATTGCCCCATCGAGTGCCACAACTACGGGCGACCATTCGAGTAGTTGTCCGAGCAGTTCGTCGCTGCACGCGGCACCGTTGGCAATGATGAGCGCCGGTTCCTGATTGTCTTTAACGATATGATGTGACGACACGAGTTTCAAAATTCTATGAGTTCCAAAGGAAAACAATTCTTTGCAGGAAACAAAATAGATAGACAAGTACTGGTGATTTGAAAATAGACCTGGGATTTTCCTGAACATAAAAGTTACTGTTAAAACTTGCTTTAGCTTTATTTTTACGGATTTCCCGTAATGCTATGTCGATTTTTTTCGGGAAATTCGCCCGAAACGGGAAGGGGAAAACGGGTTAATCCCAACGAAAAAAAAACGAAACTCGGTTACGGAAAAACCGGATATTTTTAAAAAATAACCTTTTTTTAAGTTGCGAATTCAATTAGCGCTGTAGCGATATAATCTGACTAATCAAAAAACCGCAGCAAACGAAGTGTTTGTGCGGTTTCCGAACAATTTTTCCCTAACAAAAATTGCTTTGCTATATGTATGAAAAGCTTTTTTTAACGCCATCCACCGCCTAGATCACGGTACATGATTATTGATGCTGTTAAAACTTGTTGTTTGGTTTCAACCAGTTCGAGTTTGGCTTCTAGGGCGTCGCGTTGGGTCATGAGAACTTCAAAATAATCGACACGTGCCGATTTAAAAAGTTCGTTACTTGCATCAATCGCTCGGTTTAAAGCATTTACCTGCTCGAGTTGTCTTGAGAATCCGTTCGCTAAATTTTCGATTTTAGCCTTTTGATTAGCTACTTCGACAAACGCACGCAGTAAAGTTTGATCGTATTCGATCAAGGCTTGAAGTTGCCGTGAATTTGCCGAATTAAAAGCCGCTTTCAGGGCATTTCGGTTTATGAGCGGTGCAGCTAAATCGGCGCCTAAATTGTAGAACAGCGATTCTGGAAAAGTAATCAAAGACGCTGTGCGAAACGACTGAAAACCTATAGCACCACCGATATCTAATCGCGGATAAAACGCCGCTTTAGCAGCCTTAACATCGAAGCGTGTTGCCGTAACTTCTAGTTCTCTTTGGCGTACATCCGGGCGGTTTTCAAGTAGTTGCGATGGCAATCCGGTTTGAATTGATAGTGGTTCAATGGTTAAAAAATCTATTTTACTGCGTTCGATTGGTTGCGGAAAACGCCCGAGAAGAAAATTGAGTTCATTCTCTGTTTCGGTAATCTGCTGTTTGACGAAAAAGGCGCGTTGTTGCGATCCTGCAACTTCTGCCGCAAATTTTTCGACCGCTAAAGCCGTTGCGCGTGCCGCTTCTTTTTGCACTTTCACGATTTCCAATGCGTTCTCTTGCAAAGCTACGTTCGCGTCAATAATAGCGAGCTGGGCGTCCAAAGCTTGTAATTCGTAGTAGCGTTCGGCAACTTCAGCAACCAAATTTGTAATTACGAAGTTCTTTCCTTCAACTTCTGCCAAATACCGCGATAGTGCAGCTTTTTTCGCACTTCTTAGTTTTTTCCAAACATCAACTTCCCAACTGGCGCGTAATCCAAGCGAGTAGTCGGTTAAATCTTCTGGAACTCTTTTACCAGGTAAAATATCGGTCGATTCATCGCCTGCCCCCTGACTCGTAAATTTTCCAACTTTTTCGACTTCTGCGGCAGCGCCAATTCCAACTGCTGGCAACAATTCACCTTTTCGAGCGCGAACTTCATTTCTTGCAATCTCGATTTCTTGAAGTGCGTGTTGCAGTTCTTGATTGTTTTTAAGCGCTATATCGATTAACGACACTAATTTCGGATCGTTAAAAAGCATGCGATAAGGCTTAATTGCTGAATTGGAAGTGTCAGCTTGTGCTTGATATTGTTCGGGTATTTGTAAGCTCGATTTTACTTCGCTCACTTTAGGTGCACTACATCCCACAACCACAGCTGCAAGCACCAAACTTATTTTTATTAGTTTATTCATCGTATTCAAAATCTTCTGTTAACGGACTCTCCTTTTGTTTCTTTACCATTTTAATCTTCTCCGAAATACGAGCAAAAATGTAGTACAAGCCTGGAATAATGAAAACACCTGCGAGGGTTCCAATTAGCATTCCACCTGCTGCGGCGGTTCCAATAGTCCGGTTACCAATTTTACCCGGACCGGTTGCAAATACCAAGGGAATTAGACCGGCGATGAATGCAAAAGAAGTCATTAAGATCGGTCTGAATCGAACCACGGCACCTTCGATTGCTGCTTGATAAACCGTGAACCCTTGGCTGTGCCTTAAAGCAGCGAATTCAACTATTAAAACCGCGTTTTTCCCAAGCAAACCTATAAGCATTACCAATGCAACCTGCGCATAAATGTTGTTTTCTAAACCGCAGATTTGCAGCAGTAAAAACGCGCCAAAAACTCCACCACCTAAAGACAAGATTACAGCAAAAGGAAGAATAAAACTTTCGTATTGTGCCGCTAAAATCAAGTACACAAAGCCTAAACAAATCAAAAAGATGTATATCGCTTCATTTCCACGAGCCACCTCGTCTTTTGCAATTCCCGCCCAATCGATTTCATAACCTCGCGGTAAAACTTTGGCAGCAACTTCATCTATGGTGGCAATTGCTTGTCCGCTGCTGTAGCCGGGTGCTGGTTGTCCGGAAATTTCTGAAGCTGTGTACATATTTTGACGTGTAATTTCCGACAAGCCATATACCTTTTCCATTCGCATGAATGCTGAAAATGGCACCATTTCATCGCGGTCGTTCTTTACATACAACTTCAAAATATCGTCGGGTAAAGCGCGATATTCTGGCGCGGCTTGAACAATTACTTTGTACTGACGTCCGTATTTGATAAAACTAATTTCGTAATTACTTCCTACTAAAGTCGACAGCGTATTGGTTGCATCCTCTATGGAAACGCCTTTTTGCTGAGCCAGATCGTTGTCGATTCGCAGCATAAATTGCGGAAAACTCGCACTGTAAAAAGAAAATACGGACGATAATTCTGGACGTTTGTTCAATTCTGCCACAAAGTCACGACTCACTTCTTCTAATTTGTGGTAATCGCCCGTACCGGTTTCATCTAATAATCGCAACTCGAAACCGCCAGCAGCTCCGTAGCCAGGTAAAGCAGGAGGCTGAAAGAATTCGATGGTGGCACCCGCAATGTTTTTCGACTTTTCTTCGATTTCTTCAATCAATTCTAGGGCAGAATGTTCACGTTCATCCCAAGATTTAAGATTGATTAAGCAAGTTCCTGAATTGGCTCCAGTTCCTTCCGTTAAAATCTCGTATCCTGCCAAAGCAGAAACCGATTTCACATCGGGAATAGATTCACAGATTTTTTGCAACTTCTCGGCAATTTCGTTCGTACGTTCCAAACTCGAACCAGGCGGCGTTTGAATAACTGCGTAGAGCATTCCTTGATCTTCGTTGGGAATAAAACCCGAAGGCAATGTATTGCTTAGAAAGTAGATTCCAGCGCAAAACGAAAGTAAAATTCCAAAAGTTAAAACGCGTCGGTTTACTATGCCTTTCAATATAGCACCGTAGGTTCCTGATAAGCTGTCGAACCAACGATTGAAACCAGCTACAGCACGATTTATTGCATTTTGTTTTTTCTTTTTCCCGTGATTGTTTTTGAGCATCATGGCACACAAAGCCGGCGTTAACGTAAGTGCCACCAAGCCCGAAAGAATGATTGCTGTTGCCATGGTAATGGAAAATTGGCGATAGAAAATCCCGACCGGGCCCGACATGAACGACACCGGAATAAATACAGCGGCCATCACAAAAGTAATTGCGATAATTGCGCCACTAACTTCGCCCATCGCTGCTTGAGTGGCTTTTCGCGCCGATAAATGTTCAGTTTCCATTTTGGCATGTACGGCCTCGATAACTACTATCGCATCATCGACAACAATACCTATAGCTAGAACTAAAGCAAATAAGGTGATTAGATTCAGTGTGATACCGAACAATTGCATAAAAACGAAAGTTCCAATCAGCGACACAGGTACGGCTATAGCAGGAATAAGTGTTGATCGCCAATCGTTTAAAAACAAGTAAACCACAAAACCTACAAGTAAAAATGCTTCTACCAACGTATGTAAGACCTTCTCAATCGAAGCATCGAGGAACGTCGACACATCGTAACTGATTTCATAGTCCATGCCTTTTGGGAAGCGATTTTTCTTTATCTCGGCTAGCTTTTCCTTAACATTTTCAATGACTTGTGTTGCATTACTGCCGTACGATTGTTTTAGAACGATTGCGGCAGAAGGTCGGCCGTTGTAATTTGAATAAATATCGTACATAGAACTACCGAACTCAATATTGGCAACGTCTTTTAAACGACAAAGCTCACCATCTGGAGTCGCACGAACCACCACATTTCCGTATTGTTCGGGTGTTGTAAAACGTCCCGGATATTTTAGAACGTATTCGAATGCTTGCGAGCGTTTTCCAGAAGCTTCGCCAGTTTTCCCAGGCGAGGCCTCCAAACTTTGCGAACTCAAAGCTTCCATCACTTCTTCGGCCGAAATTTTATAGGCGAGCATGCGATCGGGTTTTAACCAAATTCGCATTGCGTAATCTCGGTTTCCGAGAATATCTGCAAATCCAACGCCGTCGACGCGCTTTAATTCTGCTAAAAGATTGATATCGGCAAAGTTGTACAAGAACTTCTGATCGGCATTTTTGTCTGTCGAATACAGGTTCACGTACATCAACATATTCGATTCCTGACGGGAAATCTTAATGCCTTCCCTAATTACTAAGGGTGGAAGCTTATTGACCACCGACGCCACGCGATTTTGCACGTTTAAAGTTGCCTGATTGGGATCGGTACCGAGGTTAAAAACGGCTTGAATAGACGCTTCGCCATCATTACCTGCATCAGCCGACATATATTTTAAGCCCGGAACACCGTTAAGCGCGCGTTCTAAAGGTATGATAACCGACTTAATCATCAGTTCGTTATTCGCACCGGGATATTCGGCAACGATACTAACTTTTGGTGGGGAAATAGCAGGAAATTGGGTTACAGGTAAACCGATAAGCGCCAAAACTCCCAGAAATACGATAATGAGCGATATTACGATAGATAATACCGGTCTTTGAATGAATCTACTAAACATAAGTTCTTGGATTTTGCGGTTACTCTGCCTTAAGTTTTAATTTATGAAGCAAAGCTTTAGGCTCCTCGAACGCATACTTGATGTGATCGTTATCGTTTAGCTTTTGAATGCCATCGAGAACAATTTTTTCACCAACTTTCAAACCTGATTTTACTACATACAAGTCGGGTAATTCTCCAGCGACAACAATTTCGCGCGATTTTACCCGATTCGCAGCATTCACTACAAAAACGAATTTCTTGTCTTGGATTTCGTAAGTGGTTTTTTGTGGAATAACTATCGCATTTCGCATCGGAAATTGCATTTGTACCTTCCCCGTTTCTCCGTGTTTAAGTAATTGCTTTGGATTGGGGAAACCAGCTCGAAAGGCAATATTTCCGGTTTCAGCATCAAATTCACTTTCAATTACTTCGATTTTTCCCTTGTATGGAAGTGTATCCCCGTTCGCCAAAAGCAAATCGACATTGGTTTCACCACGATCGGAAACGTGTAATTTGTAATCCAGATATTCGGGCTCAGATACATTGAAATAGGCAAACATGTGTGAGTTATCAGACAGAGTGGTGAGAATTTCTCCCTCATCGATTAAACTGCCGAGTTTTTTTGGAATTCGGTCGACCGTTCCAGAAAAAGGAGCGCGAATTTCGGTAAACGACAAGTGCAATTTTGCCATCGAAACGGCTGCGTTTGCTTGTTCTAAGCGAGCTTGCGCTACCAATTGTTCGTTTTTGGAAACAATGTTTTTATCAGCCAGTGTTTTAGCATTTTTCAATTCAATAGCTGCTGCTTTTGCTTCGGCCTGGGCTTTTTGCAATTCGGCTTGATACAAGCGCGGCATGATTTTGAAAAGCAACTGACCTTTGGTTACAAATTGGCCTTCATCAACGTAAATATGCTCGAGAAAGCCACGTTCCTGTGCGCGAATTTCGACGTTCTGTACCGAGCGAATTTGCGCGACATATTGTTTTACAAACGTGGTATCTATTTGAATTGGAGCCGTTACAGCAAAGGTAACATTCTCTTGTTTTTCGGTTTCTTTATGGGCGCAGCTGGCACTGCCAAGGCATACCAATACGGCAGCCACAATCATTTTTTTGACCATGATCAAACGATGTTTTTTGCGCATGTGCGCAAGAGTTTAAAGGATTTTTGTTAGGAAATTTGTCCCGAAGGACGAACATCGGTGCGACAACTTGTCGCCGTTAATCACAGTCTGAGTACCCGAATGAAAAGATAAATCGGGCACGAACGTCCGATTTGTTTTTGGAAACTACTAGGGAGGAGTTGCTTTTGGCGGAAAGAAATAAAAGAAACGAAACCCGATTCGCTATTGTTAGCTAGTAGCGCAGCAAATGGTTTTAAAGAAGGTTGCGATTCGGTTTCATGACCTTCCTCGCTTTCGTGATCTTCTGAGAAAAAGACCTCTTTACTATGGGTATCCTCAGCCGAAGAGCTGCCTTTAACTACTGTTTTTGTTTTGGAAAACGTTCTGCCATCTAGATTTATATCGGTGGCAAATGAAGTAGTAGCAGACAATAGAAGCCCGCTGACAAAGAGAATTAAAAACGACTTAAACCACTTCATATACGCCACAAAGCTAGGTACATTATTTAGATCAGAACATTATATTTTTCGAATTTTAACAAATTATATCAACTATATCGATTTAGCAGAAAATCATTTAAATAGAGCTCGTAGTCTTCAGTTACAGGCAAATTTAAAATTAAGTTGCAACGACTAGCAACAAAAAGCGACCCTAATTTAAAGATTAATTAGAGTCGTTCTTTCTGTCAAAAATCTATTAAATCTTAATCTAGCGGTTTGTCGACAACAATGCGCTTTTCTCTTGTAAGTAGTTCTAATACAATATTGTAAGCAAGTTTTGTTCGTTTAGTTAATAAATCGAATTCAATTTTTTCCACATCGTCGGTTGGTTTGTGATAGTCTTCGTGAACACCGCTGAACAAGAATACAGAAGGAATGCCGTTTTTAGCAAAATTGTAGTGATCAGAACGGTAGTAAAAACGATTTGGATCGGTTTTGTTGTTGTACTTGTAATCCAAGAAAATGTTCACAGACTTTTCATTTGCCGATTTACAGATTTTATCTAATTCGGTAGATAGAAAATCAGATCCGATAACATAGACATAATTTCCATTGTCTTTGTGTTCCACGTCACGTCGGCCAATCATGTCGATATTCACATTCGCCACTGTGTTAAGCAGCGGAAAAGCCGGATTTTCGGAATAATAACGCGATCCGTGCAAGCCGTGTTCTTCGCCAGTTACATGTAAAATAAGCAACGATCGCTTAAGTTTTAATCCGTTTTTCTGTGCCTTTTTAATGGCTTTGGCAATTTCGACCAGTGCAACGCTACCGCTTCCGTCGTCGTCGGCACCGTTATAAACTGTACCGTTTTCTGTTCCAACATGATCGTAATGTGCCGATAATACTACTACTTCATCCGGATTTTCATCTCCTTTAATAAAAGCCCAAATGTTTTCGGAATCATTTAAAACTTCTCGACTTTTCTTATTCATGTATGCGGCTGGAACTGCTTGGTAGTAGCCGCTTTGCTCCGGTGGAAATCCGATACCCGTTTTTTTGTACTGATTTATCAAATAGCGACCAGCGGCCTTCTGACCTTCAGAACCGGTTTCACGTCCTTGCATTTCGTCGGAAGCAATGTAAGTAAGCATTTCCTTTAGCTCGGCTTCCTTAATAACATCAGCAGAATTGGATGCACTAGTGGAATGCTTGGGAGCACAAGACCAAAGTAATAACGCCGCCGAGGCGACTAAAAGGTGTTTCTTCATAGCTATTTTATATTGTAAAAGGTGTATAATGCCATTCCGGTTAAAACTAAGATAATTAGGAAACAGTTAATCATGAAAATGAAAATTCCTTTGAAAAACGTAATGACACGCTCGGTTTTATAAAAGCGGTGGTGCGCTGGAAAAAAATAGTAGAAGGAGTAAAATAGGAGCCCTAAAACTATAATTGAATAGATAACTTCCACAGCTGTGTACCCTTCTAAGCCAGTGATAAGAAAAAACCAACTTAACAAATGTTCCAGCAGCAACATCAACAACAAAAACGAAAAATAATGCAGAGTAAATATGCCGTGATCGAAGTAATAATATTTCTTCTTGCTTTCGAAAATCCATAAAATAAAAGCAAACAAAGGCATGTAGATGAACAATACCTTAGGTAAATTGTGTTTGAAAGTTTCAAAAAATCGTTCTTGTAACTCTTTGCCGGTATATCTGTTGTTTAACTCGATCGACTTGCGCACGAACATCTGCTCAATAGCCGACGGCTTTTCTTCTTCAGACATCTCTTTGATTTTTTCATCGTATTCTTCCAAGGTTTTGGCGTCATCTTGAAAAAAACCAACCGATAAATCATCGTCTTTTTTTCGAACTGACGCAATAAAATTTTTAAGACTGTCGGCTTCTTTCTTTCCAATTTTATTGTCCTTTGCCAAATCCGAAACCAAGTTGTGCGCGTTCTTTTTTGCCGTTTCAACATCAATTTTCCCAACTTTCGTTTGCTCATTCATGTCTACAGTTACGGCATCAGAATCTGCGGGCAGTAAATTAATCGACAAAAAAGTAACAAAACTTATGAAAATATACAATCGAATAGGAGCGAGGTACGACATCCGTTTTCCCGACAAATACTCCGAAGTAAGCGAGCCAGGTTTTGTGATTAGGTTTTTGATTGTTCGCCAAAAGGCATTTTCATAGTGCGTTAAGTCTTCGAAAAAGTGAACAAATAGATGGTAAAAGTTTTTTCGGACCGACACATTCTCCTGTCCACAGTTCGGACAGAAACGATTTTCGACCACATGCCGACAATTCAAACACGTTTTGTCGGTTCTTACAGGCGCTTTTGACATGGTTTGTTATAGATTGGTTGAAAGTTGTTAAATTTCGTCGCCTAAATTAATGCAAATGATAAAGAAAAGCGAGGCTGTTGACAAGTATATTGCTGCGCAGCCACAAGATCGACAGAACGATTTAAACGAATTGCGAGATACCTTAATTAAGAGTTTGCCTTCAGGTTTTGAAGAAACAATTGGTTACGGCATGCCGGCGTACGTGGTTCCTCACAGTATGTTTCCCCGCGGCTACCACTGCGATCCCAAACAACCGCTACCTTTTGTAAGTTTCGCCAATCAGAAAAATTTCATCGCACTCTATCACATGGGCATTTATGTTAACACCGATTTATTGAATTGGTTTACAGAACAATATCCACTACACAGTAAAAGAAAACTCGACATGGGTAAAAGTTGCATTCGATTTAAACCAGCAGAATTGCCAATAAAATTACTCGGCGAACTACTAAAACAAATGACTCCTAAAGACTGGATTCTTTTATACGAAGCAGCCCTCGAGCGAAGATAATTTTCTCAAAATCAGTTGCTAATTCTAAAAATAGTGTTAAATTAGCTATCCCCATTTCTACAAACATTAATGCTAAAATCAATTACTATGAAAGATTGGAGCGAAAAAATGTGTTTTAGATTTTTGTGTTCCGCAGTGGCAATAATCTTCGGAACGCTGATGTTAGTGTGGCTTATGAAATACTAATTCACTACACTTTTTAACCAGAAACTGTTACGTTGGCATAAATTTACGATATGTCAACTTGACAGTTTTTTTATGCCTATTTCTGAAATCTGACATTAAAATCACCCTAATGAAACAATGGCACAAAGATTGACTAGTGAAGGATGTCATTAAAATCAGATTAAAAATCTAAAAATTAAATAAGCAAAATGGGTAAAATCATTGGTATTGACTTAGGAACAACCAACTCATGTGTTGCCGTAATGGAAGGTAGTGAGGCTGTTGTAATTCCTAATTCAGAAGGAAAAAGAACAACACCTTCAATCATCGGTTTTGTAGATGGTGGTGAAATCAAAGTTGGTGATCCTGCTAAACGTCAAGCAGTTACAAACCCAACCAAAACCATCGCCTCAATCAAGCGTTTCATGGGAAGAAATTTCACCGAAACTTCTGATGAAGCAGGTAGAGTACCTTACAAAGTAGTGAAAGGCGACAACAATACACCTCGTGTGGATATCGACGGTCGCTTATACACCGCTCAGGAATTGTCGGCAATGACACTTCAAAAAATGAAAAAAACGGCTGAAGATTATTTAGGACAAACCGTTTCTGAAGCTGTTATTACCGTTCCGGCATACTTTAACGATGCTCAGCGCCAAGCAACTAAAGAAGCTGGAGAAATCGCAGGTCTTAAAGTAATGCGTATCATCAACGAACCTACTGCCGCAGCTCTTGCCTACGGTTTAGATAAAAAAGGAAAAGATCAAAAAATCGCTGTATACGACTTAGGTGGTGGTACATTCGATATCTCGATCTTGGAATTAGGAGACGGCGTTTTTGAAGTTCTTTCAACAAACGGTGATACACACTTAG
The DNA here is from genome assembly GCF_049240005.1 of Flavobacterium sp. GTDB lineage: Bacteria > Bacteroidota > Bacteroidia > Flavobacteriales > Flavobacteriaceae > Flavobacterium. The sequence goes on along the minus strand of NZ_JBMLTK010000009.1, from coordinate 4,368 downwards.
GTGGAGACGATTTCGACCAAGCCATCATCGACTGGTTGGCAGATGAATTCAAAAGCGAAGAAGGTATCGACTTGCGTCAAGACCCAATGTCTCTTCAACGTATTAAAGAAGCAGCTGAAAAAGCAAAAATCGAATTGTCTTCTTCTGCAGAAACTGAAATTAACTTGCCTTACGTAACTGCTACAGCAACCGGACCTAAGCACTTAGTTAAAAAACTTTCTCGTGCTCGTTTCGAACAATTAACCGATTCGTTGGTAAGACGTTCGATGGATCCTGTGGCAAAAGCGCTTAAAGATGCGGGCTTGTCAACGTCAGATATCGACGAAGTAATCTTGGTAGGTGGTTCTACACGTATGCCTAAAATTGCTGAAGAAGTTGAGAAATTCTTCGGAAAGAAAGCGTCTAAAGGCGTGAACCCCGACGAAGTAGTTGCTATCGGTGCTGCGATCCAAGGTGGTGTACTTTCTGGCGATGTGAAAGATGTATTGTTACTCGACGTAACACCGCTATCTCTTGGTATCGAAACAATGGGTGGTGTATTAACGAAATTAATCGAAGCAAACACAACGATCCCAACTAAAAAATCGCAAGTGTTCTCCACTGCAGCCGATTCTCAGCCATCTGTGGAAATCCACGTATTGCAAGGAGATCGTGCTATGGCAGCCGATAACAAAACCATCGGTCGTTTTCACTTAGACGGGATCCCACCAGCACCACGCGGCGTACCGCAAATCGAAGTAACTTTCGATATCGATGCAAACGGTATCATCAAAGTTTCTGCAACCGATAAAGGAACTGGTAAATCGCACGATATCCGTATCGAAGCTTCTTCTGGACTTACGCAAGAAGAAATCGAGCGCATGAAAAAAGATGCCGAAGCTAATGCCGAAGCCGACAGAATTGCACGCGAACGTGTTGAAAAATTAAACGAAGCCGATTCTATGGTTTTCCAAACGGAAAGTCAGTTGAAAGAACTTGGCGATAAGATTTCAGCCGACGATAAAGCGGAAATTGAAGCAGCTTTAACCGAATTGAAAGCAGCACACGCCGCTCAAGATTTGGCCGCTATCCAAACCGGTTTAGACAAAATAAACGCCGCTTGGAAAAAAGCTACCGAAGCGATGTACGCACAAGGTCAGAACCCAGGTGCTCAACAAGCACAAGCTGAACCGACTGCAGAAACGCAAGGTGATAATGTTCAAGACGTCGACTACGAAGAAGTGAAATAATTTCTTTCGTACATAAACTAAAAGGTCGCCCGAATAAGGCGACCTTTTTTTATGATATTAGTTAAGGCAATAAGCTTTTATTGATGCAATCTGAAATACTGTTTCTGTTAACGAAAAAACCTACGATACATTCATTATATAAATGACGCAACAACGTTTATTTTTTTGAATTTAAAATGGCTTCAGCTGTGATTCTTCCGCTTTGCATCGCACCGTTAATCGATCCTTGCGTCAGGTAATCACCGCAATAATACACGCCGGCTTTCTGTTGGCTGCTAAAGCTACGTATAGGGTTCAAATTGGGTAGCGCTTCGTAAATTTCGTAGTATTTCACCAACTTCCAATCGCGAACCTGAGCGCCAAAAAGTAGTTGTAAATCGTTGGTAATTTGTTCGTTTGTCCAGCCCGTTCCGTTTGCCGAAACAGAAATTAACTGTTTGTTCGTACTGCTGTAATTGGGTGCCACGTAGCTCATTAAAACCACATTGTTTACAATTCGTTTGGCATTGGCATTCAACAAAACGTGTTTGCTCTCGAGCGGAAGTTGCTCTGCCTCAAAATAATAGTTCGAAACGCTGTGGTACAACACCGATTTCTCGTAATTAAATGCACAAACCACGACATCAAAAGTACTGGTTTCGCCAACAGCTGTCGTAACCGAATGCGCATCGAAGGCCGGAACAGCGGTTTCTAAACGAATATTTTTTTTACCAATAAACTCTGCGAGTTGTTCCGGAATCGCGCCCATACCGTTTTTGGGAACGGCAGCACCCGATTCGGCAAACATTTTAAATGTAAATCGCAACATGCGGTTATCCGTTTGTAAGTCGTTTTCCAAAAAAACACCCTGATAAAACGGTTTCCAAAAGTCGGTAATCATCGACGAACTAAAACCAAAATCTTTCAAGAACGAAAGTGAGGTGCGGGTATCGGAACTGTTTAAAATGGTGTCAACGCTCGTTCGACTTAGTTGCAACTTCAATTTGAGCAACAGTACTTTGTCGCGTAAACTACCCGGACCTTTCAATACCGTTTGTATTAAAGCCGAAACGCCGTTCTCGGGATCGTAAAACGGAATTTTCTTCCCGTTTCTAAAAATCAACGATCCTTTGTCAAAACGCTGCAAGTTGAGCGCCTCGTAATTCAATACTTTTTTCGTTTCCGGATAGGCGGGAAGGAGTACTTGAAATCCGCGGTCGCAGCGATATCCCGAAATAAGGTCTGTTTTCACTTTTCCACCAACCGAATCCGACGATTCGAAGACGGTAACATCCGCTATGCCGTTTTTCTTTAAGTACCAGGCACAGGTTAAACCCGCCAAGCCGCCGCCAATTATAGCTACTTTCATTGTAATTCGTTACTTTAGATACTCTTGTCTTTGCAGTTGAAAATGAGTTTTTAAGGTTTTGCGTAGGGTAATCTTCCTACAGCCGACGCTCGAAAATATGCGTCTAAACCCTGACTTACCAAAACATCTGCATCCGACAAATGTACAAATCCGTCGGCACCTACTAAATCATCGGCAAGACGGATGTGCTGAATACTGCCCACCAACAAAACCGTTCCGTTTAATGGAATAGGAATGTGTGTTTCGAGTTTCATACCAATTTGTACGACTGCTTCTTGTACATACGGTGCGTAGAAATCGTCGTGATATTCGGGCGTAAAACCTACTTGTTCAAATTCCGAAACGCCTTTGTCGTAGCGAGCCGAGGTTTGGTGTGCCGCTTTATAATGCGTTGCAGCTACGTAGTTTAAGGTATAAAAAGTGGTGGCAAGCATGTTTTCGAGCGTATCGCGCGGCACGGTATGTGGCCTGCTCAGTAAACCCAACAAGGCCGGATTGGCGCCTAGATGAATAACCGAATTAAAAATAGCCAAATTTTCAGCGCCGCTTTCGCTTTTAGTTCCTACCAAAACTGCCTGTCTGAAACCGGCAAGCGAGTTGATAAACGCTGTGCGGTAACGCGTTTCGAGTTGTTCAAGGGCAGCAGTATCTATTTTCATAAGATGTAGTATTAAATTGAATGACGCTTCCAGTCGACCGTAACGTTTGAGCCGTTCGCAACGATAACCGAATCCGGTTTTTGTGTAGCAAGATATTCAAAATCAGTTCCGTACATTGCTTTAAAATTGCAAGAAATGTCGTAGTTAATTACGGGAAAAACCTGCCAACGCGGATGGTTTACGCGGTATTCCAAGGTTTTGGTGTCCGACACTTTAGTATAGCCGTAGTAGTGTTCAAAGATAAATTCTTCGATGCTGTTTTCACGCATGGCAACAGCGATTGGGCTGCAATTTAATTGCAAATGGTTCCAGTTATTATTGGTTTTCCATTGGTAGCGCAGCGAGCGATTTTGGGCATTTGTCAAAATTTGATGTTTAGTAGGTATGGCGGTGTAATGTTCTTTGTACAATTTATTGGCAAGCCAGGCAACTGCTGGGTACGGAACGGTTTCGTTAATAAAAACCACGCCGCGTTTATAGCCGTTTTCTGTCCGGCGTTTAACGTAGAAACGCAGATTGATCTCTTCAAAAGTTCCGAGCAGTGGGATAGGAACCCCGAACAAGCGCGTGTTTCGAAACATAAAACCTACTAAACTTACATAGGTTTTGCTTTCAAAAAAGTCGAGTTCAACGCCTTTCGGAAGGTAGGGTTGCAGAACTTCCGGATCAACGGCATAATTTGCCATGATTAGATCTTCCCATCGCGCCGATAAAAAAGTTTTAGGCATTTTAACGATTGCTATATATTTTGGTAATCAGTAGATTTTCAATTAGTTATTTTTTAAAACCAAGTTGAATTTGTAGCAAGCAAGTTAGCGGTAATCAAGGGAACTTACCGCCATTTTAACCTTGCCTTGGGCATTTTTCAAGTTGCGTTGGTGCCTGAGCGTGTCGAAGGAGTAAGTTTTTTTTAGAAGTTAGAAGCTAGACACGAGAGGCTAGACTTGGCGACGTTAACCACTTAACGTATCATCTTCCCACCCGAACCCACAGATCGGCGACCGGAGCCTGAGCTTGTCGAAGGCTAGTGCGATTTTTTGGTGGCTTGATAAGTTCTGTGTTTTCCTCAACGGTGCCGTATTGCGCAAAAATTCTTTGAGGTTCAGTGTTTTCCGTGCGCTTAAAAAGCTGG
>NZ_JBMLTK010000008.1:0-1263 GCF_049240005.1 Flavobacterium sp. | reverse complement strand
CCATAAATTCTTCGGCTTTCGTAACCATATTATAGCTTCCGCAGAAGAACGGCACGCGCTGATGCAGTTCTGTAGGTTTAATTTCTAAAATTCGCGTAAAGCCATCCGATGCTTTTCCGCCGGCTTGTTCGGCAATAAATGCCATGGGGTTGCATTCGTACAGCAAGCGCAATTTCCCTTTCGGTGCTTTGGAGCTCGTTGGGTAAATATAAATTCCGCCTTTAATCATGTTTCTGTGAATATCGGAAACCAAACTGCCGATGTAACGTGAGGTGTACGGGCGGTCGCCTTCTTCCAACTGACAATATTTGATGTAATCTTTAACGCCTTGCGGAAAGTGCACGTAATTTCCTTCGTTAATAGAATAGATTGTTCCGTCGGGTTTGAATTGCATGTTGGGATGCGACAAGTAGAAAGTTCCGATAGCCGGATTGAGCGTAAATCCGTTAACGCCGTGCCCAGTAGTGTACACCAGCATAGTCGAAGTACCGTAAATGACGTAACCCGCGGCAACTTGCATGGTTCCGGGTTGTAAAAAATCTTCAAGGGTAACAGGCGTTCCAATAGGTGTAACGCGACGAAATACCGAAAAAATTGTTCCAACAGAAACGTTTACATCGATGTTGCTGCTGCCATCGAGCGGATCCATTAAAACCACGTATTTGCTGTTGTGGTTGTTGTCGGGTCCGGCAACGGTAATAAAATCGTCGTTCTCTTCAGAGGCAATTCCGCAAACAATTTCTCGATTTATCAGCGTTTGAATGAAGATGTTATTGGCGTAAACGTCGAGTTTTTGTTGATCTTCACCTTGGATATTCTGTTCGCCAGCCGCACCAACAATATCCACCAATCCGGCCTTGTTTACTTTATAATTAACGACTTTCGCCGCCAATCGAATAGAGTTGATGATTCGGGAAAGCTCGCCCGACGAATATTTAAATTCAGCTTGTTTTTCAATAATAAATTCTCCGAGCGTTTTGTTGCGTTCTTCCATAGCGAAATCGTTGTAGTTGGGTGCAAATATCGCAATTTATACCACTTATGCCTCGAAAACAGCATAAAGAAAAGCTTGTTTTTGTTGAAGAAGCGACGAAACAGATTGTTTGTATACTTTCCGACGACAATTCGCTTTAAAAGAGTTCCTGTGAAATCATAGTTTTTCAGCTTTAGCTCACAAATATCAGCAGTAATAGCTCCATTTTTTCACTCAAAATTGCTACAAACCGTATATTTGCCGCTCAATTCTTAAAGCCGTTATTTAAT
>NZ_JBMLTK010000007.1:2118-4932 GCF_049240005.1 Flavobacterium sp. | reverse complement strand
GTGCTGAATAATGCGTACAGCACATTGAAAAAGATGTTCAGAAAAGCAAACCGCTTGTACGGCAACGCATAAGGCAATAGCCTTTTAAAATTGCTCATTAGTTAAGGTTTAAATCGGCCACGATAGCTGCTACGTGCTCTTTACATTCCAATTTTGCAGCTTGTAATTCTTCATGAGTTTCTACCGCTGCGGTAACACTTACGTAGAATTTAATTTTAGGTTCTGTACCACTCGGACGCATAGCAATCTTGGAGCCGTCGGCTAAATAGAAGATGAGTACGTCTGATTTCGGCAAGTCCAGTTCTTCTTCCCGATTTACGGTGAGGTCGATACATTTTGATGTCAGATAATCTTCAATCATAACAACAGCTTGCCCAGCGATAGAGCGCGGCGGATCGTTCCGGAATCCAGTCATCATCGCTTGAATTTCCGCTAAACCATCGATGCCTTTTTTGGTTAAGCTGATTAATGTTTCATGGAAATATCCGAGATCTATGTATAAGTTTTGTAGCTCGTTATACACCGAACTGCCGCTTGCTTTTGCATAAGTAGCTAGTTCGCATGCTAATAGCGTTGAGGCTACGGCGTCTTTATCGCGTACGTTATCGCCAACCATGTAACCAAAACTCTCTTCACCGCCACCTATAAACTCGAGTTCTGGGTGATCTTTGATCATTTTTGCAATCCACTTAAATCCAGTTAATCCGACCATGCAACGCACGTCGTACGATTCTGCTAAAGCGTGCATCATTGGTGTAGAAACAATGGTACTTCCAACAAATTGTTTTCCGTTAAGGCGTTTTTCCGATTGCCATTTTTCCAACAAAAGTGCAGTTAGTAAAATCATTAACTGGTTTCCATTCAACAACTCCATTTTACCCTCGTTGTTTCGAACAGCCACGCCCAAACGGTCGCAATCTGGATCGGTACCAATTACAATATCGGCACCTACTTTTTCGGCCAAAGCCAAAGCTAAAGTCAAAGCTTCAGGTTCTTCTGGATTCGGGGAAACAACTGTGGGAAAATTTCCGTCGGGTGTTTTTTGCTCCTCAACGATATGCACCTGCGAATACCCCGCTCTTTTTAAGGTTTCTGGAACTACTGTAATCGAAGTTCCGTGAAGCGAAGTAAAAACGATTTTCAAGTCGTCTCTAGCGCCTGCCTTCTGTAAAATCGTGGCGTTTTGAATGGTACTTTTGATAAATTCTTGGTCTATTTCTGCGCCAATTTTTGTAATGTGTCCTGGCTTAGGTTCAAAACGAATATCTTGATACTGTAAGGCATCGATTACTGCAATCAGCTCTTTATCTTGCGGCGGAACCAACTGACCACCGTCGTTCCAATACACTTTGTATCCGTTGTATTCCGGTGGATTGTGCGATGCGGTTAGCACGATACCTGCCTGACATTGTAATTTTCGCACAGCAAAACTCAATTCCGGGGTAGGTCGAAGCGATTCGAACAAATACACTTTTATGTCGTTTGCCGAAAATACGTTAGCAACAACCTGCGCCAGCGTGTCGCTGTTGTGTCGGCAGTCGAATGCTATAGCTACAGAAATGGGCTGATTAGGAAAACTATTGTGCAAATAATCAGACAAACCTTGGGTGCTTTTTCCCAAAGTGTACTTGTTGATGCGGTTGGTACCAACGCCCATGATACCGCGCATACCGCCGGTTCCGAACTCCAAGTCTTTGTAAAAAGCTTCGAGGAGCTCTTTTTCACCTTGCGCTTCAAGGTCGCGTAGTTGTTGCTGTGTTTCGGCGTCGAAAATATCCGACTTCCAAGTAGTAATCTTTGCTAAAATGTCTGTACTAACCATAATAAAAGTGCAATTAGTTGGTTTCTTCTGCTATTTTGTATCGCGGTTCGTTGTTTTTTGTACGGAGAATAATTTCGCCCAAAAAGCCCGCTAAAAAAAGTTGTGTTCCGATAATCATAGTAGTTAAAGCAATGTAAAACCACGGATTATCGGTGACGCGTATTGTAGGTAAATCGCTGTACAAGCGAATAAGTTTGTTGATTCCAATAAAACCGGCTGCAAAAAATCCGATGACGAACATCACCGAACCCATGGCGCCGAAAAGATGCATCGGACGTTTTCCGAAACGCGACAAAAACCAAATGGTAATTAAGTCGAGAAAACCATTGATAAAACGTTCCATCCCAAATTTGGTTTCACCGTATTTGCGCGCCTGATGTTTAACTACCTTTTCACCGATTTTTCTAAAACCAGCATTTTTGGCTAAAACAGGAATGTATCGGTGCATTTCGCCACTAACTTCAATATTCTTAACCACTTGATTTTTGTACGCTTTTAAACCGCAATTGAAGTCGTTAAGATCTAAGCCCGAAGTGCGTCGTGCTGCCCAATTGAAAAGTTTTGAAGGTAAGTTTTTGGTCACTACATCATCAAAACGCTTCTTTTTCCAGCCGGAAACTAAGTCGTAACCGTCGGCGGTTATCATTTGGAACAGCGCAGGAATTTCTTCTGGATTATCCTGTAAATCGGCATCCATGGTGATAACAACATCGCCAAGTGCTGCTGCAAAACCAGCGTGTAAAGCTTGTGATTTGCCGTAATTGGTCAGAAATCGCAAACCGTGAACGTGCGTATCGGCAGCCGCTAGCTCTGAAATAATTTTCCACGAGTTGTCGGTACTGCCATCGTCAATGAACAGAATTTCGTAGGTGTAGCTGTGCGCTTGCATTACTTTGGTTATCCAAGTGTGCAATTCAGGAAGCGACTCTTGCTCGTTTAATAAAGGTATGACGACGCTGATATTCATTTAGTTAAGCAGTAGCTTTGTTTTT
>NZ_JBMLTK010000007.1:0-2018 GCF_049240005.1 Flavobacterium sp. | reverse complement strand
GCAACTTTATTCGTGTAATTATTTTTCTGATTTAAATATAGTTGTACATTTGCGCTCTCAAATTTGAACTGATTATAAAAGTCGAAACCGGCGGAATACCTTTCGATTTCGAAAGCATCAACCTAAAGTACGACACAAATAGAAAAACCATGAAAAAAGGAATCCACCCGGAAAATTACAGATTAGTCGCTTTCAAAGACATGTCTAACGAAGAAGTGTACATCACTAAATCAACTGCTGAAACTAGAGAAACCATCGTTTACGAAGGTGTTGAGTATCCAGTTGTTAAGATGGAAATCTCAAGGTCTTCTCACCCTTTTTACACAGGTAAATCTAAACTTATCGATACTGCTGGTCGTATCGACAAATTCAAAAACAAATACGCGAAGCACATTAAATAAGCTGTTTTGCTATCCTATAAGCCTCTCGAAATTCGGGAGGTTTTTTTTTGCCTGCATTTTCGCGGAGCTTCGTACCTTTAGCATCATTCTTTTGAAACCATGAATTACATCCTTTACGACGGTCCGCACCGAAATGCCTTACTACCTTTTACGTTTACCCGACCTGTTGCCGATATCCGCATAGGTATTTTAACCATTCGCGAAAAATGGGAACGCCATCTAGGAAACACGATCACAACGCTCACCGAAGAATATCTTTCTGAGAAATTCCCGATGGTCGAACTCGACGAAAACATCATGATTGATGCGTCTGTACTGCCCAGTAATGTGCTCGTAGAAATGGTTCAAAACCTCGAAGCCAATCAGGCTATCGCAAAAGATGGAGAAATTATTGCCTTTTTTACGACCTCGGTTCAAGAGGAAATTGATTTCGATCAGTACGAAATTCTCGAAGTACCCGAAGATGTAGTAACCATTCAAAAGCCGTACGACATATTTTCTAAAAACGACGCTGCAATTCGCGACGATTTTGACTTGCTAACGTCTGATCGCACTTCACAGCCCATTCCAAAATCGGTTCAAACCATAGCGCCCGAAAATATTTTTATAGAAGAAGGTGCGAAATTGGAGTTGGTGACGTTAAATGCAGCCGGCGGACCCATTTACATCGGCAAAGACACCGAGATTATGGAAGGAAGCATCATCCGCGGGCCGTTTGCATTGTGCGAGCAGGCGGTGGTGAAATTGGGTGCGAAAATCTACGGCGGAACAACTGTTGGTCCGCATTGCCGAGTAGGAGGAGAGATTTCAAACTCGGTTCTTTTCGCGTATTCCAATAAAGGTCACGACGGTTTTCTCGGAAATTCGGTACTCGGCGAATGGTGCAACCTAGGTGCCGATACAAACAACTCGAACTTGAAAAATAACTACGAAGAAGTAAAGTTGTGGAGCTACGAAACCGAGCGTTTTGAAAAAACAGGCTTGCAATTTTGTGGATTAATGATGGGCGATCACAGCAAATGCGGAATCAATACCATGTTTAACACCGGCACCGTTGTAGGCGTTTCGGCCAATATTTTTGGAGCTGGCTTTCCGAGAAATTTCGTACCCGGATTTTCTTGGGGCGGTGCAGCGGGTTTTACCTCTTACCTCACCAAAAAAGCGTTTGAGACGGCAAAAATTGCAATGTCGCGCCGCCACGTAACCTTTAGTGATGAAGATGCTAAAATTTTAGAGCACGTTTTTGAGCTCGAAGCCAAATTTAGAGGATAAACCTAAAGCACATAAAAAATGTATTGAAGCCGTTTCGTTTTAGAGCGGCTTTTTTTGTGGAAGTATTTTAATTTGGGCGTTCCGGCGCGAAAATAAGTGCGTCAAAAACAAAAGTTCACGCGCCGTCAGGCTGTTCGCTACCTCGATAGTTATCGGGGCGTTTTGCGCCTTTAGCGGAAGCGCAAAACACGATTTTCGCTGCCATCCTTAACGCGGAAGAGTGGGGTCGGAGATTTTGAGATTTAAAGATTTCGAGATTTAAAGATTTAAAGATTTAAAGATTTAAAGATTTAAAGATTAAAAGATTAAAAGATTAAAAGATTAAAAGATTAAAAGATTAAAAGA
>NZ_JBMLTK010000006.1:0-1705 GCF_049240005.1 Flavobacterium sp. | reverse complement strand
ACCAAAAAAGCAATATTGTTTTAGTTGGGGTAGATGAAAACGGAAATGATATGACTAGAGGTGTTTTGTTAGATGAGTTACGATCTTGTCCTTTTGATTGTCCAGGTGCCAGTCCATTAATGAAAATATAAAAATTGGATAATACTTGTTTCTACACAGCACTTTTAGCAGGAGTTCTTGATGTAGCCATGTTGTTTTACGCAAAAAAAGCGGCTATAAATTCGGGACCATTCACGCCATTTATTTGGCTCATAGGTATCTCAACGCTTTACGAATACTTTATTACGCATCTTTTATATACAGATACGTATTATTGGTTTCAATTATATCCGTTTTTAAGTTTTCTAGCAATTCATCACTTCTTTAAGAACCTTTTAAAACCCAGCCACCAAAAGCTCTTTAAGTGGCTCTTTATCGGTTTCATTGTTGTTTATATGAGTTCGCTTTTTCTCTGGGTCGACCGAAGCAAAATGTATCTTGCTATGGCTATCAATAGAACCTATATAACTGCTTTCATCTTTTTAGGTGTAATTTTATGGTTTCGAAAATTAATGGACGATTTAAAAGATTGGAATTTATGGAACAATCCGAATTTTTATTTCATCCTGTCACTTACCTTGTATTACGCAAGTACACTATTTCTCTTTTTAGCAAGTAACTTCATAGTTAAAAGCTCCCTTTCCTTCACCAACTACTGGGAAATAAACTGTATCGCTGGAATTTTCTTCAGACTTTTAATTAGTTTTGGCGTATGGAAAATGAAGACGGACTAGTAATTTTCTTCTGGATTGGCACCTTAATCATGATTTCCATGACACTAGGTGTTTTGCTAATTGCGTTAATTTACCAAAGAAAAGTTCTGAAAATCAGACAAGCCGAGTCTGAGAATTTGCTACGTGTATCACTCGAATCCGAAAAACGAGAACGCAAACGTATTGCCGAAGATTTCCACGACGGCATCAGCGGCGACATGATTACTATTCGCAACCACATCTCGCAACTGGAAACTAAAATCCAAGATCAGGAAAGTCGCGCGGTTCTATTTGGCGTAAAAACATCCGTCGAAAGTATGCTCGCCGAAGTGAAAGTAATCAGCTATAACCTAATGCCGCCATTACTCGATACATTAGGACTTATTCCGACCTTAGAAGATTACTTCGAACGAATTAAAAAATGGAGTTTACTTACCATTCACACCGATTTTTATCAGCGCGATATTCCCGTTTCTGCCTCTAATTCCTACGAGCTCTATCGAATTGTGCAAGAATTGCTCGGAAACATGCTTAAATACGGCAATGTTACCGTAGTTCATTTCAGTATAAAAAAAGTAGACTCTTTCCTAGAACTCGAAATTAAAGACAACGGCTCGCCATTCGACTTTTTTGAAAATCTAAAGAAATCAAAAGGCATGGGGCTTAAAAACATTCTTTCGCGAAGCAAACAAATAGGCGGTAAAATCAAACAAAGCTCCTCCGAAACTGGAAACGTCATTCAAATTCGCTTCCCAGCAAGCGAAAGCGGAATCTAATGTTTTGTAAACAGCTGTTCAAAAACCTGAAAAGCTCTTGTAGATTGAGGCATGTCGCATCCAAAAAAATCCTTCACTTTAACAAATAAAAAAAGCGGCACTCAACCAAAGTACCGCTTTTATTGTGGAGTCGCCGAGAATCGAACTCGGGTCCAAACAAGCAACCAAAAAACTTTC
>NZ_JBMLTK010000005.1:0-34434 GCF_049240005.1 Flavobacterium sp. | reverse complement strand
TTAAAATAGTTGATTTTCGCCAATTAGATCTGTAAAAAGGCTCAAGTAAAAAGCCTGTTTTTGTAGCAGAACAAGGCAAAGAAATGTTGACTACCGAGTTACCAAAAAAAATACAAAACCGTGAACGACTGTTTAAATGATCAACTTTAAAAATAGCGAAGCAAAATTTTTTACGGGTCTTAGAACCTCAATTCGCCTGTTCTAAAAAAGATTTTAATGTTGAAGGCACCTATCTATAAAAAATCCGTTGCCGAAATTCGACAACGGATCATCCTAATAATCCAAAAACAAAATTATCCGCGACGATTACCCGAACTGCGTGTTTCCGAACGCGAATTTCCCGAAGAGCCGCTGCGCTCACTTCTACTCGGAGCTGGCGTTACCGAACTACTTCTCGTTGTACTCGTTGCCGAACTAGAACTGCTGCGCGGCGTACGATCTGTCAAGCGGATATCGCTCGTACCTCTTGTTCTATCTGTTGTATTGCGAGTTACCGTGTTTGAATTCGATTGACTGCGAACGGTATTCGAGTTTTCATTTCCACGAACCTGACGATCTACAGTAGTAGAACGTCCCGTACTTTCGCTAGTATTAACCGTTTGCGAGTTGCGAGCTGGTCGAACACCTCCCGTTTGTACCGTCGTTTCGCGATTGCGACCGCCGTTAGTCGACGGATTGCTAACCGTTGTACGAGTACCCGTTTGGTTATTTCTACCGCTAGATCGCGTGGTCGTAACCGAATTTCTTCCGTTGTTTTCGCTGCGACCCACAGTGCGATTCGAGTAAAAACGCTCGTAACCATCGGCGCGTCGACCATTGTATAAAGCTACAGCGCGCGTATTTCTCCGTGTATTAACGTAATTGTACTGGTGATTCACGTTGATAAAAACATTCACGTTATTGCGGTAGGTGTAAATCGGAAACGGACTCCAATACGTGTAGAAACTTGGGTAATAATCCCAGTAAAACGGACTGCAGTACGCACGGTATCGAGGAGCCCAAAAGCTTCTGTAAATCACAGGCGTGTACACAAAAACCGGTTCGTAGATGTAGTTTGGACCGTACATATACACATCGCCAACAAATTGAACTTGAACGTTGTTATTGTTGTCGCGTTGCACATCGATGGTAGCAACATCTTGAAAAACATCGCGATCTAAAACCGCTTGAACCACAATTAAATGCGTGTAATCTTCAACAGTTTCAATAACTCGAAGGTAATCCACACGACCGTCGAAGTTCAAATCTAAGTTGTTAATTCGATTATTTGGATTATTCAAACGGCGTTCAAAATCTTCTAAATTATCCGAATCTGCAAAAATACTTGCTACAGCTCTCAAATCGAGGTTGTCGCCAATGCGGCTGTCCGTAGCGCTAACCGTGGTAACATCTTGAGCAAATACAGGCAACAAGAGTCCGGTACATAAAAGGGTTAGAAAAGTTTTCATAATCTCAAAGTTTGATATGTATCAGATAGGCAATATCTGTGCCATAATTTTTTGGGCGTTCGGGCGGGCTATCCGCGTTAATAACTGCTAAACCACTTGCGTTTTGTGGTTGGGTTTGGGCTTCTGATGTCGCCCGCACCGGCACACAAAACGTCGGCGTGCTTTGGCAATTATTGCTGCTGCTATCCCTAACGCGGGCAATCGTTCCAAAAATTCGCTACTTTTTTATAACTGCATTTCCATGGCTGATCGTTTCGAAAAAAGAACCCGGATGTCTCTAAAGCACTTTTTATTCTTTCGGGAGCGTATTTCATTATTGGTTACGGCCTTTGCGAAAGATACATGTTTTAAGTTTTCGTAAACTTCTGCGTAAAGCGTCGGTTTTACAATGAAGAAATATTTTGCTGTGTAGCGTATGCAAATCTTTGCTATTTTAGAACAAAATTTTATTTATGAAAAATATTTGGTGGCTTTCCGTTTTGGTTTTATTGGTTTCTGCAACAGCGTATGCGCAAAAGAAAAAACCGGCGGCAAAACCTAAAACAGAAGCGAAAACCATCAGTGCTAAGTTTGAAAATTGTACGGCCGAACTTCAAAAAAATCAATTGTTTTTCTTCCAACAAAATCCAACAGGAAAGCGCGATACCATTCTGATAAAAACTTTTGATGCCAAGCTCAAACCCGAAAATCTAAAAATTAGTGCGTTTACAGCTGCAAAAGTAAAATTACACGTACTTACTTGGGACGAAATCACCAAAACCGAAACGCCACTTAAGAAAGAAACCAATACAACCAATCAAACCGCCATTGTCGATTTCATCAGTAAAAAAATTGTCTTTACAAACTTCAATACAGTAATCAACAGCAGTGAAATAATTTATCTAGATGCTGCCAAAACAGCTTCCGAAACGCGCGATAAAATTCAACGTGCAGGTCAAGAGTGCCTTGTTAATCCCGACGGAACACTCACTCTAAAAACCAAAGCCAAGCAATCGCAATTGAAATACGACGCTGCGGCTTTCAAGTTTATCGCGAAGTAACGTCCGATTTCATGTAGCGCATCAAATAAAGGGTTACCGCCAAAGATGCGACACCAATCACCGTCATGAAAATCCAATTGCTCGAATAACCATAGGCATCAACCACAGATAATCCGCCTTTGGAACTACAAATGTGGGCCAAACTAAAGCTCATCGTAAAAAATCCCATGTACTTGCCTTGCTCGTGCTTCGGACTTATCGACAAGGCAAACGTATTCGAAAACGGAAATATGAACATTTCTCCAAAAGTCATAAATAACATGCTTATGATCAGAATGTTACTGTTCCAGCCTGGAATTAGCACTAAAAACGAGCTGCTCATAAGCAACGATCCAACGGCCATCAGTTTCAGCATCGATGTTTTTCGTTTTTCGAAGTAGCTCACCACGGGCATTTCCATAAAAAAGATAATCAGTCCGTTCATGGTCATAAGCAAACCGGTCTGAAATTCAGTTAAACCGTACTTATCGTGATGATACAAAGGCAAAGTGCTAAATAACTGGAAAAAGAGAACGGCAGTTCCAAAACTCGCCAACAAAAACCACAAAAATTTAGCCTGAGGAATGCTGCGTTTAATGTGTGCATGCGTATCGTTAGCGGGCACTATTTCATGTTTAGGTTTCGGAATAAAATACAAAAAGAGCAAAACTGCACTTAAACAAGTTAGTCCGTCAACCCAGAAAATACTTTCATAACCCAAATTCATAATAAGCAACCCGCCAATAGCTGGTCCGGCTGCAAATCCTAAATTCACGGCAAGTCGAACTAAAGTAAACGATCGTGCGCGCGTATCGGGTGTGGCAAGCGTACCCAAGGAAACAAACATGGCAGGCCGAAACATATCGGCAACCGTAAGCAAAATAAATATACCTATGGCTAGCGCATAAAAGCTAGTAATAAACTGCAAGGCAATGAATAAGATACTACTTCCAAATAAGCTGAATGTCATGATGTTGTAAAATCCAACTTTATCAGATAGTTTACCTCCCAGGAACGATCCCAACATCGAACCTAAGCCAAAGGCGGTCATTAGCCAGCCAACTTGCGAAAAGCTAAAGTGTAAATCCTCTTTTAAATATTTGGATAGGAACGGGAGCACCATAGTTCCGGCCCGGTTAACAAAGGTAATTCCGGCCAAAATCCACACCTCCCGTTTAAAACCCTTGTAGGTATTTATATATTTTTGCGCTTGCCGTTTTAGCATGCTGCAAAAGTACAATTCCCAAGCGTATTGCGCGGTATTTCTCGATTCTATCTTACCTTTATGTAATGAATTATTTCTACAATATCCACAGACATAACGCGGATTTACTTTCGAATGAAATTGCCGTGGTAAACAACTATCCCAAAGATCCGATACCACAAACGGGATTCTTTAGCTGCGGTATTCATCCGTGGTATATTGAAGAACAGAGCCTTACATCCGATCTGCAAGCTATAGAACTGGCTTTGAAAAATCCGAGTTGTGTAGCGCTCGGCGAGTGTGGACTAGATAATCGTGTGGAAACCGAACTTGCCAAGCAACAACCCATTTTTGAAGCGCAACTCGAATTGGCAAAGCAGTATCAAATGCCGGTTATTGTGCATTGTGTTGGCGCTTACGCAGAAGTTTTGTCGGCCAAAAAACGTTTGCAATTCAAACAAGCTCTTGTTTTTCATGGATTTTCGAAGAATCTGGCCTTGGCACAGCAGTTGCAAAATGCCGATTGCTACGTAAGTTTTGGAAAATATTTAATGACGCAAGAACATTTGCCTGCTATTTTAAAGGAACTAAATTTGCAGCGCATTTTCTTGGAAACCGATTCGTCTGATTACCTAATTTCTGAAGTGTATGCGAAAGCTGCAACCGCTTTACAATTAGAACTAATCGCGTTACAAGAATTGATTCAAAACAACTTTCAAACCGTATTTAAACAAGAAAAGTAGTGGAAAAGTGGCAAGAACGAACCGCATTATTGTTCAAAGAAAAAGGATTAGAAGCATTAAAAAACAGTAATGTTTTAGTTGTAGGATTGGGTGGCGTCGGATCGTTTGCAGCCGAATTTATCGCACGTGCAGGTGTCGGAAAAATGACGATAGTAGACGGCGATGTGGTAGACATCACAAACATAAACAGACAATTACCTGCCTTACATTCAACTGTAGGTTTAGATAAAGTTCATGTTGTTGGCGATCGGTTAATGGACATCAATCCACAACTCGAGTTGACGCGAGTTAAAGAATTTCTCAGTCCGGAACGTGCCTTCGAACTTGTGGATCCGCAATTTGATTTTGTACTCGATTGCATCGATTCGGTAACGCCTAAACTAAATCTGATAAAAGCAGCGAAACGTAAAAAAGTGAAGCTCATTAGCAGTATGGGAGCAGGAGGGAAGATGGAAGCAGCAAAAGTTAAGGTAGCCGACATTAGTCAAACTAAAAACTGCTTTTTCGCGAAAGTAATCAAAAAGCGCCTCCGTGAAATGAAAATCGATAAAGGAATTAAAGTTGTTTTTTCTTCAGAAATTCAAGATGCAAGCAGTCTAAAAACAACCGACGGAAGTAATTTTAAGAAATCGTTCTACGGAACAAACAGCTATATGCCTGGCTTGTTTGGTTTATACGCCGCCGAATATGTAATCCGAAAATTGTTGGAAAAGGCTGAACCGACCGAGCTGTAATTCCCGATTGTAAAAGGTCTAAGCTTTATTAGTTCTCGGTAGCTTGTCGTTCCTCTTCAGCGCGTAGTTGTTCTTGTGTTAAAGTCGGTGCGGCTGCCGCAGCCGCAGGACGCTGCGCTACACTTCCTTGAATGGGCATGTATAAAAACGTTACCCATTTGCTTGGTCGTTTTTGTTCGAAGCTGTTCTGCTGGAAAATTTCCAAGATTTCAATGCCGCCACGCTCCGTCAGGAACTTTTCTTTCATTGCAGTACGCGCTTTTCGAATAGCAGCGGTTCGGTGCGAATAATCGCCGGTTAACATAACAGGCAATGCGCGATACGGTACAAAACTACCTGAAAAAATATCGCTTTCTGGCGATAAAAATACTTCTTCGGGTGTGGGTATAGCAATCGTTAATTCTACTACTGCAGCGTTGGGAGCCGATTTGTAAATGGCCATAGGTTGTCCGGCTTTTCGTAATTGATTCTTCACAAAAAACTCTTGTAAAAACGGAATCCAACGCAGTAATTCCGGATTTAAATCGCCTTGTTTACAACGAATTTTCTTTCCTACAAAAAACAGTGGTTTTAAACTTACCGCTGGAAGTACCTCGGTCTTGTAAACACCCAATTCAGCTTTTAAAAATTTGCTTAATTGCTCAAGCGAAACGAGCAATTGGTTGTTTACCAAGGCTTTCGAACCGCCGCTAAATGTAGCATCGAATTTATCGCTAAAAGTTAACGACCCCGTGCGCTTACAAATAATCTTGGTTTTTCCCAAAGTATCGCGTAGGGTGAAACTACCTAAAGTAATTTCGCCGTTTTGACTAATCTTAAAATTAATCTCCTGATTTTTAACTAAATCTGTTGTTTGAATCCAGCCGTTTTTGTTTCCAGAAAAAGTCATATAACCTAATTTGCCAACGGTATTTCCAGGAAAACTAAGTTTAGTTTGCGCATCGCCTTCCGAAATAAAATTCCAACTTTCCCAATTCCGATAATTGTTTAAATAGTTGAATAAAGTTACGCGATTAACCGGAATTACCATTTCCGCTTTAGCTTGATAATTAGCAGGTTGCGTAGCAATAAACACCGTTAAACCAATGGTAACCAGAATGAATAGCAGGAATATGTACTTGAGGATCCGCATGCGTTATTTTAATGCTTCATATAAAATTTAAATAGAAACAAAATAGCAATGAACGCAAAAAAGCCCAGTAATATCTTGTAGTTTCCGCGGTAGTACATCTTGTGTAAGGCCAAATCCTTTCGATACATTACTACCATAACGATTGTAAAGCAAACAACAAATAAAGCGGCAAAAATTAGCTGACCCGTTGTGAACATTATTTATAATTTTTCAACAAAAATAGCCAAAAGTCGGTTGCAGCCATTAATATTGCTTCATAAATCCATGTTATGAAAGAACAAATTAAAGCCGTTCAAGAATTTCACACAGCCTATCGTTTGGGTTATGCGCAAAAACCAACCGTCGAACTCTCTCCGGAAAAGATAAAATTGCGTTTCGAGTTGCTTAAAGAAGAAAACGAAGAATACCTTGAAGCAGCCGAAAAAGGCGATTTAGTGGAAGTTGCCGACGCCCTCGGCGATTTGCTTTACATCCTCTGCGGAACCATCATTGAACACGGTTTGCAAGATAAAATCGAAGACGTTTTCCGCGAAATTCAACGCAGTAACATGAGTAAACTAGACGAAAACGGCCAACCAATTTACCGCGAAGACGGAAAAGTGCTTAAAGGACCCAACTATTTCAAACCGGATATCGCTAAAATTCTAGGTTAGCGGCACCTCGACCGTCCAATTGTACGGATCTTCAGCATTTTTGTACTGAATATCGATGATTTGCGATTTGAGTTTTAAAGCAAACGAATCAGCTTGTTCCGGCAATTCATAGTAGTCGTCGCGGTAACCAAATCCAACAATCGGATTGATAACTGCAGCAGTTCCGGCACCAAAAATCTCTTTCAATTCGCCCGTTTTTGCAGCAGCGATAATTTCGGCTACAGCTACTGGACGAACTTCGATATCCATCCCGTTGTCGGTTGCTAATTGAATAATACTTTTTCGGGTAACACCATCTAAAATGCGCTCGGTTGCTGGTGCCGTAAGCAAAGTATCGTTAACGCGGAAAAACACATTCATCGTTCCCGATTCTTCCATAAAACCGTGCGTGGCGTCGTCTGTCCAAATAATTTGTTGATAGCCTTTTTCGTTGGCTAACTTGGTCGGATAAAATTGCGCACCGTAATTTGCCGCCGCTTTTGCCGCGCCAATTCCGCCGTTTGCTGCACGACTGTAATATTCACTCACGATAACTTTCACCGAACCCGAATAATAAGAGCGGGCAGGAGAAAGCAAAATCATAAAACGGTATTGACTACTCGGCGCAGCAATAACGCCCGAACCAATGGCAATCATAAACGGACGTATATACAGCGAATTCCCAACGCCGCCTTTCGCCCACTGCTGATCTATTTTTAGCAGTTCTTTTAATCCATCGAGAAAGATTTCGCGAGGAACTTCAGGCATGGCCATTCGAATAGCCGACTTATTAAAACGCTCGTAATTCTGATCGGGTCGAAACAACCACAACTTATCATGGGTATCGCGATACGCCTTCAAACCTTCAAAAATAGCTTGCCCGTAATGAAAAACTTTAGCCGAAGGATCTATCAAAAAAGGTTCGTACGGTTTAATGATCGGTTTTTCCCAACTTCCATTTCTGAAATCGCACTGTAACATGTGATCGGAGAACGTTGAACCGAAAGTAATTGACTCAAAATCAACTTGATTGATTTTTGAAGTTGGTGCTAAAGTAACTTCAATATCGATAGGTGCGTTTTCGCTCATAGAAATAAAATTGCTCTGAAATTGTCTCAAAGCTCTAGTGCTAAATTAACAATTATTTGTACTGTTGGCGCAGCCGCTAGAATAATTCATAAAAATGAAACTTTTTAACGGATGAATAGGCGCTCAATCGGCAAGATTTTGCGGCTTTCTCAACAACATACACAGAATTTCGGTAAAACTCTATTTCATGCGCGGAAAGCAATTCTGCATTTTTAGCAGCACTTTTCGATTTTCACTGCTTTTTGGATACAAAAAAAATCGGCAGTGAGCTAGGTAAATCACTGCCGATTCTGTTCGCATTTTTGTGCAGTTAGCTTGCGTAAACCTGACGTACAAAATCGAGCATCGAAACCGGTTTTCTTCCCAGAATATTCGAAAGGTCGTTACTTACAGTATCCAGCTGTCCTTGCGCTTGTGCATCAGCAAAGGCGGCAAAAATCGATACAACTTCTGCCGGAACTCCGTAGCTGCTTAACGTAGTTTGGTATTCTTCAACAGTTGGCGATACGAAGTTGATACTTTTACCCGACAACTGCGATAGCTCCGCGGCGATTTCTTCATAGCTTACCGCCGTATCGTTAGAAAAATTGAACTCCTTAGCGGTATGCGCATCCGATTTCAAAAGAACCGCCGCCGCTTCAGCCATGTCCGAACGCAGCACAGCACTCAATTTTCCTGTTCCTGCCGATACATAAATAACGCCAGTTTCCAATACTTTTTCACCAATAAAGCCCGGAACAAAATCAAGGTATAAGTTGTTCTTTAAAATAGTGTAGTTCAAACCGCTGGCTTTTATCCAGTTTTCTGTAGCCAAATGCGATTCGGCAACTTGCCATAAAGGCGAGTTTTCGCTGTCGTTTTTTCGTTGAAAACTGGTGTAAATAACGTGGTCAATTCCAATTTCTGCGGCAGCTTCAACCACATTTTTATGTTGCTGCAAGCGGTTCGCCAAATCGCTACTCGAAACAAAAAGCAGTTTAGTTACGCCTTGAAATGCAAGCAGCAAAGAACCTTTATCGTTGTAATCGGCTACACGAACGCCAATTCCGCGCTCTTGAAACGAATTGCCAGCAGCCTCTGTACGTACTAAAGCCAAAATTTCGCTGGGTTGAACGCCTTTTTGAAGTAAAAAATCGATAGTTAACTTTCCAAATTGTCCGGTTGCACCTGTAATTAAAATCATAATTTATCTATATTTGTTCTTTTGTTACGCAAAGTAACTAATTATAGTTATTAATTGTAACAAGTAACCTTTAGGTAACTAGTAAAAAAGTAGTAACGTTATGGTAACTAAAGAGCGCGTCGATCAAGATTTTCGCTGTCCGGTAACGGCTTTGTTGGAACTTATTGGCGGAAAATGGAAGCCGTTGATTTTGTTTTGTCTGCGCGACGAAACACGCCGTTTTGGTGAACTTTCGGCTCGAATGCCCAGTATTTCACGCAAGGTACTTACCGAGCAACTCAAGCAGTTGGAGTCCGATGGTTTGGTAATTCGCATGCAATTCAACGAAATTCCGCCGCGTGTCGAGTATTCGTTAACCGATCTTGGCAGGAGTTTAGCGCCCGTTTTACAAGCAATGGAACGCTGGGGCAGCACCCATTTGTCGAATCCAAAACATTAGCAAATCTATTTTGTTAGCTTTTGGGCACATCCTGCCGCGAAAATAGGGTGGACGTGCTTGTGCGCGGCAGGTCGCGTTTTCCACTACAAGGCGCAACACCATACGGCGTTTCAGCTTTGGTTTTGGCACAGCTTCTTTCAGTCGCTGCACCAAAACCAGCTTCAATCGCCGTTTCGCGTCACGGCTTTCCGTTGCAACCCCTTGTGCGAAATAAAGTGCTCGATAATTGGTACTTTTTTTATAAATGCTGCGTTTTCAAAATTTTTAAAATTAGAATTATTGCCTTATTTTTCGGCTTCGATACCGAATTATGATGGAAACACACGCTGCTTTATTGGCGCACTTGCGCGGGAAAATCGACTTTAGCGAGTCGGAGCTAATCGATTTCGCATCGTTTTTTAAGCGCACGACTATTAAAAAGCGGCAATTTATTATACAGCCGGACTTCACCGCAAAATACCGAAATTACGTTGTTCAAGGAGCTTTTAGAGCGTATGTAGTTGGCGACTTTGGCGAAGAGCACACCATACAATTTGCCGTGGAAGATTGGTGGATCTCGGATTACAACAGCTACATATTTCAGCAACCCGCATCAATGTTTGTTGTGGCTTTAGAAGATAGTGTTGTTTTGCAAATCGATTACGAGTCGGAACAAATGCTTAAAGCAAAGCACCACAAATACGAGACGTTTTTTAGAATTATGGCCGAACGTTCGTTTGCTGGTTTACAGCGTCGTTTGATTAGTAATTTAACCAAAACGGCCGAAGAACGTTTCACCGAATTTGAGACAAAATACCCAAATATTGCCCATCGGGTACCGCAATATGCGCTGGCATCTTTCCTGGGAATGACTACCCAATACTTATCGAAGCTAAGAAACACGCGGGTTCAGTCCAAAAAGTTAATCTAGTTTACTTTTTTTTCTTCATTTAGTTTCACTTCATTTCCTCAACTAGTTGATTGTGTTCGGCTGCCTTCTTGGCGCAACTTTGTCTTGTCAATATCGACATAAAATTTTTAAACAAAGTATTATGAACACAACAGCAAAAAGAACATTTTCAGTTCCACAACGTGAAGAAGTATCGGTAGTTAATCAAGGCATTTTTGATAATCTGCACAAAATGATTGGCTTTGTACCCAATTTGTATGCTTTTTATGCACACAACGACACCGCATTATCAGATTATCTCGCATTACAAAATCGCAAAAGCACCCTTTCGGGGAAACAACGTGAAGTAATAAATTTGGTTACGAGTCAGATTAACGGTTGCCGTTATTGCCAATCGGCGCACAGCGTATTCGGGAAATATGCCGGTTTGAGCGAAGAGCAAATTTTGGAAGTGCGTGGCGGCACTGCATCGTTTGATCCAAAGCTAGATGCTTTAGCTCGTTTTACCGCTGAAGTGGTTAGCAACAGAGGTAAAGTTAGCGAAGAAGCTAAAGAACTTTTCTTTCAAGCTGGTTATAGTGTTGCGAATTTAATTGATGTCGTAATCGTTGTAGGCGATAAAATCATCAGCAACTACTTGCACAATTTGACAGGAATTGAAATCGACTGGCCATTGGCAGATCAGCTTTAATCAGCAGTCGCGAATCTAAAAAAATCTAAAAAATCTAAAAATCCAAGAAATCATGAAAACTCAAAATTTTATAGCAGTAATTTTATTTGCAGTAGCCTCGATTACAGCAGTGGCGCAACAAAACAAAGCCGTGAGCACAATATCGTTAAAAGGAGATAAATTATTTCCGGAAGGAATACACACCTTACCCAATGGCGACTTACTCGTAGGCGGATTTGGCGACGGTTCGATACAGCGAATTGACAATAAAGATCAGATTTCTTATTTCAGCGCGCCTGGACAAAACGGATTAGTAATAGCCGTGGGTATGGCCGTTGACGAGAAAAACAACCGTCTTTGGGTAGCGAATTTTAACTTTAAGACCGCCAGCGGAAACCCGGGTAGCAATTTTAAAGTCTTTGATTTAAAAAGTGGAAAATTGCTGAAAACGATCCCCGAGAACTTTATTGACGGCGCTTTCTTTAATGAAGTAACCTTAGATCCTGCGGGAAATGCGTACGTGTCGGATACCTTCGGACCCAATATTTGGAAGACTTCCTTTGCAGCCAGCAAACCCGAAGTGTTTGTTAGCGATCCGTTGTTAAAAAATCCGGCGTCAGACCAACCTTTTGGATTAAACGGACTTACCATTACTCCAGACTCGAAGTATTTGATTGCTTCGGTAATGAACCGAACAATAAAAGGTGGAGGTACTTTAGTGCGTATTGATTTGAAATCGAAAAAAATAACTCCTATTAAACTGAGCGACAATACAGCAAAATTAGGTTTTTCGGGTTCCGATGGTATGTTTTTTCACAAAGGAAAATTACTCATGGTGAACGTTTACTCGCAAGCAGGCGCTATATTTTCGGCTGCATTTAATGCCGATTACAGTGAAGCAACTTTGAAAATTCACGATGCTTTTCAAAAATCGTACGATCGACCTACGGCTTCTGCTATTCGAAACGGAAAACTATATACTGTTAACAGTCAGCTGAACCACATCATTGACGATAAAGACGGACAGTTAAACACACCTCCATCATTGCCTTTTCAAATTGTGGGAGTGCCGCTAAACGAAGTTTTGAAATAAAAAGTAAATACGTGTGCAACTGTTTTGGTTGCACACGTTTTTTTAAAGTTAAGAGATATGGAAACATTTCGATTAGCCAATCGAGTTGCAGTGGTAACCGGTGGCACCAAAGGAATAGGTTTTGCCGTAGTTGAGTTATTCTTAAAATTGGGCGCCACAGTTTTATTCACAGGCAGATCGGAAACTGAAGTGGCGTCGTTGGAGCAAAACTGGCGCAAGCAATACAAAAATGTGTACGGATTTGTAGCAGAAGAAACCGACATACAAACCTTAACGAGTTTACAACAGTTTAGCCGAGATACTTTTGGAAGAGTAGACATTTTAGTGAACAACGCAGGAACGAATTTGCGAAAGGCGACAACCGCGTATACCACACAAGAGTTAGATGTATTGCTGAGCGTTAATTTGAAAGCGCCTTTTTTGGTAAGTCAGTTTTTTTACTCGTTGCTACAACAGTCGGCGGCAGCGGCAATTATAAACATTGGTTCGGTTGCGGGGCAATTTGATGTACGAACAGGATCGCCATACGGAATGGCAAAAGGAGGTTTGTTACAGTTGTCGCGAAATTTAGCGGTAGAGTGGGCGAGTGCGGGCATTCGGGTTAACAGCGTTTCGCCTTGGTTTACCGAAACGCCGCTAACGGCCGGTTTGTTAGCCGACTCGGAAAAATCGAAAGCCGTTTTAGCACGTACGCCCTTGCGCCGCGTTGCACAACCTGCCGAAATTGCTGCTGCTGTGGCGTTTTTTGCGATGTCGGAAGCATCGTTTATTACGGGACAGAATTTAGTGATCGACGGGGGGATGTCGGCCAACGCACTTTAAAAACAACTCATTTTTTTTGGTAACGATTTTCCAGCCCCGATGGCAGTGAAAAGCCCGGAAATGCGAAAACTTTGCTGGCGTTGCGTGGCAGCGGCGACCGGCAGGAAGCCAATGCCGAGCGTACGACAGCCGTTTTGGCATTGAGGACTTGCAACGAACAGCGGGAATTGCTGGCCAAAAGAACAAATCGATGGTAAATGTAAGCTAGCCGACATTTTAGCTTGGGGCGCTGCAGTAGTTTTGACCTTAATAAACTTAGTATCATGAGAACATTAGTGCTGATTGTTTGTAGTTTTTTACTTTTTGGCTGTTCGGAAGAAGGCTTTCTGACTTCGGGACGACTTGCCGAAAACATAGCGCCCGACGCTAGTTTGCAGTATTCGGGAAATTTTGTTCCAACCGCCGGAATAAGCGTTGCAGGAGCTGCACAAATTTACTTTTCGGAAGGCAGTTACAAAGTGCAATTAACGGGATTTTCGATTTCTAACGGCCCAGATTTGAAGGTGTATTTATCGAAATCGGATGTGCCGAACAACTTTGTGAATTTAGGCAATCTGAGCTCGCAAACGGTTTACGAAATACCTAATTCGGTTGCGGTTGCCGACTACGGTTACGTACTTATTCATTGCCAACAATACAACCATTTATTTGCTGTAGCGGCATTAACACAAAACTAAGACTATGAAAAAGTTAGTGCTTGTTGCCTTTTTGTTTTTTGGGAGTAAAACGCTGTTTGCGCAAGGTTGTAGCGATGCGGGAATTTGCTCGATAGATAAAGGATTTGACCGAGAAACCGACTCGGTGCGCCAGGTGATAGAAACGGCGGTGGTGTACAGTTTGGGAGAAGCCGATGTGAAATACGTTTCGCCGTACGTGGCTTACACGAAGCATTTTTCATCGAAGTTTTCGTTTACGGCACGCGTTACGTATTCGACAGCTACCGGAAGTTTTGGAACACGTTCGCAATTTGGCGATGCTTTTTTGATTGGAAACTACCGTTTTAAGCCAACAAAGCAAAAGCAATGGAGTGCGATGCTTGGATTTAAATTTCCGTTTACGGCTTCGAACTTGAAAATTAACGGCTATTCGTTGCCTTTAGATTATCAATCGAGTTTGGGAACCATAGATGTTTTGGCCGGAACAGCTTTAAAAACAGGCAATTTCGATTGGCAAGTGGCTGTACAAATACCGGTGGTGAATTTGAATCGCAATTCGTATTTCAGCGAATACAGTGGCACGAACGATTTTCCGTCGACTAATTTATTTGAGCGTAAACCCGACGCACTTTTTAGAGCTACTTACAGCTGGCAACTGCCTTCGCGAAAACTAACTTTACGACCTAATGTGCTGTTTATTTATCACTTAGGAGAAGATACGTATGAAAATATTTTCAGTAAGCGCGAGTCGATTGCCGGTTCGGATGGTTTAACCGTGAATCTGAATGCTGTAGCCAATTATAGACTTACGCGCAACCAACAATTTGAAGTTTCGGTGGCGGCTCCAGTTGTTGTTCGAGAGGTTCGCCCCGACGGATTAACGCGGAGTTTTGTACTGGGCGTTAGTTATCAAGTTTCATTTTAATTTTTTACACACAACCATGAGAAAGCTAATTTTTAAATTGATGCTGTTATATGCATCGTTTTTGCAGGCGCAAACCAATCAGAAGAACGGTGTTGCTATTGAAGGTCACGATCCGGTGGCGTATTTTACAATGAACAAGGCGGTAAGAGGAAGCAAGCAGTTGCAAGCCAAATTTGACGACGCTACATACTATTTTGCAACGCTTGATAACAAGAAGCTGTTTGAAGAAAATCCGCGTAAGTACATTCCGCAATACGGTGGTTATTGTGCTTATGGGATGTCGAATGGCTACAAAGCACCTATTGAGCCGGAAGCGTTTACGATTGTTGATGGCAAGTTGTATTTGAACTATAATTTAGAAGTGCGAACGGAGTGGCAAAAGGAACGCGACGAGCGCATAAAACGCGCCGACGCCAACTGGAACAAGATGCACAAAAAGTGATGAGTTGATTTTAGAATGGAGAAGGAGTGAATGGTGTTGGATTAGATTAAATTCGTTCGATGTTTGGTTGGGGATTACCGATTGCGGTAGTCCCTTTTTTTTGCGTTAGTTTTGAGAATAGTTGAAAAGGCATTACGGCTGCGTGCTGTAGTTAAGGTATTAAATTTTTAACGATTTAGCGGACAGCAATTTCAAGTATATTTACGAGAATTAAGTTTTGCTGGTGACACAATTAGAAAAGTACATATCATCCTATTTTAGCGTAACGCTTGAGGATGTTTCGAAGATTAGCTCCTTTTTTAAGCTGATAACTCTTAAGAAAGGTGATTATTTTTTACGCAGTGGTAGGTATTCAGATCGTTTGGGATTTGTACAATCGGGAATTCTACGCGAGTTTGTATTGGTTGAAGAGGTAGAAGTAACGAAATGGATTTCTACAGCAGGCTATTTTGCGGTTGATTTATCGAGTTTTGTATTTCGACAGCCGGCTCGGTGGAACATTCAAGCACTAACAGATTGTGAATTGTACGTGATAGAAATCGGAGAATATTCGCAACTGGAACAAGTAGTTCCCAATTGGCCAACACTCGAAAAGCAGTTTATAGCCAAGTGTTTTTCGGTCTTAGAAGATCGAATTGTACAGCATTTGTCGTTGAGTGCCGAGGAGCGTTATCAAATGCTTTACGCGTGGAACAAAGAGCTTTTTAACCACGTTCCGTTACAATATTTAGCATCGATGTTGGGTATGCGCCCGGAAACCTTGAGTAGGTTGCGAAGAAAATCGATCATGTGAACTTCTTGATATTTGTCAAGAGACTGCGTTTGCTTTGTGCTGAACTTTGCTTTGTTGAATAAGAACAACAAAAAGCAATAGTTTAATCGTTTCTGCTTCAGATTTTTAGAAGTTGAAACTAAAGTAAAAAATTATGAAAACCATAAACAGTAAAGCAGCAGTAGTTTGTAGTAAAACAATTGGCATTCAAGCCGATGCTAAAACGGTTTGGAAAGTACTTACCGACATTGATCAGTGGCCGACATGGCAAACAGATATTGTTAAAGCCAATTTGAAAAACGAATTTCGCGAAGGTGCAGTATTTATTTGGAAAACGGGTGGAGTAACCATAGAATCGACGATTCACACGGTGGTTCAAGAACGATATTTTGGTTGGACAGGGAAGACATTCGGTTTGTTTGCCATCCATAACTGGACTTTAGAGGAACAAGATGGAATAACCCAAGTTCGTGTGGATGAAAGTATGGAAGGATTTCTGGCAGTATTGTTTAAACGATCATTCAATCGTAATTTAGAGAAGGGAATGCAACATTGGTTAAATTTGTTAAAAGAGCAGTGTGAGCGGTTGTAAAAGGTTGAGGATGTTGCAAGATTTTTTACTGATTACCTAATTTTAATTTAGAAATAGCGAAGTGTCCAATCCGCAAAAAATAAAGTTTAAATCTGTAGCCGATTTTTTAAAAAGTTTGCCTTCCGGCGAATGGGAAACGGTTGAACTACTTCGAGAGTTGATTTTTGAAACCGTTCCAGAAGTTAACGAGCGATTAGCGTATAATGTACCGTTTTTTTATCGAAATCGAAGATTGGCTTTTATTTGGCCGGCATCGGTACCGTGGGGAAACATTAAAGAAGGAGTTGCCTTGGGATTTATGCATGGAAATGCTTTGTTGGAAACGGATGCTAAACCCAGATCTAAAGTGGTACGTATTGTTTTTAAATCGGTTGCCGAGGTTGATCGTGATTTGGTGCGGCAATTTTTGTACGAAGCGATATATGTTGATGATGGGTTCAATAACGAGGGATCTTAAACTTATACAATTTAATGGGCAAGTTCTATTAAACAGACTGCTAGGAGTGCAGTTACTCTAAAAAGCAGCAGAAAACTGCGACATTTTTCAGTCGCAACAACATACAATTAAACCTTTTTGAAAAACGTAAGTCATACAGAAATATATTGTAAGATATCCATTAGCAATACAATGATTCTACTATTACTTGACAATTGTGTTAAATCCTAATTTGCCTTGCTGCTATAGATTATCATTTAGGAGTACAATACAACGAAAACAAAACTATTAACACAAAACCAACCATCATGCTTAAAAGAACCCTTATCCTATTGTTAGTTGCTGCATCATTTTCGTGCGGAAGTGATGAAAATAACGAATATGTTCCCGTAACGATGTATCCAGCTGTCGAAGCTGCTTTTGGAAGTAATATCGATTTAGCTAACCTATCAAATTACGCTAATCAATCGGTGCCGTTTTATATAACGAAAAGTAATGTCGGTACAAATACCATTACAGATAAAGGAGCAACGCTGGGTAGAGTATTATTCTACGACAAAAAACTTTCTTCAAACAACACTATTTCTTGCTCGAGTTGTCACCAACAAGCCAATGCTTTTAGTGATGTTGCTGTTTCGAGTTCAGGTGTAAATGGAACTACAGGAAGACATTCGATGCGATTAGTTAATAATCGTTTTGCGAATGAAACGAAGTTCTTTTGGAATGAAAGAGCGTTTAATTTAGAAACTCAAACTACCATGCCAATTAAAGATCATGGCGAAATGGGTTATAGTGGAGCCGATGGCGACGAGCCTTTTTCAGGTTTAATTGCCAAATTATCAAATATTAGTTATTACAAGGAGCTTTTTAAATTTGTTTATGGCTCGGAAGAAATTACAGAAAACAAAATACAGCTGGCTTTAGCGCAATTTATAAAGAGCATCCAATCGTTTGATTCAAAGTACGATGCTGGCAGAGCGTTAGCAGCCAACGATGGTCAGCCGTTTACTAATTTTACGCCGCAAGAGAATCAGGGAAAGAATTTGTTTTTAGCACCTCCCGTTTTCGATGCAACAGGAAACAGAACTGCCGGCGGATTAGGTTGTGCAGGTTGTCATGCTGCTCCTGAATTTGATATCGATCCTAATTCCAGAAATAATGGAATAATTGGTAACATTAATGGTACTGGAATTGATCTTACTAATACACGTGCACCGTCTTTGAGAGATTTAGTAAAAGTAAACGGGAATTTAAATGGTCCTATGATGCATACGGGCGTAATCACAACTTTGCAAGCCGCTATTGGCCATTATGGAACGATAAACATTGCTCCTGGAAATACGAATCTAGATCCTAGATTACGACCAAACGGATTTGGACAGCAGTTACATTTAACTGCTCCAGAAGTAGATGCGGTAATAGCTTTCTTGAAAACGCTAGCCGGAACAAATGTTTACGTCGATCGCAAATGGAGTGATCCGTTTTTGGATTAGAAAAGGCAGCAGGTTCGCTGTATAATCTCTATTTAAAAAAACCGATAATTTCAACAAAAAATGCCAAACGTTTCCATTTGGCATTTTGAGTAAATTTAAGGTTCGTTATTTAACCTGAGTTCGATGTAAAAATTGCGGTCAGAAAACAGATAGATGGTTGACTACAAGGCAGAATTGTTTTGGGATACTGTAGTATCGCAAAAAATTCTAACGAAGTAGGCAGCCTTTTATCTGTTTAGCGTGCATGTTATTTCTTTCCATTACTATCCACTTTCACAATTGGTTGATTTCAAGCGATCTGACAAAGGTTTTTAAGCGAACTCAGGTTATTTGTTTAACGAATGGTATTGGATGAGTCCGTCGATGGGGCGACGCAGTACGTTACCCAATTTTAGGCCGTGTTTGTTTAAGGTTGCTTCCAGCTCGTCGCGGAGGTAAAAAGCAATCGATCCAATGAAGTGTATCGGATATTGTTTTGCTTCTTCGTACTGCAAAATGTAAAACTCGACGAATTTTTCCATTTCTGCATGAATCAATTCCTGGCAAAAATCGCTGTTTTTGTGTTTGATTAAGAACTTAGCGAAGGTTGCTAAATACGCGTTCGGGTTCGGTTCTTTGTACAAATTGTGTTTGATGAAATCGGGATCCACATTGTACTCTTTTTCGAACTCTTTTGCGAGTAGCGACGGCATTTTATTGAAGAAATAGCCGCGAAGCAAATACCTTCCGAAACGGTTGCCGCTGCAATCGTCCATGGCAATATAGCCCAACGATTGTACTTTTTGGTGCAAGACGTTTCCATCGAAATAGCTGCAATTGCTGCCGGTTCCGAGGATGCAAACAACTGCTTTTTCGCCTTTGGGTGTGGTGGCGTAAACGGCTGCGTACGTATCTTCCTGAACGCTGATGTATGCTTTTGGAAAATATTTGGTAAAGACGTCGGCGAGATAGTTTTTCATGCGATCGGTACCGCAGCCGGCGCCGTAGAAATACAAATGCGTGACGTTGTTTTTGTTATGTGAGATGTCGAAACGGTCGTTTAAGCGTTCAACGACTTCCTCTTTGGTAAGCACTTCCGGATTGAGTCCGAGCGATTGTGTGGTAAAGAGAACTTTGCCGTTGTCGTCAATGGCAATCCAATCCGCTTTAGTTGAACCGCTATCTACAAGTAATTTCATATGGTTTTGTTAGCTTTTGGTTTTGGTGCCCTAGCCCTGATTGAAGCGGAAATCTTGTGCTGTGGTGGCGTTTATGCCACAGCACAAATTGCAGCGAAAAGCAGGAAATAGCTTCTAAAAATAAAAAAACCGACGCAGAAACAAGCGCCGGTTTTCAAATTCGTGATTTATAACTTTGAAATGTGTACTGCCAAGTCGATTAATTTGCTTGAATAGCCGTACTCATTGTCGTACCAAGATACAATTTTAAAGAAGGTACTGTTTAAGCCAATACCTGCTTTTGCATCGACGATTGATGTTCTTGAATCTCCGATAAAATCTTGCGAAACCACGTCGTCTTCGGTATAGCCTAAAATTCCTTTGTAGTTTGTTTCAGATTCCGTTTTCAAAACCGCCATGATATCGTCGTAGCTGGTTTCTTTCGCTAATTTCACCGTCAAATCGACCACAGAAACGTCGGCGTTTGGAACACGCATCGACATACCGGTTAATTTTCCGTTCAATTCTGGAATTACTTTACCAACGGCTTTTGCGGCACCGGTTGAAGCCGGAATGATGTTTAGCAAAGCTGCACGTCCGCCGCGGAAATCTTTTCTTGAAGGTCCGTCAACAGTAAGTTGCGTTGCAGTTGTTGCGTGCACGGTGGTCATTAAACCTTCCACGATTCCGAAATGATCGTTCAAAACTTTTGCCAAAGGAGCCAAACAGTTTGTGGTACACGACGCGTTCGAAACAATGGTATCGGCAGCCGTTGCTTTGGTATGATTTACTCCCATTACGAACATCGGTGCATCGGCAGAAGGAGCAGAGATTACTACTTTTTTAGCGCCGCCGCGAATGTGTGCTTGAGCGGTTTCTAAAGTGGTAAAAATTCCGGTAGATTCGGCAACGATTTCAGCGCCCACTTCGTCCCACTTCAAGGTTGAAGGATCTTTCTCAGCTGTTACGCGAATGTGGCGACCGTCTACGTATAATTTTCCTTCTTTCACTTCTACATTTCCTTCGAAACGTCCGTGAACTGAATCGTATTTCAATAAGTACGCCAAGTGATCTACATCTAGTAAATCGTTGATGGCAACTACTTCTACATTATCTCTTTTATAAGCTTCTCTAAAAACAATTCGACCAATGCGGCCAAATCCGTTAATTCCCAATTTCACTTTTGACATAGTCTGTTATTAATTTAAATGATGGTTTGTTTTAAGTCGACATAATATCGCTTACGCGGAGGAGTTCGCGGTCGATTTCCGTATGTCCTTTTATGGCTTGTTCTAGTGGCGTGAGTGCTACTGTATCGTTTAGGATTCCGACCATGAAGTTGGATTTTCCTTCGAGTAGCGATTCAACGGCTTTCACACCTAAGCGACTAGCCAAAACACGGTCGTAGCACGAAGGAGCGCCACCGCGTTGCATGTGTCCGAGCACCGAAACGCGCACGTCGTATTCGGGTAAATTCTCTTCTACATAATCTTTAAGTTCGAAAACATTTTTTCCGATTTTATCGCCTTCAGCAATCACGACAATACTCGATGATTTCCCCGAAGCCTTACTTTTCTTGAGCGAATCGAGCAAACGATCGAGTCCGAGATCTTCTTCCGGAATCAGAATTTCTTCGGCTCCGGCGCCAATTCCGGCGTTAAGTGCAATATGTCCGGCATCGCGACCCATAACTTCTACGAAGAAAAGTCGGTTGTGCGAAGATGCGGTATCGCGAATTTTATCGATGGCTTCAACCACGGTATTTAGTGCAGTATCGTAGCCCAGTGTGTGGCTGGTTCCGTAAATATCGTTGTCGATTGTTCCTGGAATTCCCATTACTGGGAAACCGAATTCGGCGTTAAAAACTTCGGCACCGGTGAAACTGCCGTCGCCACCTATAACAACAAGTGCATCGACACCTGCTTTTACTAGATTTTCGTGTGCTTTTTTGCGCCCTTCTGGGGTCATGAATTCTTTTGAGCGCGCCGATTTAAGAATCGTTCCTCCTTTATTAACGATGTTGTTTACGGAACGTGGCCCCATTTCTTTGAAGTCGCCCTCAATCATTCCTTGGTACCCGCGGTAAATTCCGATACATTCAATATTGTGGTAAGCACAGGTTCTGACTACTGAGCGAATAGCGGCATTCATGCCTGGACTGTCGCCACCGGAAGTTAAAACACCAATCTTACGTATTTGATTTGACATTTTTAGGTCTTTAAAAATGCTAAATTAGCAAAGTTCGACCGCTACAAACACGCTAAATTCAGTAATTTAGCAAAGCTTTTGCAATTCAAACGTTTTCGTTAATAAGTTTTTTTCGATTGCCGCTTTTAATCTTCTTTTGATGGGATGGCTTCGCCTTTTGGGCGTTCTTTTTTGCTGTCGGAATTTGAATTATCGTCGGTTCCGTCGTTAAAATTGAGGTAATCGGGTGTTTCAATATCCGAATCGTGGAGGTAATCTGTAGTTCGTTCGCGATCTAACAGTTTCTTTTTGAATATTTTATTGATGAATTCTTTGAAGGTGTCGAAATTCACTTCGTAAGTCACACCAATTCCTTGGGTGTATCCAATACCTTCTCCCAGATAATTAATATCGTTTTCGCGATTAAAGAAGCGCAAATTCATGGTTCCGTCTTCGTTCACGCGGTATTGAACTTCTACATTTCCGACCAAAGCCGATTCGTTGATGCCGCCAATAGGCACACCAACTTTTCCGTTCACGGTAATCCGATCGTTGATTTGCGTCGAGATATTAAATCCGATACTGCCATCGGTTTGCTGCCCCGGTGTTCGTTCGGCTGAAACGATATCCAGACCTACCTTTACTTTATCATCTGAATTTTGGAATAAGTTGTCGAAAATACCCGTTGCCGTTTCGAATAGGTTTTGGGTGAGCGCACTTTGCGTTACGCCGTCTGGAGATAAGAATCCGCCGGTTGAAAGCAAGGTAAGTGCCTGCGTTTGTCGGGTATCGCGGTCGCTTAGTCGGGTTTCGATTTCCGAACGCAAAACAGAAGATACGGTAGGGAAGGTGATCGAAAAATCGGGTTCCGGACTACTTAAATTCCCAGTAATGATGATACCTACATTCACTGGAACGCGTCTGTTTACCGACGGATTTTCCAATAAAACCGCCGGATTGGCTTGTGCTGTGTAAACCGCTTCCAAATTTAAACGTGCACGCATCGGATCGCCTTCCCAAGAAATCGAACTGAATTTCTTTAAATCAAAACGTTTGTCGATAATGCCGCGGTATTTGAAATTGTACGAACCTTCAGTTACTTGGTAGTCGCCCGTCATTCGGAATTTACCAATAGTATTGATTTCCAATAGTAAAATTCCGTTTCCTTTGGCACGCATGCCGTGGCCAGTATCTCGATCTAGAATCACTTCAATTTCGGCGTCGGGCGTAATGTTTAAGTCGAAGTTTAATTCTAAGCCTTTGTAACGACTCACTTCGCCGGAGATTCCCTTTTGTAAGTTGTACTTTTCTTTTTCGGTAAGAAAGTGCATAAAGTTGTTGCTTCCTGTTCCTTCGGCGTTGTTGATCGGAATTTTAATCTGCGTTCCGGGCTCCGATTTCGCATTCACGTCGATTTGCAAGGCGTCGGTCGGACCAACAATACTTGCCGAACCATTTATGAATGCGGTTCCGTAGTATGCCGCGTCGTCGCTGTCTTTGGTGTCAAGAACGAGCAATTTATTGGCGTTTATTCGCAAATCCATTCGCCAATCTGTGAAATATTTGTGGCGGATTTCACCGTTTAATCGACCTTCCGTTTTATACTTCGTATCTATTAAGGTGTTGTTTTGGAAGAGAAAACGACCGTCGGCAAGATCGATAAAGCTGTTTTCTCGGAAGTTGTAGTCGGTGTTGAGGTACGGAATCTTGAATCCGGCGTTTTCTAAAAACAAACGGCCGTTCACTTCGGGTTTATTAACCACACCACGCACGTTTGCAGTGCCCGAAAGCTTGCCGCGAATGTTAGAGATCACGTCGCCTCCCAACGGACTAAAAGCTGCGAGGTTGAAAGAATTCAAGCGCAAGTCAACATCCATCAAAGTTTGGTCGTTTTCAAAAGCGAGGTAGCCTTCGGCATTAAAAGCTTCAACATTTTCGTTTTCTAAAGACGCATCGATGTTAAACTTTTTGAAAGTATTATCGCCTTCAATATCCACGTTTAACTGGCCCAGTTTTTCTTTATTGACTTCTAAATCGGCGATGCTAATAGAAGCCGTTGGTTCAAAAATTTGTTTGTTTTGTTTGATATTCACCGCGCCATTTAAACGTCCGTTAATGTTCAAGCTGTCTACAGTTGGAATAATCTTACCCAAGTTCACTTCTTCAAACGACAAATTCAAATCCTTGTATGTCGAATCTTTTACAATTCCGACTAAATCCATACGCTGATTTTCATGCGTCATCGACATTTTTCGGATGTCGAACGAACTCAATTTCTTGTCGAAAATAACTTTGTTTTCCTCGTTGTCGGTTTCGTTTAAAAACCACAAATAGTCTTTAAAATGCAACTCCGATTTTTTGATTCCCACCACGTTATTGTTGTCTTTATCGATGGTATGGAAGAAGTTTAAGTTGTAATAATCCTGCGCTTGTTTGCCTCCTTTAAATTCGGTTCGCACACGCATCGTATCTTTTGATGTGACGTTAATTAAGTTAAAATCGGATATTTTATAATACTTAGTTTTTATCGAATCGAGTTCAATAAATGCGTTGTAAAGCGGGTTTTTATTGTCGACAATGACCCGAATTTGCTCGAGTTCATTGTTGTTAATAACCACATTTGGCGAAGTGAAATTGAATTTGAAATCGTTGTTATCACTGTTGATGCTTCCGCGGAGAAAGGTATTGGTGGCGAGTTTTATTTCGGGATAGAAAATCTCGACGATTTTATTGTAAATACTCAGATTGAATTTCAAATACTGTCCGGGCTTCACTTTAAACGGTTTGTAATTGGTGTACAAACTTCCTGCAGCGTTTTGAACCATCGGAACCACGTCTTGAAAACGGAATTTCCCACTCACTTTTCCTGCGATGATCTCCGGAGAATTCATTTCGATGGTTTTCACACCCTGCGCATCAACCGACGAGCTGAGTGTAAATGCATCAAACAAGTATGTGTCGTTTTGGTTTTGATACGATGTTTGATTTACCACGATTTCTCCGATAGCGTTATCGAGTGTTGTTCCGGTGAAACTACCTTTGATATCGCCTTTGAAAACAGCAATTGAATCGGCTGTAAATCGCAGTTTTCGCAAATTAGCGAAGTCGATTAGTGCATGGAAATCGTATTTAGGTGTGCGTTTGCTCAAATCGATTGCGCCGTCAAAATCCATATACAAATTTGGATCGTTAGCGATAATGCTACCGCGGTATAACGGACTTTTCAGTTCGCCGTCGACAACGATATTTCGATAATTATAACGGTTGTATCCGAAGTTGCTTATTTTTCCTTTGATGCTGGTATTAACGTTTTTTGAGTTAAAGCCCGAACCGTCGACTTCCGCGGTCATCGACAATAATCCAATGTCGGATTGCCCGATAAATTTCCCGAGTTTGAATTGTTCGAACAGTAAGGTTCCTTTGTAAGTTGCGTTTTGAAAATCGTCTATGCCGTTGATTTTGAGCTTTCCACCGAGTTTTCCAGCAGTGGCATTCATTCCAAAATTCGTATCCAAATTTTTTCGACTCAACCCAATTTTTCCTTTCAGTTGAATCAATCCTAATCGCGCTACTTCTTTGGGCAGGCTTTTTCCAATCACATTCGGAATCAAAGCGCACAAGCTGGCGTAATCCGAAGTAAAGTTTTTGAGATCAGCCGTCATAAAAAACTTCTGATTTTCATCACCAAAACTATTAAGCAACGCTAAATTACCGCTGAGTAGCGTTTTTCGAGAATCTCGTAAATAGGTATTTTTTAGCGTGAAATTGTTGAGCGTTCCTTTAAAATCGGTTCGCAATTCAAACTGATTATCTGCAGCTAAATCCGAATAAAAGCACTTGATGTCTTTCCCCGATACCGAACCGCGAAGTTTTGGAAGGCTCAAGACAACCTTATTTTCAAAGTCGGCAAATTCGCCGGGTTTAAAATCAAGCGAGGCATTTCCAGCCAGTTCAGAATGGCTTGTTAAGAGTTTGAAATCGCTTAATTTAATTTGAGTTTTTCCGTATTTGAGATAGCCACGAAGATCTTCAACAGTAATGCCTCGGCTATCTTTAAATGAAAGCTGATTGATTTTTGTTTGCACATCCGGGCCGTAAATCTGAAAATTACTAATCGATGCTTCTAGTTTAGTGAAATCGACATCCGTTACATTGCGGTTTGCATCGACAACTCGAAAGCGGCCACGCTGTATGTAAGCATTTTTCGCTTGAAGCAGAAATTTAGATTTCGAAGGTTTGCCGGTTTCAAAGCGATCCACGAATACGTCTAAGTTCGATTTTTTTTCGCCTTTGTAGGTTTTGATGAAGAATTTCAGCGCGTTGATTCGGATATCGCCAAAAATGAGATTTCCGTCGTAGAGT
Organism: Flavobacterium sp.; assembly: GCF_049240005.1. Classification (GTDB taxonomy): domain Bacteria; phylum Bacteroidota; class Bacteroidia; order Flavobacteriales; family Flavobacteriaceae; genus Flavobacterium. The sequence continues at coordinate 8,315 of NZ_JBMLTK010000005.1, read as the reverse complement.
TCGCGTGCGCTGAGGATATCGGTTTGAATGCGGTTGGCGAAAATCAAGGTGTCTTTATGATGATCTCGTATGAGTACCGTTTTTAACTTCACACTTCCAAAGACGGTTATAGCTACTTGGTCAACCGAAATATCGGTACTAAAATCTTTGTTGAGGCGTTCGGTTACCAACGCACCAATTTTTGTTTGAACTACGGGTAAAGACAACACAATTCCGAGCGTTAGCAACAGTAAAAACAGAGCTACTAATACCCGTGCAACAATTCGCTTGGCTCGTTTAAATTGAGATATTTTCTTTTTTTCTTCCAAAAATCTGTCTGCTTATCGCGGCAAAAAGCAATAGAATTTACTGTAAATTTGCGCGCATTCAAATCCGAAAAGAACTGATCTTTTTCGGATAGTCAAATATAAGTCAAAATCCATGCCCTAAATGGCAGAATCAACTGTTTTTACCTTAGCTATTGAAAGTTCGTGTGACGACACTTCGGCTGCTGTACTACAAAACGACCAGGTTTTATCAAATGTTGTAGCCGGACAAAAAATTCACGAGCAATACGGAGGTGTTGTTCCTGAACTGGCTTCGCGTGCACATCAGCAAAATATAGTTCCCGTGGTTGAACTGGCTTTGCGAAATGCGGGAATCACTAAAAATCAGCTAAATGCGGTAGCTTTTACGCAAGGTCCAGGTTTGTTGGGCTCGTTGTTGGTTGGAAGTTCTTTTGCAAAATCGCTTTCGGCTGCACTCCAAGTTCCTTTGTTTGCAGTACATCACATGCACGGTCATATTTTGGCACATTTTATAGACGAGGCGGGTTTCGACAAGCCAACTTTCCCGTTTTTAGCAGTAACAATTAGTGGCGGACATACGCAGATAGTTCGCGTTGACAGTCATTTTTCTATGACTGTGATCGGAGAAACGACCGACGATGCAGTAGGGGAGGCCTTCGATAAAACTGCGAAAATTTTGGGATTGCCTTATCCAGGTGGTCCGTTGATCGATAAATACGCCGCGGAAGGAAATCCAAAGGCGATTACGTTCACTAAGCCAAAAATTAACGGATTAGATTTTTCGTTTTCAGGATTAAAGACGCAAATTTTATACTTCATCAGAAAAAAGCAAGTAGAAAATCCGAACTTTATTGAAGAGCACTTAGCCGACATCTGCGCAAGCGTACAACAAACCATTATCGATATTTTGATGGATAAAATTACTTTAGCTGTCGCAGAAACGGGAATTACGCAAGTGGCTATTGGCGGAGGCGTGTCGGCAAATTCCGGCATTCGAAAAGCCTTGAAAGCCACAGAATCTGCAAGAGGATGGAAGACCTATATTCCTAAATTCGAATACACAACCGATAATGCTGCCATGATTGGAATTGTAGGATATTACCAGTATTTATCGGATATGCAAGTAAACCAAAACGTTGTGGCGAAAGCCCGAATTCAAATGTAATGCAGTTATTTTACGACGCCGCACTTAACGAAAGCACTGAAAACTACCGTCTGAGTCGAGAGGAAAGCAAGCATTTGATTAAAGTCTTGCGAAAAAAAACCGGAGATTTTGTTCAAGTAACTAACGGAAGCGGATTGTTAGCAACCGCTGTAATTGCCGTTGCTGATGAAAACAAAGCCAGTTTGCAAATCACTGCTAAACAACAACTTCCACAGCGAAAAAGTAGTTTTGAATTGTATTTAGCTCCAACCAAAATGACTGATCGCTTGGAGTGGATGTTGGAAAAGGCCACTGAATTAGGTTTTGAAAAATATCAACCCATTTTGTGTGCCCGATCTGAACGTAAAGAATTGAAAACGGAACGTTTAGAAAAAACTGTGATTTCGGCTATGAAGCAAAGCGGACAAGCTCATTTGCCAAAAGTTGAAGAAATTCAAAAAATTCAGCAGGCAATTGCAAACTGTTCCGCAGAACAAAAGTATATTTGTTATTGCGGCGAAGCTTCCAAAGTTGATTTGTTTACGAGTCTTGAACACGGAAAAAGTGCTGCGGTATTCATTGGTCCGGAGGGCGATTTTACCCCAGAAGAAGTTGCCTTTGCACTCGATCACGGTTTTCAGGTAGCCAGTTTAGGAACAAACAGACTGCGTACCGAAACAGCAGGATTAGTAGCCGTTATGACGTTTAATTTGAAGCAATTACCATGAAGAAATTTCTTTTCTTGACTATTTTATTGGGTGCTGCTTTTTGCACACGCGGACAAGAAATTGCGCTCCTGAAATACGGAGGTGGTGGCGATTGGTATGCTAACCCAACCTCGCTTCCTAACTTAATTAAGTTTTGTAACCTAAATATAGGAACCAAAATTGCCTCCAAACCCCAAACGGTCGAGCTTTCTAGTCCGGATTTGTTTTCGTATCCGTTTATTCACGCAACAGGTCATGGTAATGTGGTTTTTTCTGATGCCGAAATTGAGAACTTGAGAAAGTACCTTGAAGGAGGCGGTTTCGTTCATTTTGATGATAACTACGGTATGAGTCAATATTTGCCACAACAAATTAAAAAAGCTTTTCCGCAAACACCTTTGGTCGAACTTCCGGCTTCGCATCCTATTTTTCAAAAACCTTTCACTTTTCCTGCTGGCTTGCCAAAAATTCACGAACACGACGGAAAAGCGCCAAAAGCATTCGGCTTATTTATCAATAATCGACTTGCATTTTTATTCACTACAGAAACCGATTTGGGCGACGGTTGGGAAAATCAAGAAGTGCATAACGATCCTAAGGAAGTTCGCGAAAAAGCGCTAAAAATGGGGGCTAATATTATTCACTACGTTTTCAACTATTAATATGACAGCCAAAGAACTCAGCAACGGATTACTCAGAACGATTTTTATACTTGCGGGAATCGTAGCTGCATATTATTTCTTGTCGGCTATTAGTTCGGTTTTAATGTATCTCATTACTGCGCTGGTTCTTACGCTAATTGGCCGACCTTTGTTGCGGTTTTTTAAGAATAAGTTCAAATTCTCGAATAACGTTGCGGTTGTAGCTGTTTTGTTTATTTATGTGAGTTTTATTGTTGGTTTCATTGCGCTTTTGGTGCCTCTAATTATCGAACAAGGAAATCATTTAGCTGTATTGAACATTGCCGACATCGAGAAAAATGTAGTTTCCTTAAAGAACGATTTGGTAACCTTTTTGGAAGAGCATCACATAAATGCAGCCGATGAGGTAGCAAAATTTAATCCAGCTAACGTTATCGATTTCAATTTTATTCCAAATATTCTTAACAACTTATTGGGCGCTTTAGGAAATATTGGTATGGCTATCGGTAGTACGCTTTTTATCACCTTCTTCTTTTTAAAAGATAAACAGCAAATTGCGTTTAATATTCAGCGATTGATTCCAAAAGATCAGCGCGAGCGCACGGCAAATTCAATCGAATCCATCAACGAAATGCTCAGTAGTTATTTCGTTGCTTTATTGCTGCAATTGGGAATTGTGTTCGTTTTGTACTTTATTGTGTTGATAATTTTTGGAGTTCCGAACGCATTGGTAATCGCTTTTATTTGTGCAATACTGAATATTATTCCGTACATCGGACCATTAATTGCATCAGTTTTAGCAGCCTTGTTAACGATGATGAGTCATTTGGGACAAGATTTTCAAAGCGAAATTCTTCCGACAACAATTTATATTCTTATCGGATTTTGGATTGTTCAGCTGATTGATAACAACGTGTCGCAACCTCTAATTTTCTCAAAAAGCACGAATTCACATCCGTTGGAGATATTTCTAGTAATTTTGATTGCCGGATTTTTAGGAGGCGTTTTACTCATGATTGCAGCGGTCCCGCTCTACACCATGTTAAAAATTATCGCTAAGGAGTTTTTTCCAAATAATAAATTTGTTCAAATTCTCACACAAAATATGTGATGACTGAGCAGTTGACCCAAGAAATACGGACGTATATTTTCGAGAATCGTTTTTCCGATTTAGGAAAATTGAGTTTGTCGAAATTTCCCTTTGATGAAGAAAATAAGCATTTTGTATTTCAGCAAATTGCTTCGCGACAAAAAGCAGCAAAAAAGTTGCCCACCTACGTAAACAATCCGCTTGTGGTGTTCCCATCGGCGGTTTCTGTAGAACAAACTTCTTCTGAAGCAACAGCAAGTTTTAAAGCCGGGTTGGTTTCGGGCGACTCACTGCTAGATGTGACAGGTGGTTTAGGAATCGATAGTTTGTATTTTTCGAAGCATGTCAAGCAAGTAACGCATTGCGAACTTAGCGAAGCATTATCGATTTTTGCGGCACATAATTTCAAGGTTTTAGGAGCAAACAATATTAGTTGCGAACACGTTAATGGATTGGCACATTTGTTCAATAACGACAAGCAATACGATTGGATTTACATTGATCCGGCGCGTCGGGATACAGCAAACCAAAAGGTCTTTAATTTATCGGATTGCGAACCGGATGTGACGCTTTTCCAAGATGATATCTTTAGCCGTGCCAAAAATATTTTAGTGAAAACTTCGCCGATGCTGGATATTGCTGCTGGTTTACGCGATTTTAAAAACGTAGCGGAAATATATATTGTTGCGGTTAAGAATGAAGTCAAAGAATTGTTGTGGATTTTAAAATCAGTTGCGTTAGACTCACCGCAGATTTTTGCCGTTAATTTATCAGCAGACGGAATCTGCTCAGAAAAAGTTGAAACCAATACCGATTTTGTACGCTTAGCCGAAAGTTTAAACGGCTATCTATATGAACCCAATGCAGCGCTAATGAAGTCGGGAGCAGTAAATTACTTGAGTAAGAAATACGAAGTTGCAAAACTGGCAGAGTTTTCTCATTTGTTTGTTTCTACGGAAATACGCGACTTCCCGGGGCGACGTTTTAAAATACAAGAGGTTTTTCCGTACCAAAAAAAGTATTACTCGCATTGGCAGACTAAGAAGATGAACATCAGTACACGAAACTTCTTTGAAACTCCAGAAGCGCTTCGAAAAAAGTTTAAAATTAAAGATGGGGGCGACGTGTACACCTTTTTTACCACTTCCTTAGCTCATGGGAAAGTGGTCATTCTATGTGAAAAAGTATGAAAGTATTAGTAACGATTTTTGGCTTTTTTTGTTTCTCCGTTGTTTTCAGTCAAACCGATTGTAAGTGGGATATTAACGTAACCGACAGTCTTGGGACTTATCGCGAAGCGAAATCGTACCTTGTGCATGAACGTATTTTCGACGGTAAGCAAACTTTTCTTTCCTTTAAACTGTTACAATCAAACGGCACGCCCATTTTGCGTTATGAGCTGATAGAAAAGACGAAAGATTTCAGCAAGGCCGTTTGTTTCGATGCATCGAGTAAAATATACCTGCAATTACAAAACGGTAAGATTGTAACATTGCACTATGCCAGTTCCGATATGTGTAGTAATTTGGTTCAAACGGGTACGGCAGAATCGGCACGTATCTTAGCAGCCGATTTTCTATTCACCAAGGGAAGTATCGAATTGTTACGTGAATCGCCTGTCATTTTAATGCGTGTTAAATACACCACAGAAACCACCGACATCATATTGAAAAAGCAATTAAAATCGGAACTTACAGGAAACGAAACTTCACCCGAGAGCTTTTTTAGTTTACATCTACCTTGTTTAGATCTTCCTTAGTCGCGCATAGGTTTGCATTTGAGATACTAAACTTCCGAGATTTACCGTAATTATAGTGCCACCATTCACTGGGAAGCGGCTTAAAACCTGCGGATCTCATAATGCTGAGCAATTTCTTACGATTCGATTTCTGGATTTCAGTGAGGTTTTCATAAGCATGTGCAGCTTCAGGACCAAAATGATCAAAGGAGGTTCCCATATCGAGTTCAATTCCGTTTTCATCGATAAGCGTTAAATCAACAGCAGCACCGCGATTGTGAATCGAACCTTTTTTGGGATCGGCTACGTATTCTGGGTTAGGCACCAAAGCAAACATGCGTTCTTGAACTGCTAAAGGCCGATAACAATCGAACAATTTTAAACGAAGCTTGTATTTCTTCCAGGCTTTGGTAGCCGCTTTTTTTAAGGCTACTGCTGCTTCTTCGCGTAAAAAACAAGTTCTACAATCGTAGACGGCGGCTTTCAGAAAATTGTCGGAAGTAGCGTATTTTAAATCGAACAAAAGCTTGTTTTCAGAAGAAGTTACTGCAACAAAAGACGAATCAGACTGGCTATAAGCACTTGCCGTTAAGAAAAGGACGCAGATTGCAAATCGGAATTTTAAAAAAAACATTAATTTTAGATTTACTTATAACGAAAGTTAACTAATTAAATTCATTAAACATGAGAAACCAAATTTTTATGAGTTTGCTGGCGGTACTATTTACGGTAGGCGTGCATGCTCAAGACAAAACTCTGAAGCAAAAGGCAACTGAGGCTAAAGCTAAAACTGAGGCTAAAGCTAAAGCAGAAAGTAAAGAAGCTGCAGCTAAAGCAAAGGAGGCAAAATCAGAAGCAAAGGGAGCAGCTGCCAAAGCGAAAACTAAAGCCGAAGCAGCGAAGAAATCTAGCGAAGCCGACTCAAAGAAAGCAGCAGCTAAGGCGAAATCAGCAGCAACAGAAAAGGAAAAAGCAACAAAGGAAAAGATAAAGGCCGAAGGGAAGAAGTTAAAGGATGAAAGTGCTAAAGATAAGAAAGCAGCAGCTGATAAAGTTTCGGGAACTTATAACGGTAAGAAGGTATATACCGGACCGCGCGGAGGCAAATACTACATCAACAGCAATGGAAACAAGACGTACATTTCGCCTGAAGGAAAATAGTTGAAGTGTTGAGAGTCAAATTCTTGGGAGCGTTGATGTAGAAAAACAGCAAGTTTTCGGGAAAAAAGATGTCGATAAGTTTGCAAATTATTTGTGAAAGCTTACATTTGCAACCGCTTAAAAACAGAAATGTTTACGAGCAATGGAGAGTTGCCTGAGAGGCCGAAAGGACATGTTTGCTAAACATGCGTACTGGAAACGGTACCAAGGGTTCGAATCCCTTACTCTCCGCTCTCGGGGTGTAGCGTAGCCCGGTTATCGCGCCTGCTTTGGGAGCAGGAGGCCGCAGGTTCGAATCCTGCCACCCCGACAACAGAACCTAGGTTCGGACGCATAGCTCAGCTGGATAGAGCACCTGCCTTCTAAGCAGGCGGTCGAAGGTTCGAATCCTTCTGCGTTCACTACGATTTTAAAGCCACTGTATTGTGGCTTTTTTTGTTTCCGATACTTTAGATTTTTACTTTTTAGGAAAAAGTAATCAAAAATTTCCCGGCGGTCGAAGGTTCGAATCCTTCTGCGTTCACTACGATTTTAAAGCCACTGTATTGTGGCTTTTTTTGTTTCCGATACTTTAGATTTTTACTTTTTAGGAAAAAGTAATCAAAAATTTCCCGGCGGTCGAAGGTTCGAATCCTTCTGCGTTCACTACGATTTTAAAGCCAATGTATTGTGGCTTTTTTTTGTTTATGATACTTTAGTTTTTTACTTTTTGAAGTATTAAGTATTAAGACAAGAGTATTAAGATTTGATGAATTCACCATTTTACGTATCTTTTTTGAGAAGCTAGTCCCGATAGCCATCGGGATAGACTTTGTGACGTTCACCATTTTACGTTTCATGTTACCGCTCTAACCCACGTATCGTCTGTGCCTGAGCGTGTCGAAGGCTGGTGCGATTTTTTGGTGGCTTGACACGTTCTGTGTTTTCCTCTACGGTACCCTATTGCGCAAAATTCTGTGAGGTTCAGTGTTTTCTGTGCGCTTAAAAAGCTGGTACGTGAGGGGGTCGAAGGCAATTTTTTTTAGAAGCAAGTCCCGATAGCTATCGGGATTGATGATTTCGCCGCTATACGTATCATTTTCCCACCCGAACCCACGTTTCGTCGGAGCCTGAGCCAGTCGAAGGCTGCGTTGTGTACATTGTGTAAAACTTTGTGAAACATTGTGTTCCATTTGCGCCTAAGCTTGTCAAAGGTTCAACCGCAAAGGACGCGAAGATTTCCGCAAAGTTCGCAAAGCGGTTTTTTATAGTATTAAGACAAGAGTATTAAGTATTAAGATTTGATGAATTCACCATTTTACGTTTCATGTTCCCGCTTTAACCCACGCATCGTCGTCGCCTGAGCCTGTCGAAGGTAGCCTGTCGAAGGCTGCGTTGTGTACATTGTGTAAAACTTTGTGAAACATTGTGTTCCATTTGAGCCTAAGCTTGTCAAAGGTTCAACCTCTTAGGGCGCAAAGATTTCCGCAAAGTTCGCAAAGCGGTTTTTTTGTATTATTAACCCGTTGGGTGTAATTAAAAGTGTTGGTTTTTGATGTTGTTGATTG
>NZ_JBMLTK010000004.1:0-2785 GCF_049240005.1 Flavobacterium sp. | reverse complement strand
ACCAAAAGTTTGGTTGGCGACCCAAGAAGCCGACCAAACTTTTAGGTATTGTTGCGTTTTGAGGTGGCACTATTGCGAAAAGCGGGAATAGCTTCTAAAAAACCTACTTGAAATTTAGTAAATATTTAAGCCGCATTTCTCGCCGTAAATTACCAACTTGCGAAACCAAAAATTTGTTTTAATTTTTTGATATGCACTACAAAAATAAACTCGTACTCGCGCTCTTACTGTTATTCCTCCAACTGTCGTTTGCCCAGCAAGGCGGCATGTGGGTTCCTTCTCTACTCGATGGAACGCGCGAAAAGGAAATGAAGAAACTCGGATTGAAAATTTCCTTGAAAGATATTTACGACACGAATAAATCGAGCTTAAAAGATGCTGTTCCGCAATTTAACGGCGGTTGTACTGCGGAAGTTATTTCGCCAAACGGACTTTTGCTCACCAATCATCATTGTGGTTTCGACGAAATCCAGTCGCATTCTACCCTTGAACACGATTACATTACTAATGGTTTTTGGGCGTACTCGTTGGAAGAGGAATTGCCGAACCCCAATTTAGAGGTAACATTTATTGTTAGCATTACCGACGTAACCACAGCCGTACTCGAAGGCGTTGCCGACCTCAACAGCGAGGTGAACAAACAGCAACGCATTAAAGAAAATATCGCCAAAGTGCAAAAAGAAACGAAAAAAGAAAGCTGGCAAGGGAGTTTGGTACGCTCGTTTTTCGACGGCAACCAGTACTTGCTTTTTGTAACCGAAAGCTTTGAAGATGTTCGTTTAGTGGGCGCTCCGCCGTCGAGTATCGGAAAATTTGGATCGGATACCGACAATTGGGTGTGGCCGAGACATACCGGCGATTTTTCGTTGTTTAGAATTTATGCCGACAAAAACAACCGACCTGCGAAGTATTCTAAAGACAATGTGCCTTACAAACCCAAGCACTTTTTTCCGATCTCGATTGCGGGCGTAAAGGACAACGACTTTACCATGGTAATGGGTTATCCGGGTCGTACACAAGAATATTTGCCGGCGGTGGCTGTTTCGCAAATTGTGAACGATTTAAATCCGGCTCGTATTAAAGTTCGCGAGCAAGCTTTGAAAGTTCAGGATGGATTTATGCGTAAAAATCAGGCAATTAAAATACAGTATGCTGCAAAATACGCGGCGATAGCCAATTATTGGAAGAAGTGGATTGGAGAATCTCAAGGTTTGAAAAAATCGGATGCCGTTGGAAAGAAGCGTGCCGACGAAGAGAAGTTCAAGCAGTTATTGGTTGAGAAAAATCAGACTGCAGCTTACGGAAATTTACTCAGCGATTTCGAAAAACACTATACCGCTATTAAACCCTATGCAGTAGCACGCGATTACTTTAACGAGATTTTCTTGCGCAATACCGAGCTTACGGCAACTGCTTTTAAGTTATATCAACTGAGCCAATTGGGCACCGACGCCAAGAGCGAAGCAGCTTTTGAAGAGCGAAGAAAAGCACTAATCGACGGATTACCTGCGTTTTATAAAGATTTTAATTTGGACGTGGATCAGCAAGTATTTAATACACTGATAGCCCTATATCTGAGTGATTATCCTAAGGATTTTTTACCTGAAAAATTCAAAAACGAAACTGCCGCGTCGTTGACAGAGAAGTTGTATCAGAAATCGGCCGTAAGCAACTACGATCAAGTAAAAAACCTATTGAGTGGTAGTCTAGCTGAAGTGAAAACGAAGTTAAGTGCTGATCCGGGTGTGCAACTGATGTCGGATATCGCCTTAGCGTATACCACTCTGGTTGCGCCGAAATACGAGGAAATTAATGCAAAAATCACGGCTACGCAAAAGCTGTACACCAAAGCTTTATATGAGTTGAAAGCGATCGACCGCATGTTTCCGGACGCAAACAGTACGTTGCGCATTACCTATGGCAAGGTGAAAGGCTATCAGCCGAAAGACGCTACTTTATATACGAGCAAATCGTATTTAGATGGTGTTTTGGAAAAGTACATTCCGGGCGATTACGAGTTTGATGTACCGCAAAAGCTGATTGAATTGTATGAAAAGAAAGATTACGGTAGGTATGCAGAAAACGGAAAGATGCCGGTGTGCTTTATTGGAACTAACCATACCACAGGAGGAAACAGTGGAAGTCCGGCGCTTGACGCGAAAGGCAACTTGATTGGATTGAATTTTGATCGCGTTTGGGAAGGAACTATGAGCGACATTTACTATGATCCAGCGATTTGCAGAAACGTCATGGTTGACGCGCGCTACATTTTATTCATCATCGACAAGTTTGCAAACGCGCAGAATCTAATCAACGAACTGAAAATCATTGGTTTAAAAAAATAAAGATTTTTTTAACGTTTAAAACAATTTTGGCACGGTACTTGTAAATTGTTTTCGCGTTGTAAGGAATAGGATTTTTAAAAAAACTTCAGATTCTGATTGTCGTATTAAAAAAATTATATCTTTGCATCGAATTAATAATTAACCTTTTATAATTTAAAGTAAGATGAAAAAAGTATTTTTAAGTTTCGCTGTTATCGCTGCATTAACTGTAGTATCTTGTAAAGAGAAAGCTACTGAGGCTCCTGCTGAGGAAACTCCAGCTGTTGAGGCTCCTGCTGTAGAAGAGGCTGCTCCTGCTGCTGAAGACACTACTGCTGCTCCTGCTGCTGATGCTGCTGCTGCTCCTGCAGAAGCTGCTGCTCCTGCTGCTGATGCTGCTAAAAAATAATTAGAAACATCTAATGATTTTAAAGCCTCGGTTTTCCGAGGCTTTTTTATTT
>NZ_JBMLTK010000003.1:0-36415 GCF_049240005.1 Flavobacterium sp. | reverse complement strand
CCGCGTTAGGGGTTGCAGCGGAAATCTTATTTTTTGATCCGCGTCGGGCAAAAAAACCCGATAGCTATCGGGGGCAGCGAAAGACCCGACGGCGCCTGATTTGTTTCTTGGGTACTGAGGCGCCGGAACGCCCAAATAAAAAAACGTATCTTAGTTTCAAGATGCGCGAAGCAATTAATTGTTTTGGAATTAAATACAGATATTTGACTACATTCACGCAGAGCTTTTTTAGCTGATTAGATAACTCGATCAGCTGTGTGTTAGTTTAATGAGAACCCAATAATGATTGAAAAATGAACATACTTACAAAAATCTTAATCGGAATAATTGCTCTGGAGCATTTGTATATCCTTTATTTTGAAATGTTTGCATGGGAAACCATCGGCAAGCGAACTTTTAAGTCGTTGCCCGGAGATTTATTTAAACCTACTAAAGCTTTAGCCGCAAATCAGGGCTTGTACAACGGATTTTTGTCGGCCGGATTACTGTGGTCAATACTAATCTCGGATATAAATTGGTCGAAAAACATTGCGCTCTTTTTCTTAATTTGTGTGTCGGTTGCCGGTATTTATGGCGCATTCAGTGCCAGTAGAAAAATCTTTTTTGTTCAGGCATTGCCGGCCATAGTCACAATTTTATGTTTGTTGCTCTTAAATTAATGACGTGCGTTCGATGATTTTTTTGTTACGTTGCTTAAAATGAGTTTTTTACAGTATTTCAAGGGAATACAAGTCCGCTCTTTTAACGTTAATATATCTCATAAACCAGCGTTAACTATTTAAATCAAAAAAATAGAAATTCATGTAATTACTATCAAACTTGAATCATTGAATATCAGGCACTAAAAAGCGACATTAATTCCCGCCGCTACGAAATAAAATTCCACAGATTTTTATCCTGCATAAGTCTGCCAAGATGTTGGCGCGTGCTTTCGTGTTCTGGCAAAACCAATCCCGGGTCGGTTTGGAGTAGGCGCGTGGCAAAAATGCGTGCCTGCTGTAATACCGCCTTGTCTTTAACTAAATCGGCTATTTTTAATGCCAAGATTCCACTTTGCTGCGTGCCCATTAAATCTCCCGGACCACGCAATTCCAAATCAACTTCCGCAATTTCAAAGCCATCGTTGGTGCGAACCATCGTTTCCATGCGCTTTTTGGCTTCTTTCGATAACTTGTTGCCGGTCATCAATATACAGAAACTCTGTTCGGCACCGCGACCCACACGTCCGCGTAACTGATGCAATTGTGAGAGTCCGAAACGTTCGGCATTTTCGATAACCATTACGCTGGCATTCGGTACGTTAACACCAACTTCAATCACCGTGGTGGCCACCATAATCTGGGTTTGTTTTTCGATAAAGCGCTTCATTTCAAAGTCTTTTTCGGCAGGTTTCATTTGTCCGTGCACAATCGAAATGGCGTAATCCGGCAACGGAAACTCCCGACTCAGCGTATCAACTCCTTCCATCAAATCTTTTAAATCGAGTTTTTCCGACTCGCGAATCAACGGATACACCACGTAAATCTGCCGTCCTTTTGCAATTTCACTACGCATAAAATGATACAAATTGCCCCGTGCCGACTCAAATTTATGCAGCGTTTGGATGGGTTTTCTTCCGGGCGGCAGTTCGTCGATTACTGAAACGTCGAGATCGCCGTAAAGCGACATCGCCAAAGTGCGCGGAATAGGAGTGGCGGTCATTACCAAAACATGCGGCGGAACAACGCTTTTCTGCCACAGTTTTGAACGCTGCGCCACGCCAAATCGGTGTTGCTCGTCGATTATCGCCAACCCCAACTGTTTGAACTGTACAGTATCTTCGATAAGTGCATGCGTGCCTATGAGCATATCCAACGAACCGTCGAGCAGCATCTCGTGAATTTCTTGACGCTGTGCTTTTTTGGTCGATCCGGTTAACAGCCGTATGTTCAAACCGGCAGGTTTCGCCAATTCGGTTAAACCGGAAAAATGCTGATTCGCCAGAATTTCGGTCGGAGCCATCAAGCACGATTGAAAGCCGTTGTCTTTGGCTAAAATCATGCACAACAAAGCCACTATGGTTTTTCCGCTGCCTACATCGCCTTGCAACAGTCGGTTCATTTGCGCGCCTGTTGCCATGTCTTTGCGAATTTCTTTAACCACACGTTTTTGCGCATTCGTTAATTCAAAGGGCAAATGATTGTGGTAAAACGTATTGAAATTATCGCCAACCGAATTAAAAACATAGCCTTTAATGCGTTGTTTTTGAACGATATTTTTCGTGATAAGCTGCAATTGAACAAAGAAAAGCTCTTCAAATTTCAACCGACTTTCCGCTTTCGTTAATTGATCGGGCGATTTTGGAAAGTGCATCGCAACCATAGCTTCACTTTTCGAAACCAAGCGTAATTCTTTGCGAATTTTAAGTGGTAAATTCTCCTCAAAGGGCTGGTTAGCCATCGAAAAGGCGTGTTCTAAGGCTTTGGAAAAAATCCGATTGCTGATACCGCGGTTGTTTAATTTTTCGGTACTCGGATACACAGCTTGCAAGCCCGATTTTAAACCAATTTTGTGCTCTTCCAACGATTCGATTTCGGGATGTGGCATCGAATACGTATTGTTGAAATATTGCAAGCGTCCGAAAATTACCATTGGTTTTCCGGGAATTAGCTTTTCAATGAGGTATTTATATCCTTGAAACCAAACCAATTCCATAACGCCTGTTGCGTCGGCAAACGTGGCTACCAAGCGTTTTCTGTTTTTTCCGAACGGAACTTCTTTTATACTGGTGATTTGACCAATAATTTGTACTTCGGCAAGCGATTGTTGTAGCTCGTTAATCTTGTAATAACGCGTGCGATCGAGGTAGCGGTTCGGAAAAAAATACAATAAATCTTGAACCGTTGCTATTCCCAATTCTTGACGAATAACAACAGCGCGCTGTGGGCCAACGCCTTTTAGAAACTCGATGGATAATTGTAGTAAATCGGCTTGCATCAAAAGCGAAGATATATTTTTTCGCTTGTACTCGGATGCGATTTTTCCGTAATATTTTTCGAACTTTCCCACATGAAAAAGTTGCTAATTTTCCTTGTACTGAGTTGTTTTAGTTTTTCTGCGAAAGCGCAATCGCAAATCGATTTCCTTTCCGCAAAAGCCACACTGCAATTCGACTTTGAAAAACAATCGGTTTTTGGTTCGGTTTCCTATAAAATTAAGGTTTTAAAACCTATGGATACCTTGAAAATTGACGCCAAATCGATGCAGTTTTCCGATGTGCTATTGAACAAGAAAGTTGCCGTATTCCAAAGCTCCAAAAAAGCACTTCTCTTACCTGGAACATTCAAACCTGGTACGTATCATTTACAATTCAATTATTCGGCAACGCCGCGTCAGGCTCTGTACTTCACGAATATCAATAATCAGCAGCAAATTTTCTCGCAAGGACAAGGGAAATATACGAGTCACTGGTTTCCAAGTCCAGACGACCAACGGGATAAACTCACGTTCGACGTTTCGTTCATCTGCGAAAGCGGAAAAACAGTAATTAGCAACGGCGCACTAAAATCGAAAACCAATGTTGCCGGAAAAACTCAGTGGAATTATGGCTTTAAGAAACCCATTAGCGCCTATTTATTTGCTATTGCTGTGGGCGATTTTGCCAAGATAGACGTACCTGCGATTAATAAAACAAAACGCGAGCTGTATGTAAAAAGTAGCGAAACTCATTTAGTGGAAAGTACGTACCAACATCATAGCGAGATATTTACGTTTTTGGAGCGGAAAATAGGTTTGCCGTATCCTTGGGAAATTTACCGACAAGTTCCGTTAGAAGATTTCTTGTATGCGGGTATGGAAAACAATACTTGTACGTTTTTTGCACAAGATTATGTAACCGATGCTGTTGGCGCGCACGACAAACCGTATGCCAATGTGCATGCTCACGAATTGGCGCATCATTGGTTTGGCAATTTGGTTACTGCCGAAAATCCGGAAGATCACTGGCTTCACGAAGCATTTGCCACGTATTACGCTCTGTTGGCAGAACGCGAATTGTTTGGCGATACGTACTTTTCGTTTGCTTTGTTAGAATCGGCGCGCGATATAGCTGCATTTCACAAAAAGAAACCAGAAGCTGTAGTGAGTACGGGCGCTAGTTCGCTGACGTATTATCAAAAAGGTGCTTG
Source organism: Flavobacterium sp. (assembly GCF_049240005.1). Taxonomy (GTDB): domain Bacteria; phylum Bacteroidota; class Bacteroidia; order Flavobacteriales; family Flavobacteriaceae; genus Flavobacterium. The sequence goes on along the minus strand of NZ_JBMLTK010000003.1, from coordinate 32,249 downwards.
GTGTTTGTTTTATTTGAATCGACTTTTGGGTGATGAAACGTTTGATAAAATCGTTTATACGTATTTAAAAACCTATGCATACAAGACGGCAACAACCGCAAATTTCTTGGATTTAGTTAAGAAGAATTCGAAAATCGATGTTTTAAATTTTGAGAAGAATTGGTTGAGAAATCCGAATTTCGATACGGCCGAAGCATTAAATACGCTCAAGAAATTTAGTCCGGATGTTCGTGAATATTTGGAAACTTCGGCTATAATTAACGGAAAAGATGTTTCAACTGAAGCTTTACGTAATTTGTATAAGTCATCAAATATCAGCGAAATACGTAGAGAAGTTTTATTGCAAGCCGATAAGCTAAATGCAACAGATCGTTACGAGCTGATTAAGCTAGGTATTGCGGATATCGATTGGGAAAATAGGCAATTGGCTTTAGCTTTAACGGATTCGATTGCGAAGGGCGACTGCGATTTCTTTGCAAAAACCTTGACCGATTCGTCTTACGTAACGCGGGAAATAGCATTGAAGAAATTATACTTGTATTGTCCGGAGCAGCGAATAACGTATTTGGAAGCTTTAAAAGATCAAAACGGTTTACACGATTATAACGTTCGCATTTTTTGGCTGACCTTGGCTTTGAAGTCGAAGTCGGGCAGTAGTGAAATGCAGCTTAAATATTACGATGAATTGTTGAGCTACGCCGGGGAAAATCAGCCAACCGAACGCCGACAAAATGCATTTACGGCGCTCTTCTTTTTAGATGCATCGGACAAGGGCACATTGCGTTTATTGCCTACAGGTTTGTCGAATCATCGTTGGCAGTTTGTAAAATTTTGTCGCGATAAGATTCGCGAATTGCTGCAGCAAGAAAAATACAGGCTGTTTTTCGAGTCGGAATTACCGAATTATAGTGGGCGTGTGAGTACGGAACTTAAACGATTGTTGGAGGAGAAGAAATAGAAAATTGGTATTACTTTTGATAACAATTTCTAAAAAGTTATAGTGGAGCAAAAATTAAAAATCGAGAAGCACAGCTTGTTTCAAACCTGTCTTTTTAATCTAAAAACTAGTGTTTTTATTTCTGCTCGACTTGTAAGAAATGCAACAAATCCGTTGCCGAAATTTAATCTGAGTAGTCAAACTTCCGATGATCCTATTGTAGCAGAATCGAAAAGTGATTTATGGAACCCATTTGACAATTCGGACAACTGGATTTTAACAGCCGGAAAAATAGAAAATCTGCGTATTGCAGCCCGTAAACTGAATGGTTTGGAGGTTAAGCAAAATCAAATATTCAGTTTTTGGGCGCATGTGGGCAAGCCAAGTTCCTTTAAGGGTTATGTAACAGGGAGAGAAATTCGAGAAGGTTGTCTTGTACCTACTACTGCCGGAGGCCTTTGTCAGTTATCAAACGCCTTGTATGATGCTGCTTTAACGGCAAATTTTGAAATTATAGAACGTCATAAACACACAAAAGTAATTCGGAATTCACTTGCGGAAAAAGATCGCGATGCTACAGTAAAGTGGAATTATGTTGACTTGCAGTTTAAGTCGCAATTTAACTATCGTTTAGAAGTTGAGCTAACAGCAACACAGTTAATCGTCAGATTCAGAGGATTTAAGAATGATCGTATAAATGAGAATCAAGACGTCAAACACTTTACTCAGCAAAGAGTGGATGATTGTTTTTCATGTGGAAACATTAAGTGTTTCAATCATTCGGATCAATCGAATAAAAAAAGTAGTCATTCGAAAACGACTTTCATATTAGACGAACGCTGGCCAGAATTTGATAAGTACATTTCAGAAACTTGCCAACAAACGGATATGTATATCATTCCCTTAAAACTTCATAAATTGTTTACAACCAAAAGATACGAATGGAGTATTTTGAAGGGGAAGAGAATTCGATCTACCAATAAATACGGTCTTTTGAGAGCCATAAAACTGCGAATGGTTTCAAAGCAAAACAATGTATTTGAGACTTTTATGAAGTTTGATAAACTAATTAGTAATGCAGCAATCCGGAAAATTCCCGTTTCAAGTACGCATGTAGTGATTTCTCAGAATTTTCTTCCATTTTTGTGGGAATCAGGGGCTTTAGGTGGCCGAACCTATGATGTTTTAATGACAAGATTGCCACTTGCAGAACTTCATTCGAATTTAGACCGAGCTTTGCAGAGTAACTCTCAGAGCAAAACATTATCAGATTATAGAGCCGACAAAAGAATTGTAGAGTCAGAAAAAAAAGCACTTGAGGGCGCTCGTTTACTTATTTCACCGCATACCGAAATTCACCGTCTTTATCCCGAAAAAGTAGTTAAACTAGATTGGGCACTACCAAAAATTCAAGAGCCAAAGAAAGCTGGCAAAAAGATTCTGTTTCCAGCTTCATTGGTGGGAAGAAAGGGTGCTTTTGAAATAAGAAAGTTGTTAAAAGATGAGCCAATAGCCATTTCTATTTCCGGTAAGTTTACTGAAGGTATGAATTTCTTAAAAGGCCTCGATTATCAAGAATTTAATGGCGACTTCAATGAGATTAAACTTGTGATTTACCCAGCTCACATAGAAAATCAGCCGCGACAATTACTAAAAGCTATTTCTATGAACATCCCCGTTATTGCATCCACTGCTTGCGGAATTCCACCTTCAGAACTAGTACGCCTTTTTGAAACTGGAAACTATGAAGAATTCCGGACAGCTGTCATCCAATTTACATCAGGTACTAGCAATTGAAAATTACACCACAATTGATGTAAATCGCTAATTCATAAAATTTCAATTTATTTCACTTTCAAAAATTCATAACCGCCTTTTTCAGCGCCCCAAACCTGTTTTCCAGCGGCGTCAAATCCTTGGTCCCAAGACAAAATACTGTTTTTAGTTACGGTAACTTTTGATGTGGCATACGAGGCGCCGCGCAATTCACTTGGGCACGATTTTTCGCCAGTGGCTCCGCGAAGGGTGTTCTTTGAAACGCGCTCTAAAACTACTTCGCAACCGCTCTTCAGTTCGAGATCGGCTTCTGTTAAAGCATCTAATAGTGATGGATCGGTATATTTTCCAATCCACGCTTTTTCATCTTTCAAAGTGTAAATTTCACTAACGATTTTCCCATCGGGACGTTCCGACAGTTTATAAATTCGAACGCGATACGGTTTGTCTTGTTTTGAAGCCAGCGCTTGTTCTACATACAAATAGGCGCCTTTTGATTTCCAAATTGGCGTCATGCGAAGTGAAATATTGAAATACGTACTGTCTTTTTTCGACTGTAATTCAGAAGTATAATGTCCTTGCATGATTTCCACCAAGTTTTTAAATGCTTTCGAAGGCTTTTGGCTTTGCGCGGAAAGGAAACTACTACTCAATAAAACAAGGAATACCAAAACTTTTTTCATAATCTAAAAATTTGGCCAAAGATAAGCAGAGCAAATAATTCTAAAAGATAAATTGATGGTAACAAAACACAATTGCATTTTTACTTTGTAAGTTTGTAGCAACTAACTTTTCCTGTACATGAAACATTGGATCGAAGCAGCACGAGTACGAACTTTACCGCTGTCTGTTTCCGGAATAATCCTAGGAAGCTTTTACGCTATTTCACACGCAACGTTTAATTGGTGGATTGTAACTTTCGCAATAACAACCACCTTAGGTTTACAAATCTTGTCAAACTTTGCCAACGATTACGGCGACGGCGTAAAAGGCACCGACAATCAAGACAGAATCGGACCCCAACGCGCCATTCAGAGTGGTGTTATTTCGCCAGCGGAAATGAAACGTGCCATGATTCTAACTTCAGTTTTAACGTTTATTTCTGCCGTAACACTAATTTATTTTTCGTTTAAAGATCGCTACCTCTGGTTTAGTCTTGTGTTTTTGATCTTAGGCGGACTAGCCATCGCATCAGCTATTCGTTACACCGTTGGTTCATCAGCCTACGGATATCGCGGTCTGGGCGATGTTTTTGTTTTCATTTTTTTCGGCTGGGTGAGTACAATTGGTATTCATTTTATGTTTGTGAAAGAACTCGACGCACAGCTTTTCTTGCCAGCAACCGCCATAGGTTTTTTGAGCGTTGCCGTTTTGAATCTCAATAACTTACGTGATCAAATTTCTGATGCAGCGGCCGGTAAACGAACTTTAATTGTAAAACTTGGCGCTAATTTCGGACGTAAGTACCACTACTTTCTAATTTTATCATCGCTAATCCTGGTTTTAATATTCGCCTATTTGCAAGAATTTCAATTAGATCAATACTTGTTTTTACTTGCCTACATTCCTTTGCTTTTACATTTAAAACGATTCTCAGCTATTTCAAAACCAGCCGATTACGATCCGGAGCTAAAAAAAGTAGCTCTATCCACATTTGCACTTTCAGTTTTATTGGCACTTTCGCTAATTTTCTTCTTCCAAGACATCTTTATTCAAATCTTTAAATCTATCTCAAACGCTTTATAATATGAAAATTACGTACTTAGGACATGCATCGCTTGCTATTGAGGTTAATGGTGTTTCCATTTTGGTCGATCCTTTTATTAGTCCAAATCCTTTGGCAGCACACATCGATATCAATGCATTGAAAGCAGATTTCATTTTACTGACGCATGCACACGGTGATCACGTGGCCGATGTTGAGGCTATCGCAACACGTACACAGGCAACCATCGTATCGAACTTTGAAATTGCCGATTATTACGGTAAGAAAGGCTTAAATCACCATCCGATGAATCACGGCGGAAGCTGGAAATTTCCGTTTGGAACCGTGAAATATGTAAATGCAATTCACTCTAGCGCGTTTCCCGACGGTACCTATGGCGGAAATCCTGGAGGATTTGTCATTGAAGCGGCTGGAAAAAGCATTTACATTTCGGGCGATACTGCGTTGACGTTCGATATGAAATTAATTCCGCTTCGAACTAAACTCGATTTGGCAGTATTTCCGATTGGTAACAACTTTACGATGGATGTAGCCGATGCAGCTATTGCAGCCGACTTTGTAGAATGCAACAAGGTGTTGGGCATACATTTTGATACGTTCGGATACATAACCATCGATCAGGAAGCAGCAAAGCAACATTTTGCCGAAACAGGTAAAGAGTTAATCTTGCTGCCAATTGGCGATTCAATCGAGATTTAAATGAAAAAAATACTGTTCGCTTGTTTACTTTTTACTGGAGCTGGCTTTGGGCAAAATGCTACGGGATTTTGGGACAAAGACCGTTCGTTTACCAAAGAAATTAAGTTGAAGGCAGGCGACAGGCAGGTGGTGGCAGTTACTGATTTTCCGACCGGAACTACCGAATTTGTTTACCGAATCACGGTTCTCGACGAAAATCAGCAACTGTCTAACAACCTTTTTTCTCTATTAAAATCAATTCCCGATCCGAGCGGAATCAGCCAGGGAGCAGCGGGCGGCGTTTTTCTGCTCTCAAAAGTGAGTGGAAGCGATAAATGCCGTTATGCGCTTTTTGGCGATGCTGCCGATGCCGACAAATTTCAGAAAACGGGCACTTTAAAAAACGCTTGCTACTCAGTAACCGACGCACTTTCAAAAGATGCGGGTCGCTTGTTTGGCAAGAACTTTTCCTGTACAGCCAAAAAATTATATATCGGTGTTGAAAGCGACAATTGGTTGTTTTCGCAAAAAATTGTTTTGGAAGTTGTGCCTTGGGTTGATGCTCGTAAAAGCAGCGGTTGGACAGCAGCGCGTAAAAAAGAGATCATCGCTCTAGCAAAAGAGGGAGGAGTTGCCAATAAAATGTTAAAGCCAAACGAATTTTGCAGCTGTATTTTAGAGAAAATTTCGGCGCAGTACACCTATGAACAGTACACCGAATTGCTCGCCGAAGAGAAAATGCGTTTGTACAGCAAGTCGGGAAGTTTGTGTTTGTCGCAAAAAGAAAGTAACGTCGGAATTCTCGCCGCAATTCGCAAAGATGTTCAACAATATATTGACAAAGAGCAGTTTGAAAAAGCTGTGAGTTTGCTAGAAACAACTATTTTCGAATACAAATTGCAAAAAACCGAAGATGTTAACAGCCTGGCACGTGCGTTTATTTTTTCCAAGCAATTCGATAATGCACTTCAGATTTTCGCGGCTAATCCGAGCCTGAGCAATGTTGAAACTAAAATACTTCACGGCCATGCACTTTTACTGACAGGTGAGAAGCAAGAAGCAGTGGATAAATACAAATCGGTTATTACACAGCAAGTTAGTTCAAAAATCAGCGCGCGTAAACTCATCGAATCAGATTTCGCGCAATTCGCAAAATGGAAAGAAATAGACACCAATTTTGAGCGCATTTTAAGCAAGCTCGATTAATTCAGCGACCTAACTGCAGTACTTTCTCATTTTTTTATTTCGTTTTTTTTGGGCGCGCCGGCAAACGAGTCGTCGCTGCGCAAAAGTTGTGCACGCCGTCACGTGTTCCGCTTTATCTTTTTTGCCAAAACAGTAGTGGAAGTACCTAAGCGCAAAAAAGGATATCGCTGCACCCGTTCGCGCGGGAAAGCTGTACAAGTTAAAAAATGGAAAAAATGGAAAGAATGGAAAAAAGGGTGGAAGGCGAATCCCGATCGCTATCGGGACTATCTTCTAAATAAGCCTTCGACCCGCTCACGTACCAGCATTTTAAGCGCACAGAAAACACTGAACCTCACAGATTATTTCGGAATGTAGAACCGTTGAGGAAAACACAGAACGTGTTAAGCCAACAAAAAAATGCACTAACCTTCGACATGCTCAGGCACCAACGATTCGTGGGTTCGGGCGGGACAAAACGATACGTTAAGTGGTGAACTCGACGAAGTCTTTCCCGATAGCTATCGGGACTTAAATCTTAATACTAAAAAAGTCTTTGCGCTCAGCCTTCGACAGGCTCAGGCGTCTACGATCCGCGGCTTAAAGCGGAATAATGAAACATGAAGTTGCGAAATCAACTATTCGGATTGCAGCTTGAATACGTGTTCCAACCAACGAAGGTCGGCTGGCGAATCTCAATTCTGGGCACAGTTTGTTTTGCGTTAGGGATAGCAGCAGAAATGAAAGTGTGCCGTGGGCAGTTTTTGCAGCGGTGAAGCGGCGACCCAAGAAGCCGATTTACAGCTTGAAAAAACGCCCAAAAGGCGCACTTGAATTGCCGCGAATAGCCCGACGGCGCCGGAGGCACGACCCGCCGGAACGCTCAAAAACTCATTAACGTGAATTCGATTTTTATATCGAACGCAGCTTATTTACTTATTTTAAAAACGGCGACTCCCAAGGGTGGTAAGTTTACCGCAGCCGACTGTGCGCGACCGTCCCAAGCTTGATCGTCGATTTTTATGGCTTTGTCGTTTACTACGCCGCTACCGCCGTACGCCAATTGATCGGAATTGAAAAGCTCCTTTAGCTTTCCTTTCGCGGGAACGCCAATGCGGTAACCAGGCCGTACGACTGGAGTCATGTTGCAGACAATCACCAAATCATCTTTAGCATTTTCGCCTTTACGGATGTACGACAAAACTGCATTTTGATGATCGGAGTAGTTTATCCACTCAAATCCTTCGGGGCTAAACTGCTTTTCGTGCAGTGCTGGCTCCGACTTGTAGAGTTTATTTAGTGCAGTAATGGTAGCTTTTATGCCGCTGTGGTAGCCAAATTGCAGCAAATGCCAGTCTAAACTTCCTTCGAAATTCCACTCGGAACTTTGTCCGAATTCGGCGCCCATAAACAATAATTTTGTTCCCGGATGCGTAAACATATAGCCGTACAACAAGCGTAAATTTGCAAAACGCTGCCACTCGTCGCCAACCATACGTCCTAAAATAGAGTGCTTTCCGTACACCACTTCGTCGTGCGAAAGCGGCAACATAAAGTTCTCTGAAAACGCATACGTCATGGAAAACGTTAGATCGTTCTGATGGTATTTTCGATACACGGTTTCCTTTTTGAAATACTGCAGAGTGTCGTGCATCCAGCCCATCATCCACTTCATACCAAAGCCGAGACCGCCGGCAAAAGTAGGGCGACTCACCATTGGAAACGACGTACTTTCTTCGGCTATCGTTTGAACTCCGTCGAAATTTGAGTACACGGCTTCGTTAAAATCTTTCAAAAAGCTGATGGTTTCGAGGTTTTCGCGTCCGCCAAAAATGTTGGGTTCCCATTCGCCGTCTTTTCGGGAATAATCGAGATAAAGCATCGAGGCAACGGCATCCACGCGGAGTCCGTCGACATGAAACTGCTGTAACCAGAAAATGGCGTTGCTTATTAAAAACGAGCGTACTTCGTTGCGTCCGTAGTTGAACACCAAGCTTTTCCAATCTGGATGATAGCCTTTTCGGCGGTCGGGATGTTCGTATAAATTCGAGCCATCGAAAAATCCGAGACCGTGGGCGTCGTCGGGAAAGTGCGAGGGCACCCAATCGAGTATTACACCAATTCCTGCTTGGTGTAATTTATCAACTAAAAGTGCAAATTGGTCTGGATTTCCGAATCGCGATGTTGGCGCGAAATAGCCTACCAATTGATAACCCCAAGACGGATCGTATGGATATTCCATAACCGGCATGAATTCGACATGCGTAAATCCGGTTTCGAGAACGTATTCTACAAGCTGATCGCCTAATTCTTGGTAATTCAGGAATTTTCTGCCATCTCCAGGTCGGCGCCACGAGCCCAAATGCACTTCGTACACCGAAAACGGCTGGTTAAGTTGGTTGACTTTTGCACGTTTTTTCATCCAGGCATCGTCTTTCCACTTGTAATTGTGCTTCCATACTATGGATGCGGTATTGGGTGGCATTTCACAATAAAACGCAAACGGATCGGCTTTTTCGGTTATGAGTCCGTTATGCGACTGGATTTTGAATTTATAGCGCGTTCCGGCTTTTACGTTTGGAATGAATCCTTCCCAAATACCTGATGAATCCCAGCGAACGAAAAGTTGATTTTCGCCTTGAACCCAATAATTGAAGTCGCCAATGACCGAAACAGTTCGCGCACTTGGCGCCCAAACGGCAAAGTAAACGCCTTCGACGCCATCGACAGTTAGCGGATGTGCTCCCAATTTTTCGTACAACTGAAAATGTTTTCCGGCCTTGAATAAATCGATGTCGAAGTCTGTAAATAGGGAAAAAGCTCGTGTTTGGTTCATAGTTTGTTAGTTGTTAAAATGCATAATACTAGCAATTCCGCTAAGTGGAATCACAGCCCAGCGCGGACGCGAGTTGAGTTCGTAACCCAGTTCGTAGACCGCTTTTTCGAGTATGCAGTATTTTAGAAGGAAGTCGATTTCTTTTTTATAGCCGATATTTAAATTACCCGCTTGTGCCACTTCGGTGTAGGTTTGTAAAAATACGCCTACAAAGTAGTTGAAGAGCACTTCGCCGGCTTGGAAAAGCTCTTCTTGTGAGTACGGATATTTGTCTTTGTTGTTGAAAATTGTGGCGTAAATCGCGTAGTGAAAAGATCGAAACATACCTGCAACGTCTTTTAACGGTGGTTGTTTTACCTTACGATCGCGGATGGTGCTTTCTGGTTCGCCTTCAAAATCAAGTAAATAGAAGTCTTCGCCGTTTACCAACACCTGACCCAAATGGTAATCGCCGTGAATACGAATGCGTTCCGATTTCATTTTCGTCCAATCGAAATCTAAAAATACCTTACGGATTTCCTTTTTGTTATCGAGAAACTGATTGGCCAATTCGAGCGCCAAGCCGTCGAGTTTGTGCAAATTGTTCTCTAATATATTTAATCGGTTTTGGAACTGATATGTGAGGCGGTTTTTGAGCCATACGGTATAATCGCCGTTATACGTGGTAGGAGTAAAAGCGGTATCGTGGATATCGCCGCCAAGTGCAATGTGCATTTCGGCAGTTCGTGTGGCTAGTGTGTGAATGCGAAGGAAAATGGATAATCCTGCCCAATCGATGATTTCATGGGGAACTTCGTTAATTTTCAATCGTTTGAAAAGTTCTATTTCCGGAAGTTTCGCTGTTTTGATTTTGCGAATCGCCAAATTGGAGAAAATACGATCGCATTCATCTAACATAAATTGCCAAGCATCACCTTGATTTGGAACTAATTCTTGCATGAGTCCTAAGGTGATGTTGCCTTCAATCAAGCCAACACTGATAGAGCCGTAGTATGCAGGCGAACTCTTGAAATCCATGCGTTCGGTAAGAAAACGACTGATTTCATAATCTGGATTTGTACTGATGTAAATACGTCGAAAAATCTTCAGAACCAATTTGTTGTTAAAGATGATTGAGGTGTTCGATTGTTCGACGCCCATAAAGCGCGACGACTCGTAGGCGGCTTCTTCTAACTTTTCGCCACGATGGAATTTAACCTTAGACGATTCTTTATCTTTACCAATTAAAATTCTGTCGAAAAGTAATTTACGGAAGTCTTCTTGATGTAACGCATCAACTAAAAATCCCTCCAAGCCATTCATTTTTACGGGCGCGATTATGGTGCTGGTATCCAATTCTTCGGCAGCCATAAACGAAATAGGCATGAAATAATGCTGGTAGAATGCTTCCTTAAAGTTAACCTCTAACAATACGCCGTAGTACGTGTTCTTCTTGCTCGTTATTTTAAAGTGCTCGACTACTTCGATATACTTCAACGTACTTGCTTTTCCGCCGTACCAACGTTTATTGATGATGTAATTTTCGAGAATATCAGACGAAAATACTTTGACAAATTCGGCATCTTCAAAAGCTGTTTTCCAGTCGGTTTTGAAAACAAACGGATTTTGATATTCTTCCAGATTGAGTTTGCTTTCGCTCATGGTTATGCGATTTTAAACAAATGAAAAGGCAATTCGGGTTTCAATTCCACAAAATTCCATTCTTTATCCCACCAATAGGTATTTCCTGTGATTTGATCGGTGAGTTGCAACGGATTACTTCCGATTTTTTCTATCGGAATGCGCACGCTGGTTTGAATCGGAAACTGATCGTTCAAGCTAACAATCATTAAAGTGCGGTCAGAGAAATTGTCGTTATACTTAATGTACGCCATTACGCTGTCGCTGCCGGTATCGCAGAAAATTATGTTATTGGTTTGTTGTAGCGATTCGTGTGCACGACGTAGGAAGTTTAAACGCGTGATCAACATAATCAGTTTGTTTTTGTGGTTCCAATCCCAGTGATACACTTCGTATTTTTCGGAATTTAGATATTCTTCTTTGCCGGCTGCCATAGGTGTGGAAACCATATATTCGAAAACCGGACCGTAAATGCCCACGCTCGAACTCAACGTAGCTGCTAAGAAATAGCGTTGTAAATGTTTGCTTTCGTTGGCAAATTGCAGGCCAAACGGATTGATATCGGGTGTATTTGGCCAAAAATTCGGACGGTAAAATTCCTTCTGTTCGGTTTGAGTAAGTTCTTCAACGTATTGTTGCAATTCTTGTTTGGTGTTACGCCAAGTAAAATAGGTGTACGACTGTGTAAACCCTTGTTTTGCTAGCTCGTTCATGATTTTCGGACGCGTGAAAGCCTCTGAAAGGAACAATACATCAGGATGTTTTTTCTTTATTTCAGAAATTAACCAACCCCAGAAATAGAACGGTTTTGTATGTGGGTTATCCACGCGGAATACTTTGATGTCGCATTCTTCAATCCAAAACAGCGCTGTCGATAAAAGTTCGTTCCACAAATTCTCCCAATCGGCAGATTCGAAATAGATTGGTTGAATATCTTGATATTTCTTTGGAGGATTTTCTGCATACTGTACAGTTCCGTCCGGACGCCATTTAAACCATTCTTTATGTTCTTTGACCCAAGGATGGTCGGGAGCTGCTTGCAAGGCGTAATCCATGGCTAATTCGATTCCGAGAGCTTTCGCGGCTTGCACGAGCGCTTTGAAATCGTCGATAGTTCCTAAATCGGGATGCGTGGCTTTATGACCGCCGTATTGAGAACCGATGCCCCAAGGAGAACCCACATCGCCTGGTTCGGCATTCGTTGCATTATTTTTTCCTTTACGGTTTACTTCGCCAATCGGATGAATAGGAGGGAAGTACAAGGTATCGAATCCCATTTCGGCGACGCGCGGCAGCAATCGTTCACAATCTTTAAATGTTCCGTGTTTGCCTGGCTCTTGTGAGGCTGAACGCGGAAAAAATTCGTACCACGTACTGAACAGAGCTTTCTTACGATCAACATAGGCTTGTAATTCGGCTGATGTATTGGCAAGGAAACGTTCGGGGTATTTTTTGAAAATAGCGGTTAGTTCGGGCGACATTGCGTGTTGAATCGCTTCGTGATAGTCTTTTTCAGACTTAAAAATCTTTTCGACTTCTTTTAAATATACTTTTTCTTCTTTGGTAGCTTGTTTTTGAATGGCTTTCACATATTCGGCGCCTTCGAGTAATTCGGATTTTACGTGTTGCGAATCGTGAATTTTACGTTCGGTTCCATGTTGCCAGTTGAGTGCATAATCGACCCAACCTTCGATTTGATAGGTGTAGAAACCCTGTTTTTCAACTTGAAACGTAGCTTCATAGCCGTCGTTTTGTGTAGGTTTCATGCGTACTTCCGACCAATTTTTATCGGACTCGTGTTTGTATTTTAATGCAACTTCGATCAAATCGTGACCGTCGCCAAAAACATCAGCGGTTACGTGAATGTATTGCCCAACAATGCGTTTGATGGCAAATGCCCCGTTGTCGAGTTGTGGTTTTACGTTTTCAATGATAATTCGGGTTTGATTGCGCATTTTGTGTTTTTTTTATGACACGGAAATTTAGCAAAAATTCGATAATGCGGTAACTTGCGTGAAGTTTTGCGAAAAAAGCAAAGAATTTCACTAAACGTATTTTTGCATTGAAAATTCCCATAGCCATAAGGCGTTCCGCCAAATTATTAGCAGTTATTTCACCGAAATTGGCAACTCGATTTGCAGTGAAATTATTCATTAGTCCGCTCCGACACGACATTCCCAAACGAGAACTCGACTACGACCGAAAGACTACGCACCAACGTATTTATATAGATGCCATTCAAAAAGAAATCGAAGTGTACCTTTACGGAAGCGGTTCGCAAACGATTCTGATTTCGCACGGTTGGAGTGGTCGCGGTACTCAATTGTTTAAAATTGCCGAACGTTTGACAAAAATGGGTTTTCGAGTGGTAAGCTTCGATGGTCCGTCGCACGGCAGATCGACCGGGAAAACGACACTAATGATTGAATTTATTGCGAGTATTTTGCAGTTGCAGAAAGAATTCGGTGGTTTTTACGCTGCCGTTGGGCATTCTTTGGGCGGTATGTCTATTTTAAACGCTGCCGTTCGCGGTTTGGAAGTGGAAAAATTGGTAACGATTGGTGCGGGCGATGTTATTTACGACATCATATTGGATTTTGTGAAGCAGCTCGGACTCGACGAAAGTTATGCCAAGCGTATGCAAAATTATTTTGAAAAGAAATACCAGATGAAGATGCACGATTTATCGGCTTCGGTGGCAGCGGCAGGAGTAAAACAGCCAACGCTGATTGTGCACGATAAGCAAGACGATGATGTTCCGGTAACTTGTGCATACGCTATTGCAGAAAAGTTAGAAAACGGAACCCTGCTAATTACCGAGCGTTTGGGACATCGCAAGATTTTAGGTGATACCGACGTTATCAACCAAATAGCCGATTTTTTACGTATAGATAACTAAAAGACTTTTTATGAAAAGATTCATTTTAATGTTTGTATTGCTGTTTCAACTGACCGCCTGCAACGGTCAAAACAAAACTGCTGTAAAAGAAGAGCCGGCAGTTGATGCAAAGTCTGAATTGCCAAAAACCGACGATGAATGGCAGAAAGTACTAACTCCTGAACAATACGAGGTTTTACGCGAGAAAGGCACCGAGCGCCCGTTCACAGGTGTGTATGTTGATCATTTTGAAAAAGGACATTACGCTTGTGCAGCATGCGGAAATGTCTTGTTTACATCCGATTCGAAGTTTAAAAGCGATTGCGGATGGCCTTCGTTTGATCAAGCGATTAAAGGCAGTGTGAAATACACACAAGACAATAGTTTCGGAATGGTGCGCACTGAAGTTACCTGCGCGAAGTGCGACGGACATTTAGGACACGTTTTCGACGACGGACCGACCGACACAACAGGTAAACGCTTTTGCACAAACTCGATTTCTATAACATTTGTACCTGAAAAAAAACAGCGATGAGTTATCCAATAAATAAAACCGAACAAGAATGGCTCGCGGAATTGGGCCCCGAGCGCTACAAAATCTTAAGAGGAAAAGAAACGGAGTTTCCGCACAGTGGCAAGTACAATTTGCATTTTGAATCGGGGACGTATGTTTGCGGAGCTTGTAAAACGCCTTTGTTTGAAAGTGCATCGAAGTTTAACGCGCATTGCGGCTGGCCGTCGTTTGATGCGTCGATTCCAGGTAAGGTGGCGTATGTAGAGGATCGTTCGCATGGGATGATACGCACGGAAATTCTTTGTGCGAGTTGTGGTTCGCATTTAGGACACGTATTTGATGACGGACCGACTGAAACCGGAACGCGTTATTGTGTGAATTCGTTGAGTGTAGATTTTATGGGTGAGTGATTCATTTAAGTTAAAATTGGACTGATATTATCTTTAATTTTAATGTAAAGATTACATAATGAACGTATTAGTAGATAAATCCTCATCTGAAGAGCTGGCAAAGCTCTTAATCGACAAATTAAAAGAGTCTCCCAAAAAAGGAAAACTTGTTAAGCATTTTGGCAAGCTAAAACGAAATATTGACGGATTAAAGTATCAATTAGCGACAAGAAGCGCTGAAGCTTGATTTTGTAGCAGATACTAACTTTTTTATCTACGTGCTTGAGGGAAGCACTAATGGCTAAGCTTTTTTACAATATAATTTTGGTTTATCTTTTATTACTAAAATCGAATTGCTAGGATTCCCTAAGCTAACAAGAGCTGATGAATTAAAGCTTAAAAGTATTGTAAATGAATGTTTTACATTGATTATAGCTAAAAGATCAAGTAGGAAACAATAAATTCTAAAACGATTATACAATCTTAAAACTTGCAAATGCAATTATTGCTGCGAGTTCAGTTATTTATGAAGTCCCTCCAGTAACTGTGGATAAAGCTTTTAGTAAGATAAATGAAGTGGATTTGATTATAATAGCGTTTTAGAATAGCATTGGTGTAAATATCTATTATTAACGCTTTCTTGCGTGAGTGATTGCACCGGAAATCCTGCTTTTTGTATGGGATTTTGGAAGGGCAAAAAGCAGATTGTAGGGGAAAGCACGACGGCAAAGTAGCTGATTTTCCACTGAACGTTTTGCTTTGCCGGCACGCCCAAATAAAAAGAAATCGAAAAGGAAAAACATAAAAAAAGTCGCAATTACTGCGACTTTCATTTTTTTATAGCTGAAGCTTATTTAATGAATTCGATTTTCTGAACTTCTTCGGCATTTACGCTATCGAAGAAACCTTGATCGCTCATCCATTCGTCGCTGAACACTTTGCTCATGTAACGCGATCCGTGATCTGGGAAAATTACAACTACATTACTGTTTTCGTTGAATTCGCCTTCTTCGGCGTATTGTTTAACGGCTTGCATCACGGCTCCGCTGGTATAGCCAACAAACAAACCTTCTTGCTTGGCGATTTCGCGGGTCATGTGTGCACTTTCCTCATCGGTTACTTTCATGAAATGATCGATAGAATCGAAATCGGTTGCCGTTGGGATTAAGTTTTTACCAAGACCTTCGATGCGGTACGGATAAATTTCGTTTGGATCGAGTTCTTTCGTTTCGTGGTATTTCTTCAGTACCGAGCCAAAAGCGTCGACACCTAAAATGCGGATATTTGGGTTCTTTTCCTTCAGGAATTTAGCAGCTCCGGAGATGGTTCCGCCGGTTCCGCTACAAGCAACGAGATGCGTAATTTTGCCGCTGGTTTGTTCCCAGATTTCAGGGCCAGTAGATTTATAATGCGCGTCGATGTTGAGTTGATTGAAGTACTGATTGATATAAATACTTCCTTTAGTTTCTTGGTGTAGGCGTTTAGCGACGTTATAGTATGAGCGCTCATCGTCGGCAGATACGTGTGCAGGGCAAACGTAAACTTTGGCGCCGAGGCTTCGCAACATATCTATTTTATCGCGAGACGATTTTGAGGAAACGGCTAGTATACAATTATACCCTTTGATGATGGAAACCATCGCCAAACTAAAGCCTGTATTTCCCGAGGTAGTTTCGATTATCGTATCACCTGGCGAAAGTATTCCTTGTCGTTCGGCTTCTTCGATAATATAAAGGGCGATGCGATCTTTGGTAGAATGACCGGGGTTAAAAGCTTCGACCTTTGCGTAAAAATTACCTGTAAAAGACTTTGTTAATTTATTCAGCTTAATAAGTGGGGTATTTCCTATTAAACTCAATACGTTATCGTAAGCTTTTATGTCTTCTTTCATAAATTATAATTCAAAATAACCGGAAATCATGTCAAAAAACCAGTCTTGAAAACATCTGCAAATGTAGCAAAATTATTTATCCTAATTTCTTATTCCTTCTAAATCTAACAAAAATGCGAATTCTCGAGCAACCTCTTTAAGTGCTTCGTATCTTCCCGAGGCTCCACCGTGTCCTGCATCCATGTTGGTGTAAAAGTATAACTTGTTTTGATTGGTTTTCAATTTTCTTAATTTGGCAACCCATTTCGCTGGTTCAAAGTACTGAACTTGCGAATCGTGAAGTCCGGTTGTAATCAACATATTTGGGTATGCTTTTGCAGAAACATTGTCGTACGGCGAGTACGATTTCATGTAATCGTAGTACTTCTTTTTATTCGGATTTCCCCACTCGTCGTATTCTCCTGTTGTCAATGGTATCGAGTCGTCGAGCATGGTTGTTACCACGTCAACAAAAGGAACTTGTGCGATTACTCCGTTATACAATTCCCCAGCCATATTCACGATTGCTCCCATGAGTAATCCGCCGGCGCTACCACCTTCGGCATAAAGGTGTTGTGGTGAAGTATATTTTTGCGTTATCAAAAAATTACTACACGCGATAAAATCGGTAAAGGTATTTTTCTTCTTGAGTAACTTTCCGTTTTCGTACCATTCTCTACCTAAATCTTCGCCTCCGCGGATGTGCGCAATAGCGTAGATAAATCCGCGATCGAGTAAACTGAGTCGAACCGTAGAAAAATACGGATCTAACGTAACGCCATACGAGCCGTATGCATAGAGCAAGGTAGGATTAGAGCCGTCTTTTTTCAGATTTTTAGCGTATACCATCGAAATAGGCACCTGAGTTCCGTCGGTTGCGGTAGCCCAAACACGTTCTTCGATGTAGTTGTTTTTATCGAAATTTCCGCCTTGCACTTCTTGCTCTTTAAGCACGGTACTTTGTTTGGTTTCCATGTTAAATTCGATTACCGAAGGCGGTGTAAGCATCGATTGATAACTGTATCGCAGCAACGGCGTATCGAAATCGATGTTTGTTGTCGTGTACGCCGAATAAGTTTCCGATTTGAATGGTAGATAATAATCGGCTTTTTTTGTCTGTCCTAAAACTCGAATTTGCGTTAATCCGTTCGAACGTTCCGAAATTACCAAGAAGTCTTTAAATACATCGATGCCTTCGAGAAGCACGTTATTTCGGTGTGCAATAAATTCTTTCCAATAATTTGATCCGGTTTCATCTACCGAACACATCATCAGTTTAAAGTTGGTTGCTTTATCTTTATTGGTGAGAATATAAAATGTATTGTTAAAATGTGAAATCGAGTATTCGACACCTCGTTTGCGTTTCTGGAAGATTTTGAATTTTCCATCTGGATTATCTGCGCGAAGCAAACGATACTCGGTAGTTAAGGTACTGGAAGAAATGATGTAAATGAACTCTTTAGACTTTGATTTCTCGATACTTACATCGAAAGTTTCGTCTTTTTCTTCGTAAATGAGTGCAGCAGAATCGGTTTGACTCCCGCGCACGTATTTCCAAATTTTATCTGAACGCAAAGTAACGCTGTCTTTGGTCGTGTAGAATAATGTCTTAGAATCGGCCGCCCAGACGACTTCCGGATTTACATTTTTGATTTCGTCGGCTAAAATTTCTCCCGTTTCTAAATTTTTGATGCGGAGTGTGTATATGCGTCGGCCAACCACATCTAAACAAAAAGCCGCGTATTTATTGTCGGGTGAAATACTTACGCCGGATAACGAAAAGTACGAGTACCCTTCGGCCATTTGATTGCAATCGAACAGAATTTCTTCAGCGGCAGTTAACGATTCTTTTTTACGAGCATAAATCGGATAGTTCTTTCCTTTTTCAGTGCGCGTAATGTAGTAGTAGCCGTTAAATTTGTAGGGAACCGACTGGTCGTCTTCTTTGATGCGCGATTTCATTTCCTCGAAAAGACGTACTTGGAAGTCTTTTGTGTGCGCAGTTTCATTTTCGAAGTACGCGTTTTCTTTATTTAAATAATCAATTACTTCCGGATTTTCTCGGTCGTTTAACCAATAGTACGGGTCGATTCGGACGTCTTTGTGTTTTTCTAATGTAAATGGAATTTCTTTAGCTACAGGCGGTTGACTCATTTTTATGGGTTTGTTTTCTTGTGCAAAATTGGATGTAAAACAGCTTATCAAAAATAAACAGCTTATCGAAAGTTCTTGTTGCATAGTGTGCGATTAAGACTGCTGCAATTTAGTACATTTGCCCTTTAAAATTAACGATTATGTTTGGCGATTTAATGGGAATGATGGGTAAATTGAAAGAAACCCAAGATAGAATGGAAAAGGCGAAAGCCGATTTAAAATTGTTCGAAGTTTCGGAGGTTGCTGCCGATGGTGCTTTACAAGTAGTAGTTACTGGCGCCGGATCGATTAAAAATATTTCTATTTCAGAAGATCTTTTAGCGGACAAAGAAATTGTAGAAGATTTACTGGTAGTAACTTTAAACAAGGCACTTGCGGTGGCTAAAACACATGAATCTAAAGTATTGGAAGAGGTTGCGAAAGTAGATATGCCGATGCTGCCTGGGATGGACCAGCTGTTTAAATAAAAAGTACAGTTGCAATTTAAAACTAATGAAATTTGCTGTATTTTACCCAAAACCAGGTTTTCGATGGACAAACAATAAAGTTGTTTTTTTAGGCTCAGTTGTGGTTTTACCCTTGTTTGCTCATTCGCAAGAATGGGGATATTACTGCCGTTACATCATGACTTTTTTGATTGTGATTTGGTTTTTTTGGGTGTTATACGTTCTGGTAATGTCGTTTTTCGAAGTCGAGAAGCTCAAAGGTATTTTATCGGGGTTTATAATTTTTGAAAAGGATTTTATTGAAGTTGAAGAAGAACGATACGAGCTGGAATCCATAAAGCGAATAGAGTTACAGGTCAGCGATTATTATGGGAAATTAATGAATGATGATCGACATATTCTTAATGCTAAACTTTCAACAGGCACGGCAAATACGCTAAAATTAGTTTTTCATTCGGGTGATTTTCTTCAGAAAAATTTTGAAATCATCGCGCAATACGACATGTATTCAATTAAATACACGTTGATTCATTATTATTTATTGAAAAAAATATCTTTCACCGATTTAGCTCTGGCACTTGAAGATACGAGCGACTATGACCAGCAAGAACTTCGCAAAGAAATTGAGCGCGTGAGTCGATTACAAAACAAGACTTAAGAAATTTTGTTCGCGCTCAAAACAAAAAAGCCCCGAACAAATTCGAGGCATTTCTGAAAAAAAAAATCTAAAATCTAAAAACTCCAAAATTATTTATCGATCGAGCCGAGTACTCGACTCATGAAGCTATTTAAAGCTTCTTTGCGATCAACGCCGGATTTAACCAATGCATCTACTTCTAAAGCGCCGTACATATTGGAAATCAGTTCTCCAATTACATCGAGTTCTTCGTCTTTTAAACTCGGAACTTCTGTTAGGTTCTCCAAAACTTCGATTGCTTCTACGACGTAATCGCGATCGTTATCTTCAATAAATTGTGTCAGGTGTTTTATGACGGGTAGTTTCATGAGGCAACCGAAATTTCATTAACTAAGTTCGTCAATCCTTCTACTTTATTGGTTTGAATCTGATCGACCAATTTGCCATCTACGAAAGTGGCAAAAGTGGGTAAATTAGAAACGTTTGCTAGTTTTCGGCTTTCGGGAAACTTCTCGGCATCTACGATCGCAAAAACTTTGTCGGTGTGCTGTTCCGACATCACTTTGAACTTCGGTTTCATGATGCGACAGTTTCCGCACCAGCTCGCCGAGTATTGCACAACTACTTTCGCATTTTGTGCAACAAGTTCGGATAAATTATCTGCTGTTAATTCTACTAACATGATTAGTGACTTAAATATGACGCAACGCCTTCACGAGTCGCGTGCATCGCTTCTTTGCCTTCTTCCCAGTTTGCCGGACAAACTTCTCCGAATTTTTGAACGTGTGCGTAAGCGTCGATTAAGCGTAAATACTCTTTTACATTTCTTCCTACAGGCATATCGTTAACCGATTCGTGGAATACTTTTCCAGTTTCGTCGATCAAGTAAGTTGCACGGAACGTTACGTTTGAACCTTCAATGATTACTGAATCAACTTCTTCGTTGTATTCGCTAGATTCGATATCGAGAATACCTAAAATGCTTGATAAGTTGCGCGCAGTGTCGGCCAAAATTGGATAAGTAACTCCTTCTATACCGCCGTTTTCTTTTGAAGTATTCAACCACGCAAAGTGAACTTCGTTGGTATCACACGACGCACCAATTACAGTAGTGTTGCGCGACTCAAATTCTTGCAAAGCAGCTTGAAATGCATGTAATTCAGTAGGACATACAAATGTAAAATCCTTTGGATACCAGAATAACAATACTTTCTTGTTGTTGTTTACCGCTTCTTCGAAAACGTTGATCTTCATGTTATCACCCATGAAAGAGATCGCATCAACTGCTAAACTTGGAAATTTTTTACCTACTAATGACATATAAATGATGGTTTAATTTTCTATGGCAAAAGTACGGCGTTTATTGCTATTCAATATAGATGTTTATGATATAAAATTATGTAGCTATAAGGTTTAGCTATAAACTTGACTGCGACGCCTTCAACAGCTACCAAAATTTTTAAAACAAATACTTCACAAATGAAACATGATTTTAGGTAAAACGTGCAACGATATCAATGCTTTAAAATGAGGTAGTTGAGAATACAAACAGGTATTTAAATCACATAATCAATTGGTTACAGGTTTAACGCGCGCTTCCAAAAATTATCTGACAAACAGAGGTATTTAGCTATATTTGTTTTCTAACCGTAAACCAAAATCGATGTCTTTTAAGTCTTTATTTCGAAAGAAACCGCTCGCAGCAGCACAAGATAATACCGACGATTCGCACCACAGCGGCTTAAATCGCGTTTTAACTGTTAAAGACTTAACCTTCTTCGGAATCGCGGCCATTATAGGTGGTGGCACCTTTAGCGCCATTGGAAATGCGTGCTTTAGCGGTGGTCCGGGTGTTGTTTTGCTGTACGTTATTTGCGCTATTGCCTGTGGCTTTACAGCGATGTGCTACGCGGAATTTGCGAGTCGAGTTCCCGTTTCTGGATCGGCATATACGTACGCGTACGTATCTTTTGGAGAACTTTTCGCGTGGATTATCGGCTGGGCTTTACTGATGGAATATTCCATTGGTAATATTTATATCGCATTTTCGTGGAGCGGATACTTCACTAATTTATTGAGTAGTTTCGGACTTCATATTCCAGAATACTTAACCATAAATTACCATGCCGCACATTTAGCATTCACCGAAAATAAAGTAGGTGAGGGGCTTACCGCATGGAACACCGCTCCCGTTATCGGTGGCCTGCGCATCATTTTCGACTTACCTGCTGTAGTTATTAATGTTATTATAACGGCTTTGGTATATATTGGCACTAAAGAATCAAAGAACTTCAGCAATTTGATGGTATACATTAAGTTGGCCATAATTGTTTTGGTAATTATCGTAGGCGCTTGGTATATCGACATCGACAATTGGACGCCTTTTATGCCTAACGGTTTTGGTGGCGTTATGGCTGGCGTTTCGGCAGTTTTCTTTGCTTATATTGGCTTTGATGCCGTTTCGACTTTAGCTGAAGAAAGTAAGAATCCGCAACGCGATTTACCGCGCGGTATGATTTATTCGCTGGTGGCATGCACGGTTATTTACATCATTTTGGCATTGGTTATTACTGGGATGGTAAGCTACACCCAACTTGGTGTAAGCGATCCACTCGCGGAAATTTTCGCACTCAAAGGCGTTAAATGGATGTTGTTTATCGTTTCAATTGCCGCAGTAGTTGCGATGACTAGCGTAATGCTTGTATTTCAAATGGGGCAACCGAGAATCTGGATGACCATGTCGCGCGATGGCCTAATGCCGAAAAAGTTTGCCGAAGTACATCCCAAACATAAAACACCGGGATTTGCGACATTAATTACTGGTTTGGTAGTAGGAGTTCCAATTTTCTTTACCGACGAGAATTTTGTACTCGATTTTACTAGTATCGGAACTTTGTTTGCTTTCGTACTTGTGTGCGGCGGCGTATTAATGCTTTCGCCACAAAGCAAAGAAGAACTCGAAGCACGTGCCGGCAAATTCAAAATTCCATACATCAACTCCAAGTACATTTACCCGATTTTTATGATCGCTGTGCTAATCGGATTGCAGCTGCTACTTCCCGATTTTTACGCCGATACGTTTAATCTAGCAGAAGCAGCCGATACGAAAATTCCGATGGTAGTTTTCTTGCTATTCACGGTTGTCATGATGCCTATTGCCTTTACCAAAAATTTATCCTTGATTCCGCTACTTGGCTTACTTTCATGTTGTTACCTGCTTACGGGTATGTCGGCAACAAACTGGACCTGGTTTGGAATTTGGTTGTTAGTCGGATTGGTGATTTATTTCCTTTACGGCTACAGAAAAAGCAACTTATCAAAATCGTAGGTATGATTTATTCATATACAAAACCTAAGCACGGCATTACAAACGTACTAGCAATTTTATTATTCGTTAACTTTTTTCTGCGCTTTAGCGAAGGTTTTAGTTGGAGATCTATTTTGTATTTTGCAATTGCCGTGGTCTTACTTACTTCCGAAGGTGTACAACTCGACGTGGTTAAAAAGCGCTATCGCAAAACCATTGCCATTTCAAGCTTTCATTTCGGAAAGTGGCATTCGTTAGTAAACGTAGAAAAAGTGATTATCGAATCGGCTAAAAATTTGGCAAACCGCGGCGAACATAAAGTTAACGATTTGTTAGTGCAAGTATCTTTCGACAATCAAATTTTACGAGTATATTCCACCGTAAATCACAGCTATGCACACAATACTGCGGCCGAAATTTCGACCGCGCTAAACGTAAGTATAGTTGATAAAACCACTGAAAATGTCATTTGAAAAAGGTTCGAAATCAGTTCTTAACGCTTGGGCATTTTACGATTGGGCAAATTCGGTATATGCGCTAGTTATTACCTCATCGATTTTTCCGCTCTTTTACGGAGCGTTGTTTCGACTTGCCCACAAAGACGGCATCGAAGTAGGCGGAGAAGTTATTAAGTCGGAATCGATTATCTCGTACGTTACCGCTGTTGGATTTTTGATTGTAGCGTTTATTTCCCCGATTTTGTCGGGAATCGCCGATTATCTCGGAAATAAGAAATTCTTCCTAAAACTGTTTTGTGGCATCGGTTCAGTTTCGTGTATGCTACTCTACTTTTTTTCGCTCGAGCATGCCTTCCTCGGACTTTTAACCTATATGTTTGCACTCATTGGCTTTTGGGGAAGTTTAGTTTTTTACAACTCGTATCTGCCCGACATCGCACTCGAATCGCAGCAAGATAAAATTAGTGCTAAAGGTTATTCTTTAGGTTACATAGGAAGTGTTATCTTGTTGCTAATCAATTTATTCATGGTTCTCAAGTACGACATTTTCGGCTTTGAAAATGAACTAGCTGCTATGCGCGTATCGTTCTTATTGGTTGGTATTTGGTGGCTCGGATTTGCTCAAGTTGCTTACCGCAAACTACCCGATTTTTCTAATAAGAAAAAACTTATCAAATCAGTAGTTTTTTCCGGTTTTAAAGAACTCCGGAAAGTGTGGCAACAATTGCAAACCAAACACAAACTCAAAAAGTATTTGTTTGCTTTCTTCGTCTATTCTATGGGTGTTCAAACGGTTATGATTGCTGCGGCCTATTTCGGAGAAAAGGAAATCGATTGGGGATCAGATAGCAAGCGTACATTCGGTTTGATCACTACAATTCTTCTCATTCAAATAATTGCAGTTGCCGGAGCGGTCCTCACCGCACGTGCTTCCAAGAGATTCGGTAATATTCCGACGCTTATCGGCATAAACGTTTTTTGGTTGGTGCTCTGCAGCGCCGTTTATTTCGTAAAAACACCAAACGAGTTTTACATTGTTGCCGCTTTCGTTGGCTTGGTTATGGGCGGAATCCAATCCCTTTCACGGTCAACCTATTCTAAATTACTTCCTCAAACCGAAGATACTACGTCCTACTTTAGCTTCTACGACGTAGCCGAGAAAATAGGTATTGTAATCGGTATGTTTATGTACGGTTTTGTTGCCGATCAAACCGGCCGCGTACAAAACGCAATCTTATTTTTAATTGTCTTTTTCCTCATCGGAATCGTAATTTTAACATTCGCGAACCGAGAAAAAAGAACAATTTAATTCCTTAATATTGCGTTATTATTTTATAGCACAATTTTATGAAAAAGCTTTTGCTTATCACTTTCACCCTCGTCGCTCTGCTCGGTTGTGAAACCGAACCTATCGATCCCGCAATTCTCGATAATCTAACACAACAGTCGTTCCAAGTAAACGTTGATGGCGAGTTATTCACATCCAGTGATGCTACCGCAGTCATCTCAAACGGCCAGATTGCAATTTTCGCAGGTTCTGATACTTCCGATGCTACTATTTCCATAAATGTTGCATCTACACAAACAGGCTCATTTACTAACGAAGTTTTTGCTACGTACGCACCAACAAACGATGTCGCGTTTGTCTTCACCAATATAGAGCAAACACCAAACGGACCCCAACCAAACGGTGTTTTTAAGATTCTTAGCATCAATCAAAACACACAGATGATTAGCGGAACTTTCGAATTTATCGCTCACTCGAACGATGTCGACAATCCGGGCGACGAGTTCCAACCTAAATCATTAACCTCTGGAGTATTCAATATTCCTTACACTACAGGCAGCAATGGGCCAAGCAGCGGAACCTTTTCTGCAAAATTAGATGGCTCGCTTTTTACGGCTTCAAGCATCATTGCAACCTTAGAAAACGGCTTATCATCCACTGTACCCAAGCGTTTGCGTATTATTGGCATGGGCGATAACAAATCAATGGCATTAGATTTCGATGACAACGCAAGTTCATTTACCTTCCCAATATCGGGCATCGAAGCTTCTATCTTGTACACACCATTAATCACGAGCCCCAGCGGAGTTTTCAGTAGTATAAATCCATTTAATCCTTCGGCTGTTGTGGGCAACATAACGATCTCGTCACACGATGTCGTCGCAAATAAAATTTCGGGTACGTTCCAAATTAAACTCTTTAAAATGGATCTTACCGGAGCCATAGTCGGTTCCATGGACGTTACCGAAGGCGTCTTCAACAACGTCACTTACATCGATAATACCGATTAATTTTTGGCAGCTATTCCGGCTTTACACTACAAAGCCGCAGCAAAAACGCTTGTTTTGCCCCGTGCAGCACCAGGCTTCCTTCGGTCGCCACTGCCTTCGGCAAAACAGGCGTTTTGGCTTTACGGGTTTTTCGCTTCAATCCGGGCTGGGCAGTCGTTTCCAAAAAATCGTCGTAAATTGGCACAATCATTGCCCTTTTCGCAATGAAAACATCGATAGATATTCGATAGTTAACACTAAATCAATATTATAAGCCTCCGATTGTTTGTTGCGAATTTTCGTTCCATAACAATCGCTGACAAAATGACGTTATTTTTATATGCCAAATCACAAAATCCTAAGTATTGACAATTTGTCACTGAGCGATCTCGATTCGCAATCCGAATTGATTCCGCTGCTTTCTCCCGAAGATGAAGAAGAAATGTCCAGAGAAGTACTTCCGGCCGAAGTTCCTATTCTTCCTTTGCGAAACACCGTATTGTTTCCCGGCGTAGTTATTCCTATTACCGCCGGACGCGATAAATCCATAAAACTCATCAACGACGCAAATGCTAACGGAAAAGTTATAGGTGTTGTTAGTCAAATTAACGAAGACGACGACGATCCGGCGCCAGCCGACATTCATAAAATTGGAACTGTAGCCCGAATTTTGCGCGTTTTACGTATGCCCGACGGTAACGTAACCGTAATCCTGCAAGGAAAAAAGCGCTTTGAAATCGACGCCATTACGCAGGATAATCCGTACATGATGGCTACCATCAAAGAATATCCGGAAACCAAACCCAAAAAAGGCGATAAAGAATTTTCGGCTTTAATCGATTCGTTGCGGGAATTAGCTACACAAATCATACTCGAAAGTCCGAGCATTCCAACCGAAGCTACTTTCGCCATAAAAAATATCGAATCGCAATCGTTTTTGGTCAATTTCATTTCGTCAAACATGAACCTGACCGTTAAAGAAAAGCAACAACTTTTGGTTATAAACGACCTAAAAGAACGCGCTTTCGAAACGCTGCGCTTTCTAAATCTCGAGTACCAACGTCTTGAACTTCGAAACGATATTCAAAGCAAAGTGCGTTCCGACATGGATCAGCAACAGCGCGAGTACTTTCTGCATCAGCAACTCAAAACCATACAGGAAGAATTGGGCGGGGGTGCACACGACAAGGAAATCGAAGAAATGCGCAACAAAGCCCGCGAGAAAAAGTGGGACGAAAAAACGGCTGTACACTTCGAAAAAGAGCTAAACCGCTTGCAACGCATGAATCCGCAATCACCCGATTTCGGTATTCAACGAAACTATCTTGAATTACTTATCGAATTGCCTTGGAACGAATTTTCTCAAGATAAGTTCGACCTACACGCGGCACAGAAAATTCTCGATAAAGAACACTTTGGTTTGGAAGACGTTAAAAAGCGCGTCATCGAACATCTCGCAGTATTGAAATTGCGTAACGATATGAAATCGCCGATACTTTGCTTAACCGGACCTCCAGGCGTAGGGAAAACCTCGATAGGAAAGTCTATTGCACAGGCATTAGGTCGCCAATACGTACGCATTTCGTTAGGTGGTTTGCGCGACGAGGCCGAAATTCGCGGTCATCGAAAAACGTACATTGGCGCAATGCCCGGTCGGATCATTCAAAGTTTGAAAAAGGCGGGAACATCCAACCCCGTATTTGTGCTCGATGAAATCGATAAATTATCGAATAGCCACCAAGGCGACCCATCGTCGGCTTTACTCGAAGTACTCGATCCGGAACAAAACAGTGAGTTTTATGACAATTTTGTTGAATTGGGTTACGACCTATCGAAAGTCATGTTCATTGCCACATCCAACACCTTACAAACCATACAACCCGCCTTGCGCGATCGTATGGAAATCATCAAGATGTCGGGTTACACGATCGAAGAAAAAATCGAAATCGCTAAACGTCATTTGTTTCCAAAACAATTGGCGGCGCACGGATTAACGAGTAAACAACTCACGATTGGCAAAAAACAAATCGAAAAAATTGTAGAAGGCTACACTCGCGAATCGGGTGTTCGTGGCTTGGAAAATAAAATTGCACAGGTAATTCGTTCTGCGGCAAAATCAATTGCTATGGAAGAGCCGTACAACCAAAAAATTACCGACGAAGACATCGTAAAAGCGCTGGGAGCACCGCGTTTAGAGCGCAGCAAAGCCGAGGATAATGATACCGCAGGTGTGGTAACGGGCTTGGCGTGGACCAGCGTTGGCGGCGATATTCTCTTCATAGAATCGTTAGTTACAAAAGGAAATGGAAAATTAACGATGACAGGAAATTTGGGTTCGGTGATGAAAGAATCGGCAACAATTGCCTTGGAGTTCATTAAATCGAACGCGCAAATGTTGGGAATCAACCCGGAAGTATTATCTCAAAATAACATTCATATTCACGTCCCAGAAGGCGCTACACCTAAAGACGGCCCAAGTGCAGGTATCGCCATGCTTACCTCGATGGTTTCGGTATTTACACAACAAAAAGTGATGAAAAGCCTAGCTATGACTGGCGAAATAACACTTCGTGGAAAAGTGTTGCCTGTTGGAGGTATTAAAGAAAAAATCTTAGCAGCGAAGCGTGCCAACATCAAAGACATTATTCTTTGTATTGATAACAAGCAGGATGTAGATGAGATAAATCAGACGTATTTGGCGGGATTAAATTTTCACTACGTTAAAGAAATGCACGAAGTTGTTGCCTTGGCCGTAACCGACAAGAAGGTTAAAAATCCTAAAAATCTGATTTACAGTTAATCGATTTAGCTTTTGCGATTTTCGTAAGCCAAAAATCGGTGAGTTGCAGAAGTAAATTACTTGTAGCTATGTTGACAGATTTGTCGTAACTCTTCGAGCAAAAATAATATCTTCGCAACTTCGTTATACTAAGTATAGCAACCAGCGAATTCGTTGCTGTATCTGCTGTTTCGATGGCTTGAACTTTTACTATGACTAAAAACGCTTGCTTATTTTTTCTGCTTTTTCAAGCTGTAGCTTTCGGACAAATAGGAGGGCGAGCGGTCTATCAGTTTTTGGGATTAACAACATCCGCACGACAATCGGCTTTGGGCGGAAAAGTAATTACCATTCGCGACCAAGACGTAAATTCTGCACATTTTAATCCCGCAGTGATTAACGAAGAAATGGACCAACGTTTGGCCATGAACTACGGTAATTTATTTGGAGAAGTGGCATACGGAACGGCAGCTTATGCCTATACATACGACCGCCACGTGCAAACTTTCTATGCAGGAATGAATTACATCAACTACGGCAATTTTGAAGGTTACGACGAGAATGGCGTAAGAACAGCCGATTTTACCGGTAGTGAAGCTTCGCTCAGTTTTGGTTATGCTTACAATGTTCCGTTTACCGAACTGTATATTGGTGCCAATGCTAAGCTCATAACATCAACTTTAGAATCGTACAACAGTATTGGCGGCGCTGTAGATATTGGAGCCATTTATATCGATGAAGATAACGACATAAATTACGCGCTGGTGTTACGAAATATGGGCACGCAGTTTACTACATATGCCGGCGAACGCGAGCCTCTTCCATTCGAAATCATTGCTGGAATTTCGCAAGAACTTGAAAATGTTCCCATCCGTTGGCACTTAACGCTCGAAAATTTACAACAATGGCAGGTAGCTTTTTCGAATCCAGCTCGAGCTGAAGGAAATCTCGATGGCGGAAGTACACCCGAGAAAGTCTCATTTTTTAACAACGCACTGCGTCACGTGATTTTGGGAGCTGAACTTTTTCCTCAGAAAGGTTTTAACATACGCTTAGGGTATAATTTCCGGCGTGCCGAAGAATTGCGCTTATTGGAACAACGCAATTTCTCTGGACTTTCCGTTGGATTTGGTTTGCGTATGGGTCGATTAAAAATCGATTATTCCTACGCACGTTATACTTTGGCAGCAAACAGTTCTCTTTTTGGCCTAACGATTAATCTCGGAGAAGAATTCTAATGAAAAAGAAAATCATCATTGCAATCGACGGACATTCCTCAACGGGAAAAAGTACCATGGCGAAACAACTTGCCAAAGAATTGGGCTACGTGTATGTAGACACGGGTGCTATGTATCGTGCGGTGGCATTGTTTGCGATGAAACACGGTTTTATCAAGTCTGATTTTTTCGACAAACAAGCTTTGATAAATGCCTTAGATCAGCTTTCGTTAAGCTTTATCTTTAATGAAACGCGCGGATTTGCTGAAATGTATCTGAATAACGAGAATGTCGAAGACCAAATTCGTACACTCGAAGTAAGTGCACAAGTAAGTGTGGTAGCAGCCGTTTCGGAAGTACGCCGATTACTCGTTGCCCAACAGCAAAAAATGGGCGAAGAGAAAGGAATTGTCATGGATGGCCGGGACATTGGAACGGTGGTATTTCCGAATGCAGAGTTGAAGCTATTTGTAACAGCCTCGGCGGAAATTCGTGCAAAACGCCGCTACGACGAACTACTGGCAAAAGGAGAAATAGTAAGCTACGACGAGATTTTTCAAAATGTAGTCGAGCGCGACCGTATCGACAGCAGTAGAAGTGATTCGCCTTTAGTTAAAGCTGCCGACGCGATAGAGATTGATAATTCAAATCTATCGCGCGAACAACAATTTGAACTTATTCTTAAACTCGCCCACGAACGTATTGGCTAGTATTCCGTACGAATTTGTGATAGTTACTTTTCGAGCTTAGCCCAAACAAAATTTGGGTGATGTTTATCTCGTCGTACCATTTTTACCCACAAAAGAGTTAGGTGTTCAAGATGTAGAGCTTGATCGATATTTCCTGTGTCGAAAGCTTCGAAGCCAAGATCTGTGCATAATTCGGTTACTTTTTGTTTGGCAGTTTTATCATTGCCAGCTAACAGCATTACGGGCTTTACATTATAGTTCGAGTACGTACTATTGGCAAAGTTCTCAAATCCGTAAATGGTAAATGCCTTAACTACTTGTGCAGTAGGCCCCCATTGCTGTACCTTTTCGCCTCCAGATATTTCGCTTTGTAAGCCATGGGTGATTCCGGGTCCGACTGGGTTTGTGCAATCGATTAAGGTTTTTCCGGCAAAGTGTACATTTTTTAGTATTTCTTGGTTTGCAGAAAACGGCGTTGCCAAGAATACGACTTCCGCATAATTAATTGCATTTTGGATTTCCATAACAGATAACTGCGGGTTATTGTCAACGGCTTTTTGTACCGAATCTGTTATCTCATTTGCAGCAATAACAACATCATGTCCCGCTTTTTGCAACCGGTTAGCTAATGCAAAGCCTACATTTCCGATTCCGATAAAGGCTAATTTCATTTTTAATTAGTTTGTTGATTTTGATTGATTAAGAAGTTCTACAACTAGCATTGCAGCTGCTGCACCGCTGTTTTGCTGCTGACCCGTGATTAGATTTCCGTCGGCGATGGCGTACGAACTAAATGGCGCGGCCACTTTAAACGTCGTTTCAGCTATTTTTCGCGCATCGGATTCAATGCGATAAGGTTGAATTCTCATTCCAACTGCTTGATCTGCATAATCTTCTTCTGCATCAGCAAATCCAGTCCACGATAGCCCCGTAACTAATAAATCGCCATT
The DNA here is from genome assembly GCF_049240005.1 of Flavobacterium sp. Taxonomy (GTDB): domain Bacteria; phylum Bacteroidota; class Bacteroidia; order Flavobacteriales; family Flavobacteriaceae; genus Flavobacterium. The sequence continues at coordinate 926 of NZ_JBMLTK010000003.1, read as the reverse complement.
CGATTTTCGAGCTTCAAGTAGTAGTGTAGTTGCATGACAAACGGCCGCTGCTGGTTTTCCGCTTTCGTAGAAGGCGACAAACAGTTTTTCTAAATCGCGGTTATTTCGAAAAGTGTACATAGGACCTTGGCCGCCCACAAGAAAAATGCCGTCGTAATCGTTGGGATTAACTTCGGTGATTGATTTGGTGTTAGTAAGCAGAGCGCTGAATGTTTCTTTTTGTAGAAAGCCTAACGTGATTATATCGTGTGCTGCATATCCACTGGCGTCGGTAGGGTTGGAGTAAGTATCCATTTCTAGGAATCCGCCTTTTGTTGAAGCTAATTCGATCTCGTATCCTGCTTCCTGAAATACGTGTAAAGGATGCGTTAATTCGGCGGCCCAAAACCCGATGGGCCAACCTGTTTGTTCGCTAATTGATGGCGAGCTCGCAACCATGAGAATTTTACCTTGGGATGGTGCACCGTGATAATGCACGTATTTATATACCTCTTTTTGGAATTTCATTTTATATTTTATTGTGATTAGGAAACAAAGTTAGAGTCTATTTATATGGTTAGTAACGACTACGTATATTTGTAAGTAACTAACAAAGATGTAAGTATGCCTGATTTTATCAAAGACAATCACTTGTATCACAATCCGGTGGAGTTTGCACTGAGTAAAATAGGAGGAACCTATAAAATGCCCATTTTATGGCGGTTAAAAGACAAAAAGTGGCGTTTTAGCGAGTTGCAGCGCAGTTTGGCACATGCCTCCGATCGGATGCTTTCTAAAGCGTTGAAGGAGTTAGTAGCCGACGGATTTATAACAAAAGAAGTTTTTGCCGAAGTGCCGCCTCGTGTAGAGTATTCGATTACAGAACGGGGATTAAAGTCGGTCGCAATAATTGATGCTTTACGACAATATGGATTTGAATTGATGCG
>NZ_JBMLTK010000002.1:0-21507 GCF_049240005.1 Flavobacterium sp. | reverse complement strand
CGTATTTCCCAGCCCCGGTTGCAGCGGCAGCCCGGAAAAAAAGACGCTTGTTGGAACCGCAACTGTGGTGGCGACTCTAGAAGCCCGCCGCAGTGCGTGTGAAAACAGCGTTTTTTTTGAGGACTACAGCGGAAAACGGGATTAGCTGCATAAAAAAACTTCAAAAAAAGCCGTCGCTTGGGTGCGGAGAAGCTTCTTTTGAAGTTGGTGTATGTAGTTTGCGCGACTTTTAAACCTCTTGATTTTTTATATCGCAGGTTCTAATCATCTTGCTATTTGGCTACTACTGATTTAAAATAGCGCGTGAAATCACAATTTTTTGGATTTCGGAAGTGCCTTCGTAAATCTGCGTAATCTTGGCGTCGCGCATGAGTCGTTCTACGTGGTACTCTTTCACGTAACCGTTTCCGCCGTGTACTTGAACGGCCTCGATCGTAGTATCCATGGCTACTTGCGATGCAAAAAGCTTGGCCATTGCGCCGCTGATGTCGTAATTTTCGTGCATATCTTTATCGTAAGCCGCTTTTAAACACAAGTGTCTGGCTGCCTCGATATTTACATACATGTCGGCCAATTTAAACGCGATAGCTTGATGCTGCGAAATTTCTTTTCCAAAAGCCTTGCGCTGTTTGCTGTACGCCAATGCTAATTCGTAAGCACCCGAAGCAATTCCCAAAGCCTGAGCAGCAATACCAATGCGCCCACCGGCCAAAGTTTTCATAGCGAATTTAAAGCCGAAACCTTCTTCGCCAATACGATTTGCCTTAGGTACTTTCACATCGGTAAACATCAACGAATGTGTATCAGAGCCGCGAATACCCAACTTTTGCTCTTTTAAACCAACCTCGAAACCAGGCATGTCTTTGGTCATAATCAGCGCATTAATTCCTTTGTGCTTTTTTTCTACATCGGTTTGTGCAATCACGATGTAAAAAGAAGCGGTATTTCCGTTGGTGATCCAGTTTTTAGTTCCGTTAACCAAATAGTGATCGCCCATATCGATGGCTGTTGTTTTTTGCGAAGTGGCGTCGCTACCTGCTTCTGGTTCCGACAAACAAAATGCACCGTGAATCTCGCCTGAGGCTAATCGCGGCAACCATTCTTGCTTTTGCTGTTCCGTTCCAAACTCCTGCAAGCCCCAGCAAACGAGTGAGTTGTTTACCGACATAACCACCGAAGCCGAAGCGTCGATCTTGGAAATTTCTTCCATCGCCAAAACATATGAAATGGTATCTAAGCCGCTGCCTCCGTATTTCGGATCGACCATCATACCCATAAAACCGAGTTCGCCCATTTTTTTTATTTGCTCATAGGGAAACTCTTGCTTTTCGTCGCGTTCGATAACTCCTGGTAAAAGTTCGGTCTGCGCAAAGTCGCGCGCAGCTTTTTGAATCATTAAATGTTCTTCAGATAATTGAAAATTCATAGGTTTTATACTTTTGGTCTTAAGAAAACGTTTTCGTGCGCCCAAATGTAGGTAATTAACACAAAATTTTTTATTGAACAGTCGCTAATTTTGCAGCATGCAAAAATCAATGTATTCGATTTTGGGTTTGATGTCGGGAACTTCGCTCGACGGACTCGATTTAGCCTTTGTTCAGTTCTCGCAGGAAAACTCCGTTTGGAGCTATCGCATTCAAGTTGCCGAAACTATTTCGTACAGCTCTGATTGGGTAAAAGAACTGTCGGAAGGCATTAATTTAGCTGAATCTGAACTCGCTTCGCTAAACGAGCGTTATACGGTTTTATTAGCCCATTTAGCTTTGGCATTTATCGAGAAACACCATCTAAAACCCGACGCCATTTGTAGTCACGGCCATACGATAAAGCACCAACCACAGTTAGGCTACACCTTGCAAATTGGAAATTTACCTCAACTGGCCGAATTATTGCCTTTTCCGATTGTGTGTGATTTTCGTGTGGGCGACGTAGCTTTAGGCGGACAAGGCGCACCTTTGGTTCCGATTGGCGACGAGCTGTTGTTTTCAAACTACGATTTTTGCTTGAATCTCGGCGGCTTTGCCAATGTATCTACAAACACCCAAGGTAACCGAATTGCCTTCGATATTTGTCCGGTAAATACCGTTTTGAACTATTTCGCCCAAAAGCTTGGCTTGGAATACGACGCGGGTGGCGCAGTTGCCGCTACGGGATTTGTACACAAAGAACTACTCGACAAATTAAACGCACTATCGTTTTACGAATCGGCGCACCCGAAATCGCTCGGAGTAGAGTTTGTTAATCGGGAAATCATGCCGATATTGACTGCGTATTCGCTGGCAATTCCCGATGTTTTGCGCACTTTCGTGGAACACATTAGCGACCAAATTTCGTTGCACATTAAACGTTTTGCTGGACGAAGTGTTTTGATAACGGGAGGTGGTGCTTATCACGAATTTTTAATTAGTCGGCTACGCGAATCACTACCCGAACATGAACTCACGGTTCCCGACGATTTGACGGTAGCATTTAAAGAAGCGCTTATTTTTGGTTTTTTGGGCGTTTTACGATTGCGAAACGAGGTAAATGTGCTGGCGTCGGTAACGGGCGCGCGGCACGATCATTCGAGTGGTGTGGTTTATAACAGTCAGCTCTTATAGCAAATTACTTCTGGAATTTTTTAATTAATCCTTGCGCTTTTTCGTAGAGGAAATCGCTGGGCGGGATGGTTTGGAGTTCAGCAACAGCTTTTTCGACTTGCTTTAGTTTAAAAAGCGATTCTGCTTTTCGGATGCGCAATACGGCTGAGTTAGGTAACTTTCGCAAACCGATTTCAGCCAAGGCAACGCAAGTGGCATAGCTTTTTGGATGTGCCGACAAATAATTGTAAATGAAGTAATTGAAATCGTTTTCCGAGAAGTTTTTCTTTAAAATTTCGACTTCTGCTGCTTCAAACTGCTGTTGTTCAATTAATTCGTTTAGTGTAAATTCATTATCGAGCATTCGTGGCATGTACGTTTGCTCCCAATCGTATTTCAAACCCGTAACATTTTTAGTATTCGAAATTTGAAACTGACCTTTTATGTTGTAATCTGAAAACACGATTTCATTGTCAGCAGTAAATACCACCGGAATTTCTTTTCCTGAATTAATCCGCTCCATTAAAAAACCATTGGATGCTGTCAGGTAAATTACCTCATTATCGCCTTTACGATAGCGACCAACATAGCGTTGCAATTCGGATTCAGATTTGCGAATCATTTTAACTGGTTCCGGTAGAAATTCCGGCCATTGATAAGCTTTTGCCACCGAGCGGCGCACTTCTGCTGCAAAGCCATTAAAATCGTCGCCACTATTGATCATAATCACCACACCTTTTCCCAATTTCAAACTTCCAAAGGCGTAAGTAACATAACCAGCATTTACACCTTGATGCTCAAAGTACTGTTGCCGACTGTCGGTGCGGCGCAGTAAAAATAAACCCGTTCCCGTTTGCTCGAGATAGGTTCCCGAACTCACCTCGGCAACAGGCTGCGTCATTGTTTCGAACGACTGGCGGCTCAAAATCTGAGATTCGTCCTTTTCCGCTTTCATCATTTCTGCCAAAATAGTGGCTAAGTCGGTTGCTGTGGAATTTAATCCCGCAGCTGCTAATTGCGGATACACATATTGTTCGGCAACAAACCACGGCGCGGCAGAATACCCAACAGCAACATTATTTGCTAACTCATTGTTTAACGGCTGCTGGAAATTTGTTCGTTGTAGCTTTAATTTATTGAAAACGTACTGATTTGCTAATGCTTCAAATGATTTTCCGGTTACTTCCATGGCAACTAATTGTGCAACCAAAGAACCGCCTCCACTGTAGCGAAACTTACCTACTTCCGAATTCTGCACCACCGGATTACAGCCCGTACCTGGTGCACCTGATAAGATTTCAACCAGACTGGGATAGGTGCTGCGACCATCGGTAAATCCAAAATACGACGACTGTGAAGTACCCGCAGTATGACTCAGGAGCATCCGTAAAGTGGCACTTGGATTCGCCATTTCGCTACTGCTTTTCAACTGCCACGACTTTAAGTACGAATTTACAGGTGTGTCTAAATCTAGTCTGCCTTCCTCGACTAAATTCATGATTACAATTCCTAAAATCATTTTAGAAACCGAACCAGCAGAAAAAATTGTTTGCTCATTAACTTTACGCTTTGAAAGCGTGTCGGCATATCCATAAGATTTGCTCCAAGCCACCTTGTAATTGTCGATAACAGCTATCGATGCTCCTGGGATTTTGTGAAAGTCCATGCGCTCGTGTAGATTCCATTTTGGAAAATTTTCTACAGGAACATAAGGAATCAAACTCGATTCAACTTCTTTGATTTTCTTGATTTGTGCCGTACTTTGATCAAAACAAATAACTGCCAACGACAAAAGGATGGTTTTTAAAACGAAACGTGACATAAAGATATTTTTGAGCAAAAGTGACAGTTTATAAAGTGTCGAGCGCTTCAATTTATGATTTGGCACTACTTTTTGAGATTGTTTGCGCTACAAATTGACTTGGCGTAAGACCTGTATGCTTTTTAAAAACGCGATTGAAAGTAGATTTGGAACTAAACCCACATTCTAACTCTAAACCCAAAAAAGTGAGTTCGGTTGTTTTTCCTTGTGAGACGTGCGTTTTGAAATGTGTGATTCGTTTCGCATTGATGTAATCGTTGAAATTATAACCACTGTGTTGATTAATAGCCGCCGATAAATAGGTGCTATTGGTTTGCAGTTTTTGCGCCAAAATGGGTAAAGTGGCTCGTTCGTCCAAAAACAACAAATGCTGATTCATTAAGCTGTCGAATGCTTCAAACTGTTGCCGGTTTACAAGCGTAGTATTTTCAATCGTTTCCGTACGAACAGTTTCGTCTCTAATCGCTTGAATACCGAGTAATAAAACTTGATTTCGAAACAAATATGCTTTCACGGCAATGAGTAACAGTAAAACCGCAAATACAAGATAGTAGTATCCGTGAATGAAGTAAAACGTGTAGTCTGGAAAAAAAATGAGATAGATCAATTTGCAAACTTGAATGATCGTTAAAATTAACAAGAATTGACTAATCCATTTGATGCGTAGCTCTTCAACAAACGAAACAACATTTTCGAGTGAATTTTTGAATTTCAGCACATGCCTTATACTGAATATTAAATAAATACACACCGAAATAAAACCACTTATTTGATACCACGAATCGAGTTCTCGGTCCCAACCATCGGCATAAAACTCAGGGTCGTTTCGCAACACGACGTCTGAGATAAACATCCACAATGTTAAAAGCGCGTACAAAAAGGCAGGCAAAAAGTGTAGTTTTGAAAACTTGGGTAAATGAGGCGTTGGAAACTGTTTCTGCACATATAATAAAACCAAAGGTCCTAATGCATACAGATGTTGAAACGGCACATAAAACATGAATGTTCGATACGGCTCAAAGATGTACCAACCCGCGTATCCCAACATCCACGGGGCAAAGTACAAACATCCTAAAACGAGAAAAGCCGAAAGTAGTCGACCGGAATCGTCGGGTCTATTTTTCGACTTTACAAACAAAAGCGTAGCTAAAACCGTAATCAGAAAAAAGATTACAAGCAGTGCTACGCTATAAAAAGTGATACTGTATTGCAAAAGTTACTTCCTACAAAAACGTAGCCTCCGAACTAATAGGCACCTGAAGTGCTTTTGAGATAATGCAATTCTTTTCGGCATCTTTAACTACGGCTTCAAATTCTTCGGCAGTAATGCCCGGCACCTTTCCAGAAATTACCAAATGAATGGCAGTAACCTCTAACTTTTGCATATCGAGATCTAAAATCGCTTCGGTATCTAAACTTTCAGCAACAATTCCTTTTGCTGTTAGGATTGCTCCAACGGCCATCGTAAAACAACCTGCATGCGCTGCTGCAAGTAATTCTTCAGGATTTGTTCCGGCACCCGATTCAAATCGCGTCTTAAAAGAATATTGCGTGTTGTCTAAAATTGTGCTTGGAGTTGAGAGCGTTCCAGCTCCCGTTTTTAAATCGCCAGACCAGTGGGCTTTTGCGGTACGTTTCATAATCAAAAATATTTACTGGTAAAGATACGCGAGTTGGTGTAGAAAATGGTAGGTGCTATTTGAAATTATGGTTAAAGAATGGATGAAATACCATCGGAAAAAGTTTTCACTTTCACCCCTACCTTCATTTCACTAGAAAATGTACTTTTACACGCCCAAAAAAACGATTTCGTAACGGGCGTGTATTACAAAAAATCGCATGAAAGAGCTACTCAAAAAATTCGAAAACAAAGAACCTGAAATTGTATTCCATTGGAAAGATCCTGAAACCGAAGCCGAAGGTTGGACCGTAATCAACTCACTTCGTGGTGGTGCTGCCGGCGGTGGAACCAGAATGCGAAAAGGGCTCGATATGAACGAAGTACTCTCACTTGCTAAAACCATGGAAGTTAAATTCTCGGTCTCTGGCCCAGCTATCGGTGGCGCCAAATCGGGCATCAACTTCGATCCAGCCGATCCACGAAAACAAGGTGTGCTACAACGCTGGTATAAAGCTGTGGCGCCGCTGCTCAAAAGCTATTACGGAACCGGGGGCGACCTCAACGTCGATGAAATTCACGAAGTGATACCCATGACCGAAGATTGCGGGGTGTGGCATCCACAAGAAGGTGTTTTTAACGGCCATTTCAAACCTACCGAAGCCGATAAAATTAACCGCATCGGGCAATTGCGCCAAGGTGTCGTTAAAGTTATCGAAGACGCGCAGTTTACTCCCGATATCTACCGAAAATATACTGTGGCCGATATGATTACAGGCTACGGAGTAGCGCAAGCAGTGAAACATTTTTACGAACTTTCAGGAGAATCGGTTGCCAAGAAGCGCGCCATCGTTCAAGGTTTCGGAAATGTGGGTTCGGCAGCCGCCTTCTATCTTGCGCAAATGGGCGCTTCTGTCGTTGGGATTATCGACCGCAACGGAGGCGTAATCAACGAAAACGGCTTCTCTTTCGAAGAAATTACCCAATTTTTTCTCAATAAAAACGGCAATCAGCTGGTGGCCGACAACATGCTAAGCTTCGAAGAAATTAACGCAAAAATCTGGACAGTTGGCGCCGAAATTTTCGCTCCTTGTGCCGCATCACGCCTGATAACTCAGGAGCAAATCGACCAACTTATTACCAGTGGCTTAGAGGTGGTTTCTTGTGGTGCCAATGTGCCGTTTGCCGATAAAGAAATTTTCTTCGGCCCCATTATGGAAAACGTCGACAGCCGCATTTCACTAATCCCCGATTTTATCAGCAACTGCGGTATGGCGCGCGTTTTCGCCTATTTCATGGAGCGTCGCGTTGCCATGAGCGACACCGCTATTTTTAACGATACGTCGAGCATCATCAAAACGGCAATAGCAAACATCAAAGCAGAAAATTCGGGGAAAACAGGCATTAGCGCCACCGCTTTCGAAATTGCTTTGCGACAATTGGTTTAGTTTTTTTGGGCAGCATTTCCGGCTTTCGGCTTTATCTTTTTGCTCTGCTGCGCGCCTCAAAAAGGATATCGCCTCTATCCGGGCTGCGGCAATCGTTACCAAAATGAATTTTACAATTTATTTTTGGTATTTTCGTTATCATTAAAACGCTTCGGGCATGACCACCAACGAATACAATCACAATAAAGAATCCTTTATAGCAACGACAGTGCTTTTTGCATTGCTTTTGCTCGGTTTGTATTTCTTTAAATTCAGCAATACTACCAACCTGCTCGAATTCGAAGGCGGTGGCGGTGGCGGCGATGTGGCTGTTAACTTCGGTGATAGTGAATTCGGACGCGGCGACAATTACGATGCCGTTGATCTTTCTGCAGCAGCGCCTCAACCCAAAGCTACGGAAGTACAAGAAGAAGAAATTATTGCCACCGAAGATGATGCTGCCGATGTTCCGGCAGTAACTACAACTGCAAAACCGAAAGAGAAAGAAAAAGAAAAACCCAAAGAAAAAGTTGTTGAGCCTGTAAAACCAAAACCCAACCAAGCTGCCAACGACGCTATGGCGAGTTTACTCGGTGGTAAAGGGAAAAGCGGCGACGGCAACGACAAACAAGGCGGAAACAAAGGAAAACAAAACGGCGATCCGAATGCCTCAGGCTACTACGGAGGCGGCGGTTCGGGAACCGGATCTGGCGGCGGAAACGGCAGCGGACAAGGTGTTGGAAGCGGCTCAGGCTACGGATCAGGTTCTGGAAATGGACGTGGAAGCGGTGTTGGAAATTACACACTCGCCGGTCGTAAAGCACTTTCAATTCCAAATCCGAAATATACTTGCAACGAAGAAGGAACGGTAGTTTGCGAAATAACCGTCGACAATTCAGGTAAAGTAATTGGTGTGGTTGCGGGAATTCGAGGCAGTACCAATGTGGCAAAATGTTTACTCGACCAAGCAAAAGCCGCCGCTCAAAATGCACGCTTCGATGCAAAAGACGATGCACCCGGAAAGCAAGTCGGAAAAATAGTTTACAACTTCAAACTCAATTAAGTGACCTATTCGGAAGCGGTACAGTGGCTGTTTTCCCAACTGCCCATGTTTCAACGCATTGGTGCAGCCGCATACAAAGCCAATCTCGATAATATTCTGGCGTTTGCAAAACACTTAAATCATCCCGAAAAAAAACTTAAATGCATTCACATTGCCGGAACCAACGGCAAAGGCAGTACCTCGAACATGACGGCTGCCATCTTGCAACAACACGGATTTAAAGTAGGACTTTACACCTCACCACACTTAAAAGATTACCGCGAACGTATTCGAATTAACGGTGAAATGATTTCTGAAGACGACGTTGTGGCGTTTGTCTCAAAAAACAAAACATTCATGCAAGAGCAACAATTAAGCTTTTTCGAAATGACCGTAGGCTTAGCCTTTGATTACTTCGCTAAACAAAACGTAGATTATGCCGTAATTGAAGTGGGTATGGGCGGCCGACTAGATGCCACTAATATCATCTCACCACTGGTTACTGCCATTACAAACATCAGTTTCGATCACACGCAGTTTCTAGGCGATACACTTGAAAAAATTGCCATCGAAAAGGCGGGAATCATCAAAAACAACACGCCTTTATTCGTTGGAAGAAAGCAAATAGAGACTGCTGGAGCATTTGAGAAAATTGCTGCAGACCGTCAAGCAGAAATTCATTACGTGCAAACCGATACGGTTTCGAAATACAAACTACAGCTGCAAGGAAATTACCAACCTGAAAATGCAGCCTTGGCATTAGCAATCTGTAAAGAAGTGGCTCGAATCGAGCATTTCGAACTACGAGAGCAGGAAATCGCAACTGCATTTGCAAACGTTCAAGAAATCACGGGATTTCAAGGACGTTGGCAAATTCTCGCGCAAAATCCGCTAACCATAGCCGATACGGCTCACAACTCCGACGGATTACAACGCACGTTAGAGCAAGTTCTGCAACAAAACTACGACCAACTACATATTGTTCTTGGCGTAGTAGCCGATAAAGATTTACCTTCTATTTTACCCTTTTTTCCAAAATCGGCTACCTACTATTTCGCCAAACCAGACATACCACGCGGATTAGCTGCGGCAGATTTACAAAAAATAGCAGCAAGCTTCGATTTAATTGGAAAAATCTACAATTCGGTTCCCGAAGCTTATGCAGCTGCAAAACAACAATGTAGCGCTACCGATTTGATTTTTATTGGTGGCAGCACCTTCGTGGTTGCCGAAATTTTATAGAAATACGCGATTTTTATTTGCAGGATTAAAATCTTAGCCTATATTTGCACTCGCAAAAGCGTTATGGCGCAGCTGCAAAACAAGGGCGATTAGCTCAGCTGGTTCAGAGCACCTCGTTTACACCGAGGGGGTCGGGGGTTCGAACCCCTCATCGCCCACCACAAAGGACAAAGAAGTTTTAACTCTTTGTCCTTTTTTTATGCTTGTGTGTTTCGCTGCAACTGTTGAAATTTACCCTCGAAAAGAGCAGCCTTCAATTCTCATACATTACAATTGTTTTCCTTAATGAATTTTCTTCCTTCGACAAGCTTTATCCGCAGCCTGCACAAAGCATTCTTAATCGTACTTATTTGCAGCAGCACTTTACTGGGTCACGCACAGGAACTAACCGAAGAAGAAAATAAACAAACTCGTCGCATTCAGGAACTGCTCGTTACAGCGCCCGAGAAAGCTAAAGAAGAAGCAAAAAAGCTGTCGCAGTCTGCAAGTCCGTTTGCGCGCTATTGCGGCCAATACTACACCGCGAATTACTACTACGTAAAATCGAATTACGATGAATCGAAAAAAATACTAACTGCGCTTTTAAAAGAAATCGACCGTAACCCATCGTTAAGTAAGCAGAAAAATTACCAAGACTTGATGGGAATGTGCGTCAACAAATTGTTCTATCTCTATAAAAATGTCGGCGCATACAATCAGGCTTTGGTTTTAATGACGACTTACAAGGATAAAATTCCGAACGACCGCTACGAGCAGCAACTTGGAATTTTAAAGATTGCCATGGGCGAATATAAAGAAGGAATTGCTTTATTGAAGAACGATTTGCGGGCATTTAAAGACGTCGACTTAGGCGTAGCTGAACGAAAGGAAATGCACAATAAGCTTGTTGCAGATCGCTACAACGAAATTGGAGAAGCATATCAAAAATATTACGTTAGCAACCAGCAAAACAAGCATCTAGATTCAGCTAATGTGTATTTCCAAAAAGCGGCCAAGATCATGCTTGACGAACCTTCGCAAGCCGATTTTACCCGCGCTCTACTAAATATGCACCAAGCGAAAAGCGCTGCATTAAAAGGCGACTACCAAACTGCGCTGCGATTTTATCAACGCAGAGACGCCTATCCAGAAATCAACAAGAATTTACGCACTGTTCAAATTTTTGATTTGGGCATGGCCGATTGCTATTTCCATCTAAAACAACCCGACTCGTCTATCTATTATGCCAAAGCATTCGTCAGAAATTATCAGCAAACGAAAGTATCCAAAGAGAATCTGCTTCTAGCTTATTCCCTACTTTCTAAAAGCTATAGCGAAAAGAAAAATACCGAACAAGCGTACAACTATGCGCAGAAAAGTCTAGCACTTATTGAAGAATTAGATCGAATCAAAAGTAAGTCGGTCGACTTTCTACACAACTATACGGTTTCCACAATTAGAAAAGAAGCCGATTCGATTTTAAACCGGCAATTTACATTTTTGGGAATAATGATCGGACTGGTTCTGGCTTTAGGGATTGTATTTTGGATGTTTTATCGCTACTCAAAAAAACAAAAAGACAAGCACAAGCGATTTCTCTCTATCATACAAAGATTAAAGGAGCCAAAACCAATTGAACCGATAACTACAATTTCGATTACCGAAGATTCGTCAACGAAAATAATGGATGATGAATTGATTGACAAAATTAAGACGGGACTGGAAAAATTGGAGCGTAGTGAAACTTTTCTCAAATCGGAATTCAAATTAGCCTTTGTGGCAAAAAAGTTAAATACGAACACGGCGTATTTATCACAGTACTTGAATCAGGTTTTAGGAAAATCATTTTCGGATTACACACAAGAACTTCGAATAAACTTTGTGTTGCGAAAGCTGAGTAATTCTCCTCAGTTTCGGAACTTCACTTTACAGGCTATCGCCGAAGAAGTAGGCTATAAAGACGCTACCACATTCGTAAAAGTGTTTAAAAAGCACACTGGACTTTCGCCGAACTACTATATCCAACATCTACAAGAAAAAGACCTGTAAGCCAGCAAATTAAGCCATTATAACCGTAAGGGTTTTTATAAAATCTCCAATACTTTAATTGTTCGATTAAAGCCACAATGGTAGTTTTACTTCCAGAAAGCCATGAGTATTAAAACGACCAGACTTCCATTTACATCTTATCCCAACAAAACGAACACGTATTTTGACTTCATTTTTTCTTAAAACAAAAACCACTACAGCAAATTCTTAAGGTCATTTTAAAACTTACAGAACACAAAATCTAAAAACTTAATCAACTAAATACAATTCATGAAGAAACTCTATTCCGCGCTTTTACTTTTAATTTCGATAACCTTATGTGCACAAACGTACACGTTTACCACTTTCAACACCAACAATTCGGGTATCGCATCCAACAATGTAAACGATTTTGAGAGATCTGCCTCTGGAACCCTCTGGATTACTACCAATAACGGCCTTTCAAGAATGATTGGCAACTCGTTTACAAACTACAATACATCAAATTCTAGCATCGGTACCGACATGTTGAAAGACGTAGCGGTAGCTGGCAGCACTATATGGATTTCTACCTACGGAAACGGCATAATTCGCTACAACGGAACCACCTTTACAAATTACAATACCAATAACCCGAACATGCCTAACAATTCGGCTACGAGCATTGCAACCGACGGCTCCGGGAACTTTTGGATGGGATCAGCGTCGGGACTAAGTAGATTCAATGGTACTTCGTGGACAACCTACAACACGTCGAATTCGCAATTGATTTCAAACAACGTAACTTCGATTGCAGTCGATGCCAACAACAATGTTTGGATTGCTGCCGACGGTATGTTGCAACGATTTAATGGCACTACCTTTACAAGCATCACCGACGGCGTTTCTAAAATTCTTAAAGTTACAACTGCTGGTCTTTATGTAAGTACTGGCGATGGTCTAGGAATTATTGTAAACAACGACTACACTAATATTTATTGGACGAATAACTCCTGTTTGGCGAGTTGTAATGTAAATGCACTGGGCATTGATGAAACCAATAAAGTATGGCTTGGGCTCGACAATTGTGGAAACTCACCCGGTGGCGTTCAAAACTTCACGAACTGCGTTACTTATTCAACATCAAATTCAGCCTTACCTGACAACAGCATCACTTCGATTAACGTAATTGATTCGAATGTAATTTGGGTCGGAACTTTGGAAGGTGGTTTGGTGCGCATGAACCAAACAGATGGACCGATATGCGCCGCGCCAACTGGTTTAAACGTGGCACAGTTTGGACAATCTTCAGCTTATTTGGCATGGACATCGGCAAACCCGGCTCCTGCCAATGGGTACATTTATCGCTACAGCACAACAAACAATGTAACTGGCGCTACAGAAAGCAGTACCTCGCAAACTGGCGCAGGAATCGACCAATTGCAACCAAACACAACGTACTATTGGTGGGTAGCTTCTGCCTGCGAGCCCATAACTTGGGTATCAGGAGGTAGTTTTACCACCGCACCGCTTCCCGGATGTACAACTGCAAACTATGGTTTGTTTCCCGCGGCAACATATACGCCAGGCTGCAGCGGTACTGCCGAGTTAATTGCTTCAAATGCGTGGGCAGGCGAGTATACCAATGTCAATATTTTAGCCGACAAGCAATATATCTTCTCTAGTTCTGTAGCTACAGACTACATAACAATTACCAATGCTAATGCAACGGTTATTTATACGAGTGGTCCAACGCCCTTAACTTGGACGCCAAGCAACATTTCAGGCGTAATTCGTTACTTCTTACATACAAACTCTAACTGCGAAAGCCAAAACACGAATCGAATACGATACATTACTTGTTCTAATATTGTGGCAAACTGCGGCGCACCGACCGGATTATCAGCTACAAATATTACATCCAATTCAAGTAGAATAAATTGGAGTGCACCCACCACCGCACCCGCTTCTTACGACCTTTACATTGCAACGAGCAGTACTGCACCGGGAGCAAATACGGCAGCTAATGTAACTAGCGCTATTGTGGGCATCGATGTTTTGAGCGGTTTAGCTGCATCAACTATTTACTACTTCTGGATTCGATCAAATTGCGGGGCTTCAAAAAGTGCTTGGGTTTCGGGTGGAAGTTTTACTACAAATGCCGCACTGAACTGCAACGGCGCTAGCAACGGTTTATTTCCCGAAGCAATTTTTACACCTGCCTGTACCGGCAATTTTGAAACTATTGTTACAAATGCTTATGGAGGAGAGTATACGCACGTAAGTGTGGTTGCCAATAAACAATACACCTTCAGCAGTTCCGTTGCAACCGACTATATTACCATAACCAATCTAGCTGGAACCGTTGCTTTAGCGAGCGGAACTACACCAGTTATTTGGAACTCAGGAAGCACTTCTGGCGTTATCAGATACTTTTTGCACTCTCAAAATTGCGGCAGCGAAACTGTACCAAGAGTTCGTTCTATCAAGTGTATTGACGCACAAACGACAGCCTGTCCACCACCGTCAGCTGTAATTGGCCAGAATATAACATCAAATTCATTCCTAATCAAATGGACTGCACCTGTGAATGAACCAACTATTTACGAAGTTTATGTATCAGTTTCAAGTACAGCACCAACGGCTACAACAACCGCTACAGTTTCAACGAATAATATACTAACAACTTTCGAAAACGCACAGCCCGCTACAACTTACTACTTTTGGGTACGCTCAAACTGCAATATCAATAAAAGTAGTTGGATAGCTGGTGGAAGTGTAACCACACTAAATGCTCTAAGTTGTAATGGAGCTCTATACGGCTTATTTCCAAACGAAACGTATACGCCTGATTGTACGGGAGTTAATGAGCAAATTGTTACTAACGCTTGGGCTGGCGAGTACACTAATGTAAATGTTACAGCCAACAAGCAATATACCTTTTCAAGTTCTGTTACAACCGACTTCATAACTATAACAAACACTGCGGGAACTATCGTTTATGCCAGCGGACAGACACCAGTAAGTTGGAGTTCGGGTAACCTTACTGGAATAATTCGTTTTTACATTCATACCAATGCAAATTGTGGCAATCAACCTACGTCAAGAACACGTTTTATTTCCTGTACAAATCCAGTAGTTGTAAATTGTGGGATGCCAGGAACACCTGTTGTTTCTAACATTACCTCGAATTCGTGTCGCATAGCTTGGACTGCTCCAGATGTTGCGCCTTCCAATTACGAAGTGTACATCAGTACCAGCAATGCATGGCCAGAATTCAACGCTAATCCCGTAGCTTCGCCAATGAGCGCAATCTTGAATTACTACAGTTTCTTAGACGCCTCGACAACCTATTATTATTGGGTTAGGTCGGTTTGCGGGACTACCCAAAGCGATTGGTCTATCGGCGGAAGCTTTACCACACTTGCCGCGTTAACTTGTAATGGTGCATATTTCGGATTGTATCCAGAAGATACAGTAGTGCTTCAAAATTCAGGAGCTATCGAAGCCGTGGCTTATCAATCGTATGCGGGGCAGTACTCAAACGTAACTTTAGGAGCAAACAAGCAATATCAGTTTACTAGCTCAGTAGCAACCGATTTCATTACCATTACCAACCAAGCGGGAACCATTGTTCTGGCAAGCGGGCAAACTCCACTTAATTACGCTACCGGCAACTCAGTTGTTAATGTTCGCTATTATTTGCACGCCAATACCACTTGCGACCCAGACGACATGCCACGCGATAAATTTGCAAAAGCAAGTACACTAGGTTTGGATGACACTGCGGCAATCAATCGTTTTAAAGTGTATCCGAATCCAACTGCTGGCCAATTTAATGTCGACACCGGAACTGTTATTGCTGATAAAATTGAAATTTTCGACCATGTTGGCAGAATAATCCTTACGCAGCTTACTTCTTCAACCAAAACAACTTTAACGTTGAACGGACTTTCAGATGGTGTTTATCTTATCAAGATATATTCGCAAGACAAAACAGCAGTCGAGAAATTAGTTCTAAAAAAGAATTAACTTCTTATGTAATATGCAACTACAAAAGCCGCTTCAGTATTTGAGGCGGCTTTTTTGTTTGCTTGCATCCGGTTGATCTTGAAATTAGTTGTGTGATCCTTGGTTGAGATCTTCGCATAAAAAACCTTTAAGATTTTATTAACTTTTTTTAAAAATTCCTTTTGACGTTATATATTAGCATTAAAATTCAAACCTTGAGAAATCTCTTCACTACGATTTTCATCGCAACTTGCAGCCTCGTATTGGCGCAGAAGAACATTGATCCGACCCCAGAAGAAATAGCGCTTGCCGTTAAATGGCGGGGAAAACACCCAACTGTTGATCTGTTGGAGCGCAATTACCGAGAAAAGGTCACATTTTTTGACAACGCTAACTCGGATGGTGTAGGCGTGTTGAACGAGATAAAAGCAAACCTGATGTCGCTTAGCAAGCGTTTAGACATGGCATACTCGGAAGGTTACGATCAAGAATCTGCGGTTGAAGTTTTTAAAATCTTGCATCGCAATGGAAAAAGCACTCGATTCGAAATACGGGACGAATATTATAAATCAGATGGTCTTTTTTATAACGATTTTCGTGTAAAATGGGCTCAAATCGATTTCCCCGTTCAGGGCTATAACTACCTTGTCGAAACTGCCACGCGCTACAAAGACGCCAGATACTTTAGTAAAGTATATCTCAGCGGATTAGGCTTGCGAGCTAACTTTGAATTAGAATTTATAATTCCTAAAAACATAGAAATCAGTTTACTCGAATACAATTTTCCTGAAAATCAGATTCAAAAGAAAGAAACTGTTGACGAACAAGGCAATAGACATATACTGTATTCGGCCGCGGAAATTCTACCCAGAATAAACGAAGATGATGCTCCTGGCGACAGTTACTTATTTCCGCACATAATTCCTGTAGTAAAAGCAATTACAAAGAATGGAGTTCGCAAAGCTTTATTTGAAAATGGCGATGCTGTGTATGCTTGGAATAAATCGATGATAGAACTCACTGAAAATAAGCCGAAAGAACTAAAACCTTTTGTTGATGATTTGGTGAAAGGCTTAACAAAGGATGAAGACAAGATAAAAAAAATGTACTACTGGGTTCAAGACAACATTCGATACATTGCTTTTGAAGATGGCATTGCCGGATTCAAACCCGATGAAGCACAAAACGTCTTTAACAAACGTTATGGCGACTGCAAGGGAATGGCAAACCTACTCGCGGAAATGCTAAAACTACAAGGATACGACGCCAGGCTTGCATGGATTGGTACAGATCACATCGCTTATAAAGCCGATTTACCTGCACTAGCAGCGTTTAACCACATGATCTGCTATCTTAAAATAAACAACAAAGAGTATTTCCTCGATGGAACGGAAAGCTATACTGGCCTCGGACTTAATGCGAGTCGTATCCAAGGAAAAGAAGTCCTCGTAGATGGCGGCGCTAAGCCGTTGCGAACTAAAGTACCCGTTTCAAATCACACAAACAACACCTCGATTTCGAAAGGTAATTTTAAAGTGGAAGGTGAAAAACTAGTTGGAAAAATGTCGCGAGCTTTTGACGGTGAAAGTCGTACAAATTTCTTTCAACAGTTTCATGCATTTGCAAACGACTTTAAATCAGAAAATTTGACCAACTACCTAAAACGTTATGATAAAAATATAGAGATTAAAGATTTGGTTTTTTCTGACCTAAACAATCGCGATCAAACACTAAAATTAGATTTCGAAGTAATCGCTTCAAACAAAGTAAATTCGTACGAGGGTGAGCTCTATGTTGAGTTTCCTTACGAGACCGAATTAAATCTAGAGCTCTTAAAAGATCGTAAATTACCTTTTGTCTTTGAAATTCTCGGAACTAGTAAAACCGAAGTAATCATTGAAAATCCTCCAGGCTACCAGTTGGTGAAATTGCCCGAGAGTTTTTCTGTAGCAAATGATATATTCGAAATTTCAGTAAAATTCACTCCGGTAACTTCAGGTGTAAAACTGGAATCTCAGTACATTATCAAACAAAAAACACTACCTACCAACCAGTTTAAGAACTACGAAGAAACCGCTAAAAAATACAATCAAAAAATTCGTCAAACGCTTACCTATAAAAAATGAATCCAAAAATCAAGTTCCTGATTACTGCACTAACCCTGATTGTAATTGCTCCAGTGAAAGCTCAGAAAAAAGAAGAAGTTAGAGACTTTTTCTGGGGAAATAGCAACAAAATTAAATACGACACTACTATACCTGAAAAGTACAAAGACGAATCAGCAGTAGTAATCAATAGATACGACTACTATGACTATAGTGAAGGATTTGGCAAAGTAAAATACACGGCGGCGGCTATGCGAACAGTAAAAATTCAAGACGCCGCAGCTCTAAAGTTATTTTCTGAATTTGAATTCTATCAAAACTTCCGCAAATCTTATGGCTTTTTCTCGTTAAGAGACAAAACGCTTTTCGGAGTGCGAATCATCAAACCAAACAAAAAAATTATTGAAATCGATACAGAAAAGGATAGTAAAGAAATTGATAATAAAAAAATTCTAGCCATACCCAATCTTGAAATTGGCGACATCATAGACTATTACTACTATACAACTTCCAGTTTTATAGCCCCAATTTACCATTACTTCGACCCAGAAGAGGAGACTTTATGCGAACGCTATCCTGTACTGAACTACAAATTAGCATTCAATACGGAAAATGATTTCTTCGTAAATTTCCAATCGATTAACGGAGCACCTCAATTAAAAAAAGTAGATACTGGAAAAAGTCGTGAGCGCCTATATGAACTTACAGCGACAGATATCCCTAAGGCAGATTATCCGAGATGGTTTTACCCACTCGTTGAGCTTCCAGGATATAAATTTCAAGTATGCCTAGCACAAAATAATACTGCAGAAGATCTCGTTTACTTTATCCATTCGGAAAAGGAGCGCGACATCAAAAGCTCAGTAACAAAAGAGGAAATCAGAACTTTCTTTAACAAACGAATCGTTCCTAATTCAAGTGTTGCAAGCAAGAAAAGTCTAAAAGGATTTTTAAATGGCGAAAACGACATCGATTATATACATGCCATTTTTAAACAAAACCGCTTTTATTTGGCTAAAAGTTACGATACTCGAATTGCTGAGGAAGCCAAAATAAACGTTCCGAAAAGTCTTTATTACGGGAGACCTAGCGATTTAGAGGTTTTATTGAATGCTATGCGTTATTGCCTGTCAAATGACATTCCCTATGATTTGATCATTGGATTACCTCGCTACGACGGCAAGATAGAAGACAACATCTTAGCTACAAACTTTAGAATTTTAATGCGTATAAATTTTAAAGAGCCTATGTATTTAAGCGGACTAACTCCATTTGCATTATACGATGGTATAGATCCGATACTTGAAGGCACCAAAGCATATATTTTCGCGCAAAAAGGATCAGGCAAACTGACAAGTATGACCGAAGAAATACTGCCGACTTCGACAGCAGAAGAAAACAAAGAAAATGTTCAACTAAAAATTACTCCCTCGTCCGATCTGCAAAGCTTTACGATCGAAGCTCGTAACTCATCGACCGGTCATCTAAAGCGAGAAAATCAATCAAATACGATTGCTTTTTACAACTTTATTCAGGAAGAATATGCTTCGGCACCTAAGCATCCATACGAAGACGCAGATAACGAAAAACGAAAAATGGAGCAGTTTGTAAAAGAAATGACCTCGCTTGTTGAAAAAAGAAAAGAAGAAGACAAAAAGGATTTACCTAAAGAAATAGGCGAAGAATTTGGGGCTACTGTCCTCGAAGCAGAACGAAAAATTGTAGAGTCTGCCCGAAACGATTTTAATACACCTTTTGTTTTTGATACAAAATTTAAAATTGGTGCCGACTTTGTCAAAAATGCTGGTGAAAACACAGTAATTGAAATCGGGAAATTTATTGGTCCTCCTGTTGAAATAGAGGAAAAAGAGCGAGTACGAAAAGCAAATGTTTACATGAGCTTTCCCAGAACATTTGAGAATGTGCTGACTTTCGAAATACCTACTGGTTATGAAGTAAAGGGACTTGAAAAGCTAAATAAAAAAGTAGAAAACGAGACAGGGGGCTTTACCAGTTCTGCAACTATCCAAGGCTCCACTTTAACCGTTAAAACAAAACGGTATTATTTACACAACTATGAAGCCGCATCGAACTGGCCTAAAATGCTTGCATTTCTAGATGCTGCCTTCCAGTTTAGCCAAGAAAAAATTCTACTTAAAAAGAAATAAATTTAAATCAAATACAATCTCAATTTTCTAAAAAGTTGCTCTTAGTGGCAACTTTTTTTGTCTCGTGTCCGATAATCTAAACGCCTAAAAGATGCAATTTGTGGGGAAAAAGATACGTAAATGATAAAAGCAACTCTGAAACTATCTATTCTTCTGCTCGATGTATTTCGACAAATACTTTGCGGCTGAAAATGCTTGCTGTCGTAAAATGTCACCAACCGGATTTCTTCGTCTGTGTAGCTCCAATTTAGCAATCACTTTATTCAATTGCTTGAAAAAGTCGTCGATGTATTGCGACGTGCCAAATTGCATCTCAAAATCCGACTGTAAATTCCGAGAAGCACGATTCCACAAATCAGCATCACTATACAAGGCTACGGCTTTCAATACAAAATTAGTATCGTCGTCGGCAGTAACTTCGTTTGGTTCCGTCAGTTCAAATCCTTCTACTCCAATAGCTGTGCTAACAAATGGAATTCCGTACAACATAGCTTCGTAAATTTTCCCTTTCAAACCGGCACCAAACGATAGCGGTGCAAGTAAAATTCGATGCGCTCTAAGCGTGTCCAAAGGCTTGTCGAATGCACCCGCTAAATGAAAACCTTGCTCTGGTGAATGATACTTTAGTAAGGCCTGCGGAACGTAATTGCCGTAAATAAACAGCTCGGCTTGCGGTAAACGCAGCTTAATTTCAGGCCAAATCCGTGCTAATGTATGAACCGCAGTCGTGTTAGGCTTATGACTGAGGTTGCCAATAAAGTAAAAATCGGCAGTGTTTTCAAACTGATTCGGCTCTGCCTGATAATTTTCCTGCCAAAAAGGAAGGTAAGCCAATAAATCACCTGAGATCTGTAGAAATTCCGATAAGTAACGCTGCTCAAACGACGAGATAATTAGGGACAAATCCGACCGATATATCGACGCTAACTCGCGATTTCTTACCTCTGCTACTTTCTCAGGATTTGACGTTTCATCGCGATCCGCACGCAAAAAATGTAAATCCTCCGTATCCAATACATGAATGATCGAAGCGCTGACTTCTCTAACGCGCCAAGAAAATTGCTCCTCCGTGTAATAGCGATCGTATACTACAACTCTCGGATCAAGCACTTTCACAAGTTCTTGAAAAGTACTCGAATTCAACGCAATCCTATGTGTAACAACTCCTTCTTGATGCAAATCGGCGCTTCTTTGCGTCGGTTCTGCAGCAGTAGCAAAATGTACTTCGTAGTTATGTATTGCGAAGGCACGCATCAACTGCAAAATCCTGTATCCTGCCGCCGATGAAGCTGGCTCCGGCCAAACTTGACCAATAAACAAAACCCTATTTGTCATACTGCGAATTTACTCGCAATAGGCGTAAAAAAGAATGATCTACTTAAATTTTAAAACAAGAAAAAACGCATGCTGTTCGAGTTGAAATACTGTTGCCTTAAAAGCTGTTTGTTTTAATTTTGGCAATCCGGTGCAGCGTTTTATAGTTGAAATTTGGTCGCTGCCCCGTCAC
>NZ_JBMLTK010000001.1:0-1140 GCF_049240005.1 Flavobacterium sp. | reverse complement strand
GGTGATTTTTCTAATGCAATCGAAGCAAAGAATTGCATGTCGGTACACACGGTTGACTTGATTTTTCTCGATATCGAGATGCCGGTCATCAGTGGATTTGATTTTTTAGACGGATTAAAAGTAAAACCCCAAATTATTTTTATCACGTCCAAGGCGGAATATGCTATGAAAGCGTTTGATTATGACGCTACAGATTACCTACAAAAGCCTATCGCGTTAGATCGTTTCAATGCTTCCGTTCGAAGAGCTATGGAATTCCACATGCTTAAGAAAGAAAACCAGGAAGAAGAAGGTGAACACATCTTTATTAAGAGTAACCTCAAAAAATTAAAGGTTTACACTAATAAGATTAAATGGATTGAAGCTTACGGTGATTATGTAAAAGTAGTTACGGAAGACGACAGTAATTTAGTGCTTTCTACAATGAAATCGTTCGAACAGGATTTATCGAAAGAAAAATTCATTCGCGTACACAAGTCCTATATTATTAATATAGACAAAGTAGAACGCTTCAATAGTAAGTTTGCTGAAATCGGAATGACTAAAATTCCGTTAAGTCGCAACAAGAAAGAAGATTTAATTAAAGCGTTAGCTATTGCTTAGATTTACTCAATAAAAATCAACGTTTACAGTAACCTTTATGGTTCTGTATTGCGCTACCACTTCAAAACTATTCAGTACTTTCTGGATAGTTTTTTTTGTGCCTTGTAATGACGCATCGCTCGGTATTTTAACCATTATGGTTCGAATGTATTCATTGCGAATGCGACTCACAGCAGGTTCTTCCGGACCTAAAACCGGAATCGATAAGTTTTGTTTTAACACCTGATACAACCACATCGAACCTTCTTTCAATTTTTCGAAATCACGGTGTTTTAAGGTTAAGCGAATCAATCGGTAAAACGGCGGATAATAATAAATCTTTCTTTCGTACAATTGCTCTTTGTACATGCCTTCGTAGTCGTGGTGTGTGACTTGCTGTATGATATTGTGCAGCGGATTATAGGTTTGTATCACCACTTTCCCGCGCTTTTCGCTACGCCCGGAACGTCCGGCGACTTGCGTCATCATCTGATAACTTCTTTCAAAAGCCCGAAAATCGGGATGGTACAACATATTGTCGGCGTTCATGATGCCAAC